>JBKPDF010000124.1:0-34168 GCA_046727735.1 Pseudomonadota bacterium | reverse complement strand
AGCCCGGGATGCAGGCTTTGAGCGTTTCGGGATCGTTGAGCTTGGTCCAAACCACCTCGCGCGCCGCGGGCAGCGCCACCTCGCCGTCCATGACCATCGCCATCGCATCGCCTCCTGTTCGATGCGCGATCATAGCATGCGAATTGTTGCAGCAAGCGGCCCGTGATATCCGCCATCGGCGCGCGCCGTGCTCGGGCGCGCCAGGAAACCCAAGCCACGGGAGGAACCGATGCCGACCATCATGGCCGACGGGTGCCCGATCCATGTCGAGGTCGAGGGGCCGGAACGCGCGCCCGTGCTGATGCTCTCGAACTCGCTCGGCACCGATCTTCACATGTGGGACGACCAGGTCGGCCCCTTCACGAAGCATTTTCGGCTGGTGCGTTACGACCGGCGCGGACACGGCAAATCCGGCGTGCCGGAGGGTCCCTATGCGATGGAGCGGCTAGGCAAGGACGCGCTGGCGATTCTCGACGGCCTCGGCATCGACCGGATCAGCTGGTGCGGCCTTTCGATGGGCGGCATGGTCGGCATGTGGCTCGGGGCGAATGCGCCGCAAAGGATCGACAAGCTGATCCTGTCCAACACTTCGCCCTATATGGGCGCCGCGCCCGAGGTGTGGAACGAGCGCATCGAGACCGCGCTCGGCGCGGGCATGCCGGCGCTGGTCGACGCTACGCTCGAGCGCTGGTTCACCAAACAATTTCGCGAACGCAATCCCGGCGCCGTCGCGCGGATCCGCGAGATGGTGCTCAAAACGCCGCCCAAGGGCTACGCCGCCTGCTGCGCGGGCATCCGCGACATGGACCAGCGCGAGTCGCTCTCCCGCATTCGCCCGCGGACCTTGATCATCGCCGGCCGGCACGATCCCTCGACCACGGTCGAGGTCGCGGAGTTCATGCAGAGCCGCATTCCGGGCGCCAAGCTCGCCGTGATCGACGCCGCGCACCTCGCTAACGTCGAACGCCCGCAAGAATATATCGACACGGCGCTCCGATTCTTGAGCGGGAAATGACATAGGCGAAGGACATTCGGCTCGTCATGCGCGGGCCTGCCCAGCGCGCCCATACGGCTTCTCCGTTAACGGCCCTGCTGCATGGATTGCCGGGTCGAACCCCGCCATGACGATGGAGGGTGATCGCGTTGGACGCAAAATCACCCGCCGCGCGACTCGCGAAACGCCTGCGGCGTCGTCCCGGTGTTCTTGCGGAAGAAGCGGATGAAATGCGACGGGTCCGCGAAACCGAGCTCGGCGCCGATCTCGTGGATCGCCGCATTGGTGAAGACGATCTGCCGCTTGGCCTCGGCCAGCAGCCGCTGGCGGATCAGGTGGCCCGCGGTGATGCCGGCCGCGCGCTTGAGGTGCTGGTTGAGCCGGTGCGGGGTCGTCGCCAGATGCTCCGCATAGAAGCTGACGTGGCGCTCGCGGCGAAAATGCTGCTCGATGAGAGCCCGCAATGCCGCGAGGGTCGCGTCGGCGGGCGCCAGCGACACCGTCCCGGAGCGCTCGCGGCTCGAGCCGAGCCGTGCCATTTCGACGACGATCAGCGCCACGAACCCGCGCTCGGCGATCCGATGACCCTCGCGCGCGAGGGCGTGCTCGCGATCGAGGTCGGCGCACAACGCGCAGAGGGGTCCCAATTGCGTAGCCTCCCCAAGCGGAAGGATCGGATCGCTCGCGAGCGCCGTAAAGCCCGCAAGCGCGGCGCCAGCCGGCCCGCCGAACGTCCGGGCGACATGCCGGCTGAAGCTCAAAATCCAGCCGTCGGTTTCACGCGGCCGAAAGCGGAAGCCGTGGGCGACGCCGGGCGCGACGAGGATCACGGCCGGCGCTTCGAACGGCTTGATCGCGGTCTCGTGCAGCATCTCGCCGCCGCCGCGCCCGATCACGAGGATTTGGGAGAGGTCGCTGTGCCGGTGCGCCCGGATCGTCCAGTCGTGTAGGGCAGCCCGCGCGGCGATCGTCTCGATATTGAGAAAATCGAATGCCGGATCCCGCGGCGGACCGGCGTGAGGATCAAACAGCGGCAGCGCGGATTCGGCCCGCATCCGGGCAGCATAGGCCCGCGCCGGCCGGAGGGAAACGCGCTTGCGGCCCCTGGGGACAAGCGCCGGCCGGGTGGCTCAGCCGGCTATTGCGAGGTGGAGAAATTTGCTTCTCTTGAGGCCGGGAATGCCACGGTTCGGTGGTTCGTATCCAGGCCGGCCCGCGCCGCCCGCAAGCGCCGCGTGAGCCGCGCAGCGCTTAGGAATTCCGCATGGAATATTTCCTCCAGCAGCTCATCAATGGCCTCACGCTCGGTTCGATCTACGGCCTGATCGCCATCGGCTATACCATGGTCTACGGCATCATCGGCATGATCAATTTCGCGCATGGCGACATCTTCATGATCGGCGCCTTCCTGGCGCTCATCGCGTTCCTCGTGCTTGTCGCAATCGGCGTGACCGCGGTGCCGCTCGCGCTGTTCATCGTACTGCTGGTCGCGATGGCGTTGACGGCGCTCTACGGCTGGACCGTCGAGCGCATGGCTTACCGGCCGCTGCGCCATTCGTTTCGGCTCGCGCCGCTGATTTCCGCGATCGGCATGTCGATCGTGCTGCAGAATTACGTGCAGATCGTGCAGGGCGCGCGCGTCAAGCCGCTGCCGCCCCTCATCCAGGGCGGTTACACGTTGCTCGAGAGCAACGGCTTTGCGGTCGGACTTTCGAACGTGCAGATCGCGATCGTGGTGATCACCCTCGTTCTGATGCTGCTGTTCTCTTGGCTGGTGGCGAACACGCGGCTCGGGCGCGACATGCGTGCCTGCGAGCAAGATCTCAAGATGGCCTCACTCGTGGGCGTCGACATCGACCGCACCATCTCGCTGACCTTCGTGATCGGCGCGGCGCTCGCCGCGGTCGCCGGCATCATGGACGTGCTCTATTACGGGGTGATCGACTTCTACATCGGCTTCGTCGCCGGCGTGAAGGCGTTCACGGCCGCGGTACTCGGCGGCATCGGCTCGCTGCCCGGCGCGATGGTGGGCGGGCTGCTCATTGGTCTGATCGAGACGTTCTGGTCGGCGTATTTTTCGATCGAGTACAAGGATGTCGCAGCGTTCTCGATCCTGGTGATCGTGCTGATCTTCCTGCCGACCGGCATTCTCGGCCGCCCGGAGATCGAGAAAGTCTGAGGAGGCCGCATCATTCGCGAAAAGCCTGCTCTCGATTTCCGCGCGGCGATCAGGAACGCGGCCACCGCCGCGGCGACCGCATTCGGGCTGTTTTCGCTGCTGATCGGCATCCGCACCGACACCGGCCCCTCAGGCGCCCTCGATCTCACTCCTCGGTTCGGCACGCTCGGCATCCTGGTGGCGGTCGCGCTTGTCGGCGGTTTTTTCCGCGGATTGCTGTTCGGGGCGGGCCGGGTTTCGCTTGCGCCGCGCGTTCCCGAGAGCAGCGCCGTATTCCTCGAGCGCGTCGGCCGGCTGTTCACGCCGGCGCTGCTGGCGTTCGCCCTGATGGTTCCAATCGTGTTCTATCACAATCGTTATGTCCTCGATCTCAGCATTCAGATTCTCACCTACGTCATGCTCGGCTGGGGACTGAACATCGTGGTCGGCCTCGCCGGCCTGCTCGATCTCGGCTACGTGGCATTCTATGCGGTCGGCGCCTATTCGTACGCACTGATCGCCACCAATTTCGGCCAGTCGTTCTGGATCTGCCTGCCGATTTCCGGGATTCTGGCGTGCTTCTGGGGCATCCTGTTGGGCTTCCCGGTGCTTCGGCTCCGCGGCGATTATCTCGCCATCGTCACGCTCGCCTTCGGCGAGATCATCCGGCTGGTGCTGATCAATTGGCAGAGCGTCACCGGCGGGCCGAACGGCGTGCCCGGAATTCCTCGGCCCTCATTCTTCGGGATTCCGTTCAATGCCGACGAGAACGGTTTTGCGGCGACGTTCGGCCTCGAATACTCGCCGACTCACCGCATCGTGTTCCTGTTCTATTTGATCCTGGCGCTCGCGCTGCTGACCAATTGGGTGACGATCCGCCTGCGCCGGCTGCCGATCGGCCGCGCCTGGGAAGCGCTGCGCGAGGACGAGATCGCCTGCCGCTCGCTCGGCATCAACACCACCAATGTCAAACTCACCGCGTTCGCGATGGGGGCGATGTTCGGCGGGTTCGCCGGCTCGTTCTTCGCGACGCGCCAGGGCTTCATCAGTCCGGAATCCTTCACGTTCGCCGAATCCGCCTTGGTGCTCGCCATCGTGGTGCTCGGCGGCATGGGGTCCCAGCTCGGCGTGGTGATCGCGGCCGTGGCGATGCTGGGCGGCTTCGAGCTGTTCCGCGAGTTCGCTCAGTACCGCATGCTGGTGTTCGGCCTCGCCATGGTGGCGATCATGGTGTGGCGGCCGCGAGGTCTGATCGCGACGCGCACGCCCTCCGTGTTCCTCGCGCGCCGCAAGGGACCGGAGCCGGTGTTGGCACGCGAGGGCACCCGATGAACGCCGCGGCCGATCCGATCCTCGCGGTCGAGCATCTGTCGATGCGGTTCGGCGGGCTGTTGGCGGTCGCGGATCTGAGCTTTTCGGCGCGCCGCGGCGAGATCACGGCCCTGATCGGGCCCAACGGCGCCGGCAAGACGACCGTGTTCAATTGCATCACCGGATTTTACCGGCCGAGCGCCGGCATGATGCGGCTCGTGCACGCCGACGGCGCGACATTCCTGTTGGAGCGCCTGCTCGATTTCCGCATCTCGCAGCGTGCCAAGGTTGCGCGAACCTTCCAAAATATCCGGCTGTTCCCGGGAATGACGGTGTTGGAGAATCTGCTGGTGGCACAACACCGTCCCCTGATGCAGGCGTCGGGGTTTACGTTTCTCGGGCTGTTCGGTGTTCCCACTTACGGTCGCGCGGAGAACGCCGCGATCGAGAAGGCGCGCTATTGGCTCGACCGCATGGGGCTCATCCGTCGTGCCGACGATCCCGCAGGCGGCCTGCCCTACGGCCAGCAGCGCCGGCTCGAAGTCGCACGGGCGATGTGCACCGAGCCGGTGATGCTGTGCCTCGACGAACCGGCCGCGGGCCTCAACGCGCGCGAGAGCGCCGAGCTCAACGAGCTGCTGCTCTTCATCCGCGCGGAGCACAGCGTATCCGTGCTGTTGATCGAGCACGACATGTCGGTCGTCATGAGCATTTCCGACCACGTCATCGTGCTCGATTACGGGGTCAAGATCGCGGACGGCTCGCCCGAAGAGGTGCGTAACGATTCCAAGGTGATCGCCGCCTATCTGGGCGTCGAAGATGAGGAGGTCGAGCAGGTCGAAGCGGAGGTCGGCCTGTGAGCGAGACACACGCGGTCACGGCAGGCTCGGCGCAAGCCTCCGAACCGCTGCTCGGCCTGCGCGGGGTGAAGGCCTATTACGGCAGCATCATCGCGCTCAAAGGCGTCGACCTCGACGTCTACGACGGCGAGATCGTGGCGCTGATCGGCGCGAACGGCGCCGGCAAATCCACGCTGATGATGACGATCTTCGGCAATCCCCGCGCGCGCGAAGGCCGCATCGTGTTCGCCGGACGCGACATCACCGGGCTGCCCACCCATGAGATCGCGCATCTACGGATCGCGCAGGCGCCCGAGGGCCGCCGCATCTTCGCGCGCATGAGCGTGCTCGAAAATCTGCAGATGGGGGCGACGACCGCAGAGCCCGCGCATTTCACCGAGGATCTCGAGCGCGTATTCGAGTTGTTTCCCCGGCTCAAGGAGCGCCTCAATCAGCGCGGCGGCACGCTGTCGGGAGGCGAGCAGCAGATGCTCGCGATCGCCCGCGCGCTGATGGCACGACCACGCCTATTGCTGCTCGATGAGCCCTCGCTCGGCCTCGCACCCGTGCTCGTCAAGCAGATCTTCGATGCCATTCGCACGCTGAACCGCAAGGAAAAGCTCACGGTGTTCCTGGTCGAGCAGAACGCGTTTCACGCGCTGAAACTCGCAAACCGCGGCTACGTCATGGTCAACGGCCTGATCACCCTGACCGGCACCGGGCGCGAGCTGCTGGTCCGGCCGGAAGTACGTTCCGCCTACCTCGAAGGCGGACGGGCCTGAGGTCCGGCGATGGGCGAGCTCTACGCAGCCGAATCCTGGTCCGAGGTCCTGTTCATCACTGGGATTCTCGGGGGCGGAGCGGCCTGGCTTGCGGGCCGAGCCATTGCCGGCACTTGGCGGCCGGCCTGGCATGTGGTGGGCTACATGGCGCTGCTCGGCGCGGCGATCCGCTTCGTGCATTTCGCGCTGTTCGACGCGGAGCTGCTCTCCCCGCTCTCCTATCTGGCGGATACGCTCTACGTCATCCTCGTCGGGAGCCTCGCCTGGCGGGTGACGCGCGCGGGACAGATGGCCCGGCAATATCCCTGGGTCTATGAGCGCACCGGGCCGTTCACCTGGCGGGAGAAGCCGAAAGGCGAGGGGTAGCGCGGGAGGGCGCGAAAATAGGGTGACTTCTGCGGAAAAGCGGAGACAATGGCCCGGGTTTTTGGGGGTCCTTTTCACTCGAGGGAGAGAAGCATGAAGAACCTGCGTTTTGCCGGCCTCGCTTGCATTGCCGGTATGGCGTTCGCCGGCACGGCGTTCGCACAGGACACCATCACCATCGGGGTTGCCGGCCCAATGACCGGCCAATACGCCACTTTCGGACAGCAGCTCAAGAACGGCGCCGACATGGCGCTCGCCGACATCAATGCGGCTGGCGGCGTCATGGGCAAGAAGCTCGCGATCGAGGTCGGCGACGACGCTTGCGATCCCAAGCAGGCCCGCGCGGTCGGCGAGAAATTCGCCGGTATGAAGGTGCCGTTCGTCGCGGGTCACTATTGCTCCTCGTCCTCGATCCCCGCCTCGGAGGCGTACGCCGAAGGCAACGTGCTGCAGATCACGCCGGCGTCGACCAATCCTGCCTTCACCGACCGCGGCCTGTGGAACACGTTCCGGGTTTGCGGGCGCGACGATCAGCAGGGCTCGGTCGCCGGCAATTACATCGCGAAGAACTACAAGGGCAAGAACATCGCCATCCTTCACGACAAATCGACCTACGGCAAAGGCCTCGCGGACGAGACCAAGAAGGCGCTGAACAAGGCCGGCGGGAAGGAGAAGCTCTACGAAGCCTATACGCAGGGCGACAAGGACTTCAACGCACTGGTCTCGAAGCTGAAAGCCGCCGCGATCGACGTGGTTTACGTCGGCGGTTATCACACCGAGGCCGGGCTGATCCTGCGCCAGATGCGCGACCAGGGTCTCAAAGCCCAGATGATCTCCGGCGACGCGCTCGCGTCGAACGAGTTCTGGTCGATCACCGGGCCGGCCGGCGAAGGCATGCTGTTCACCTTCGGGCCCGACCCGCGCAAGAAGCCGACCGCCGCCGCTGTCGTGAAGAAGTTCAAGGACAAGGGTATCGATCCCGAGGGCTACACGCTCTACACCTATGCGGCGCTCCAGGAATGGGTCGAGGCGGTCAAGAAGGCTGGCACCACCGACGCAAAGAAGGTGGCTGCCACGCTCAAGGGCGGCACTTGGGACACGATCCTCGGCAAAATTTCCTATGACCCGAAGGGCGATATCAAGGTCGTCGACTACGTCTTCTACAAGTGGAGCAACGGCACCTACGACGAGCTTCCCGGCCCGAAGTCGTGAGCGTCATCCCGAGGCTCTCGCCCCGGCTCCGCGAGGGAACTCGGGATCCATGACCACCGCGGAAAATTGAGTTTCGCGTTCACAGGTTCCGGGTTCGCGCGCCAAATGCGCGCGAACCCGGAACGACGGCATGAGATTTCACCCGATCTTGCCGAGTGCCGGAAAGGCTTCGAGCAGCCAATAGCTCGCCTGGGTGATGAAGCCGGTCAGGAATGCGATGCCGGTGAGCACCAGCAGGCCGCCCATCGCCTTCTCGACGGCGCCGAGGTGGGCGCGGAAGCGGGCCAGAAACGCCGCGAAGGGCTCGACCGCAAGCGCCGCCAGAATGAACGGAATGCCGAGCCCGAGCGAATAGACGGCGAGCAGGCCGGCGCCCTTGGCGAGGGTCGCCTCGGAGGCGGCGACCGCGAGGATCGCCGCGAGGATCGGGCCGATGCACGGGGTCCATCCGAACGCGAAGGCCAGGCCCATGGCGTATGCGCCCCAGAGGCCGACCGGCTTCGGGATCGCGGCCCGTTTCTCGCCCATGAGCCAGGAGATTCTGGTCAAGCCGAGAAAATGCAGGCCCATGACCATGATGGCGATGCCGGCGACCCACCCGAGCTCGGTCAAATAGGCCCGCAGAACCGCGCCGACGACGCTCGCGCCCGCGCCGAGCAGAATGAACACGGTGGAGAAGCCGAGCACGAACAGCGCCGCGGCGAAAACGGTTTCGCGGCGTACCAGAGCTTCCGGCTCGGCCCCTTCCAGGCGCTCGATCGAAGTTCCCGCCAGATAAACGAGATAGGGCGGCACCAGCGGCAGCACGCAGGGCGAGAGAAAACTCAGTGTCCCGGCGGCGAGAGCCGCCGCCAGCGTCACATCGGCCATCGCGCTAGATGCGCCGCGAACCCGCGCTGGCGCAAGCTCATCGGCGCATCGATGGGCTTGGACGGCTCGAATTGCGCGCTTTGGACTAGGGGTTGGCTGCCGTTCCTGAATCGATGCGGGAACCTCACCCTGACATGACCTGCCGCAATTGACTGTGGCTGTATATGTACATAAATATGTTCATAGCGAGGTGAGCGATGACCCACGTTCCCTACACCGAATTCCGCCGCCATCTGGTCAAGTACATGGAGCAGGTCTGTGACGGCCGTGCTCCGCTGCATGTCACGCGCCAAAACGCGCGGTCCGTCGTGGTTCTGTCGGAGGAAGAATACGACAGCATCATGGAGACACTGCACCTGCTACGCAGCCCAGCCAATGCCCAACGTCTGATGCGTTCCATTGCAGATGCGGACGCGGGAAAGCTGACACAGCATGAGATTGCCGATGAGCGCGCTGACGCCAAATGAAGCTGGTTTGGACTGCCGCAGCGTGGGAGGAATATCTCTACTGGCAGGAAAACGATCAACGGTTCGTGCGACGAGTGAATGAGCTCATCCGCGATATCAGGCGCGATCCCTTTCGCGGCGTCGGCAAGCCAGAACCTCTAAAATTTGCTCAAACAGGATGGTGGTCGCGCCGCGTCACTGGCGAGCATCGGCTCGTTTACCGGGTCGTTGGTCGAGGCGACGCGCAGCAACTCGAAATCGCCTCCTGCCGCTACCATTATTGACGATCAACCAAATCGTTCCGCCGAGAAGGGTGCCGGGTCCATGACCGGAGTCGTGCCGATCATCATTTCGGCCATGAGCCGCCCAGTGATCGGCCCGAGCGTCAGGCCATAGTGGCCGTGCCCGTAGCATAGCCACAGCCCTGGCTGGCCCGGAGCTCGCCCGACGACCGGCCGTGAATCCGCAAAGCAGGGGCGGCTGCCGAGCCACGGCGTCGGCTCGACCGGCTCGCCGAGCGGAAACAGGTCTTTGGCGATCGGCGTCACGCGCTCGAGCTGCACCGGGGTTTTCGGCGCATCGCGGTCGGCGAGCTCGGCGCCGGTCGTGAGCCGGATGCCCTGGTCCATCGGCGCGAGCGCATAGCCGTTCTCCGGATCGACGATGGGCCGGGTCAGGCCGACATTGCCGCGCGGCCGGAAATGGCGGTGATAGCCCCGCTTGACCGCGAGCGGCAACCGGATGCCGAGCGGCTCGAGCACGTCAGGTGCCCAGGGGCCGAGCGCTACGACGGCTTGCGCCGCATCGACCGGACCTTCGCCGGTTTCGACCCGCCAAGCGCCGTCGGCGCGATGCAGCGAGCGGGCATCGCCCTTCACGAACACCCCGCCGAGCGCGGAAAACCGCGCCGCATAGGCGCGGGTCACCGCGAGCGGATCCGACACGCTGGCGATGTCGGGCCACAGGATCGCATGCCGGAACACCGGATTGAGATTTGGCTCGAGCGCGCGAGCGCCGTCCGGGTCGAGCTTGCGCGCGGTGACGCCGAGCGTCGCGCCGAGTTCGAGCTCCGGCTCGAGCGCCGCAAAGTCGCGGTTGCTGCGGTAGATGGAGATCCAGCCATCCTTGCGCAGCAAGCGCTCAGCGCCTGACTCCCGCAGGAGAATTTCATGCTCGCCGAGCGCGCGGGCGAGCAGCGGCCGCATGATGCGCGCAGTCTCGACGAGCTTCTCCGGTTTCGACCACGCACGAAACGCAATGAGCCAAGGCACGACCTTCGGCAGGAAATTCAGGTGATAGTTCGCAAGCGGCGAGCGCTTGAGTGCGATCCGCACAAGCTCGCCGAGGTCATTCGGAAATGCCATCGGATAGACGCCGGCACCGCCGATGACGCCGGCATTGCCGTACGAGGTCTCCTCGCCGGGCCCGCGACGATCGACGAGCACGACCGAGAGGCCGCGCTTGGCGAGCTGCAGGGCGGTCGACGCGCCGACGATCCCGGCGCCGAGAACCATGACGTCGGTGCGTGCCATTGGGAGCCTCACCTCGAGCGCGGCTGCCGCCTGCGTGCGGCGCCGCCGGAGCCTGGCAGGTATCAACCCCGCCGAGGCTTCTCAACCCCGCCGTTCGCGGCTAGTCATCGCGGCTTTGCGGCCAGCGAGATTTACCGCATGGGTCTGCTCGGTCTCCTCGCGGCGGCGCTCGCCTTCCTCGGGCGCCACGGCACCCGCGCGGTCGCGATCTCGATCTTTCTCGGCCTCGCGGTGCCGCCGCTTTCCGCGCTGTTCAAGCCGCTCGTGACCCCCGCGATCTTCTTGCTGCTGCTGCTCGCGTTCCTGCGCGTCGACTCACGCGAGCTTCGCGCACATTTCGTCGCGCCCGCTTTGGTGGTGCTGGCGTCGGCCTGGATCATGGTCGCGGTTCCGGCGGCGTTCGGATTGGCATTCTTGGCGCTCGGGCTGCCGCAGCGCGTTCCGGATCTCTTCATTGGCCTGCTGCTGCAGTCCTGCGCGCCGCCGCTCATGGCCGCGCCGGCGTTTGCGGCCCTGATGGGGCTCGACGCCGCGCTCTCGCTCGCGACCCTCGTGCTGTGCATGGCCGTCACGCCGCTCAGCGCCGCGGCTTTTGCCCAGATTTTCGTCGGCTCCGCGCTGTCGGTGAGCGGCGTGGCCGTGGGGGCACAATTGCTGCTGATCCTCGCCGGTTCGGTGCTCGGCGCGGCCGCCGTCCGGACGATTGCCGGGAAGACCTGGGTAGCGCGGCAGCGCGAGCGGATCGACGGGCTGAGCGTCGTGCTGCTGTTCGTGTTTGCGGTCGCGGTGATGGGCGGCGTCACGCCGCGCTTGCTCACCGATCCGCGGTTCGTGCTCGCGCTCGTGGCGCTCTCGTTCGCGCTTGCACTCGGCCTGACGGCGGTGACGACGCTCGTTTTCGCCCGGGCCGGGCGCGGCCGGGCGTTCGCGCTCGGGCTCGCCTGCGGCCACCGCAATCTCGGCCTGATGTTGGCGGCGACCGGCGGTGCGGTCCCGGACTTAGTCTGGCTTTATTTCGGCATTGCCCAGTTTCCGATTTATCTCGTGCCGCAACTGCTCAGGCCGATTGCGCGGCGTTTGCAGAGGGATCGCGGAAGATCCGGATAGATCGCGCGAAGCGCGCCGGTCGCGTTGCCCGCTGCGCGCGCGCGTGTTACGCCGAGACGTTCCCGGAGTTCCCCGATGCGCCCGCTGCTCGTCGCCCCCTCGATCCTGTCCGCGGATTTCGCCAAGCTCGGCGAGGAGGTGCGCGCGGTCGAAGCGGCCGGCGCCGACTGGATCCATGTCGACGTGATGGACGGGCATTTCGTGCCGAATCTCACCATCGGCCCGGACGTGGTCAAAGCGCTGCGCCGCCACACGGCGAAGATTCTCGACGTGCATCTGATGATCACGCCGGCCGACCCGTACCTGCAGGCGTTCGCCAATGCGGGCGCGGACCACATCATCGTCCATGCCGAGGCGGGGCCGCACCTGCACCGCTCGCTCCAGGCGGTGCGCGCGCTCGGCAAGAAGCCGGGCGTCTCGATCAACCCCGCGACCCCGGAAAGCGCAATCGGCTATGTACTCGATCTCGTCGATCTGATCCTGGTGATGTCGGTCAATCCGGGTTTCGGCGGTCAGAAATTCATTCCGGCGGCGCTCGACAAGCTCCGCGCGGTCCGCCACATGGTCGCGGGCCGCGGCATCGACATCGAGGTCGACGGCGGCATTGCGCCGGATACCGCGGGCAGCGTCGCGGCGGCCGGCGCCAATGTGCTCGTCGCCGGCTCGTCCATTTTCAAGAACACCAAGCCCGACGGCTACCGCGCCAACATCACGGCGATCCGCAACGCCGCCCTGATGGCGCGCGGCGAAGCGGCGTGACGGGCGCGGCGATGATCCCGCGCTACACCCGGCCGGAAATGGCCGAGATCTGGACGGCGCAGACCCGGTTTCGCATCTGGTTCGAGATCGAGGCGCATGCAGCGGACGCGATGGCGGAGCTCGGGCTCATCCCGGCAAGCGCCGCCAAGGCCATTTGGGACAAGGGACGCAGCGCGCGGTTCGATGTCGAGCGCATCGACGCGATCGAGCGCGAGGTCAAGCACGACGTCATCGCGTTCCTGACCCACTTGGCCGAGATTGTTGGTCCCGATGCGCGCTTCCTGCATCAGGGACTCACTTCCTCCGACGTGCTCGACACATGTTGGAACGTCCAGCTCGTGCGCGCCGCCGATGTCTTGCTCGCCGACCTCGATGCGCTGCTGCAAGCACTTGAGCGCCGCGCGTTCGAGCACAAGCTGACGCCCACGATCGGCCGCTCGCACGGCGTGCATGCCGAGCCCACCACCTTCGGGCTGAAGCTCGCGGGGTTCTTCGCGGAATTCTCCCGCGCGCGCGCGCGGCTGCTCGCCGCGCGCAAGGAGGTCGCGACCTGCGCGATCTCGGGCGCGGTCGGCACCTTCGCGCAGGTCGATCCGCGCGTCGAGGCGCATGTCGCCAAGGCGATGGGCCTCGAGGTCGAGCCGATCTCCACCCAGGTAATCCCGCGCGACCGTCACGCCATGTATTTCGCGACCTTCGGCGTGATTGCCGCCTCGATCGAGCGGCTCGCAACCGAGATCCGCCACCTGCAGCGCACCGAGGTGCTCGAAGCCGAGGAATATTTTTCGGAAGGCCAGAAGGGCTCTTCTGCCATGCCGCACAAGCGCAACCCGGTCCTGAGCGAGAATTTGACCGGGCTCGCCCGTCTCGTCCGCGCCTACGTGACCCCGGCGCTCGAAAACGTCGCGCTGTGGCACGAGCGCGACATCTCGCATTCCTCGGTCGAGCGCGTCATCGGCCCGGACGCGACCGTTGCGCTCGATTTCGCGCTCGCGCGTTTGGGCGGGCTGATCGACAAGCTCGTGGTCCACCCGCAGCACATGCGCAAGAATCTCGACCGGCTCGGGGGACTCATCCATTCGCAGCGGGTGATGCTTGCGCTCACGCAGAAGGGCGTGGCGCGCGAGGATGCCTATCGGCTGGTCCAGCGCAACGCCATGAAGGCGTGGAGCGGCGAAGGCGATTTCGGCGCCCTGCTCGCCGCCGACCCCGAGGTCCGCAAGCATCTGAGCAAGACCGAGCTTGCCGAAAGCTTCGACGTCGACGCGCACCTGCGTCACGTCGACACGATCTTCCGGCGCGTTTTCGGCAGGAGCTGAGGTGGGCCCCATTCCGATGGGGCGAAACGGCCGGCACGCCGTTTGACACGCTGAGGCTTTCCGCCTAGAACGCGCCGCGTTGCGGGCCCGCGAAACGGGCCCGCACGACGTTTCGCGACCCGCGGCGGCATCTTGCGCTTTTAAGACGCCGCCTGTCGGCCGCAGGCTGGGCTTGCGGCAGAGGAGGGCGCGATCCTCGAATTTTTTCAAGCCGGCCGGAGTGCCGCATGAGGACGCGATGACCAAGCGCAGTGAATCGAAATACAAACTCGACCGCCGCATGGGGCAGAACATCTGGGGCCGCCCCAAGAGTCCCGTGAACCGCCGGGAGTACGGGCCGGGCCAGCATGGCCAGCGCCGCAAGGGCAAGCTCTCCGACTATGGCGTGCAGCTGCGAGCCAAGCAGAAGCTGCGCGGCTATTACGCCAACATTTCCGAGCGGCAGTTCCGCGGCATTTACGAGGAAGCGATCCGGATGAAGGGCGATTCCGGCGCGCACCTAATCGGGCTTCTGGAGCGTCGGCTCGATGCCGTCGTGTACCGAGCGAAATTCGTGCCGACCGTGTTCGCGGCGCGGCAGTTCGTCAATCACGGGCACGTCAAGGTCAACGGCCGGCGCGTCACGATCCCGAGCTATCGGGTCAAGCCGGGCGACATGATCGAGGTGCGGGAGAAATCGAAGCAGCTCGCCGCCGTGATCGAGGCGACGGGCCTGCAGGAACGCGACGTGCCGGATTACATCGAGGTCGACCACCACAAGATGACCGCGAAGCTCACGCGGATTCCGCTGCTCAACGAAATCCCCTATCCGGTGATGATGGAGCCGCACCTCGTCGTCGAGTATTACTCGCGCTGAGGAGTTGCGCGGGACATTCCGATGCGCGAAGGCCGCCCACCGGGCGGCCTTTGTTGCTTTTCCCTCCCCTTCAGGGGAGGGTCGCCGGCGAAGCCGGCGGGGTGGGGTGAGCACCCCACCCGATCGCGCGTTCGCGCGATCGACCTCCCTTCCGGGGAGGTATTAGGCCGTCGCCCGCGCCTTGACCGGAACGCCTTTGTCCTGGAACAGGCTCTGCAGCTCGCCGGCCTGGAACATCTCGCGGATGATGTCGCAGCCGCCCACGAACTCGCCCTTGACGTAGAGCTGCGGAATCGTCGGCCATTGCGCATAGGCCTTGATGCCCTGGCGCAGATCGTCGGATTCCAGCACGTTGATGCCCTTATAGGGCACGCCGAGATAATCCAGGATCTGCACCACCTGGCCCGAGAAGCCGCATTGCGGGAACTGCGGGGTGCCTTTCATGAACAGCACCACGTCGTTCTTCTTGACCTCGTTGTCGATGAATTGCTCGATGCCCATCGGTGTTGATCCTCCTGCGCCGGACCCTTCATCGGCTGACCGGCCGCGACTCGGCCTTATGTAGCCCACTCCCCCGGCTTCGCCCAGGGGCCGCGACATCACCTCTGCGGCACCCCGGTCTGCAGCGCCAACGCATGCAGCGCCCCGCCCATCTGGCCGCGGAGCGCCTCGTAGACCAGCTGGTGCTGCTGCACCCGCGACTTGCCGCGGAAGGATTCGGCGATGACGGTCGCGGCATAATGGTCGCCGTCGCCGGCGAGGTCGCGGATCGTCACCTCGGCGTCCGGGATCCGGGCCTTGATCAGCCGCTCGATCTCGCCCGCGTGCATGGGCATAGGGCCGCTGCCTCCTTGTATGCCGCCGGAGCGAGCTGAAACATGCCTCGATTCGGCACCTAGGGCCGGGCACCAGGATGCGGCCGCGGGCCGGGAGGGTCAATGCGGCCGCGCGTAGCTATGGCGCGGCGCCGGCAATCCGTTTCGGCCGCCCGGCTCATTCCTCGTCCCGATCATTGGCAAGATGCGCCTCGCGCAGGTCGAGCTCACGCTCGATGCGGCGCCGCGCCTCGTCGTTGAGCTTGCCGTCGCGAAACAGGTCGTTGATGTGCTGGCGTTCCGCGGCGATCAGCTCGAGCTCGATATCGTCGTGGACGTCCGTGAACTTGCCGTGCCGCTCTGCGCCGTCGGTCCGATGGTCGATGTGCTTGAGCCGGTCGTGGTGACGGGCCCGGAGCGGACGCACGACGTCCTCTGCCCAATTGCGTTCCGCCTTCAGCTCGTCGAGCCGGCGGATGACGGCTTCGATCGCCTGCCGGCGGGCCCGATGTTCCTCGGCGCGCTCGGCGTAGCGCTCGCGCCGGCCAGCGTGCGCGAGCCCGAGCACACGGATGACCCACGGCAGCGTCAGGCCTTGTGCGACCAGCGTCACCATAATGACGGAAAAGGTCAGGAACAGAATGAGGTCGCGGCCGGGGAACGGCTGTCCGCTGTCGGTTGCAAATGGGATCGCGAGCGCTGCGGCGAGCGAGACGATGCCGCGAACCCCGGTAAACGCCAGCACGAACGGATATTGCCAGGGAGGTGAAGGATCCCTGCGCGCGACCGCCGAAAACAGCCAGCGCGGCAGATAGGTCGCCGGATACATCCAGACGAAGCGCGTGATCACCACCACCGCGCTGATCACCACGGCCGAGACGACGAGCTCCGAAAGCGAATAATGGCCGATCCGCTCGACGAGCGTGCGCGCCTGCAGCCCGGTGATCAGGAACACCATGCCTTCGATCAGATAAATCAAGAAATCCCAGAAGAAGATTCCCTGCAGCCGCGTCGCGGCGCTGATGAGGCGCAACCCGTTCCAGCTGATATAGAGGCCGGTCGTGACTGTCGCGAGCACGCCGGAGCCGCCGAGGTGTTGGGGCGGCCAATAGGCGAGAAACGGCGTGATCACCGCGAGCGTGAGCTCGATTCGCGGCTCGCCGACCCAGCGGCGCAGGCGCAGCATCAGCCAGCCGACACCGATGCCCCAGAGAATTTCGCCCGCCACGATCACCACGAACGTCATCGCGGCTTCGCCGAGCGAGAATGCCCCGGCGCTCACCGCCACGACGGCGAACCGGTAGAGCACGAGCGCGGTCGCATCATTGGCGAGCCCCTCGCCTTCGAGGATGACCAGGATGCGCCTGGGAATCTGCAGCCTGCGCGCGATCGAGAGCGGCGCCACCGCGTCGGGCGGCGAGACGATCGCGCCCAATACGAATCCCGCCGCCCAGGGAAGTCCCAGCATGAAATGCGCGGCAGCGGCGGTCGCGACCGTCGTGAACACGACGCAGCCGATCGCTAACAGCCCGATCGGGCGCAAGCTGAAGCGGAACTCGCGCCAGCTCATCGCAACGGCGGACGAGTAGATAATGGGCGGCAGCACCAACAGCAGCACCAGCTCCGGGGCGAGCTCGACCGCGGGCAGGCCGGGCACCAGCGCCAGCAACACCCCGGTCACCACCAGGATAATCGCCGCAGGAATCCGCAGTCGGTCGGCGACGACCGCGACCGCCGCCACCACGACCAGTAGCAAAACCAGGATTTGGATCGTCGGGATCATGGCACCGGCGAACATACCTCGATGCCCGACGTCTCGCGCCTATTTCTGCGCCGCGCCGGCCATATAGAGCGGAAGGAAACCTTCGAAGCGCTCTGCCAAGGCCGTCAGCGGCATCGGGCGCGCGCCCGGCAGCGTCAACGTCGTGCCGCCGGTCGAGCCGATCCGCCGCGCCGGGATGTCGGCGGCCTTGCAGCGTGCCACGATCGCGTCGGCATCGCTGCGCTTCACCGCGATCACGTAACGCGCCTGATCTTCGCCGAACCAGAACGCGTGCGCGGCCATGCCCATCGGCTCGCCGTAGAGCCGCACGCCGATTCCGGAAGCGAGCGCCATTTCCCCGACCGCGATCAGGAGCCCGCCGTCCGAGACGTCGTGGACGGCACTCGGAAGCCCCTCCCCGATCAGGGTGCGCACGAAATCCCCGTTGCGCCGCTCGATGGCGAGATCGACCGGCGGCGGCGCACCTTCCTCACGTCCGGCGATCTCGCGCAAGTAGAGCGACTGGCCGAGCCATCCCTTGGTTTCGCCGATCAGCAGCAGCAGCTCGCCTTCAGCTTTGAACGCGAGGCTCGCCGATTTCTGGAAATCCTCGAACAGGCCGACGCCGCCGATGGTGGGCGTGGGCAGGATCGCGCGGCCGTTGGTCTCGTTGTAAAGGCTGACATTGCCGGACACGACCGGGAAATCGAGCGCCCGGCAGGCTTCGGCGATGCCGCGGATCGCGCCGACCAGCTGCCCCATGATCTCCGGACGCTCCGGATTCCCGAAATTGAGATTGTCGGTGACGGCCAGCGGCTTGGCGCCGACCGCGGTGAGATTGCGCCAAGCTTCCGCGACCGCCTGCTTGCCGCCCTCGAACGGATCGGCCTCGCAATAGCGCGGGGTCACATCGGTCGTCAGCGCGATGCCCTTGGGTCCGTCCTCGATGCGCAGCACGGCGGCGTCACCCCCCGGGCGCTGCACCGTGTTGCCGAGAATGATGTGATCGTATTGCTCGAACACCCAGCGCTTCGAGCACAGATCCGGCGACCCGATCAGCTTCTCAAGCGCGTCGGCGAGCGATGCGGGTGCGGCCACCTGGGCCGGCATCAGGATCGGCAGCTTGGCGGGTTCGGTGAACGGGCGGTGGTAGACCGGCGCCTCGTCGCCGAGCTCCTTGATCGGCAAGTCCGCCATCACCGTGTCGCGGTGACGGACGAGGAAGCGCTTCGTCGCGGTCGTCTCACCGATGACCGCGAAGTCCAGTCCCCATTTGCGGAAGATCTCTTCGGCTTCGGCCTCCTTCTCGGGTTTGAGCACCATGAGCATCCGCTCCTGGCTTTCCGAGAGCATCATCTCGTAGGCAGTCATGCCGGTTTCGCGGCAAGGCACCTTGTCGAGATCGAGCGTGACGCCGAGGTTGCCTTTGGCACCCATCTCGGCGGCCGAGCAAGTCAGGCCGGCCGCGCCCATGTCCTGGATGGCATCCACGCAATCCCTCGCCATGATTTCGAGGCAGGCTTCGAGCAGCAGCTTTTCCGAAAACGGATCGCCGACCTGCACGGTCGGTCGCTTCTCCTCGGAATCCGCGCCGAACTCCGCAGACGCCATGCTGGCGCCGTGAATGCCGTCGCGACCGGTTTTGGAACCGAGATAGACGATCGGCTTTCCTGCCCCAGTCGCTTTCGCATAGAAAATCTTGTCGGCCGGCGCGAGCCCAACCGCCATGGCGTTGACCAGGCAATTGCCGTCGTAGCGGCGATGGAAGCCGACCGAGCCGCCGACCGTCGGCACGCCGAACGAGTTGCCGTAACCGCCGATGCCGGCCACGACGCCGGCGACGAGGTGCCGTGTGCGCGGATGCGACGGGTCGCCGAACCGCAAGAAATTCAGACACGCGATCGGGCGCGCGCCCATCGTGAACACGTCGCGCAGGATACCGCCGACCCCGGTCGCCGCGCCCTGATACGGCTCGATGTAGCTCGGGTGGTTGTGGCTCTCCATCTTGAAGACCAGCGCGAGATCGTCGCCGATCGCGACGACGCCGGCGTTCTCGCCCGGTCCCTGGATCACCCACGGCGCTTCCGTGGGCAGCGTCTTCAAATGAATTTTCGAGGATTTGTACGAGCAATGCTCGTTCCACATCGCCGAGAAGATACCAAGCTCGGTGAGCGTCGGCTCGCGGCCGATCAGTTCGAGGATACGCGCATATTCCTCCGGCTTGAGGCCGTGCTCGGCGACGAGCTCCGGCGTGATCTTGGGCTCGTCGGGGCTCATGCTATCCGGTCCAGCGGGATAGCTTTTCAGCGAAGTGACGTTCATACCCCCGACAAACCGCGTAGCGCCGACTCGGCGATGTCGATCCATTCTGCTTGCGCCCGGCGGACATGTTTCGGCGCTCGCCTCGTCTGCTTCAGCACGTCGTCAAATACGAGCTTGGCCTCGGCGTGACGCCCGACCTTATCGAGCAAACTGCCGTAGCGGACTCGCGCCTCGGCTCCCGGATAGTAGCGCGAAACGGCTTCGTATTCGCCGAGCGCCTCTTGCGGCCGGCCGCTCGCCTCGAGCGCGCGAGCATACAAAAGGTGGCCTTCTGCCGATTGATAATCCGGCCAACGAGCTCGGAGCGCATCCAGAGTGGCCACGGCTTCTTGCGCGCGGCCCAGGCCAAATTCGGCTCGCGCTTTTCCGAGAGCGAAGATCGGATCGTCGCCGAGCGGCAGACCGAGAATGTGGTCGTAATGGTGTTTAGCTTCCTCGAATTTGCCGAGCGCAAGGCATTCCTGGGCCACAGCACTGCGATTCGAGATCGTGTCGAGGTTTTCGAGTTCGTCGACAAGTTTGCGATAGCGCCGCCCGGGATCGAGCGAATGGACGATTTGCCGCCGCGCGCCCCGCGCCCGGGGGCTTCCGAGCCATTCGGGCAGGAGCTCGACGAGGATGTAGCCGAGAGCGCCGAAACCGGGAAGGAACAGGATGACGTAACCCCACGGCCAAAATCGTCCGGTCTTCGCCGCATGGATGATCAAGACCGCGTTGATCACTACGAGGATTAACGCGAGGGGCATGGAAAGATCCTTGTTCGGCGACAGGCCGGCCGTGCGGTCATGCGGCCTGCGCGAAATGCGCCACGAGCCCCGCGAACAGGCCGCGTCCGTCGGTCGAGCCGATCGCGAATTCCACATGGTTCTCCGGATGCGGCATCAATCCCAGCACGTTGAGCTTCTCCGAGAGCACGCCCGCAATGGCGTTGGTCGATCCGTTGACGTTCCAGGCCTCGTTGCGCGAGCCGTCCGGAGCCGTGTAGCGGAACAGCACGCGTCCCTCGTTCTCGATGCGCGCGACCGTCGCCGCGCTCGCGAAATAACTGCCCTCGCCGTGCGCGATCGGCACCCGAATGACTTGCCCGGCATTGTAGCCGCGGGTGAACGGTGTGTCGGAACGCTCGATCTTCAGGCACACTTCCCGGCACAGGAACTTGATCTGCCGGTTGCGGAGCAGCACGCCAGGCAAGAGTTCCGCTTCGCACAAGATCTGGAAACCGTTGCAAATGCCGATGACGAGCCCGCCGCGGCGCGCATGGGTGCGCACCGCCTCCATGATCGGCGAGCGGGCTGCGATCGCGCCGCACCGCAGGTAGTCGCCGTAGGAGAAGCCGCCGGGCAGCACCACGAGGTCGGCTCCCGCCGGCAGCGACGTCTCGGCATGGAATACCATCGCGGGCTCCTGCCCGGAAATCAATTTCAACGTCCGCGCGGCATCGCGCTCGCGGTTCGAGCCGGGAAAGATGATGACGGCGGATTTCATGGCGCGGGCGGGACTCGTTTCAAGGCAAATTGGCAAGGACGGTCCGCGGCAGCAAGTCTGTCATGTGGATATCCGCGCCGGCCGAAAGCGGCTGATCCGAAATCAGCGTTGCGACCAGAGCGTCGCAATCCTTGGCGAGGACGAGCGAGACCGCGCGCGAAGAAGGCGCCTGCGCGCTCTCGCGCGTGAACGCACGCA
Source organism: Pseudomonadota bacterium (assembly GCA_046727735.1). Taxonomy (GTDB): domain Bacteria; phylum Pseudomonadota; class Alphaproteobacteria; order Rhizobiales; family Xanthobacteraceae; genus AP-16. The sequence goes on along the minus strand of JBKPDF010000124.1, from coordinate 13,035 downwards.
CGCGGCCGGACATGGCGCCGAGCGCGACCGCGCGCCCGGGTCCGAGCGGCCGCGAGGGAGCGCCGAAAAACGCGAAGTCCGTCAGACGATCGACTTCCGCATCGTCCGCAACGCCTTGGAAGCAGTTGCAGAAGCCGCGCTTCATGCGCACGAAGAGCTGCGCGCCGGCGCCGCACCGCGCGTCTGCGCAGCGGAACGCCTGGCCGGTGCCCCACTCGTCGAGGAGGAACGGCCAGCTCGCCTCGATCCAGGCCTGCTGCGAACCCGCGGCCCCGGGCTGCACGACGGACCCGGCATTCGCGGCCAAGCCCGCCAGGATGCATGCCAACGCGAGGCGTGCGGCGCGCGCGAAATTCATCCGCCGACCTCGATGCGGTAGTTCTCGATGATGGGGTTGGCGAGCAATTTTTCGGCTGCGTCCCTGAGCGCGGCCTCGGCACGACCCACGTCCTCGCCCTCGAGCTCGATGTCGAACACCTTGCCCTGGCGGACGCTCGCCACGCCGGCGATGCCGAGCGCCTTCAGCGCGCCTTCGATTGCCTTGCCCTGCGGGTCGAGCACGCCGGATTTCAGGGTCACGGTGACGCGAGCGCGCAACGCCATCTCCGCATGTAAGCACCCGTCCAGGGCGCCAAAGCGACCGGGGGCCGCATGGCCCCCGGGGGATTTCGCCGTAGCCCGGACGGAGCGAAGCGAAATCCGGGAAAAGCTGGCTCCGGATCGCGCGGCTGGGCCGCTTCGGATCCCGCCCCTCAGCCCTTGACCAGAATCGGTCCCATGCCTTGCGGGCGCTCGCCCTCGCTCATGATGCCGAGCCGCTTGGCGACCTCTGTATAGGCTTCGAGCAGCCCGCCGAGATCGCGGCGGAAGCGGTCCTTGTCGAGCTTCTCGCTCGACTTGATGTCCCACAGCCGGCAGGAATCCGGCGAGATCTCGTCGGCGACGACGATGCGCATCATGTCGTTTTCCCACAGCCGGCCGCACTCCATCTTGAAATCGACGAGCCGGATTCCGACCCCGAGAAAAAGCCCGGAGAGGAAATCGTTGACCCGGATGGCGAGCGCCATGATGTCGTCGATCTCCTGCGGCGTCGCCCAGCCGAACGCGGTGACGTGCTCCTCCGAGACCATCGGATCGCCGAGCGCATCGTTCTTGTAATAGAACTCGATGATCGAGCGCGGCAGCTGAGTACCTTCCTCGATGCCGAGCCGCTGGCTCAGCGAGCCAGCTGCGACATTTCGCACCACGACTTCCAGCGGGATGATCTCCACCTCGCGAATGAGCTGCTCGCGCATGTTGAGGCGCCGGATGAAATGGGTCGGCACGCCGATGTCGTTGAGGTGCTGGAACAGGTACTCCGAGATCCGATTGTTGAGCACGCCCTTGCCTTCGATCACTTGATGCTTTTTCGCGTTGAAGGCGGTCGCATCGTCCTTGAAGTGCTGGATCAGCGTGCCCGGCTCGGGGCCCTCGTAGAGGACCTTCGCCTTGCCTTCATAGATGCGGCGGCGGCGGCTCATCGGGGTGTACCGTGATTTGAGGAAATCCATATGTTGCCGGGGCTCCAGTGAGCGACGAGGTCCGCGGCGGGGACCGGGCGGCGCGACTCAGGGACTGCGGCCCGACCGCTCGGGCAACCTAGCCGATGATCCTCGGGAGCACAATCGCGCGCCCCGGTTCTCCCCGGTGCCTCCGCGAGCCGAGTTGATTTGCGGATTTCAACGCTCTATGCAAGCCGCTGGCGCAAGCTGCGATCATCGCGAGGCCCGCATGCCCACCACGTTCGACAAGCGCGAGGAGGAGTTCGAGAAGCGCTTCGCGCACGACGAGGCGCTGCGGTTCAAGTCGATCGCCCGGCGCAACAAGATGCTCGGATTGTGGGCAGCCGAGAGGCTCGGGCTCTCCGGCGCCGATGCCGATGCCTATGCTCGCGACGTGGTGATGGCGGAGTACGCCGAGGGCGAGCACGACGTCTTCAAGAAAATCCGCAAGGATTTCGACGCCAAGGGGATCGCGCAATCCGACCACCAGATTCGCCGCACCATGGACGAGCTCCTGGAACAGGCGATCCGGCAGGTCAAGCAGACCGGCTGACACCCCTCACCCACAGCCTAAGTCGGTTCGGCCCCCTCTCCGCGCTTTGCTAGGCGGCCGGAAGCGCGCATGCCGAGCGCGGCCGCGAGCCCATCGAGCGATTTGCGAACGTCGCGTTCGACGTCTCCGGCAGGCATTTCGATCACCCGATAGCCTCGTTCGCAAAGCCAGGCACGTTTCGCCCTGCGCGCTGCCGCGGCCTCGCCGCTCTCTTCCGCCGGCACGAGGTCGAGCACGGTGCGCAGGGGAAACGACACGAAATCAGTGATGTGCGGGCCGACCGGCACTTGGCGCTTGAAGCCAGATCCGGCGAAGCGGCGGTCGTTGACGAGCGCCGTCCAGAACGCGCGCTCGGCGTCGGTCGGGTTGCGCCGCAGCAGCCGCGCGAGCCCGCGCACCGGCCCGCGTTCGGATGGCACGCGCCCCTGCCCGTGCTCGGCGAGCAAGCTGCGCAGCATTTCGGCCTGCGCGCCGTCGAGCACGCCGCCGCGCGCGGGGCCCTTGCGGCCCTCGGCGATGGCGAGGATCACGCCGTGGAGCGTGCGGATATCCTGCTGGCTCGCTTGCATGCGCAGGAAGATGTTGCGCAGGTTGATGGTCATCGTGTCGCGCTTTTCCGCCGGGCGGAAGAACTCGACCTTTTCGAGCTCGCGCTCGAGGTCGGCAAAGAACGCCATGAGCTGCTGCTTGCGCGCCGGCGGGGATTTTTCCGGCATCCGGAACGGCAGCGCGCCGGCGGTTGTTTGCTTGAACCATTCATAGCCGACGATCAGCACCGCCTGGGCAAGATTGAGCGAGGCAAACCCCGGATTGACCGGCAAGGTGAGGATGCGATCGGCGAGTCCGACCTCGTTGTTCTCGAGCCCGTTGCGCTCGCGCCCGAACACGATCGCAACCCTCTCGCCCGCGGCGATCCGCGGCGCGATTTCGCTTGCCGCCTCCTCGGCGCTGACGACCGGCTTTGCCTGATCGTGCTCGCGCGCAGTCGCGGCTAGCACGAGCGTGCAATCGGCGATCGCGCTCGCCAGATCGAGGAAGCGCTCGGCACGTTCGAGCACGCGGTCGGCGCCGGAAGCGGCAGCCCGCGCCCGCGCGCTCAGATGATCCTCGCGCGGAGCGACCAGACGCAGGCGCTCGAGGCCGAAATTCGCCATGGCGCGCGCCGTCGTGCCGACGTTTTCGGCGAGCTGCGGCTCGACCAGGACCACGACCGGTCCGGCGGCCGGGACCCAGCGCTTCGTCTTGTCGGTGCCGGCTCCCGGCATGACTGTTGCGACCTCGTTGCTGGCCCGGATGTAATTGCTTCCGCCTCGGCTGCCCATCCCGATTTCCCTGCGCGCGCCGCGCTTGCAGGACCCCCGCTGGCGGGCCATAAGAACGCCGCCTGCACCCTCCCTGCCGATCCGCGCATTCGCGCGCCGGCTTGTCCGACCATTTCTTCCGAGGTGTCTCGTTCATGCCGAAGATCAAGGTTGCCAATCCGGTCGTCGAGCTAGACGGCGACGAGATGACCCGGATCATCTGGAAATCCATCAAAGACAAGCTGATCCATCCGTATCTCGACATCGAACTCCTCTATTTCGATCTCGGCATCGAGCACCGCGACGCGACCGACGACCAAGTGACCGTGGATGCGGCAGAGGCCATCAAGCGCATCGGCGTCGGCGTCAAATGCGCGACGATCACGCCCGACGAGGCGCGGGTGCGCGAGTTCAAGCTCAAGAAGATGTGGCGATCGCCGAACGGCACGATCCGCAACATCATCGGCGGGGTGATTTTTCGCGAGCCGATCATCTGCCGCAACGTGCCGCGGCTCGTGCCCGGTTGGACCAAGCCGATCGTGATCGGCCGCCACGCCTACGGCGATCAGTACCGCGCCACCGATTTCCGTGTGCCCGGGAAGGGCAAGCTGACCCTTTCGTTCCAGGGCGAGGACGGGAGCCGGATCGAGCAGGAGGTGTTCGCTTTCCCGGGGGGCGGGGTCGCGCTCGCCATGTACAATCTCGACGATTCGATCCGAGATTTCGCCCGCGCCTCGTTCAACTACGGGCTTTCCCGCAGCTTCCCGGTTTATCTTTCGACCAAGAACACGATCCTCAAAGCCTACGATGGGCGGTTCAAGGACCTGTTCCAGGAGGTGTTCGACAAGGAGTTCAAGCCAGAATTCGACAAGCATAAGCTCACCTACGAGCACCGGCTGATCGACGACATGGTGGCGGCGGCGCTCAAATGGTCGGGCGGCTATGTATGGGCCTGCAAGAACTACGACGGCGACGTGCAGTCCGATACCGTCGCCCAGGGCTTCGGCTCGCTCGGACTGATGACCTCGGTGCTGATGACGCCGGACGGCAAGACGGTCGAGGCGGAGGCTGCGCACGGAACCGTCACGCGGCACTATCGCGAGTACCAGAAGGGCAAGGAGACGTCGACCAATTCGATCGCGTCCATCTTCGCCTGGACGCGCGGCCTCGCGCATCGTGCCAAGCTCGACGGCAACGCGGCGCTTGGCGCGTTCGCGACGAAGCTGGAAAAGGTCTGCGTCGACACTGTGGAGTCCGGCTTCATGACCAAGGATCTGGCGCTGCTGGTGGGCGCCGACCAGAAATGGCTGTCGACCGAAGGCTTTCTCGACAAGGTCGCGGGCAATCTCGAGCACGCGATGCAGTGAATCGCCGCGAAGACAGGTCCGAATGCCCCGGAACACGGAACCGACTCAATCCGCCTGCAGGAAGAATGCTGTCAACAGTGCCGCCGATTCGGGCGGGCACGGCTGGGTTGAGGCCGGCGGGCTATGAAGGAGGAGGGTTCGGCGGCCAAGCGACGTCCTTCGGCGCTGACGATCGCCCCGACCGCGGTGCTGCTGATCGCGTCCGCGTTCCTGATCTTCGTCTCCTCGCACCGGCTGCGCACCAGCCGCGACCTCGTCGTGCACACCTACGAGGTGATCAGTACGGCGCGGCTGCTGTTCTCGGCCGTCCAGGACGCCGAGACCGGAGAGCGCGGTTACGTGATCAGCCAGGAGCCGGCGTATCTGCAGCCCTATCGGGACGCGGCCGCGCGCATCCCGCAGCTCCTCGCCCGGCTGCAGGAGCTCACGCGCGACAACCCGGCACACCAGAAACGGATCGCGGAACTCTCGCGCGGGATCGACGACAAAGTCGCGGCACTCGCGCGGACCATCGAGGCGCTGGATCATTCCGGCTTCGAGGCGGCGCGCGAGGAGCTCATGACCGAGGCCGGCCGCGAAGCCATGCTGGCGATCCGGCAAAGCATCGACGAGCTGATCACGGACGAGCAGGCGCTGCTCGCGACCCGCACGGCGGCGGCCGACGAGACCGAGTGGCGGACCCTGATGGTGGCGATCGCGACGATGCTGGCGGCGCTGGTGGCGCTGGCGATCGCGCAACTGCTGCTCGTTCGCCGCAACAGCCAGCTGCGCCGCGCGCAGGCGGACGCCGCGCTCAAGGCCGGGCTGTTGCAGGCGACGCTCGATCACACCCGCGAGGGCATCGCCGCCTGGGACGCCGGCGGGCGGCTGCAGGCGTTCAACCGGCGCTTCTTCGAGCAGCTCGAATTGCCGCACGAGCTCGCCGCGCAGGGCACGCGGCTCGACACCGTGCTCGCGCGCGATGCCGAGCATTCCAGCGGGATCCTGCATTCGGCGCATGCGCGAGCCGGCCAGGAGGAGCGCGGCAACGACGCGATGCTCCACGGCCGAATCGGCCAGCGCACGATCGAGGTCGGCGCGCACCCGACCGGCGACGGCGGCTTCTTGTTTTCCAGCATCGACGTGACGCGCCGCGTGCAGGCCGAGGAAGCCGCCGCGCAGGCGCAGAAGATGGAGGCGATCGGGCATCTCACCGGGGGGATCGCCCACGACTTCAACAATCTGCTGCAGATCATCCGCAGCAATCTCGATCTGATGGCGCCGCATGTGGCGGGCAACGCCAAGGCGCGCGAGCGGGTCGAAAAGGCGATCGCCGGAACCGAGCGCGCGGCGCGGCTGACGCGCCAGCTCCTGGCGTTCGCCCGCCGCCAGCCGCTCGAGCCGCGCGTCGTCAATCTCGGCCGCATGATGGCCGAGATGGCAGACCTCTTGCGCCGCACGCTGGGCGAGCGCATCGAGGTCGCGACCGTCATCGACGACGGGCTGTGGAACACGCTCGCCGACCCGGCCCAGATCGAGAACGCGGTGCTCAACCTCGCGATCAACGCGCGGGATGCCATGCCGGACGGCGGCAAGCTCACGATCGAGCTCGCCAATGTCTCGCTCGACGACACGTATGCGGCAGGGCAGGCCGACGTCGTTTGCGGTCCCTATGTCCTGCTCGCGGTCAGCGATACCGGCACCGGAATGACGCCCGACGTCCGCGCGAGGGCATTCGAGCCGTTCTTCACGACCAAGCCGGAAGGACAAGGCACGGGCCTCGGCCTGGCGCAGGTTTACGGCTTCGTGCGCCAGAGCGGCGGGCATGTGCGCATCTACAGCGAGGTCGACCACGGCACCTCGGTGAAGATCTATCTGCCGCGGGCGACCGAGGCGCAGGCGTGGACGGGCGCCGAGCCGCCGGCGGCGATCGAAGGCGGCAGCGAGACGATTCTCGTCGTCGAGGACGATGCCGAGGTCCGCGCCGGCGTCGTCGACGTGCTCGGCAACCTCGGCTACCGCGTGCTGCAGGCGGGCGACGCCGATCAAGCGCTGTCGATCCTGCGCAGCTCCGCCGCGATCGACTTGTTGTTCACCGACGTGGTGATGCCGGGCTCGATCAAGGCCGCCGAGCTCGCGCGCTACGCGCGAAAGATCTTCCCACGCATCGCCGTGCTGTTCACGTCGGGCTACACCGAGACCGCGGCGGCACAAAACCGCGAGCTCGAAGCCGATGCGCCGCTGTTGAGCAAGCCGTATCGCCGCGAGGAGCTTGCCCGCAAGGTGCGCGCGGTGCTCGCCGCGGCGAACGGGCAGCCGCGCGGCGACGGCACTGCGCTGCCGACGCCCAGCCCGGACGAAGCGGCGCGTGGCGCGCAATCCGGGTTCCCGCTGCAGTAATCGGGCGCGCAACCATAGCCCGCGTGGAGCATCGCGCGCCGATGCGCGATCCCAGAATCCCCCCACCCGGTTCGACGCTGCGCGTCGAATCACCCTCCCCGCCGCGCTCACGCGCGGGGGAGGGGAAGCGCATATGCCGCCCCCTCTGCGGAGCTGTGCTGCTCCACCCGACTAGGGATTCGCGCCGAGCATGGCGGCGACGGCATCGAGCGCGGCTTGCGCTTTCGAGCCGTCGGGCCCGCCGGCCTGCGCCATGTCGGGCCGCCCGCCGCCGCCCTTGCCGCCGAGCGCCTCGGCGCCTTTGCGCACGAGATCGACGGCGTTGTAGCGATCGGTCAGGTCCTTGGTGACGCCGACGACGATTCCGGCCTTGCCTTCCCCGGTGACGCCGACGATCGCGACCACGCCGGAGCCGACCTGCTTCTTGCCTTCGTCGACGAGACCCTTGAGGTCCTTGATGTCGATGCCGTCGACCGCGCGCGCGAGCAGCTTCACGTCGCCGACGGTGCGGATGCCGTCGCCGGACTTTTGCCCGCTGCCGCCCATGGCGAGCCTTTTCTTCGTCTCGGCGAGATCGCGCTCCAGGCGTTTGCGCTCGTCGAGCACTTGGGCGAGTCGCGCGTCGACCTCCCCGACCGGCACTTTGAGCAATTGCGCAACATGCTCGAGCCGCCGGCTTTCCTGCGTCAAATGCCGGCGCGCGGCCTGCCCGGTCATCGCCTCGATCCGGCGCACGCCCGCGGCGACCGCTCCTTGCGAGACGATGCTGACGAGCCCGATGTCGCCGGTCCGCGCAACATGCGTGCCGCCGCACAGCTCGACCGACCAGCCGAGCGCGTTGCCGGCCTTGCCCATGGCGACGACGCGCACCTCCTCGCCGTATTTCTCGCCGAACAGCGCGCGCGCCCCACTCGCGATCGCCTCGTCGACCGCCATCAGTCGCGTCGTGATCTCGGAATTTTCCAGCACCTTTTCGTTGGCGATGTCCTCGATACGATCGACTTCATCCTCGCTCATCGGCTTGGGATGCGAGAAATCGAAGCGCAGCCGGTCGGGCGCGACGAGCGATCCCTTTTGCGCGACGTGATCGCCGAGCACCTGGCGCAGCGCTTCGTGCAACAGGTGGGTCGCCGAGTGATTGGCGCGGATCAGGCTTCTCCGCGCGTGATCGACCTCGAGCGCGACCGGCGCGCCGGGCGCGAGCCTGCCCTGCTCGACGGTGCCGGAATGGACGAACAGATCGCCGGCGCGCCGCTGCGTGTCGGCGACGCGGAAACGCAGGCCCTCGGCAGTGATCAGCCCCGTGTCGCCGACTTGCCCGCCGGCTTCGCCGTAGAACGGCGTCTGGTTGAGGATGACGGCGCCGCTTTGCCCGGTATCGAGGCTGTCGACCTCGCGGCCGTCGCGCACGATCGCCGCCACGACGCCCTCGGCGGTCTCGGTGTCGTAGCCGAGGAACTCGGTGGCGCCGACCTTTTCGCGCAACGCGAACCAGAGCGCGTCGGTTGCTGCCTCCCCGGAGCCGGTCCAGGCCGCGCGTGCCTTTTCGCGCTGCCGCTCCATTGCGGCGTTGAAGCCGTCGAGCTCGACCGCGATGCCGCGCGGGCGTAGCGCGTCCTGGGTGAGATCGAGCGGGAAGCCGTATGTGTCGTAGAGCGTGAAGGCGACCTCGCCGGGAAGCCGGTCGCCGCGCGAGAGCGAGCGGCTCGCCTCTTCCAGAATGGCGAGGCCGCGCTCCAGCGTCTTGCGAAACCGCGTCTCCTCGAGTTTCAGCGTCTCGCCGATCAGCGCCTGGGCGCGGTCGAGCTCCGGATAGGCCTGGCCCATCTCGCGCACCAGCGCCGGCACGAGCTTCCACATCAGCGGCTGTTTGGCGCCGAGCAATTCGGCGTGGCGCATGGCGCGGCGCATGATGCGGCGGAGCACGTAGCCGCGGCCCTCGTTTCCGGGCAGCACGCCGTCGGCGATCAGGAATGCCGAGGCGCGCAGGTGGTCGGCGATGACGCGGTGCGAGACCTTTTGCACGCCGTCGGGATCGACCCCGGTGAAATGCGCGACTGCCTGGATCAGCGCGCGAAACAGATCGGTCGCGTAATTGTCGTGGGTGCCTTGCAGCACCGCCGCGATGCGCTCGAGACCCATGCCGGTATCGATCGAGGGTGTGGGCAGGTCGACCCGCTTGCCGCCTGGCAGCTGGTCGTATTGCATGAACACGAGATTCCAGATCTCGATGAAGCGGTCGCCTTCCTCGTCCGGCGAGCCGGGGGGCCCACCCGGAATCTCCTCGCCGTGGTCGTAGAAGATCTCCGAGCAGGGGCCGCACGGTCCGGTATCGCCCATCGCCCAGAAATTGTCGGACGTTGCGATCCGCAGGATCTTCGCTTCCGGCAGCCCGGAGATTTTCCGCCACAGGTCGAACGCTTGATCGTCCTCCGCGAATACCGTGACCAGGAGCCGCTCCGGCGGCAGCGCGAATTCCCGGGTGATCAGATCCCAGGCGAGCTCGATCGCGCGCTCCTTGAAATAGTCGGCGAACGAGAAGTTGCCGAGCATCTCGAAAAACGTGTGGTGGCGCGCGGTGTAGCCGACATTGTCGAGATCGTTGTGCTTGCCGCCGGCGCGGACGCATTTCTGCGCGGTGACCGCCCGTACGTAGGGGGGCTTCTCGACCCCGGTGAACACGTTCTTGAACTGCACCATGCCGGAATTGGTGAACAGCAGGGTTGGATCGTTGCGCGGCACGAGCGGGGACGACGGCACGATCTGGTGATCGTGCTGCGCGAAATAATCGAGAAAGCTCGACCGGATCTCGTTGACGCCGCTCATGGAATCCCTGAAGGCCGCCCGACCCGGGCGCGCCTCGCGCGGGACCGACAGCCTTTGGTCGGCTCGGAAGCAATTCCGAGCCGGCGTTTTCGGTCCGCGGGTTTTACCGATGGGTTTTTGGCGTGTCCAGGAATGCGGCGCCGCTCTGCCTCTCCCGCCTGCGGCAAGAGGATGGCGTGCGCGAAGCCAAGGCCGGCGAGGGGCAGCAGCAATTCACGGGCCCCTCACCCCGGCTCGCACCCCGCCAGCCTTTCCCTGTAAACGGGAAAGGAAAGCCCGCCCACGGCGCCGAGCTCTGCTCTGACGGGCTCGATTTCAGAGCTTCACGCCAGCAAAACCGGTTACCGTCGCGAGAGCAGCGAGCCCGTCAGGCTTCGGCGGCGTCCTCGCCGGCATCGGCGTCGGCGAGAATCCGCTCGGCGATCAGGCCGGCATTCTGCCGGATCGCCGCCTCGATTTTCTGCGCGATATCGGGGTTCGCCTTGAGGAATGCCTTGGCGTTCTCGCGGCCCTGGCCGATGCGCTGGCTGTCGTAGGAGAACCAGGCCCCGGATTTCTCGACCACCCCGGCCTTGACCCCGAGGTCGAGGATCTCGCCGGATTTCGAAATGCCTTCGCCGTACATGATGTCGAACTCGACCTGCTTGAACGGCGGGGCGAGCTTGTTCTTGACGACTTTCACGCGGGTCTGGTTGCCCACCACCTCCTCGCGTTCCTTGATGACGCCGACGCGGCGGATATCGAGCCGCACCGACGCATAGAATTTCAGCGCATTGCCGCCGCTCGTCGTCTCCGGGCTGCCGTACATCACCCCGATCTTCATGCGGATCTGGTTGATGAAGATCACCATGGTGTTGGAGCGCGAGATCGAGGCGGTGAGCTTGCGCAGGGCCTGGCTCATCAGGCGAGCCTGCATGCCGGGCTGGACTTCGCCCATCTCGCCTTCGAGCTCGGCGCGCGGCACGAGGGCCGCGACTGAATCGATGACGAGCACGTCGATCGCGCCCGAGCGCACCAGCGTGTCGGCGATTTCGAGCGCCTGCTCGCCGGCGTCGGGCTGCGAGATCAAGAGGTCGTCCACGACGACGCGGAGCTTGCGGGCATAGACCGGATCGAGCGCATGTTCGGCGTCGATGAAGGCGCAGATGCCGCCCCTCCGCTGTGCCTCGGCGACGGTATGCAGCGCGAGCGTGGTCTTGCCCGAGGATTCCGGGCCGAAGATCTCGATGACCCGGCCGCGCGGCAGGCCGCCGACCCCGAGCGCGATATCGAGCCCGAGCGAGCCCGAGGAGACGGTTTCGACGTCCATCGAGCGGTCGGTCTTGCCGAGCCGCATGATCGAGCCCTTGCCGAAATTGCGCTCGATCTGCGAGAGCGCGGCATCGAGGGCCTTCGCTTTGTCCATGGACGATCCTTCGACGAGACGCAGCGCAGCGTGTGACATGTTCGCGATCCTTATGACCGGGTTTGAAAGCGCCAGCAACGACGGGAACCGGCCGTCCCCCTCCGCATCGGATCGGGCCCATTGTACACGTTTTGTTCTCGTTCGCAATATGTTCTTTTCCGCCGCGCGGAGGTAGTTTCCTGATCCGGGCCAAGTGTCCTAATTTGCGGAACGAAAGGGTCCGAGTTCAGGTTGGTATTCATCACCGGCCGCGGCCCTGCCCCCAGGCGCCGGTGGCTGAGAGACCAGTCGTGCTCCCGCCTGATGGCTGCGGAGGGAGCACGATATGCCCCTAAAATCTGAACGCCTTTCCGAGCAATTGGAACGCGCTGATGAGGCGTGCAGAATCGCACGTGATCTGTGCGAGAAAGCCCAAGACATTCAAGACCGGGCCAAAGAGTATAGGGCCGATCTGATGCGGAAGGGGTTGGCTCCCTAGGCCCGCCGAATTTACCGACAAGCTGGAAGCCTATCTCAGCGGCGAGAAAGAGGCCGCCTGAGGCGGCCTCAGTTGGCGGCCTCATCGTCCCGCTTCTTGGCCTCATCCCCGCGTGTCCTAAATAGGACAGCACCGCCGCGCGGTGCTGGCCGGTTTTGATCCCTTGGCGGCCGAGTTTCAATCTAGCGGTGGCCGGTTTACAGTGGGCTCATGGCGTCGGCTCTTGATAGCGCGAAGCGAGAGCGCAAGCTCATACTTGAGGGCCTCCGAAGCGTAGCCGCAGAAACCCGCCAATTTGCCGCGGAAGCCCAGGCTGTCTCTGCCCATAGTCAAGAGACAATCCGCCACAGCTTGGCGAACATCGAACGCTTGGACCGCCTGATCATGTGGGCCGATACCCACCCGATGGGGTACTAGGCCGCCTCAGTCGACGGCCTGGTGCCGGCTTTGAGCGGCCCACCGGGGTACTGTCCTTGTTTCCGAGGCGAGTGTCCTGATTCGATTCGCTAAGTGTCCTGTTCCGGCGTAGGCTCATTGCCGCCTTCGAAGGGGGAGCGGCCATGCTGCGGCGTAACACCGTCGCCGTGGAATACTGCTTCAACCGCGCCGCAGAGTGCGAAAAACTCGCGGAGCTCGCTCCCGACCGTTCCACGCGGGTTCGATACCGACAATTGGCGGCGGCTTGGTTGCGGCTCGCCAGGAACGCCCAATTTACCGAAAGGCTCGAGGCCCACCTAGCGGCCGAGAAGCCATCGGCACCCGATGTCGCGCAAGCTCATAGCAAGGCACGCGAGTACGAACTCTTGGCCGCTGCGGCGCTGGATCCGGAAGAAAAGAACTATTACGAACGCATAAGCCGAAAATGGCTCGGCATTGCCGACGGCTGGCGCGTAATCAGCGAGATCGACAAGTCGTGAGGGCCGCCTCAGTCGGCGGCCTGAGTCGTTTGGGCGAGCCCGAGCCGCTTTTTTGGCCCTTCAACCAGCATCGTTTTATCGACTTCGCCACTGGCGACCAGCTTTAGGTAATTCCAAGGGGGTCGCTTCCTCGGTGAAAACGACGTACCGAGGGCGCCAACCCAGGCGGGCCCCTCCTGTTAGGGCGTGGGCGCTGGCCGGTTTTGTCGGGCAATCGGCAATTTTGAAGCCGAGAGCGGCCGATTTGCACGGCGTCCACATTTTTGCT
>JBKPDF010000123.1:0-12134 GCA_046727735.1 Pseudomonadota bacterium | reverse complement strand
CGTGAATTCGAACCAGTGCCTAGTGGTCTGTGATTCCAGCTTTAATCCGGCGACGCCTCCGCGCTCGTTGATTCGTATTGCTTTTCATGCGTGTCCTGTCCTCTATCGGTTTTCAAGTTATGGTGCACTTTGCGCTCCACTTCATCGCTGACCTCTTTACTTTTCGAACTGCTTTCAGTAGCTCATTAACCGTGTCGCGTTCGCATGAACCAAGCTTTATGGGCAAGCGCGACGATCATAAACGCGTTGCTATTTGGACAGAGCGTCAACGGATGGACATGCTCCTCACCGAATTTCGCATTTTCCTGTTCCGACGCAATATAGAATCATCACCGCGAACCTCGCCGCAGGTCCCGGGTTTGGCATTCGCTGCAATAAAGAGGTGTTTGCAATCTAGAAACCACGATCTTCTAGGTTCGCTGTGGTTCGTGGCAGCCGGCGTGCTCACTGCAGAAATGATGATGTGAGGTTTTGAGAAGCCAAAGTTTCGTTTTTCGGATCAGCGGACTGTGACTTGAGCCAGTTCGCTCTTTCACGCAAAGGAGAAGTTCTAATGGGTACCATCTCACGAGGTTTTTTCGGCAGACGAACTGCGGCAGATGTGAAGCTACCGCCAGGGCAATACCTAACGACTGATTTCCCTGTCCTCTCAGCCGGGCCGACTCCGCACATTGAACTCGAAAAATGGGAGTTTACGATCGACGATGGAACGAACGTTTTGCGACGATGGAATTGGAAATCGTTTCGAGAGCTGCCCACCGAGAACATTACGGTTGATCTGCACTGCGTGACGCGATGGTCGAAGCTCGGCACGCATTGGGAAGGTGTTTCTCTCGACACCCTCCTCGGCGAGATGGAAACCGACGCCGAGTATGCAACGGTGCGTTCCTATGGTGACTACACAACAAATCTGCCTCTCGCGGATCTCAGAAACAAGCAGGCATGGATCGCGTTCCGATTTGACGACGAAGATCTTGCCCCTGAACACGGTGGCCCCGCACGACTTCTTGTCCCGCATCTCTATTTATGGAAGAGCGCCAAATGGGTACGGGGCATCAGACTCATGCATGAGGATCAGTCTGGTTTCTGGGAAAGCCTCGGCTACCACAACTATGGAGACCCGTGGCGCGAACAGCGTTACTCGGGCGACGAATGATGTGGCGTGTGGGAACCGTGGTTGCTCTTCACGACGAAACGCCGACAGCAAGGACGATCACGCTCCAGGTAGCGGATTGGCCTTGCCATGTCGCAGGGCAGCACGTCGACGTGAGGTTGACGGCATCGGATGGATACTCCGCGGTTCGGTCGTACTCGATTGCGTCGGCTCCGAACGCTGAAGGACGAGTTGAACTGACTGTTGAGCGGCTACCTGACGGCGAGGTCTCACCATATCTCACGCAAGAACTTGCAGTCGGGGATCGTGTCGAATTAAGAGGGCCGATCGGCGGTTGGTTCGTGTGGCGACCGCGGCAGACGGAAGCGATCCAATTAATTGCAGGCGGTTCGGGAATCGTCCCGCTTATGGGAATGATTCGCTCGCGTGCATCGGCAGGTAGCACTGCACCCTTTCGATTATTGTATTCGGTGCGGGAACCCGGAGCGGTCTTCTATCGTGATGAACTGCAGGCCATATCGGATGGGCATGATTCTGTAACTCTCACGTACGCGTATACAAGGGCCACCCCGAGGGGTTGGCCGAGACCGCCCGGCCGCATCGACGCTTCTGTTATCGCCGAGACGACATGGTCTTCCAAGCTAATCCCCACTTGCTACGTGTGTGGTTCCACGTCGTTCGTAGAAAGTACTGCTGCCCTGCTTGTGGGTTGCGGCAACCGCCCTGACAAGATCAGGACCGAGCGTTTTGGCCCGACAGGAGGTCGGACATGAGTTCCCCTAACTTCGATTACCTCGACGGCAATGCTGCCGCCGGTGAATTGAGCAGAGTATTCGCGGTCGATATCACAACTGCAGCGGGACGGTGCGCCAAATGCGGCATTACAAAATGCCTGGCAGAAGCACACTTATACATGCATGGTCCTGGTCTGGTGGCGCGATGCTCTGCCTGCGAGCACGTACTTCTTCGTCTTGTGAATGTTCGAGAGCATATGTTTCTTGACGTCCGTGGCATGACTTATTTGTGTCTCGACGCATCGCACTCCGAGGAGGCCAGCTGAATGTCTTTCCATCCAGGATGGCTGGGCATTCTGTCGGAAGAATCCACGCTGCTTAGATAAAGGAGAACGAAATTGTGGCAACTGCGACGATCGCAACCCGCCCACCCCTGCCCCCGTTCACTCGTGAAAGTGCGACTCAAAAGGTGCGCATGGCTGAAGATGGCTGGAACACTCGCGATCCGGAAAAAGTAGCGCTGGCTTACGCGATCGATTCACGATGGAGAAACCGCTCGGAATTCATCCGTGGACGAACGGAAATCATTGCGTTCCTCTCTCGAAAATGGGCAAGAGAGTTGGACTACAGGCTCATCAAGAAATTATGGGCGTTCACCGACAATCGTATCGCCGTACGCTTCGCCTACGAATGGCACGACGACTCAGGTCACTGGTATCGCTCCTATGGCAATGAGAACTGGGAATTTAATGCGGACGGGTTAATGGCGGCGCGCTTTGCCTCCATCAATGATCTTCCGATCTCGGAATTAGATCGCAAATACCGCTGGCCCTTCGGTCGCCGTCCGGACAACCATCCAGGATTGAGCGATCTTGGGCTATAGCTTTCCGCTAGTGCCTTAACGATAACCGCTAACGACCTTTGTGCCGATCTCAGTCCTCGAAAATCGGAATGCATTGAAGCCATTTGCGGACCGCAGCTCATACGTTTGTAACAGCACCGAGGGGGAAACATGCCCAAGGTCCGGTTACTGATTGCCTCAGCGTATGCAATCGCGGTTACAGAGTTTAGCCTTCTGCGCGTGGAGGATTGAGTGGTGCGGGTACTCTACGTGACGGCCACCCGAAAATTGCGCATCGATTGCTGCTCACGCAGAGTTTCCCAGTTGTCTGCGATTCTCCTTCACCAGGAACAAGCTGGAGAAATCGCGAAAACCCAGCTCCTCTGCGTGCGCATGCCTCTACCACGATCGGAACAGAAAGCGTGCCAACCCTCGTCAAAGTTAGGCGGATGCGGCTTTGCTCGTGTTTGTGTTTATTGTGCGGTCGAGAAACTCATGCATCAACGACCCAATCCGATCCCCTTCTTCTTCCAACGCAAAATGACCCGTATCAAAAAGATAGAGCTCCGCGCTGGGGATATCTCTTTTAAAGAGTTCAGCACCCTCCACCGTGAAGATTCCGTCGTTTTTGCCCCAAGTGATCAGCGTGGGCGGCTGTTGTTTACGGAAATACTCCTGCCAGTCGGAAAAGACATCCAGATCCCTTTTTGCGTTGTAGAGGATTGAAAGTTGGATTTCCTTGTTCCCCGGTCTGTCCTGATAAGCCTGGTCGATCACCCAATTGTCAGGGCTGATCTTCGACGGATGGCTGACACCATGCAGATAGTGCCACTTGGTTCCTACAATCGTCAGAAGCCAGTCGCGTAGAACTTGAGCATTCTTTTCGCTCCGGTCTTCCCAATAGTCTAATAATCCCTTTGCGAACTCCTTATTCAGAGCTTCCACATGGGCGCCACCGTTTTGGACAATTATAGCGGTCACTTGTTCGGGATGCATGACAGCTAACCGGAAGCCAACCGACGCACCTATGTCCGAGAGGTATAGCGCATATGAAGAAAGATTCAGCTTTTCGGTGAACGTTTCGGTCACAGCCGCTAACCGTTCGAAGGAATAGTCGAAATCGTCGACCGATGGTGCTGAGCTTTCACCATATCCAGGGAAGTCTGGGGCGACGACATGATATTTATCAGCAAGCATGGGAATCAGATTGCGGAACATATGAGAAGACGACGGAAAGCCGTGCAGGAGCAAAACTGTGGAAGCATCCCGGGGACCGGCTTCACGATAGAAGATTTCCAGCCCCTCCACGTTAAGCGTGCGATAGAAGACGGTCGGCGTAACAGATTTGATCTCGGGCGTCATAGATGTCTCCTTGGGAAGTCCGCAATAAGCGGCTTCAACTGCATGAATTCTGTTGCGGATATGGCCGACTTAAGCGAGGTATCGAAACACTCGCTCAAATTCGGCCGGGAATCGGTTTCCTATTTAGGAAACCAAAGAAGTTTTCTCATGTTGACCCGCGAGCCTCCAGTTAGGTCGAATGAAATGACAGGTGTAACCGTTAGGATGGCGCTGCAAGTAGTCCTGATGCTCCGGTTCGGCTTCCCAAAAAGCACCAGCCGGCGCGACTTCAGTCACCACTTTACCGGGCCAAATCCCCGACGCGTCGACATCGGCGATGGTGTCACTTGCAATTCGTTTCTGTTCGTCGTTAGTGTAGAAAATGGCGGAACGATAGCTGGTTCCCCTGTCGTTGCCCTGGCGATTCAGTGTGGTCGGGTCATGAATCTGGAAGAAGAACTCAAGCAGCGCCCTGTAACTGAGCTTCTCAGGATTGAAGATGATTTCAATTGCTTCGGCATGAGTGCCGTGATTACGGTAGGTCGCATTGGGTACGTCGCCACCCGAATAGCCGGCCCGTGTCGAAATCACACCAGAGTAGCGGCGCAGCAGGTCCTGCATGCCCCAAAAGCAACCGCCTGCAATAATTGCGCGTTCGGTAGATGTGCTCACGTTTTTACTCCTTATCTTCGGTCTCAAATAGCCTCCGGGCTGATAGGACGTAGCCGCCCGATATAGACGCCGGGCGGGCTGGGTGCATCAGTTGGCGCGTGTCGCTCACGGATGAACGCAGATGATCGTCTTTCCCTTAGTTCGCTCGGTAGAGTTGAAGGCGGCAACCGCATCGTCGAGGGCAGCTACGTTGCCGATGTTTGTCCGTAGACGACCATCCCGGACTCGCTGGACGAGCTCAGTCAATTGGGCGCGATCGGGTACGACGACGAAGTCGATAGTGAGGCCGCCAGCCGGCCGCGCCTCCGTCGGCCCGGCAATGGTCACCAGCGTTCCTCCGGCGCGAATCACGCCCACAGACCGCTTCGCGATGTCGCCGCCTAGGACATCGAAAACCAGATCGACCGCGGCGACACCTTCTAGGGCGTCGTTATCGAGGTCGACGAACTCCTGTGCCCCGAAGTCGAGCGCCGTCTGACGGCCGGCAGCGCGCCCGGTGCCGATGACGTACGCGCCGGCTTCACGTGCGAGCTGGGTCGCCATCGAACCGACTACGCCGGCCGCACCATGCACGAGCACGCTCTGCCCCGCACGAAGACGGCCGTGCTCGAACAGCCCCTGCCATGCGGTCAGGCCCGGCATCACGAGGGCCGCACCTACGGTGAAGTCAACGTCGCCAGGCAGCGGTGCGAGGTTACGTGCCTCGACGGCTACGTACTCCGCCAGCGTGCCGTCGCGAGTCCAGTCCGTGAGGCCGAACACCCGCTGACCCACCGACAGCCCTGTCGTTCCATAGCTGAGGGCGGTGACCACTCCGGCCAGCTCGTGGCCGGGGATCGAAGGCGTCCGGTCACGACCGAGGCGGTCGATCCAGCTCGAGGGCCACGACAGCTCATCCCCGGTGAATCCCGACGCATGAACCTCCACAATGACATCGCCGTAGTTCGCGCCCGACAGCGCGCGCCCGTCCTGCGGCTTGGGCCGCTCCATCAACTTCATCCCAGCCGTTCCCGCAGCCTGATCCGTCACCACAATCGCCTTCATCGGTTTCCTCCCTGTGTCGATCTCTTGCCTGTAAGGCAACCGCTCCATCCGTTGTCCCTGGACGGGTTATCAAACAGAAACAAATCGATCAAAATCTTGGCCTCGCCCGCCTCGATGCGAAATGCGGACTGGCCGTGCCATTTCTGTTTCATATTCTTCCTCCTGATTGAGCGATTCGTTCCCGCATCTTGGGCTTCGGTCCCAAGAATGTTGCGGCACGTCGCTTCATCTCCGAGTAACTGCACGAACATCGCCATACCGATTTTCGATTCAAACGCAGCGACAGCAAAGAAAGGAAGGTACTTCACTGCCTGATATGTGCAGGTTATCGAGATCTAGACCACGAAGGGTTCAACGGCAGTCAATGTATGGTCATTCAAGACGTCATAACGACGCGAAGATGACTGGGCGCCAATTAGTAGGTCGGGTAATCTGGAACAGTCTACGTTTAGCAAACTGAACCCACAATGAGAATGAGTGACGGTACTCCAGTTGGCGCGAATTCTTATGCCCGTTCTGCTACATCGGACAGAGTCGAAACGCGATCCTTGTGCAGTATGGTTTTCATCTGGTCGACCTAACATTCCACAGATTCACTGCGAAATCCACACGGAGGGTTTCGAAGAAATTGAACGTTTTATTTATGCCCTGTTAGGTGGATTCCTCGGAGTTGGTTGCCCGACAGCAAGAGGTTGGCTTGACAATCCTTTTGACACCGAAGAACGTTAGCGCAATTCGACACGATGAGGCGAATAAGTCCCCCCGGTTTCTTTTCGATCTCCCGAACGGTCTCCAGATTGCTGGCCTGAACAGCGTGCACGCTGGTCGACCGAGCCGACGTCAGGACCAACAGGTGCAGCGTTCGAATAGGGAGGTTATATGTCAGTCCGGCGCAACAGCCTCGAACCAGACGCAATGTCTGCGATTGTGAACTGCCTCTGTCCCGAATGCGGAGGCGTCATCGAGCTCGAAACAAATCGATTCGAATGCTTGAGATGTGGCAAGCACTGGCGACAGGTCTGGGAACGAATACGTCTTCGCACAGCGAGCAAGGTCAAGCGATCGTCGTCCCCGAGATCAACAGATAAGTCGCGAAGGAATATGATGCACACTTCGCAGGAATGCTAAGCAGCTTGCCTCAGCGGCGAAAGCGATCATAACGGAAGGAGATGAAGTGGACTGCGACTATGTATTTCTCTGTGGCGTAATGTGGTGCAGATACGGACAAGAAGAAGCCGGCCGAGAGCTCCTCAGGGCGGCTCTTTCTCGCGATTCGGATATCAGCGTCCTTGCTTGGGCTATGTTTGCGAAAGGAAACACTGTTCTTAGAAGTGATCTGAAGGCGAGCACTGACTCATAAAGACGTGGAGCTGACTGTCTTACGCCGGTTGCGCGACACGGGCTACATTCGACTCACAACTGATCCGCGGCCACGTGCACAGCATGCAAGGTTATCCCTCACCCCGACGTCGCTGTACTACATTAAGCAAGATCATCCATAGCAGAAATCGTTCAGAAAATGGTGTGAACTAGGTTGGCCCCTACCTCAATCGACTGTGGGATTACATCGTGAACCCACTATTTTCGACTTCACCAAATTGACTGTAGCTGATGGGGCCCGGACGTGAGATTCCCAACTTTTTCATTTTTGCAATTAAGGTAGTTCGCTTGAGTCCCAGCCTAGCAGCTGCGCCATCCGGACCGCCGATGACCCAACCTGTTGTCCGCAGCGCGTGCAGGATCGCCGCCCGTGTCGAGTCACTGAACGTGCCCTGCGCTTGGGGCGGAGTCACCGGATTGTTTTCCACTGCTGGCACAGGATTCGGAAGGACTCCGTCATTGGACCTGATCACCGCTCGCTCGATCAGGTTCTGCAGTTCTCGTATGTTTCCGGGCCAAGAATACGAGCTGAAGGCCGCAAGCGTTTCCGGTGGTATGTGACGAATCGGCTTTCCCATGCGCTGAGAAAAGGTCTTGACGAAATGCGTAACCAACACCGGTATGTCTTGGCGGCGTTCACGCAAAGCCGGCAGCAGGATCGGAAACACGTTGATACGGTAGTACAGGTCACTGCGGAATTCGTTGCGCGTGACCATCTGATTCAGATCTCGGTGCGTCGCCGCCACCAGGCGAACATCAATGCGATGCGTCCTGCCGCTGCCGAGACGCTCAAACTCTTGTTCTTGAAGGACGCGCAGCAGCTTCGGTTGCAATGCCAGAGGCAGATCTCCAATTTCATCGAGGAAAAGCGTTCCTGTATGTGCCATCTCGAAGCGTCCAATTTTCTGAGCGATGGCTCCAGTAAAGGCGCCCTTCTCGTGGCCAAAAAGCTCACTCTCTAACAGATCAAATGGGATCGCAGCACAATTCAGCTTTATGAACGGCCGTCCGCAACGGGCGCTCAGATTGTGAATCGCACGGGCAATCAGTTCCTTGCCCGTGCCGGTTTCTCCTAGGACGAGGACAGTGGAATCGGTCGTTGCCACACGCTCCACTTCCGCCAGTACGAATTCCAAAGCGGGGCTGTTGCCGATGATCTGGCCGAATCGGCTGTCCTCGGGACTCGCACGTTCAGCCGACTGAAATTTGTTAACCCCGTCCACCGATGACTCCACAAATCTGTTCTCTCGAAGATCGAGAACACTTAACTGTTCAATGCTGCTCGCACACTGTCGAGCAGAGCATCATCGTCAATTGGTTTCGCAAGGAACTCGACCGCTCCAGCCCTTAGGGCTTGCATTCGCATCTTCTCGTCGCCCTGTGCTGTGATGAAGATGATGGGAATCCTGAGGTTATCTCTGTTTAGTTTTGATTGAAGTTCCAAACCTGACATTCCAGGCATACGGATGTCAGCGATCAAGCATGCGGTATGTTCCTGTTTCCCAGAGTTCAGGAACTCCTCCGCAGATGCGAAGGTTAAGGCGGGGAATCCTGCTGCCTTCATTAGGCCATTCAGCGATTCCCGGACCAATTCGTCATCATCGACAATTACTACCAATCTACGGCTCTCCTTTGCCATCAATCTTACAAATAGACCCGAACAAGAAAATGCGCAATTATGCCTTCGTATAACAACGGCTCCAGAAATTGATGCAGGTGACGAGAGAATCTGGATCACCCGGAACCGCTAGATTGACCGAAACAAGCGAAGCCGTTCTGTTATTTTGACGAGCTCAGCAAGGGAGCCAGCCTGCATCTTCCGCATTACGCGAGCGCGGTGAACTTTGATAGTGATTTCACTCGTTCCGAGTTCAGATGCAATCTGCTTGTTGAGCATTCCCGCAACTACCAGCTTCATGACCTCGCGTTCGCGCGGCGTCAGTTTATCGAGTCGAGCGCACAGTCGAGAGATCTCAGATTGCTCCTTGCGATGGACGCAATCGCGGGCTAATGCCTGCTCCACTGCGTCGAGCAGTTCCTGGTCGTTAAATGGCTTGGTAAGAAATTCCGAGGCGCCCAACTTCATTGCCTTCACCGTCTTCGGAATATCGCCGTGTCCCGTGACAAAAATGATAGGAATTTGAAGACCCGCGTTCTGAAGTTGTGCCTGAAAATCGAGGCCACTCATGCCTGGGAGGGTGATGTCCAGGATCAGACAACTGGGCCCATCCCAGCGCCCTCTTTTTAAGAACTGCTCCGCCGTTTCGAAACTCTCGGATTGCAGACTCGCCGACTTCAGCAGGCCCTGGATCGAAGCACGTATCAGGGGATCGTCATCGACGATGAATACCATGGACGACTCGGATACCATTCGCAACCTCATTCTAAATGGCTCAAGGTCTTTGGGAATGGCGTGATCAACTCATTCCGCGAGCCGCGCCACCTTGCCTCCCCAATCGCCGAACACCGAGAGCTCACTTGTCTGAATGTGCAATTCCGAGTTTTCAGTTCTGTCGCTTTTCCACGGCGGCATCATTACTGCGCGCCCCGTACCAAAGTTAGAACGCAGGTGGAATCGCACTCGATGCGAGTGCTTTTGCGATCCTCGGCGAGCGCATCTCAAATTGTTCTTCTACTGACAGTAGAGCGTCACGATTTTGACAAGCGGGCGTCGGAGGGATGACAGAAAAGCGGTTACAGTGAGAACACTCGACAGGTTTCACGACGAATCCGAACACCGCTCGCCAATTCCTACACGTTACATCGTTGATTCAGAAGGTGTGACTCCAGGCAGAGCACAGTCAACGCCGATGTCGCGTTTGGAATTGGGTTTGCAACTGCAAAGGCGTACTTGGGTCAAAAGAGCAAGGGTTGAGACGAGTGAAATTTATGAGTGCGATGCTCCAATTCTCTAACGTACGATTTGCCGTCATACGGCTATCCAGTGCAAAGGGTTCGCCTGAACGACTCGTCCTTGCGTATCCAAACGAAGAAACCCTCCGCTGCCTCATCGCGGACACGAGCATAGTTGGTCTCGGCTTCAGTTCGCGAGATGAGGCAGCGTGTGCTGCGGGGGCGGCTGTGACCAACGGGGCTACTCCCTGCCAAGCATATGGGGTAGCTGGTTCTCACGCCGAAGAGAGGCCGATGCACCACCTTCGAGAGCAACTGGCATATCGAATGAACCTTTCGCCAATTCGCAGATTGGCTACCACTATTGTTCAGCTGGGTTTAGCTGCCGCAATTTTCATCTTTTATTCGAAAAACATCTTGTCTGCCACAGTCCGGGCGCTCCTTGCAGGTTCCGTGTAATCACATTGTGCGTGAAGCAGAGCTAAATCGGCGGAGATGAATATGAATGCGTCAAAACGCTACCTGTTAGGCGGCGGAGTCGTCGCCGTCATCCTGATTGTCTTGACTGTTGCAGCGATTCGCCCGAGCAAGCATGCAGAGCCCGCACCCACAACCGTTCCGGACGTCGAGGTGGTGCAAGTCCAGCAGCAGGATGTTCCGATCGTCCACGAATGGATCGGCACGTTCGACGGATTAGTCAATGCCGATGTCAGGGCGCAGGTGACAGGGTATCTGCTCAAGCAAGGTTACGAAGAAGGCGCGTTCGTCAAGAAGGGACAACTGCTCTTTCAGATTGATCCCAGGCCGTTTCAGGCAGTACTAGACCAGGCGGGAGGCCAACTGGCCCAGGCCAAAGCCCAGCTTGCCAACGCCGAAGCCGTTCAAGGCCGCACAGAGCTTGACGTAAAGCGGTACACTCCTCTGGCCAAAGAGCAGGCTGCTCCCCAACAAGATCTCGACAACGCGGTTCAAAACAATCTCGCCGCCGTAGCAAGCGTGGAAACTGCCAAAGCCCAGATTAAGACTTCTCAGGCCGCCGTCGAAACGGCGAGGATCAACCTCGAGTTCACCCGGCTCGTCGCACCGATTGATGGCATTGCAGGCCAGGCGCAACTCCAGGTGGGTGCTCTCGTCAGTCCGGCCACCGGACCCGTGACTTCAGTATCTACTGTCGACCCAATCAAAGTTTATTTCACGGTGGGAGAGCCCCAGTATCTCGCTTTCAGAAAACGATTCCCTACGGAAGCAAGTACGCGAGCGGATCAAAAGACTTTGCGGATCGAGCTTGTGCTGGCGGACGGCTCTACGTATCCGCATCTGGGATCATTTGATTTTGCCGATCGCCAGGTGAATGAGAGCACTGGAACAATCCGCATCGCCGCGCTGTTCCCGAACCCCAACAACATCTTGCGACCTGGCGGTTATGCCAAAGTGGGGGTATTCGTCGACGTTCAACATGACGCATTGCTTGTCCCACAACGAGCAGTTTCAGAGTTACAAGGCGGCTACCAGGTTGCGGTAGTGGATCACGAGAACAAGGTAGCAATTCGACGAGTGACAGTGGGGGCACAGGTGGACAGCCGCTGGGTGATCTCAGATGGGCTCAAGCCCGGGGCCCTGGTGGTCGTGGAAGGAACCCAGAAGGTTCGCCCCGGCATGCACGTTAATCCAAAGCCATTCACCGCGAACGCAACGGGTAGGTGAGTCATGTCAAAGTTCTTTATCAATCGTCCCATCGTCGCGATGGTGATCTCGATCGTGCTAGTGCTGGTCGGCGCTCTGACCATCCTTAGACTGCCGGTTGCCCAGTTTCCGAAAATCGCTCCACCTGAAATCCAGATCCTCGCCACCTACGTCGGCGCCGACGCGCAAACTCTGGAACAAGCAGTGGCCACGCCTCTCGAACAGCAGATGAACGGCGTGGACAACATGAATTACATGTACTCTCTGAACGCCACGGCAAACTCGACCACGAGCTTGATCGTGGATTTCGATACGAAAACCGATCCAAATTCCGACTTCATCCTGGCCCAGTCGCGTGAAACGCAGGCCGCTTCGCAGCTTCCGTCGGATGTGACCAACTTCGGGATCACGGTACGAAAATCGGTGACGGCTCCCCTCATGTTGATCGCCGTTGACTCGCCGCACGGAACCT
>JBKPDF010000122.1:0-11766 GCA_046727735.1 Pseudomonadota bacterium | reverse complement strand
TTTTTTTTTAACCTCCCGCGTTTGGGGGGGGCCGGGCCCCGGCGGGGTACCCCCCCCCGGGGGGGGGGGGGGGGGCGCCCGGGGGGGGGGGGGGGGGGGGGGCCATCGCGCACGGCGGGCAAGGTTTTTACCCCCCTCCCTAGCCCTCCCCCACAAGGGGGGAGGGAACACGCTCAGCGAGAGGCGGGGCCATGCCCAGCCTGAAGGACCTGCGCAACCGCATCGCGGCCACCAAGGCGACGCAGAAGATCACCAAGGCCATGCAGATGGTCGCGGCCTCGAAGCTGCGTCGCGCCCAGGCCGCCGCGGAGGCGGCGCGGCCCTATGCGCAGCAGATGGACAAGGTTTTGGGCAACATCGCGCGCGGCGTCGCCGGCCTCGATTGGGCGCCGAAACTGCTCGCCGGCACCGGACGCGAGCAAGTGCATCTGCTGGTCGTGTGCACCGCGGAGCGCGGACTGTGCGGTCCGTTCAATTCGGCGATCGTCCGCCTGGCGCGCGAGCATGCCGGGGCGCTTCTCGCGGAAGGCAAGGAAGTCAAGTTCCTGTGCGTGGGGCGCAAGGGCTCCGAGCAGCTGCGGCGGCAATATGCCAGGCAGATCTTGGAGACCGTGGATCTGCGCGCGGCACGCACGCTGAAATTCGAGCACGCGCAATCGATCGCCGAAAAGCTCACCCGGCTGTTCGCCGAGGGCGGCTTCGACGTCTGCACGCTGTTCTTCTCGCGATTCAAAACTGTGATCGCCCAGATTCCCACCGCCCAGCAGATCATCCCGCCGGTGCTTCCCCAAGAAGCCGGCGATCTCGGTGGTGCGGTCTACGAATATGAACCCGACGAAGAGGACATCTTGGCCGAACTGTTGCCGCTCAACATCGCCGTGCAGGTGTTCCGTGCGCTGCTGGAGAACGCCGCCTCCGAGCAGGGCGCGCGCATGTCGGCGATGGACAACGCCACCCGCAATGCCGGGGAGATGATCGAGCGGCAGACCCTTACCTACAACCGCACGCGCCAGGCGATGATCACCAGGGAGCTGATCGAGATCATCTCCGGCGCCGAGGCGCTGTGAGGCGCCGCCCTTCTTGAACGAGGACATCATGGCCAATCAGACCGGACAAGTTTCGCAAGTGATGGGCGCGGTCGTCGACGTGCAGTTCGAGGGCGACCTGCCGCCGATCCTCAATGCGCTGGAGACCGACAACCACGGCAACCGGCTGGTGCTCGAAGTGGCGCAGCATCTCGGCGAGTCGACCGTTCGCACGATCGCGATGGACTCGACCGAAGGCCTGGTGCGCGGCCAGCAGGTCAAGGACAGCGGCGGCCCGATCAGCGTGCCGGTCGGCGAGGGCACGCTCGGCCGCATCATCAACGTCATCGGCGAGCCGGTCGACGAGGCGGGGCCGGTCAAGTTCAAGGAGCGGCGCGCCATCCACCAGAAGACACCGGAATATACCGAGCAATCCACCGAAGCCGCGATCCTGGTGACCGGCATCAAGGTCGTCGACCTGCTCACGCCCTATGCCAAGGGCGGCAAGATCGGGCTGTTCGGCGGCGCCGGCGTCGGCAAGACGGTCATCATCATGGAGCTGATCAACAACATCGCGAAGGCCCACGGCGGCTATTCGGTGTTCGCGGGCGTCGGCGAGCGCACGCGCGAGGGCAACGACCTCTATCACGAGATGATCGAGTCGAAGGTCAACAAGGACCCGAAGGAGAACAATGGTTCGACCGAAGGGTCGAAATGCGCCCTGGTGTACGGGCAGATGAACGAGCCGCCCGGTGCGCGCGCGCGCGTCGGGCTCTCGGGCCTCACCGTCGCAGAGTACTTCCGCGACCAGGGCCAGGACGTGCTGTTCTTCGTCGACAACATCTTCCGTTTCACCCAGGCCGGCTCGGAAGTCTCGGCGCTGCTCGGCCGCATCCCGTCCGCGGTCGGCTACCAGCCGACGCTCGCGACCGACATGGGAGCGCTGCAGGAGCGCATCACCACAACGACCAAGGGCTCGATCACGTCGGTGCAGGCGATCTACGTTCCGGCCGACGATTTGACGGATCCGGCGCCCGCGACCGCGTTCGCGCATCTCGACGCCACGACCGTGCTGTCGCGGCAGATCGCCGAGAAGGGCATCTATCCGGCGGTCGACCCGCTGGATTCCACCTCGCGCATGCTCGATCCGCGCGTCGTCGGCGACGAGCACTATCAGGTCGCGCGCGACACCCAGCAGGTGCTGCAGCGCTATAAATCCCTGCAGGACATCATCGCGATCTTGGGGATGGACGAGCTCTCGGAGGAGGACAAGCTCACCGTCGCGCGGGCGCGAAAAATCGAGCGCTTCCTGTCCCAGCCGTTCCACGTCGCCGAAGTGTTCACCGGCTCGCCGGGCGCGCTCGTCAATCTCCAAGACACGATCAAAGGCTTCAAGGGCCTCGTCGAAGGCAAGTACGACCATCTGCCGGAAGCGGCGTTCTACATGGTCGGCACCATCGAGGAGGCGGTCGAGAAGGGCAAAAAACTCGCCGCCGAGGCGGCGTAGTGCTTTGAGGCATCGTCGTCCCGGGCCCGCGTGTAGCGCGGGAACCCGGGACCCATGACCACGGAGCACGCAATTTCGATCGGTCGGTGTTCATGGATTCCGGGTTCGCGCTTCGCGCGCCCCGGAACGACGGAATCAGGGATTGAACATGGCCACGTTCCATTTCGACCTCGTCTCGCCCGAGCGGATGGTGTTCTCCGGCGAGGTCGAGCACGTCGTCGTGCCGGGCAGCGAGGGCGAGTTCGGCGTGCTCGCGCATCACGCGCCGTTCCTCTCCATGCTGCGGCCCGGCATTCTCACGATCCTCGGTGCCGGTCAGCCCCGGCGAATCGTGGTCGGCGGCGGTTTTGCCGAGGTGGCGCCGGAGGGCCTGACCGTGCTCGCCGAGCTTGCGGTTCCGGTCGAGGAGTTCGACCGCGCGCATCTCGTCGAGGAAATCAAGGACACCGAAGAGGACGTCGCCGACGCCAAGGACGAGGCGCTGCGCGACAAGCTCCGGCGGCGCCTCGAGCAGCTCAAGCAGCTGCAGACGGCGCTCGGCGAGCGCGGCGCGCACATTTGATCCAAACGAGCGCCGTCGTTCCGGGCCGAGGCCAGCGTTCGTGGGGTACCGCTCGCGCCTCGCGCCCAGAACGACCGAATTCATCATCCGCGCATCGCGGCTTTGATCGACGCCACGCTCGCGTTCGTGGCGCGCGCGGCGGCAATGATGCGCGCCTCGCGTTTCGTCAGCGCGTCCGCCGCGGCCATCATCGCCGAAATTTTCTCGATCGGCACGACCACGGCGCCGTGGCGATCGGCATGGACGAGGTCGCCGCTCTTCGTCGCCATGCCGTGGACGTTGACCGCGCCGCCGAACTCGACGACGTGCACATAGGCATGCGAAGGAGAGATCGAGCCGGCCAGCATCTGGAAGCCTTCGGGGATCATCGGGATGTCCCGGATGCTGCCGTTCGTCACGGTGCCGAGGCAGCCGAGCGCCTTGTGCACATTCGACTGGACCTCGCCCCAGAACGCGCCGTAGCCCGCATGCTCGCCGTCGAGATCCTCGATCACCACGATGCTCGGCCGCGGCTCGGCGGCGACGTAATCGAGATATTCGAGCCGTTTCTGCATGTAGGACGCATCCCCCGCCGCGATCGCATCCTTCGCCTTGATCGTCACCGTCTTGGCGAAGCCGACCATGACCGGAAGCTCCGGGAACGGGCAGTGTAGATGTTTGATCGTGTAGCCGGACCCGCGCCGCTCCGGCGCGGTGATCTCGATGAGGTTGCACACGGTCGGTGTGTCGAGCG
This sequence comes from Pseudomonadota bacterium, assembly GCA_046727735.1. GTDB lineage: Bacteria > Pseudomonadota > Alphaproteobacteria > Rhizobiales > Xanthobacteraceae > AP-16. The sequence continues at coordinate 7,939 of JBKPDF010000122.1, read as the reverse complement.
AATGCAGGAATTCCAGCTCTTTCGGCGTCGGGGCGGTACTCATCGGCAGCATAGCTCCTGATGCGTGTCGTTCTGTCTAGCATGGAAGCGGGTTCGCGCGGGTGGGCTTACCCGCAAGCGTATGACGATCGCGGTCAGTTGCCGGCCAGATGGGCGAATTCGGCGACGATGCGCTCGTAAACCCTGCGCTTGAACGGCACGATCAGATCGGGCAGCTCGCGCATCTGCGCCCACCGCCATTCGACGAATTCCGGCTCATGGCCGCCCGGATGCGCAATGTCGATCTCGGATTCCAGGCCGGTGAAGCGCAGCGCGTACCATTTCTGCTTCTGCCCGCGATAGCGGCCGCCCCATGCGTGCGGCACGAGCTGGTCCGGCAAATCGTATGCGAGCCAGTCGCGCATTTCCGCGAGCAGGTCGACCGAGCGGATGTTGGTCTCCTCGCACAGCTCGCGGAGCGCCGCCGGATACGGCTCTTCGCCCGGATCGAGCCCGCCCTGCGGCATCTGCCAAGCATGCACGGCATCGACTTGCTCGGGTCCGCCGGTGCGGCGGCCGATGAACACGCGGCCCTTGCGGTTGAGCACCATGGTGCCGACGCAAGGCCGATAGGGCAGGTGCTCGTAGGCGGTCATGCCTGCATCAGGCAGCGAGGCGGGGTGCTGTCAAGCCGACTGATCAGTGCGATCTTTGGCGCGCGGCGCCGGCGGGTGCCGTGTCCGGCGAGCCGATCACTACTTCCTGGCGCTTGCCGCTGATCCCGTCGATGATCGTCACGGTTCGAGGCGGCGCGCCATCGGCCGGGTTGCGTATGGAACCGGTGGCCTCATTGCTGAGCGCGGGTGCGGCGGGCGGCGTCTGCATCGGAAGCGCCGGCGGCGCTGTTGCGGCGGGCGGTACTTGCAGGGGAATGGACGCCGGTGCTGCTGCGGCGGGCGGCACTTGCATGGGAATGGACGTCGGTGCTGCTGCGGCCGAAGTCGGCTTCTCGCCTAGCACCCCCTTGTGTGCGCCAAGCCACAACGCTCCGCCCGCGAGCAGCAGGCCCGCCAACCCGATCGAAAATATCCGCGCAGACGAAAACCGCCGCTGCGGCGCCTGCGACAGCCCGAGCGGCGCGGTCAGCTCGTCCATGACCGAGCCCGGCGAATCATGCGCGAAGCTTAGCATGCGCGGCACGGCTCAGCCGGGATGGAGAAGCGACGCGGTCAAGCCGCGCTCGGCATGTCATCGCCCGCGCATGCGGGCGACGCCGTAACCCTCGGCGCGGTGGGTACCGGGTGTCCCGCAGGCGCGGGGCATGACAATTCCGAGATGGCTCCGCGTCAGTTCGGGACCGCGGCCTTGGGGTTGGGCGGGAACGCCGCGTTGACCCGCGTCCCGCGCAGCAGGTCGAGGCCACGACACGAATCAGGTGCTGGAAGGCCTGTGAAGCGTGCATTTTCCCGGAAACCCATGCATCGTCAGGCTACCGCGTAGGCTACGGCAGGAATGCCCCGCCACGGCCCAGAAATGGCCCCCGGCGGCGATCAAGGCCTAGCAGGCACCTTGCCGTCGCTTAGCGACATACAAGAGCGCCGCGGCCGCTTCCAGCGCCCGCATGCGGCCAAGCTCCAAGGTCATCTTCAGCTCACAGCTACGAGCCTCCATGCGCTCCCAAGCGCACAGGTAAGCAAGGTCCATCGAGCCGATCGATGAGGTCGGCAATGGCTGCCGGTCTCAGTCAGGTGGCGTACGACGCGCGCCATGGCATCGATTAGGTAATGCGGCGCTCGCCGGTCTTTGAGCTCGCGGATAAGAGCATCGCGCGTTTTGAGCTCGCGGATAAGAGCTTCCTGGAATGGTTTTTCACTCATTGAACGCACCTCCGTCTGTGGAGCGCTGCCTGCATTTCCGGATCACCGGCAGCACCAGCAAATTGGATGGAGCTGATAGTGAGTCCGGCATTATTATTTCATGGAATGCTGCGCACCACGCTCGACGTCGGACGCGAGCTTAGGGTCGGTAGCTTGTTATCTTTCAGCACCATCCCGTCATATTGGGCAAGCGTCTGCAGCGGAGCTTTTGGCACCATGTGCACGACCTTGTAGCCGTTGGCGTTGAGCTGATTGAGCAGCTCGGGCAGCGCTTCCGCGGTTGCGCGCTGGAAATCGTGCATCAGGATGATACCCTTGCCGTGTTTCTCTAGTTTGCTCATCACCGAGCGAATGACCTGCTCCGGCTTGCGCATGGTAAAATCGAACGAGTCTAGGTCGCAAGAGAATATCCCGATATTGCGCTGCCCGAGATAGGTGACCATTTCCGGCGGATGCCGCAGCGCCGGGAAGCGGAAGAACGGCGCGATCGGTCCGGCGACAGCCATGTGCACGGCGCTGGCCCCCATCTCGATTTCGCGCTTGGCCTCTTCGGGTGATTTCTTGGAGAGGTCCACGTGCGACCAGGTGTGGCTACCGATCGAGTGTCCGGCCTCTGCCACTTGCTTGAGGATCTCGGGATGCCACGTGGCGTGTTTGCCGATTGGGAAGAACGTGGCCTTGACGCAGTGCGCGGCGAGCGCGGCGAGCACGGCTGGCGTGTTGTTGGGCCACGGTCCGTCGTCGAACGTCAGCACCACCTCCTTGACGCGCAAGAAATCGTGCTCCTTGAAATGCTCGAAGCCGAAGCCCGGCCCTTCACTGGTGTCGATCTCTACCACTCGCGAGACCCCAAGCACGGGGGAGTTACTCAGACATGGAGGCGGATCGGCCAACGGTGAAGGGACGCTGGCCGGCGACAGAGTCGGCACTATGGACCCAGTTGATTCCGAGTGCGCTACCAGGGACTCGCGGGGAGCAGTAGCTTGGGCGGGGATCGTGTTCGACGATGGAACCGCTAATGCGGCATTCGCGACGGGAACCGTGGGGGCCGGACTGTGGCCTTGTTGCATAAGTATCGTAGCCAGGCCGACGACGACCAGTGCCGCCATGATAACAACGGACATCACAGCCGCACGCATTGGCCTTCCTTCCCCTCGATGAGAGCGCTTCCGCTCCGCAGGTTCGCCGAAGAAGGTGAACAGGCTGTTACCGGGCGCTGCTGCGGCGAGCGCCGATGTGGTTAAGGGGCCGTGCAAGCTGGACTGGCGATCGGCAAGGTAGTGGAAGCCTTGCGAGCACCACGAGTGCCGCGGCGCGCAAAGGACCTTGGCGGGCGAGCGCGCCGAGCTCCTTGCGGAACACATCGAGACTCACGTCGCTCCGGGACGCGAAGAGCGACGCCTCCGCCGTTATTAAGCGGCTCGTCAAGCGTCATCGCCGTTAACCAAGAATTAACGATTGATTTTCCGGCGGACGCTCCGCGCTTCAGGATCATGGACGCAAAAATGCGGCCTTGTGGAACAGGATCCGGTTCCCCGGCAAAATAGAAAACAGGAGGCTGTCATGCGTTTGATCGCGCTCGGCGCTGCCAATGCAGTTGCCACGGTCTTGGCGTTTGGTGTGGAGGCGGCCGACTTCTCAGCGGTAGGACCGCCCCAGTATGGCGTAACTCCACCCCCGGCCGTTGCACCTCCCCAAGTGCTCGTCGTTCCGGGGGCGCCAGTCGCCGTGCCCCGGTATAATGGCACACCAATGCGGCCCCCGGTGGTCGGGTATCCGCCCTATGCCGAGGCGCCGCCGGTGACTTCGCCTGGCGTCGCGCCCGGAACTTCCCTACCGCCGCGCGCAGCGTGCGACCCGGTATGGCGTTGTGGGAATAGCGGTTGCGGCTGGAGTCCGGGCTGCGCACCGCATCCCGAACCCTACGCACCGCATCCCGAACCCTACTCCGGCCCCTATGGATCACCCGCTCCGCAGGTCTACGCAGAGGCTCCGCGACCTCCGGAACCCTACCCAGGCTACTATGGGTCGCCAGGTCCACGAGTCTACTCTGGCCGCGAGGCCCCGCCGCCTCCGGACCCCTCCTCCGGCCCCTACGCGCCACAAGTCTCCGGCCCGTACGCGCCCCAAGTCTCCGGTCCGTACGCGCCACAAGTCTACTCCGGTCAAACGGGCCGTATGCGCTGGATGATTGGCCCGCAACCCTACGGCATGTAATCGCGCGGCGAAGGCAGGGCGGCGTTCAAAGCGGTGTGCGAGATGGATTTGGAAGGCATCGTCGCCAAACGACTCGAAGACACGTATTGCCAGCAATCCAAGTGGTTTAAGATTCTGAATCGAAGTTATTCGCAGAAGGAAGGTCGAGCAGAACTGTTCGAGCGGATGCCCATGCGGCGCGTGATAGCGTAGTGGCTGCCATCCTCGAGCGTGTTTCTGGCCATTGCCAAGCGCCCTTTATTTGTCCAAATCACTGAGTTGCGAGTAGTACCCTTGCCCTGTCATTATTTTCTTTCTGCGCGCCATCTCGGTGGTTCCGATGGGCTCGCCTACCAGCTTTGGATCCTTAATCCGACCAGCCGCAAGGTCGTTTCTCGACCAGGTGAGCGTGCCGTCAGTGGCAGTCCGCGCCTCTCCCGGTGTTAGGAACACTTGGTTTCCCCGTACGTGGGCGCGGGGGTCACTGCTGCGCTTGACAGGCTGATTCGGCCTCAGCCCTATTTGTTTCTCGACGTAGGTGAAATACTCGTTTGTGTCCGGCGTGAGATCATTGGCGACGGCATCGTAGTGTGCCGCTTGCAATTTCAAGAGCTTCTTCTGATCGCGGATCATTTCAGGGTGCTGGCGAATCCATTGCTGGGTCGCTGCACTGCGCCCCAGGCAAAAGTCTTCAACGACATCGCCGGTGGACTGCGGAGCGGTGAATTGCTGCTGCTGCTGAAGGTGGCTCCGCGCCTCCTCAAGGCGTTGGGTTCGTACCGTAGCATCTGCGATCCGACGTTGAGCCTCGTTTGCTTTGGCGAAATCGCCGCTGTTCATCGAGTCCTCAAAATCGCGCTTGGCGTTTTCGACCTCGAAACGGGCCGTATCAATGCCGGCGCCAATGGCCTGCTCGCGCTGCTCTGCGGCATATGCACGGATGCGCGCGGTTTCCGCACGAGATTGCGCGGCCTGCTGGTTTAACTCCGCGGTCCTGCGGCGTATCTGCTCGATTTCGCGCTCGACGTCATCCGCGCCTCGGCCCTTGCCGGTTGCAGAGCCGTCATTATCGGGTATCGTGACTCTCAGTCTTTCATCGCTCATTAGTTAACTCCCCGAAGCCGGGCCGCCTCTGCAAGACACACATGTCGCTCAGCTCTCATCATCTTCATCCGGAACGAAAACCACCACGCCCTCGTTCTGCTGTTTTATGTAGTCCCGCACGCTCGTGCCTTGCCTCTTTGCCTCTGCGACCTCGGCCGGGGTGAGGGTGTCCTTCTTGCGAGGCGGCGTCGCCTGCGGAGTTTCGAACACCTGAGATGATGTTGGGCGCCACTCTGCTTTCGGGGCGCTCGGAGTTTCGATCTGCCCGAGAAGCTCCTCATCCATGCGAATTTGTGCCTGGATGCGGAGGTTTTGCCACTCGTGCGTGGTCCCGAACAGTCGCGCCCTTGAGATTGCCTCACGGTTGACGCGAAGCCTTCCCTCAAGCTTCTCTCGAATCGCACGATTCTTTTTCTCACGGGCCGCGTCGCTTTCCGCGCGATCAGCTACGATATAATTGGACATGATTCAGATCTCCTCGACCTCCGCCAAGAAATCCCGAAATACACGCAGTTGAGTGTCAAGGTTCCGTCGGCGCCTTTCCGCAATACGCTGCCCCTCGACGACCTTTGCCTTCGCCTGCTTGAGGGCGGCGTCCTCGGCCGCGAGCTCTTCGGCACGCCGCTCGTTTGCGGCCTGCCTTTCCTCCGCTTGGCGGAGCACTTCCTCGGCATCAGCCCGCAGCTTGGCTGCATAGGCTGCTGCCTCTTCTCGCGCCTTGGCTGCGATCGCCCTGGCGCCGGCAGCGTCGCGAAGATCACGCTCGGCAGCAGCCTGCCTTTCCCGAGCATCAGTAAGGGCAGCCGCGGCCTCCTTGCCGAGCTCCAAATTCCGTTCAGCCTCCTCGGCGGCACGCTTGCGAGCGCCGAACAGAGCAACTCTCCGAACGAAGTCTCACCACCGGAAAAACATGCCGCAAGCTCCGCATCGAGCTCGCTCGACACCGGAGAACCAACCGACACGCCACCGGCACTGACACTCATGAGACGGGCCTCCCATCACCGGCATCGGTACGAACCCGCGCCAGCAGCGTCTGCCGGATCCACTCACTGCGAGTCATGAATTCGCGGCGGGCCTCGGCATCGAGCAGCGCCATCAAGGCCGGCGGAACCAGCACCACGAGTCGCTCGGTGCGGCGAATGTCTGCATTGTTCATACCCTGAATTTACAATATCCTGTACCGAACCGCAAGAAGCAGCACCATATCTGGGACCCGTTCCAGCAGCCCGCCCGATGCGAAAATGGAGCACCGATGAACCGCCCCGTCCCCGCGGATGAATTCAGGCTCTTCAATCGGCTCCTCTCCGCGTACCGAACGGAGCAGCTCAAGGCCGACCAAGCACGGCGCGGCTATTACGACGAAAACGGCGTGCGCCAGGGCGGCCTGATCGCGTTCGTGAGATACTTCTGGCACGTGCTCGAGCCGGAAACGAAATTCATTGACGGCTGGGTGGTCTGGGCAATTTGCGAACACCTCGAGGCAGTGACCGCTGGCGAAATTTCAAGGTTGTTGATCAACGTCCCTCCAGGGGCAGGGAAAAGCATTTTCGTAGACGTGTTCTGGCCTGCCTGGGAGTGGGGCCCGATGGACCTCTCGCACCTCAGATACATTTCATTCTCTTACGCCGCATCTCTTACCGAACGCGACAACGGTCGCTTTCGGGATCTCGTCATGTCGCCCGCCTATCAAGAACTTTGGGGCGACCGATGCTGTCCGGGCCGGTGCCTTCGTAGACGCCTTCGAAAATGCCCTAAGCAAAGCCTATAATGCTCCCAAATCACAGCCCAAAACAAATCTCGACGAAAATCCCCCCACTCAACTCAACTAAGTCGCCCACGGGATCGCCTTGAGGAACCTTGCCACTTGCTCCCGCGACAGGACCGCCGGCAGCGGATCGGATCGGCGCGCCAGTGGGATATGGGCGGCTGCGTCCGGCATGCCGAGTGTCGTGCCGTAGAAGAAACGCAGCGCGCACATGATCTGATTAATGGTCTGCGGTTGAAGCTTGCGCCCGACGAGATGCAGGTGGTACTCGCGAACGTCGTCGTAGCAAAGCTTGTCTGGCGATCGTTTGAAGTGGACTGCAACCTCGGTAGTGGCGTTTGATGCGACTGCGAAGCGTCTGACGGGTGTCCAACCCGTCGTGTTTGTCTGGTGCAGCACCGATGTAAAGAAGTGTCTTGCCCTCGAACGTCGAGCAACCACGCGTGGGGACAATCTTCGGGACCTCGCGGGAATACCAAGCGTAGCAGCCATTCGTGGGCGGCACCGGTGAGGGCTTCTGTAACACTTCAGACCGAGCGAACAGCCGCGTGGGTGATGTCAACAGTCGCTTGAGAGAGGCCGTCTGCGTCGGTTGGGGCATTTCGTGCCCGTTCGCCGGAGAAGTCAGTAGACATTGGCACGAGCGATCTTCTGGCGCGGGCAATGTCGGAAGCTCAAGTCCGTCCGGCTATAAGGAAGCGACCACCGATCCGTCTCAATCACCTCTGCCAGGATTCGGCGATAACAAGTCAGCTTTGTCAGGCTTACCCTCCCAGTCCTTTGCATCCGGCGGCGGCTCGCCCTTTGCGGTAATGTTCGGCCAGACTTGAGCATATTTGGCATTGATGGCCAGCCATTTTTCGAGTCCGGGCTCGGTGTCTGCTTTGATCGCGTCGACTGGGCATTCCGGCTCGCAAACACCGCAATCGATGCATTCGTCCGGGTGGATGACGAGCATGTTCTCGCCCTCGTAGAAGCAGTCTACGGGGCACACCTCGACACAGTCCATGTACTTGCA
>JBKPDF010000121.1:0-17529 GCA_046727735.1 Pseudomonadota bacterium | reverse complement strand
GCCCACTCGAGCACGTCCGGCGGCAGGAACATGTCCTCCAGCCAGGCCGCCCGGACGGCCGGGTCGGCGTTGTGGCCCAACATCGCGCCTGGCAGCGATAGCACCCCATCGCTGACCACCATTACGTCAATCTCGCCGACCCGTAGCGCGTAGCGCGACGGAACCAACTCGGGCTCCGGTCTACCGTGCATGTACCTCGCGCTCACCTTGTCGGCGCAGTACTTGACCGAGGGGTGTGGGGTGTTGTCGACGCTCATGTTTGCCAAGCTCATATTTGTCTCCTGCTGATCCCCTTACCGCGACACGCCGCCGGGGAGCGTGATGAACTCTTGAGCATTGATGTCCTCGCATACCCGCAGCAGTGCGGGCCGAAACTACATGCGCTGACGAGTGCTGACACGCCATCGGGGAACACCCTGAAACCGATCCGGAAGAACCCTGGGTACCAGTACAAATTGTCGCGCATGTCCTTCCGCGCGGGTCAGCTCCAACGGAAGCACGTCGATGGTGTGGGCCGACCTCATTCGCTCACCGCTTACTCGGGCAACAAATATGCCGGCTGACGAAGACGTTTTCCGACAACAGACCGCTGCCTCCTATTACGACGATCTTCATGACTTTCTTCTTGGTCGGTAACGACCACATCCGTTGTGATCGGCCGAGGGGAGAATGCCTGCAGACGAGCCGGAAAACCTTGCGGCAACCTTCAAGCGCCATTGAATTTGCCTTGGATACTTGTCCAAAAAAGCGCGAAAATCGCTGCACGAACGCGCTCATGCGCCGCCGCCCGGCGCGCCGTGCCAGGCGATGCCCAGCGTGCTATCAAGGCTCGGACGGACAGGATCAGCCTAGTCGCCTCGGCTGAGCACGAGGTCATGGAGCGTCACCGTGCAGTTCGTGTTCGAAGACTATCTGCTTGACCCTGACCGGCGGGAGCTGACCCGGGGATCCAAGGCGATCTCAATCGGGCCACAAGTCTTCGACCTCCTGCTGCATCTGGTGCGGAATCGTGAACACGTCGTCAGCAAGGATGACCTGCTGGACGGGGTGTGGGGTGGGCGGATCGTCTCCGAGTCGACCCTGACCAGCCATATCAATGCGGTACGCAAGGCGATCGGCGACAGCGGCGAGGAACAGCGCCTGATCCGAACAATCGCCCGCAAGGGATTCCGGTTCGTGGGCGACGTTCGGGAAGCACAATCATCGGATGGTTTCAGTTCCTCGAAGACTGAGTCCGCTAAATCGAATGAAACAACTGCACATGCGCTGGCCCTTCCCGACAAGCCCTCCATTGCTGCCTTGCCGTTCCAGAACTTGAGCGGAGACCCGGAACAGGACTACTTCGCCGACGGCGTGGTGGAGGACATCATCACGGCGTTGTCGCGCATTCGCTGGCTGTTTGTCAGCGCGCGCAACTCGAGCTTCACCTACAAGGGTCGGACAGTAGACGTGAAGCAGGTGGGCCGCGAGCTGGGCGTACGCTACGTGCTGGAGGGCAGCATGCGCAAAGCGGCAAAACGCGTGCGCATCACGGGACAGCTCATCGACGCGACGACCGGGGGGCATCTCTGGGCAGACCGTTTCGAAGGCCACCCTCGGGGATATCTTCGAGCTGCAGGACCAGGTAACCGAAAACGTCGTCGGCGCGGTCGCGCCGCAGCTGGAGCGGGCCGAGATCGAACGCGCGAAGCGGAAGCCAACCGAAAGCCTCGACGCCTACGACTACTATCTCCGCGGAATGGCGAACTTTCATCAGGGAACCAGGGAGGCAGTGAACGAGGCTCTGCCGTTGTTCTACAAAGCGATACAGCTCGATCCGGGTTTCGCTTCTGCATATGGGATGGCGGCGTGGTGCTATTTCTGGCGCAAACTCAATGATTGGATAACCGATCGCTCGAAGGAGATCGCCGAGGGTACCCGGTTGGCCCGCCGGGCCGTAGAGTTGGGCAGGGACGATGCGGTCGCCCTCGCGAGAAGCGGTACTGCGCTCCACCATTTCATCGGCGACCTTGATGGCAGCATCGCCTTGCTCGACAGGGCGCTTGTGCTCAATCCGAATCTCGCGGCTGCTTGGTTCCTCGGCGGGTTCCTACGAGTCTGGGGCGGCGAATCAGACGCCGCGATCGAGCACTTCGCGCGGGCGATGCGTTTGAGTCCCCTCGACCCCGAGATGTATCGAATGCAGGCGGGAATGGCGCTAGCGCATCTGTTCGCAGGGCGCTTTGACGCTGCGTCTTCATGGGCGGAGAAAGCATTCAGGCATCTGCCGAGCTTCCTGATGGTGGTCAGTATCGTCGCAGCGAGCCATGCGCTAGCCGGCCGAATGGATGAAGCGCGGCGAGCGATGCGCCATCTGCGCCAGCTCGATCCTACGTTGCGCATCTCCAATCTCAGAGATTGGCTCCCGTTCCACCGACCGGAAGATCTCGCGACGTTCGTGGACGGCCTGCGAAAAGCAGGGCTGCCTGAATGATAGTCGGGATGTCTGCTGCTGCTGGCGGCTGAGATTCCCAACGCCCGCGTCGAGGTCGCCCCGGAAGCCGGGCAGCGATAGCGAAGTCCGGTGTCCGCATCACTTTGGCTCAGCCCAGGCACCAGCCAAACGTGAGCTTCCCGCGGGGCTTCGCGAAGATACTTGCTGATCGACCCTAACCCGCTGGGGAGGCGTACGCTGCGCGAAGCCGTCGCCCCGCTCGTTCCCGCCATCCAGGCACTATTTTCTGGCGCGGCACGCTGCCCGCGTCGCGGCGACGCGGCAACAAGACGCTCGATGGCGCGTTGTCGGCCGTGACGGCCGCGATCTGCTGGCACAACGCCGACCGGCTGCCGAACGCGCCGACCAAAAGGGAACGAAACGCATCAACCGGCCCGCAGGGCCCGAGCAATCAGGAGCTGACATGCGTGTGCTTCTTTCAATGCTGATGGGGGGAGCCGTCGTGGTCTCGGCGGTTTCCGCGAGAGCGCAAGCGATCGACTGGACGAAGGTCGATGAAGCGTTCGGTCGGAAGCCCGCGGTGACCGAGGACGTCCATCGCTACGGTTTCCCGCGCACCGACCTCACCGTCGTGGTCGATGGTGTCACGGTCAAACCGTCCTTGGCGCTTGGCGGCTGGATTGCATTCAAGCCGGCGCACGGCGGCGCGATGACCATGGGCGATCTCGTGCTTCTCGAGAGCGAGATCAAGCCGGTAATGACCAAGCTGATCGAGAACGGAATGGAGATCACCGCGGTCCACAATCACATCCTGCGGGGCAACCCCGAGACTTTCTACATGCACGTCGGCGGTCACGGCGATCCGGCCAAGATGGCCGCGGCGATCCGGGATGCGCTCGCCGCAAGCAAGACTCCGCTCAACCCGCCCGCCGCGGCTGCGACACCGCCCGCGATCGATCTCGACACGGCACAGCTCGATCAGATCATCGGCGCCAAGGGCCAGAACACCGGCGGCGTTTATCAATTCGCGGTACCGCGCCGCGCAGCGGTAACCGAAGCCGGCGTACAGATCGTCCCGCCGGGTCCGCTGGGCGTCGCGACGGGGATCGGGTTCCAGCCGACGGGCGGCGGAAAAGCGGCAATCACCGGCGATTTCGTGCTCACCGGCGAGGAGGTCAATCCCGTGATCGGAGCGCTGCGGGCGAACGGCATCGAGGTCACGGCCGTGCACAGTCACATGCTGACCGAACAGCCTCGGCTGTTTTTCCTGCATTTCTGGGCAAACGAGGATGCCCTGAAGCTCGCCACAGGCTTGCGAGCCGCGATCGACAAAACCGCAAGCTCGACCAAATGATGCGGGCCGACTGCGTGCAGGCGACGTGCGTCGGTGCGCGAACATGAACCGAGACCCTGATGCGAACGCTCGTCTTTCTCGCCACGGCGGGAGCGTTGTCTGGGGCCGGCTTGGGGTTTTCCGTCGTCCAACGATCCGAGGCCAGCCAGGGCGCGTACTCATGAATTTGCGATGTCTGCTGTACCCCGATAGCAGTCGCACAGCGGACATCGCCTCATGTCGGCGAAGTGCCATGAGCAGACGACTCTCGTACGCAAAACAGACGCCCGGCGGGCTTGGTTCGGGTTTCCGGAATTTCGAAGACAGAAATCAGTGAAACCGGGGAGTGCTTAAATGCCCCCGCGTGCCAACTGGAAAGGCTATCTCCATCTATCGCTCGTTTCCTGCGGTATTACCGTGTCACCACCACCCTGGTTAGCAGCGACTGGGGCCGGTTCTGGTGCTCGTGTAGTCCTGCTCAGGGTCTTGCCAATCCGCAAAATTCTATCAGTCCCGCTGCTCATTTCCGGTCGATGCGCCACACTGATGCGGGTCATATGTAGACGCTTGAGATTCTCGTTAATGTATTTCTCGTTGTCGACGTCCAGGTGCGCCGTGCCCTCGTCCAAAAAGAGGACCCTTGGCTGCCGATAAAGGGCTCGCGCCAGCAGCACACGTTGCTTTTGTCCACCAGAAAGCGAGCTTCCCATATCGCCAATCAGACTGTTGTAGGTCATCGGCATCGCCATGATCTCTTCATCGACCCCGGCCAGCTGCGCGCACTCGATCATCCGCTCCTGATCGAAGGACGAATCAAAGAAGCAAATGTTATCCGCAATTGACCCTGACAAAAGATGATCCTCTTGCATGACCGCACCGACCTGTTCGCGATAACTCCTGTAGCCAATTGTCGGCAGCGGAATCCCGTCGATCAGAACCTCCCCGCTCGTGGGCTCCAGCAGCCCGAGCATAATCTTCACTAGCGTCGTCTTGCCCCCGCCCGAAGGGCCCATGATGGTCACGAATTCCCCAGGCTCGACGATAAAACTAACGTCCTCTAGAACGAAAGGCTCTGTTTCAGCGTATCGAAAGAACACATTGCGAAGCTCGATCTGACCGTGGATCTGCCGCGTGTAAGCTAAGAGCTGGTCATGTCCCCGCTCGAGCTCGCTGAGTGCTATATCGGCTAGGCGCTCGAGGTGCAGCTCGAGGATGCGCAAATCGAGTGCTTTTTCGACCAGCAGGACTGCCTTTTCGGTAAAGTGTTGTTTGTAGCTTACGAAGGCGAAGATCATGCCGATGGTCAGATTGTTGCTGAGCACCAGCCTGGCCGCGAGATAGATCGTGATGATGTTCTCAAGCCCAAAGATCACGTCGTTGATGGTTGTGAATGCAATTCTGGCGCGGCCCAGGCGAACATTAGTGCTTACGACATCGGCGTAGCGGTTGAGCCACTGGCCCTCGCGTTCGGTCTCACGATTGAAGAGCTTTAGGGTCTGAATCGCCCGCACGGTCTCAATGAGTGCCGAGTTCTCCAGTGCCTTTGCCTGGATAACGGCTTGGCTGCGCTCTCGGAACACCCGGTAGAGTCCGAGACGCACGATCGCATAAAGCACAAAGGCGGTTAACACCACAAGCGCGAGCTGGGTGCTGTAAACGAAGATCATCGCCAGAGTTGCGAGGGCCATGAGGCCGTCAATCAAGGCCGCAATCATGCCCTCTGCGAGCGCGTTGCGGATGGGTTCGATCGACGTGCAACGCGAGAGAATGTCGCCAATGTGCCGTTTTTCGAAATACGAAAGCGGCAATCGGATCAAATGGTGGAACAGGCGGGAGCCGATCTGAAAGTGAAGGACGTTCTGCACGATAAGGATGATTAGTGAGCGAATGACATTCGAGCCGATCTTGATCGCAGCGAGCAGACCAAATCCAAGGGCGAGGACGACGAGCAGATCTGCATCGCCCCTTGCAATGACCTCATCGACCGTCAGTTGCAGGTAGAAAGGGCTGGCAATCACAAACGCTTCGAGCACCACCGATAGGAGGAAAATTTGAACGAGCGCGTGCGTGCTTCCACGCATTTGCGTCCAGAAGATCGAAAAGGGCAGTCGTAATGTATCCGTTTGGGAAGAAATCCCTCCGCAGGCGAGAGCTCGAGCGCGATCCCGGTCAGATGCTTCGACGCCTCGACGATCGGAAGGAATCGCTCGCCTAACGCAGGATCATGCAGGGTGAGCCTTCGTCTGGTGACGGACTTCAGAACCACAAAATGGTTCATGTCCCAGTGTAGGATCGCCGGTAGAGCCAGCTGCGTAAGATGGCCAAGTTCGAAGCGTAATGGTCGGCAAGCGAGGTGCAGATGGCTCGCCACTTGGATCAGGCCTCTAAGCGTAACCCCTTTGAGCGACACGGGATGACGACGCCGAAGCGTGTTCAGGTCGATGTGGTGGCCATGATACCAGGCGATCATGGCCAAACAGGCAAGCCCGCATTCGGCCGCTTCCGTCTGCCGGATGATGGGCAGGTAGCCCCGGCCGGCGAGGTTCAACAAGCGTGCCACGTTCACATCCTTACGCTCAGCACGGGATCGAGGAACCAGCGTATCAGCGAGCGCTTCTCGAGGACGATATCCGCTCGTAGAAGCATATCCGCCTGCAGCGGTATTTTCTTGCCGTAGGCGTCAATGTCGGGCCGGTCGAGTGCGGCTGTTACCCTATAGGCGGGCTCCTTGAGCGCGACAGGTCCGGAGGCGTCGTTGTTCGTGAGGATCGTCTGCGAGACCTTGACCACCTGGCCACTGTATGTGCCGAACTGCTGATACGGAAACGCCTCGTAGAGGATCCTGACCTCCTGCCCAGACTCGACGAAGCCAGTGGCCCGAGTTGGAACGAACAGCTCGGCCTGTAGTACGCTCTCGTTTGGGACAATCTCCATTTGCAAGCGCCGCGGATCCGCAAACTGGCCGATGGTGGCCTGTACTGTTGAGACCCGACCGGCAGCCGGTGCTCGGACCACGTAAGCGCGGCGGCCGTTGATTTCCGCGATCCGCTGCTCGGTTAGCGCGAGTTCGCTGTGGAGGCTCTGGATCTTACCTGCCATAACGGTCGGAAGCTGCTCAAGGGAATAACGGGTCTCAGTTAGCTGGTTCTCACGTGTGGCGAGCTGCCGATTGAGAGAGTTCAAATTTTGCTTTTGCTCAAGGACCTCCACTTGCCGGCGTTTAAACTCGACATCCGCCATGTAACCCTTCGCCCGAAGTCCAGCCGCCGATGCGACAAAATCTTCTGCGACCCCGATGCGCTCGTCCTGCGTTTTACGCTGCGCCTGAAGCTGAGAGATCTCCGCCTCAAGACCACTTGTCATGGAAGTCAATCTCTCTCGCTCAGAATCTGTGCGCTGTTGCTCTGCTGCGATTTGGCGAGTGAGCATATCTTCTTGAGACTTTAGGGTATCAACTATGCTAGCATTAACGTCACGGCCATTGGCCGCGATCTGATCGGTCTCTACTGTCAAGAGGGGCTGTCCCTCTTCGACCTGCTGACCCTCCTTGACGTGAATCTCTCGGATGGTGCCTTGTTGAGCCGTAAAGATCTTCGCAGTGCCGGCGGTCGGCGTGAACCAATCACTGTTTCCTTGCGGGCGTATTCCGCGAGGGACAGAAACGTGATGATGAGCACCACAGCTGCCGCTATAAGCCAGGTCATGACCTTGGTCGAGAGCGGCTGAAGTGCCGCTACTTGGCCCCAGTGGCGGTTGTGCTGCTGAAAGTCGATTGCTTCCTGGCGAAACAACGAAGGCTGGGTCGTCACCATTTGCCCCTCGCGGACAGGTAACTTGCTACATTGTAGTTGGCCCGTATGCTGAGAACTCTAGCAGTTGGCCTAAATAAAAAGACCTAACGTGGAGTTCCTCCCCGGCAGATGTTTGCCGGGGAGGAGACGACTGTGCTTATGGCGGACCGTCTGAAACACACGCGGATGCTGTTAGATCGTCTGAGTCACACCACCCTGCGAGGAGACGGCCGTTGCCGTTGATCCGACGCTCAGAACGTTCGCAGCCACGGAGGCATTAATCGGGGCGGCGACCTGCACATTGTTGTTGCTCAGAACGTCATTGGCAGACACGTTGATGAGGCCCGTTTGCTGCCCCGCCGCAACTGTGTCGAGCTCGGAACCCGTCAGTTCAATTGGACTTCGCAGAGCTTCCGACATTCTTATGCTCCTCTATCCTGTTACCGTAGTCGGTGTCTCCTAAGAAACACCTGATCGGCTAACAAGGAAGGATGAAGGTCGGTTCTACTTGCAACAAAAAAATGTTGTCGCCCTTGCAAGTCAGTTTCTTCGCCACTTGAGGGTTATCGCTTCTGCGATGCGCCCAAAACTACCCATAAAGTAACTGTTTATGCGGGACCAGCATTCTCACTGTTTATGAGGGACAAAACATCCCCACTGATTATGAAGGACAAACATCCCCACTACTTATGTTGATACCGGTCGGGGGTCCTCCCGCAATTCCGTCGCTCGACGGGGGAATGCTTGTCCCTTGTGAGAAGATACGACCCACTCATGAACAGACATGATTCGTCCAGAGCGACGCAGCGATATGCTTCGATCCGCGCGAATGTGGATGGGCCTTTGCCGATCCATTCAATGTCTGCCGATCCAGTGGGTCTTGGAGGTAAGAATGATGGAGGGTTTCGCCCGTCTGATCTGCATCGTGGTTGCTTGCGTGATAGGGGCGAGCACCGCCGACGCTTATAGGTTTACTAGCCCCGAAGGGAAATTCACCGCCGAGTTTCCCGCCGCACCTACGCTCAACAAAACCAACGGCAAAACCGAATCCGGCATTCCCTACGATCAGTATATGTGGTCGATCGCGAACAAAGACGGCTCTTGGGCCGTCGCCATGGGCATTTATTCCAAGGCGGTGACAAAGGACTACGACGCCAACATCCGGGGTGCGGTGACCGCCGTAAAGGGTAAACTGCTCAGCCAGAAAATCATCGAGCAGAGTGGCGCTCAGGGTCGCGAGATCCCGATAGACGTCCCTCCCCCCAATCCAGGGTGGTGCGCCAGCGCTTCCTGTGGATCGGCGACCGCATTTACCAGATCGTATTCAGCGGCCGGCCCGGCACCGGCGCCACCCCCGACGTGGATGCGTTCCTTAATTCATTCCGAACCAATAAATGATCCAAGAACGAATTTGGTACACCGTTTCCGATCGGGCGCGTGCGCCCGGTGCCGGGTTCCGAAGCAGGCGTCGCTCTGCTAACCTCGCCATCGTCCGCGTTCAGGGAACGTCGGATGAAAAGTCCGAACGCATGGGGGTGCACGATGTCGGCAGTCAATCGTCTGCTTTATCTCCGCGCCGCGCTTGTCGTCATTGGGCTCATTTTCATATTCGGCATCTATCCGTTGAGCGTCGTTTGGCCCTCCGGCTGGACCTGGGGTCAGGGCCACTCCCACTACCTGATGATGATCATGGGCATTTACGCGACGCTCGGCGTGTTCCTGCTGATGGCCTCGCGCGATCCGGACGCGTACGCGAGCATCATCTGGTTGACGGTTTGGTCCAGCGTGGTGCATGGAGCCATCATGGCCTGGCAGGCTCTCGCCGATTCGGCGGAACGCGGCCACCTGCTTGGCGACGTGCCTGCGCTGTTTCTGATCGCGATCGTCCTTGGGGTGCTGATGCAGATGGGTTCGGGCGATCGGGTGGCGTCCACTGCCGGGACCGGATGATCGACATCTCAGGCAGGGATGCGGCGACGGAGCTCGGGCGGATTGCTATGTGCGCAAGGCCGGGGTCTTCTGCCAAACTCGGCAAAACCCTGACGCCGAAACAGGTCAGGTCTTGGATCTGGCCGCTCGTGAAGTCATGCGGAACGGCTAGATTCGCGCCAGCACCATCTCGCGCAACACGTGACGGCGGATTTTCCCGGTGCCGGTCAGCGGCAGATCTTCGAAACCCGGCGCGAAGCGGCGAGCAGCGGCGGCGAGAACCGGAGGAAACGCGAATGGACTGGCGCGACCAAGTGGCATTGGTGACCGGCGGCGCGCGCGGCCTCGGCCGGGCGACGGCGCGGCTCCTGGCGCGGCATGGCGCCGCCGTGTGCGTGAACTATGCCGCACATGGAGATGCCGCCGCGACGCTCACCGCCGAGATTGCGGCGGCGGGCGGACGCGCGATCGCGGTCGAGGCGGACGTCGCCGACGCCGCGGCGGTCGACGCGATGGTGGCCCGCGCCGAGGCCGAGCTCGGCGCGGTGACGATCCTCGTGAACAATGCCGGCATCGCTTGGCAGGGTACGCTCGAGACCTACGACCGCGAGCAGGTCGCGCGCATGCGCCAAGTCAATGTCGACGGCGTGATTCATGCAACGCGCGCCGTGATGGCGGGCATGCGCGCGCGGCGCTACGGCCGGATCGTCAATGTCGCTTCGATCGCAGCGATCGGCACCGCGCTGCCCGGCAATGCCTTCTATGCCGCCACCAAGGCCGAGGTCGTGATACTCACGCGGCGCTTTGCCATGGAGCTCGGTCCGCACGGGATCACCGTCAACGCGGTGGCGCCCGGATTCGTGCGCACCGACATGACGCAGCGCGGCCGCGGCGCCGCGGATTGGGAAGGTACCGAGCAGCGTCTCGCCGCGCGCGCCATGATGGGCCGCATCGGGGAACCCGAGGACGTCGCCAACGCGGTGGTATTTCTGGCCTCGCCGGAATCGGGCTGGATCACCGCCCAGACGCTCACGGTCGATGGCGGCCGCATGGACTATATTGGGCACGGCTAGCGCACCCGGCTGCGCGCGATTCGCAGCGGCCATCAAACGCGATGATGGACCCATACGGCCGGCTCGACGTACACGGCGTGATCCTGCGCGACACTTACGTGGACCGGCGTGAGGCCGCCGTCCACCGCGACCTCGCCGAAGTCTTCGAATGTGAGCCCGGTCCAGGCCGTCCATTCGGCGAGGCTGCCGACGACCGTCATGGCATAGGGCGCGATCTTGACGATCGACCCGCCGGCGCGAACGTGCGTGCGCAACCACGGATCGGCCGGCAAGCCGTCCGGCCGGCGTGCCGCAACGTAATCTCGCATCGGCACGAACGGCTGCCGCGCCTTGTCGGTGGGGCGGACCGGCGCGTACAGATCCCGGAAGCCGCGCGCCCGCGTGTTGCGCCGTATGGCATCCAGCATCGCTCGGGAAAAGCCACGGCCGCGCGCCGGCGCCAGCAAGCTGATCTCGAGCGCGCTCACCGCGCTGGCAGGCCGTCCGACCACGCGGTCCTCGTGCGCCCAGCAAATGACCTCGTCCCAGCCGCCGTCCGGCAGCTCGCGCCGACCGGCGACGTCGAAGGCGAACGGGACGCTGAACGCTCGTCCGACTACCGTGCCATCCTCGACCGCCGCGAAGGCGTAGTCGTGATACGCATCGAAATGGGGTTCGCCGAAATACAGGCGTGCTGCGGAATCGTGCAGCAGAAATTCCGGCCAGAACGGCGGCCGAAAGGCGGCCGAGAAGATTTGCGGCCGCAGCTCGGGCCGCTCCCGGAGCGTAAATATCTCGATGTTCATCGTGACCCTCGCCAGCGAAGTCTTCCGGCGCGCGGTCTCACATGATAGCGAGGGCAGGGGCGAGCCGCATTTCGTCCATCTCCGAGCCGGAGACTCCGCCATGACCACGAAGACCTTTTGCGCGATCGCCGCCGTGATCTTTGCCCTCGTTGCGCTGCTGCATCTGTTGCGGCTCGCCGCGGGCTGGCCGATCGTGATCGGTACCTGGACGGTGCCGATGTGGTTGAGCTGGATCGGCCTCGCGGTTGGGGCCGTTCTTAGCTATTTCGGCGCGCGGCTCGCCCGGGGCGGCTGAGCAGCCGGCGATCACGCTTCTTCTTTTTCCCGCGGCGGGCCCATCAGGGCCGGCTGGAACAGCACCGCGGCCGCCATGGTGCACACCAGCGCGAGCGCCATCAGTTTGCCCATGCTCGACGTGCCCGGATGGCTCGACAGCCACAAGCTGCCGAACGCGGTCGCCGTCGTGAGCGCGCTGAAGATCACCGCGCGTGTCAGGCTCGATTGCAGCAGCGCGGTTTTCCCCTGCCGCCACGCCATGATGTAATAGATCTTGAACGCGACGCCGACGCCGAGCAGCAGCGGCAGCGCGATGATGTCGGCGAAATTCAGCGGTAGTTCGATCAGCACGCACAATTCCAGCGTCACGACGCCGGCGACGAGCAGCGGCACGAGCGTGAGCAGCACGTCGGTGATGCGCCGTAACGTGATCCACAGCAGGAGTGCGATGGCGCTGAGCGCGAAGATGCCGGCTTCGATGAAGGCGCGAACCACGGTGTTCCCGGCCTCATAGAGCGACACCGCGGGGCCGGTCGCATTCGGCTCGACCGCAAGCACCGCCGTCACGAAATCGCGCAGCACCTCGGTATTGTCGGGATCGCCCTTGGGTAGGACCTGAACGCGGGCGTGCCCGTCGGGCGTGATCCACTCACGTGCCAGCTCCCGCGGGATGTTTTCCGTGGTGATGCGTTCCGGCTTGAGCTCTTGTCTGAGCTGATCGAGCGAGACGCGCAGCGGCTCGACGACCGCTTTCTCGGTCTGCTTGCGGGCGGCCGGATCGGCTTTGGCGAGACGTGACAGCAGCTCCGACAGGCGTCTCGCCGCGTCGGCGCCCGGCCCGAGTTCGGCGCCGGCGACCTTGGTCAGAAAACCGGCGGTCGACGACAGCGCCTCGACGTTTTCCTGATCGGTCGGCGGCGAATCGGTTTCCTTGGGGTTGAGCGAGGCATCGATCTTGCTCGCCGCCTCGCGGATGAGTTTCAGCTTGGCGTCCTGATCCTTGGGGACCAGCCCCTGCAGGGTCATCGTACGCGAGACCTGCGGCAAATTCGCCAGCCGCCGCGCGATGGCGTCGGCTTCGGCAAGATTCGCAGCCATGATCTCCACGGAATTGGCGCCGGTTTCGGGATCTCTCCTCAGCTCGAGAAAGGTCGCGACCGATTCCACCTTCGGGCTGCGCAGGTGCAACGGATTGAAGTCGAACGGCAGGTACAGCAGGAGCGGAGAGCCAGCGAGAACCACGAGAACCGTGAGCACCACCACCGGAATGCGGTGCCGCTCCAGAAACCGGTCGACCGGCGCGAGCCTGGCGAAGCCCATCGAGTGCGGTTCGCCCGGCGGGTTGAGGATCGCCAGCAGCGCCGGCAGCACGGTGATGCTGCTGATGAACGCGATGATCATGCCCGAGCCGGCGATCTGGCCGAGCTCGGAGAGCCCGCGATAGTCGGTCGGCAGGAACGAGGAGAAACCGACGGCGGTTGCCGCCGCGGCGAGCGCCAGCGGTCCGCCGGCTTTCATCGCCGCGCTGTGCAGCGCGGTCGGCAGCTCCTCGTAATCGTGGCGCTCGGCGCGATAGCGAACGCTGAACTGAATGCCGAAATCGATACCGAGCCCGACGAACAGCACGAAGAACGCCACCGAGATCAGATTGAACGCGCCGACGAGGAACAAGCCCCAGGCGACCGAGATCGCGAGGCCCACCGTGATGCTCACCGCGACCGCGAAAATGATGCGGAACGAGCGCAGCGCCAGCCAGAGGATCAAGAGCACCGCGAGGATCGAGACGGCGGCATTGAGCTCGGCGTTCTGCTTGAGCGTGCCGAACTCGTCGTCGTCGATCGGCACGAGCCCGGTCTGGCGCACGCGGGCGCGGTAGTCCTGGGCGAGGTGCAGGTCGGCGGCGGTCTGTGCGATCGCGCTGGTGGCGGCGCGCCCCGGCTGCAGCGCGGAAAAGTCGAGCACCGGCTCGACCTCGATGAAGCGGTGCAGATCCCGCCGCTGCGCCGGCTTGCCGCTGGCCAGCACGCGCCAGGAGAAACCTGCGGGGCGGCCGGCCAGCACGTCTTCGACCGTGTCGGCCGCCATCGTCATTGGTCGCGTCATGTCGTCGAGCTTGAGCTCCTTGCGCTCGACGCCGGTGAGCCCGAACGACAGCGCGTCGAGCGTGCCGCGCAGGCTCGGATCGACCGCCAGCGTCTCGAGCAGCGCATCCGAGCGCGTCAGCCCGTCGGCGATGCGCTGAACCTCCTCGGCCGGCAGGAACAACAATCCGTTGCGCTCGAAGAACGGCCCGCTCTGCGGCTGGCCCACCACGCGGATGAGGTCGTGCCGGCCTTGCAGCGCCCCGGCGAGCTTGGCCGTAGCCTGCTCGACGAGTTCCGGCGTCGGCGCATCGACCACGACGAGGATTTCCCGTTGCGGGAACGCGGCCATGTATTCGGTGGCGCGCTTCGTCCAGGACAGCTCCTTCGAGATGAGCTCGTTGATGTCGGTTCTGATCGCGAAATGCCGCGCGGCATAGACCGTCGACCCTGCGGAGAGCAGCAGGACGAGCCCGAGCACCCACCAGGGGTGACGGGTGCAGAGATCGACGATGCGAACGATGGCCCGTTTCAACATGAACGCGGATCAACGGCCGGATCGGCATCCGGCTGCCCTGTTCGGGTCCTCGGGTGAGCGGGCGAGGAAATGCACAGGCATGGGGCGGATGGCAATCAAAATCGCGTGCGCTCGAATGCCGTGCGAGTTCCGGAGCGATCCGCCTGCGGCGCCAGCGTGGCGCCGGGCGATCGGTCCGGGCCCCCGCCGATTGCTCCGAATATGGTCCTTGGCTATGGATGAACGCGGATTTTGCGGCAGAAGTGCGGATTGTGTCGGACCGGAAGGATGCAGATGCGGCAGGTGAAATCATGACGATCGCGGCCGAGCGCGCGCCGTCGTTTTCGGATCGTCTGGGTGCCGCAGCCGCGGAAACCGACCGGCTGCTGGATCGCCTGCTGGGCTCGACCCCCCGCGAGCACGAGATTCTGCGCCCGAAACGGCTGCTCGACGCGGTTCGCTACGCAAGTCTCAACGGCGGCAAGCGAATTCGCCCGTTTCTGGTCGTCGAGGCCTCCGCCTTGTTCGATGCGCCGCGCGAGCGCGCGCTGATGGTCGGCGCGGCGCTCGAATGCGTGCACTGCTACTCGCTGGTGCACGACGATCTGCCGGCGATGGACAACGACGATCTGCGACGCGGGCAGCCTACGGTGCACAAGGCCTTCGACGAGGCGACCGCCATTCTGGTCGGCGACAGCCTGCTCACGTTCGCGTTCGACGTGCTGTCGCGGACCGAGACCCATCCGGATGCCGCGGTCCGGGTCGAGCTCGTGTCCGCGCTCGCCTGCGCCGCTGGGCTGGGCGGCATGGCCGGCGGACAGATGCTCGATCTCGCCGCCGAGGGCCGCTTCGACGCGCGCCGGGAGCCGCTCGACCTCGCGGCGATCACCACGCTCCAGCAGATGAAGACCGGGGCGCTGCTGCGGTTCGCGTGCATCGCCGGGGCGCTGCTCGGAAAGGCGCGGCCCGACCAGCGCGAAGCGCTCGCCCGCTACGGCGAGGCGATCGGCCGCGCCTTCCAGATCGCGGACGATCTGCTCGATGTCGAAGGCGACGCCGCCACGGTCGGCAAGTCCACCGGCAAGGACGCCGCGGCCGGCAAGGCGACGTTCGTGGGTGTGCTCGGCGCCGAGGGGGCGCGCGCCGCGCTGAAAAGCCTGGTTGCAGAGGCCGAGACGGCGCTCTCCGGCTTCGGCGCGCGCGGCGCCGTGCTGGCCGCCGCCGCGCGTTTCATCGCCGAGCGCCGCGCATGATATCGGCCGCGCTTGCTTCACCTCTCCCCGGAGGGGAGAGGTCGACCGCGGCCCGGATCGATGTCCGGGCCAGGCTCCGCGCGGTCGGGTGAGGGGCTTACGAGCCATAAACATCCAACAATGGCCGTATCCCCCTCACCCCATCCGTCTCCCCTGCGGGCAGAGCGAGACGACTGCGGCTCGCTCCGAGCAAAATCCGCCGGGCTCGTCGGTCGGGCGGCCGCCGGGCGCTGGGCGCCGGGCGCTCGCGCCGAGCCGCAGCTTGCCGCGGGAAGCGTCGAGGTCGTCACGCGCCGTGGCCTCGAGCACTTGCCGGAATGGCGTTACGCTTTCGCCGACGTGCGCAAGGATTATCGTTATTACGAGGTCATCGAGGATACGCTCGCGCACGAATTCTCGTATCGCTATTTCGTCGTGCGCGACGCGAACGGCGAAATCATCGGGCTCCAGCCGTTTCTATTGCTCGATCAGGATCTCCTGGCCGCGGCAGCTCCAGCTGTCGCCGCCGTTGCCGGCGCGTTGCGCCGCATGTGGCCCCGTTTCCTGCGGCTGCGCACGCTGATGGTCGGCTGCGCGGCCGGGGAGGGGCACCTGGCCGGCGACGACGAACTGCGTCGGCAGCTCGTCGCCCGCCTGCTCGCGGGCGCCGTGCTCGGCCACGCACGCGCACTCGGCGCGCCGCTGATCGTGCTCAAGGAATTCCCGGCCGAATATCGCGCCGCGCTGACAGCTTTTTCGGATTACGGCTTCACGCGCGTTCCGAGCCTGCCGATGACACGGCTCGACATCGCTTATGCGAACTTCGAGGAATATCTGGAGCGCGCGCTCAGCCGCAAGACGCGCCGCGATCTGCGGCTGAAATTCCGCGCTGCGGAGGCGGCCGCGCCGATTGCGCTAGAAGTGTGCACGGACGTGTCTCGTGTGATCCAAGAGGTCTACCCGCTCTATCTGCAAGTCTATGGCCGCTCGCGGATGCAATTCGAAAAACTCACGCCCGAATTCTTTTGCGAGATCGGGCGGCGCATGCCCGACAAGGTGCGGTTTTTCGTCTGGCGCCAGCACGGCCGCCCCGTCGCGTTCAGCCTATGCATGGTAGAGGGCGACGCGATCTACGCCGAGTATCTCGGCCTCGATTACGCGGTCGCGCTCGACCTGCATCTCTATCATTACGCGGTGCGTGACGTGATCCGCTGGGGCATCGCCAACGGCTACAAGTCGTTTTGCAGCAGCGGCGGCAACTACGATCCCAAGCTGCACATGCGCCACCGCCTGGCGCCGATCGATCTCTATGTCCGGCATACCTCGGCCGCGATCAACGCCGTGCTCAAGCGCGTCCTGCCGTTCCTCGAGCCGACCCGGCGCGATCCGATCCTGCGCAAATTCGCGAATTACTCCGAGGTCTGGGGACGGCCGTAGCGGACAGGCGCGGCGCGCTACTCCTTAGCGGTCCTCGGTACGCGGCAGGGTCGGCGGTCACCGCCGCCCGGCAACGAGATCGTCGACCGAATAGCGTC
Organism: Pseudomonadota bacterium; assembly: GCA_046727735.1. Lineage (GTDB taxonomy): Bacteria > Pseudomonadota > Alphaproteobacteria > Rhizobiales > Xanthobacteraceae > AP-16. Next base: position 543 of record JBKPDF010000121.1, on the reverse strand, counting down.
CCGAGCCGGTGACCGCGAACACCAACAGCCCGCCCATGATCGCGAGGTTCTTCAACGCCTGGACCTGATTCGCGGTCCGCGCCGCGCCCTCCATGGTCCAGAAATGATGGGCGAACACGATGGTGCAAGCGGTGAACAGGAACAGCGCGATCGCTCCCCAGCGACCCTTCAGCCCGATCAGGAGCGAGATGCCGCCAAACACCTCGACCGCGGCGATGACATAGCCGAGCGTGGTGCGCGACGTGATCTCGCCGAAGGCGTTCATGAAGTTCGTCAGCGCGGGATGACTGGCGATTCCGGCGACGTTCAGGAATTTGGCCACCCCGGACGTGATGAAGACGATCGGGATCGCCACCCTAGCGAGCGCGTACGCGATGTCCGCAGCGACGCTCCTGCCCGGTTTGTCACGAGCGACCGCATAGGCAATCTGCCCCATGATGTCCTCCCATTGCGAGCCGATGGCGCGAGGCCTCGGCTAGTAATTGAGAACCCCGCCGGCTACCCGCAATTCCTAAACCCCTGAGGATTCGTATTCCGTCGGCC
>JBKPDF010000120.1:0-11192 GCA_046727735.1 Pseudomonadota bacterium | reverse complement strand
ACATTTCCGAATCAACATTGCGCGTAGGCGACCGATCTTGAATCAATGTTGCGCGCTCGGACACCCAAAATACTTTCGCAACAGTATCTGCCAATAGGCGACATTCGAACGACACGATGCTGATGAAAACGCTCCAATGATGGGAAAGGTCACTTCCCATGGCAAGTCCGATCATAGCAATATAGCCTAGCAGAACAAACCCACCCACCACCAAGGTCCTAGGACCGCCGTTGCTTATCCAAATGATTTTGCAAGGCCATTTACACAACACTCTTCCCATATTCAGGTTATTGGATTTCGACTATACCGTCCAACTTCGACAGCGCTTCGACCGCCTTTCGGACCTCGCGGATAATCTCGGGTATATGGCCGGTGTGTCTAGCTATTACCTCCGCATTGACTATGTAGCTACCTCCACTCTTGATCACCAGATCGTGCTTCATCAGCCAAGCCAGCTTACGCAACACCGTCGTGCGCGGTGTATTCAAGATAAGCGCGATCTTATGGGCATTGAGCGGCCTGCCTTCAAGATAGCCAAGCAGAACAGCCCCACCCACGAGTAAGTTCCCTAGGTCCGACTCGAAGCTCTCATGCGTGTAAGTGCGGTATGCCTGATAGTACTGCCGCAAGATGTTGATTATCATGTTGGCGAGGATGCGGCGCTCGCGCCTCATCGGTATCCTATTTGGCATGGCTGACCTCCATAAGCGCCGTTCCCACCACTCCCGGTCGGAATTTAGCAGTGCCGGCAAGGGGCGGAGAAGCCATTCATTGACCATACCCGCTTAGTGTAAACCGGCCGAGTAGCTAAATGCAGGCGGCAGCAGCTATTTGCTTTTTGGGCAAAAGCCGACCCCAGCTCAACTGACCTGCTCCGGGATTTTCGGACCATCGATTAATTGAGAGCCTGGACCCCCGCTCAACGTACTTGCGGGAAGGCTGGATCGGAGCGGTCTGAAATACCTTACTCCAGGTGCCCCATGTGTCCATTCTGGACACTCCACAGTATTGGGCTTCGCATCTCGTAGTGGTAACACCAGCCCACAATGCGCGAACCAGCAACTCGATGAGGACCACCCGGTGTCCAAGGATGACGTGGAGTAAGCGAACTGCGTACAGATGATCCCATATTCAACGCGATCAAGTCACATCGTAACGCGTTCGCGTCATATGCTGAGGTGTTGACCGCCAAAGACCTTATCGAAGAGCGAAAGCTGAACGACGTTCAGTACGATAAGACCGCACTGGCCCATGCTGAAGCAGACGAACGTGCTGCACGTGTTGCGTTGGCAAAAGTGGAATTGGCTCTTCGGGCTCCCGTGACACTACCAGGGATTCTTGCACTGCTGCGCTATCGCGAAGAAATGTGCCGGGACGGCTACGATCTGTTCGATGAGATCGGGTTACAGATCCTTCTGGACAGCATTCAATGGTGCCTAGAGCGCGAACTTGAAGCGTGAGCACTCTTCCCGAATCGCACAGTCTAGCAATTTTGCCAGTTGGCTTGGGGGCCGAAATTCGTGCACTACTTTGGGGGAGGCTGGGATGATCAACCGAATGCTGCTGTTTGCAGCGGTGGTTTTCTTTCCGGCCACCGCGATTAATCATGCTCCGGCAGTTTGGCGTGGGCCGCCGGAAATGATCGCCGTTCTCGATCCCGAAACTCGGGTTTGGGTTCAAGGCCTTAGAAACAAAGTTGGCGGCTCGTGCTGCGACACGGCTGACGGTTTCCCCATTGAGGTTCATGATTGGGACATGGGTGGGTCCGTCGATGATACGTCATCAATGAGCCAATGGGACGCCGGCAGCGCCCGGAGCGGTTATCGTGTTCGGCTATCTGATGGCAAATGGCACGACGTTCCTAATTTCGCACTGGTCGATCCTAAAACGGACAAACTTGGTTATGCTGTGGTGTGGCTACACCCGCCGAACAGCTTCATGATTCACTGCTTCCTTCCTGGGTCAGGGGGCTGAATTTTTACGAGCCTTCGAGCGGAGCGAAGTCGATTCGGGCAAAGCGCCAAGCGCCGCCTCGTCTAGCGCTGAGCGCTGGGACGCGCCCGGCGCGATACATCTCAGCCGAGTAATTCTGTTTTGCACCAAGAGGAGAATGCCCGACAAAATGAAAAGCGCCGAGCCAGCCATCGCCGTTCGCTGGCCCGGCGGCTCAACGGAGGAAGACACCCTCCCCGGCTGGCTATTAGTCCCGATCTGCATCTAGAGGTAAGAAGAAGGACGCAGTTTTCCCCGTAACACACGGCTGTCAATTTTGACAGCTGGCTTAAGGACCGAATCACGAACTTAAATGAGTTTTCAGGAGAGGTAGGGCAATGCCTCACTACGACTTTCATTTTGTCAAACGGGGACTCGTCTGTTCGGATACCCGTGGATTGGATTTGCCAGATGATGAGGCGGCGAGGGCAGAGGCAAACCTTACCGCGTGTGATTTGCGAGCTGTTCCCGGCGAAGATTGGAGCGAGTGGATCATCGAGGTCACGGACGAGAAGGGTAGGCACGTGGTGGCGCTTCCGATCGGAAATAGAGCTGCGGACGATCTAATGCGACGAGTTACAAGCTTTCGTTTTTGGAAGCACGAATAACCCGACATTGCCGTAATCGCTGACCTTTACGATCTCCGTCTAGAAATGACTCTGTTGATGCGGAATATCGCATCAACTAAGTTGCGCCGAAACTGCGCATTGCTGATAACTTTGGTGCGGGCTGCTCTACGCCGCGGTAACGAAATGTCGGAACGTAACGGCCAAGCGGGACATCTATGACAACTTGATCGGTTGCGCCCGGCCCGTCATAATATTGCCGAAGCGCGCGACGCAGCCGCCCTGCTTCAACCCGCACAATCGGATCCCTGGTTGGATCGAAATCTTCTCCTCGTCCAAGAGCCTCGACGGCAATAGTATAACCTTTGATGAAGGTGCGATCCCCGCGCAATTCCGCTTCGACAACGAATCGAAGGAATGCGGCCAGTTGTGGAGAGATACTGAAAATCTTGTTTAACAGCATGACCTCTAATGTCGCGCGGATCTCGGCCTCGGACGGACGGTCACGAGTCTGATCCTGAAGTGACGTGGCAGCCCGCACCGCTGCGATCAAATGCGCAGTGGCATCCGACTTGACCAGATAAGTCCGCGCGCCAGCCTCCAGCGCCTGGCTCTTCAGAATAGCGCTATCGTGCATGCTAAAGATCAGCACTTCGGCGGTCGGCACGCGTGCGCGGATTTGGCGCGTCACTTCGATCCCGTTTACCTTTGGCAGCGAGAAATCGATTATCGCAACGTGCGGCCTAGTCTCGACTGCCTTCGCAATCGCTTCCTTGCCATCGGAAGCTTCGGCGATGACTTTCCAACCCGGATGAGCCTCGAGGGTCCACCGTAGGCCGGAGCGAACCACCTCGTGGTCATCCGCAATCAAAAGATGGATCACGGAAGCTTCAGGAGAACGTGCAGTTTCGGGCTGTTCGACCATTGGGGCGCCTAAAGCCATCACGAGATACTAAAGGAACGATAGCACCATTGCACTCAGGGAATTCACTGAAAAGGATGCTATCGCATTGACCCATGTCAACTTTGCCAAGGAGTGGGGAATGCACTCGGGCTTAAGGCAGCGCAGCCCTGGCTTGTGCCCCGCGCGGCGCTGGCCGGGGTTGTTTCGTGGCGAACAAGAAAAAGGCCGCCCGGAATGACCCGAGCGGCCCACGGTGTTCTCAAGAGGGTTTGGCAAGTAACTCCGCGGGCGCACCTGCTGGCGGCACGGCGGGCGTGAGTCCTCACGCAGACGCCATTTACGCGGTGCATTCCCGCCCCGCAAGCCTCACGAACCAGCGAGAGCGTATCGTCGGGTGGTGGCGGCGCCAGCGGCATGGCCTGTACCGATGATACGAGAGCCACGACAAAGGCCGCAGCGATCAACTTCCTCATGTATTCCTCCGAGTGTCTGTGGTCCCGGCCGCGCTGTCGGGAGGGGGAAATGGGGACACGACCGGGACCGTGCATTCCGATGAGGAAAGCCACACAGCATTTCATGCCCACTACTTGGCGGGGATCCGTCAAAATTGACAGTGGCTCGTTATGCAGAGCAGCCGCTACTATGCCGCCCTATGAAAGCCTCGGCAGAGTTCCTGTAACAGCGCGCTGCCCTGAACGCGTTGAGACGCTGAGTTTCGCCATGAATATTCCCAAGCCGCAGCGCATTATTACGGCCGCGCACGCCCTGGATGGCAAAGTGTCCTTGGTTACCGGCTCGACGAGCGGCATAGGGCTCGGCATTGCCCGCGCGCTGACCGCCTCCGGTTCCTCCGTTGTTCTCAATGGGTTCGGCAAGCCCGACGAGATCGCCGCGACCCAGTCGCAGCTTGCCGATCAATTCGGCGTGCAGGTCCAATATTCGGCCGCCGACATGTCGAAGCCGAAGGCGATAGAGGAAATGGTCGCCGGCATTCTCACCTCGTTCGGCCGGCTCGACATCGTAGTCAACAACGCCGGCATCCAGCACGTCGCCCCAATCACGGAGTTTCCGGTCGAGAAATGGCAGTCAATTCTGGCGATCAATCTGTCCTCGGCCTTCCACACCACGCGGTGCGCTCTGCCGGCCATGCGGGCGCACGGCTGGGGCCGCATTATCAACATCGCTTCGGCCCACGGTCTTGTCGCATCACCGTTCAAATCCGCTTATGTGGCTGCAAAACACGGCCTCATCGGGTTGACCAAGGTGACCGCGCTCGAGACTGCGGAGGAGGGCATCACCTGCAACGCGATTTGCCCCGGCTACGTGTTCACGCCGCTGGTCGAAACGCAGATCGAGGCGCAGGCGAAAGCCCACAATATTCCTCGCGAGCAGGTGGTGCGCGACGTGCTGCTGGCGCAGCAGCCGAACAAGAAGTTCGCAACAGTCGAGGAGATGGGCGCGGTCGCCGTGTTCCTGGCGAGTGACGCCGCCGCCTCGATCACAGGGATCGCTCTTCCAGTCGATGGCGGTTGGACTGCGCACTGAGCAAGTTTCGGTGGGCAGTTTGCCGAGGTGTCCATTCTGGGCATCATGGCTATGGCTGTGGGGTTTTTTGGTCGCTACATCCGTGTCGTCCAAGGTAAGCCTCCCTGGGACTTTGGACGTCCTTCCGCCCTTGGTTCGGCCCGGGGACGCCGGACCAGGGGCGGCGCTTGTCGAACCGTGGTCCGCTCTCTGCAGCTCAGGGCCGCTTGGTGCCGTAAGCACGAGAAGACAGCGGGCCCCGCCGGGCACGGGCAAAGTCGTGCTGACGAGCTAGCTCTGGCCCCTACAGCGGGCACATTCTCAATGAAGCTCTTGGCTGTGGCTCGCCAATCCCAGACGTAAATCTTCCCAAGGCGGACGGTCGGACTGGAGTCCCTGTCAAAATAGACAGCTGGGCACGGCGGGGCTTCTCCGCTAAGATCATCGGGCTTTTCCTTAAAACGGAACGCGTGCGGTGCCGGTCGTATCCGCGGCCCCCAACTCGCAGCGACCGGGACCGTCTAGTGGCGGTATTTGGGGAAGCGGAGCCATTAACGACAGCGTGATCAGTCCACACCAGGAACGGAGGAAGCCATGAAGAGCAAAATGGGTTTCAAGTTTTCCATTGTGGCCCTCGCGGGAGCGGCGTTGTTTTCCTTGCCAGCAATGGGGACGCCTATGGCGGTTTCCAAAGGCCTTCTGGCAGGTGTTCCGGTGGATGACAGCCAGATTGTGCAAGTGAGGGCCGATCGCGGCGGCCGACGAGGTAGCGCGGTTCACAAGGGCGGTTCAATTCACCGAAGCGCTGCGGTTAAACGCGGTGGTGCAGTAGCGGTTCGCGGGGGAACCGTCGTTCGACGCGGCGCGGTTGTAGGCGGCGCTTATGGTTCTACCAGCGGCTATTGTGATCCGAATTATCAATATTGCGGCGGAAGCGCTTACTACGGTGGTGGCAGCGCTGCCGTCGTCAGAGGTGGGGCCGTTGTCAGAGGCGGAGCCGCGGTCCGCGGAGGCGCGCGGGTGTCCCACCATCGTACTGGAGGGGGCGCGCGCGTTTCCCATCATCGTAGTGGCGGACGCCGTGGGTAAATAGTCCCGAGAGCACTACCGCGAATAACCGTGAAGTTGGCCGCATAGGCTAACCTGCGGTGCATATGTGAGACAGTAAAACGTACGGGCGCTCACGCCGAGCGACCAAAGGGGCCAGTTCGTTGCCGCGGTTCTGGCCGAGATTTACGACTGCTGGACAGACATTTTTCGGCAAGTGGGTAAGACTACCAAGCCTCGAACGTGATGTTTTCAGGCGCTACCGTCCGGCTGAGGAGCCTCGCGCTCAGCCGCTCAACTTTTACACAGCGAGACAGAAGAGATTCGCGATTCAGTTTCTTATGTATTGAACTTGAACTGCACAGGATCAGAGGCAAGGAGGCTCCCATGTCACGCGCTGATTTTCGCTTGGCCGATGGGCGTCCGCTCTGGTACGCGTTGCTGCATGATCCCAGCGTACTTGTGATAGATGCCGCAAGTGCGGACAGAGCACGGGGCGAATTACGCGATAAGCTCCGGATTGAACCAGATGTGGTGCAAGGATGCATTGGCTGCTCGCTTGAAAATGCTCGCGAAATGCTTTGGCCTATAAAAACCGGTAGCGGGCATCTTTAACCCGCCGCCGGAGCTAACACTGTCAGTTTTAACGGGTCGCGGCTCAGGCTCAGACGTGGAATCCTATGAGGCCTTTCGCGGAAAAGCTGTCAATAAAACCGCGCTTGAATTGGACCTGAGAGAGCAACGATGCGGGTCGTATCGAATTCAGGCCTTGCGATTTCATGCCTTGGACTCGCAATTTTCGCAATCGCCGGAGCACACGCACAACAGGCTCCGCGGCCAATAGCCTTGAAAAGCGGCGAGAGTACTGAACTGAGGAACTATTATTTCGTCCAGAATTGCCGATCAATTATGATGGGCAGTCCCGTCCTCGACGTTCTCGAAGGTCCTGAGGAACTCGCCATCACCCTTAAGGCAGGCACGAAAGTTCCCCAGAAGTGTACAAAACCAGTGCCGGGCGGTACTGTGATCGCCACGGCGAAAGCGGTCAAAGCACCGAAAGAAGCCAAACTTACGATCAGATTGACGTTCAAGACTAAGGTTGGTGAACGACAATCGAGCAGTGCCTACAAGGTTTCGCTTTTTCCATGAGAGCCGCTTGCGACCGGGAAATCACGCGGTATCCAACCGGCTGGAAGTGCACCGATGGAGGAGGATAACAGGGCATTCCTTTGCGACGCCCGCCGCCAATATCTTGTTCCAATCCCAGAGGAGCGCCAAATGACCCCGCAGGAACGTGAACTGATCGCAGATCTGTTCGATCGCCTCGCCCAACTCGAAAATCAGCCCCGTGATCCGGAGGCTGAGCGCGCGATTCGCGATGCGTTGAAACGCGCGCCTCATTCCCTCTACCCACTCGTTCAGACGGTGCTCGTCCAGGACGAGGCGCTCAAAGCCGCTAATGCCCACATCGAAGAACTCGAGGCTGGCGGGGCGGAAGCCGCATCCGCGCGGCCGGGCGGATTCCTTGACAACATGCGTGACGCCCTGTTCGGCCGAACCGAGACGAGGCGCGGGGCGGTACCTTCGGTGCGGCCTGGCCCGCAATTGGCACCGTCGCCCCAGCCGGGTGCTTCGCAAGCACCTTTTGGTCAGGCGTATGCACAAGGCGGCTCCAGTCAGCCTCAAAGTCCATCTTTCCTCGGCACCGCCGCGGCTACGGCGGCCGGAATGGTAGGCGGCGCGCTGTTGCTCGATGGGGTGCGCTCGATGCTTGGCGGGTATCACCACGGAGGACCGTTTGCTAAGACCTTCGACGAGCTGAATGCTGGACCGCGCTTCGACGATGGCTCGCCTTGGCAGGGGCGCCAGGGTGATGCTCCGCAAATGGAGAGTGATGGCGAAGAGGCCTATGATACCGGCGAGAATGATTTCGCCGACGCTGGCGGATTCGATGATGGCCACGATGGCGATCTCGATTCGGCCTGAGCGCCTCACTGCCTTTTCGCTCAACGCCCTTTCGCTCAACACCCTTAGGCCCAGTCAGCGTTCGAGCGGCTGACGTGATGGATGGTATGGTCGAAATCCAAGGGTCAGGGTAGCAAATACCAGCCGGCTCTAACTCGCTCCTATGACGGGCGGTGAACGTAGGCTTGTGGCATTTACCCGTCCGGCATCGCCCATCCACCCAATCTACATGCACTACCTCATCGGGCTGGCGGAGCGATGATTGCCCGCCGGAGCCAACCCAAGTTACGGATGCCTGGCCGTAATTTACTGCTTCTTCTCCTCGGCACCTGTGCGCTGATCCTTGCGCTGTTCGGCACGGCCTGTGCGTCGCTCCGTGCGGCCTGTGCGCCGCTCCTGGCGCCGCTCGGGGCGGGCGGTACGCCGGTCGAACGCGTAGAAATAGCTCCAGCCGTATGAGCTTTTCGCGAGCACTGATGATGCTATCGCGTTATTCTTATACGGTTGTGCGAGTTGGCCAAGCGGCTCGCGCATCGGGCGTGACATGGCAAGAACAGCAATCGCACGAGTCGAGGTAAGGCCAGCGCTGCTGCGCTGGGCGCGCGAGCGCGCTAGCGTGGAGCCGGCAGACCTGGTTCGGCGCTTCCCGCGCCTGGCCGAGTGGGAGAGCGAAGAGGTTTGCCCGACGCGCAAACAGCTGGAGCGGTTCGCCAAGGCGACGCGTACGCCCCTCGACTATCTCTTGCTATCGGAGCCGCCGGTCGAGCGCGTGCCCATTCCGGACTTCCGCACCGGAGGCAATCGGCGCAATGATCTTCCGAGCCCGGACCTGCTCGATAGCATCCAATTCTGCCGGCAACGTCAGGAATGGTACCGCGAATTTGCGCGCTCCCAGGGCAATCATCCGCTTTCTTTCGTCGGATCCGCAAAGTTGAACAGCGACATAGAGGCCACTGCGACGGCGATCCGGACTGCGCTTGGATTCGACCTGGAGGACCGGCGGAAGACGTGGAACGATGCATTGCGCCTTCTGATCCAGCAGGCGGATGCGCTCGGCATCCTCGTGATGGTCAGTAGCGTCGTTGGCAACAACAATTATCGCAGGCTCGACGCAGACGAGTTTCGTGGCTTTGCCCTTGCCGATGATCTCGCTCCCCTGGTGTTCATCAATGGTGCGGACAGCAAGGCCGTCGGCGCCAACACCATGAACCTGAAAAATCGACTTTGCGATGTCGAGACCGATTGTCGTAACCGCTTGCATGGCCCAGTCCTCCGAATCGGTCACCCCATGGCGACCATGGCACCTAGGTGCCGGTGGAGGAGCCGTCCACAGCATCATCAGCGGACATCGGCCGACGGCCATTGAGGTGAAAAATGAAAACGATGGAGGCGCCTCATCCGGGTTTTTACCGGAAGCAAGTGCGGGTTTTGCCTGAGTTAGCGGTGACCTACAAACCAAAATGTATGGTAATTCAACAATATAACTTGGTCATTGCTGCAGTGACAGTGACACCTGCGGCGCTAGATCAGCCTCACGAAGATGTCATCCGCAAGTCATCAGCGAGGCCACTTTCTTTGGTAAGTTGCCCTTTGGTGTCTTCCGTCCAAGCCGAAGAGTGCCGGGTAAAGCGAAAGGATGTGATGCTCATGACGATGCGCGGCTCAATGGCAAGCGATTCGCGCGCGCCCTCGAATGACTTTCGCATCCGAGCCGATAACTCCACTGTAATGATGTGGACGTCAGATCAAGACAACCTCTGCGATTGGGTCAACCGTGCTTGGCTTGATTTTACTGGTCGGCCCATGGAACAGCAGCTTGGCAATGGGTGGGCGGAGAGTGTCCATCCGAATGATTTGTCGCAATGCCTCTCAACATACACTGATGCATTCCATGGTAGAAAAGCATTCAGCATGCATTACCGCCTGCGCCGATACGACGGCGAGTATCGCTCGGTATTAGATATCGGCGATCCGTATTTTTCTCCTGACGGCAAATTCATCGGGTATCTTGGATCGTGCATCGACGTGACGGAAGGCAGATCAAGCAGCACAGAACGGTCGAGACTGACCAAGGCTGCAACGCGATTGCCTCACACGGACTATAAAAATAATGAGGGTCCATCCAGAGCGGAAATCCATTTGGCGCTCGAGCAAATCATTCACAGCGATTTGTTCCAAACCTCTCCGCAAATGTGTGCTTTTCTGAAGTTCATCGTGGAAGCGAAACTGCGGGGTGAAAGCGAGCGCATCAAGGGCTACACGATTGCCGTCTCGGCGCTAGGACGGCCGGACAATTTCGATCCTCAGGCGGACCCGATTGTCCGCGTAGAAGCGGGACGATTGCGGCGCGCTTTAGCGCGTTATTATGCAGGAGCTGGCGCGAACGATTCAATCCTAATTGATATTCCGCGTGGCGGTTATGTGCCGCAGTTTCATTATCGTAAGATCGAGATCAATACTGTCGCCCAACCACAATCGGTCGCTGAACTTTTACGACCGGCTCGCACTTGGCTGTCCACTTATTTGAGGCGAGCCAAAGCCAAATAGTCGATAGTCCAGGGCGACCGTCAGGGCTGTTTTAAGGCTGATGCAGACGCGGGTTGGTGCCGCTGCGGCTCGCCGATCCGAACAGAGATTACATGCCGGTCGGTTTCATCAGTCACTTGAAGGGTCCAATGGCGCCAATCACAGTCAGGATCATTCAACAGATCATAGCTCTCCAGCTCAGCCTCATGTCGAGCGACCTGATCGTTCGGCAAATCTAACACGCCACAATCACTGCGGTGTGCCGAGTTTATGAACTGAAACCGAAACTGAGGCATAGGCGCCTCCTTGCCGTACCCATCGGTTCCCATTGCCAATGCCTTGCGCGAACTGATGTTTCGCCCAAGGTTTGGCGAAATTATGTGTGCTCCACAGCCGGCCGTGCAGTTTAGGTTGAGGGTTCGTTCTTGTCAGCTCGTCTCCTCGTCATCGAATCGACCGCCTTCGCCCGCCTGGTGCCCCGTGAAGTCGATCCTGTCGCAGCTGGGGCGCGCCTACCTCTTCCCCCAGCGGCCCCTTAGGGTCTCTGGCGGGAACAGCGAGCCCCGGTTGCGCGTAGAACTAGCTGGGGCTCTCCCGCTATCGCTACAAAATGGCAACTGGGAGAGGTAGCGGACTATATATTTTAGTCCTTCCCACAACCGAGCGAA
>JBKPDF010000119.1:0-11940 GCA_046727735.1 Pseudomonadota bacterium | reverse complement strand
GGAGCGCAAGACCGGCGCGCGGGGCTTGCGCTCGATCATGGAGGGCATCCTGCTCGACACGATGTTCGATCTGCCGAGCCTCGAAGGGGTCCGGGAAGTGGTGATCTCGAAACAAGTCGTCGAGGGCACCGCGCGGCCACTGTATATCTACGCCGACCGCGCGGCGGATGCCGGCCCGACCGGTGCGAGCGCCTGAGTCCCGCATCCGCGGCTGTGACGCGGCTTAGCCTCCACTCAGGCCGCGGCAGCCGGGCTTCGTTCCCAACTCGGCAATCTCTACAATGCCGTGGTGCACGAGACCCGCATTCGTTCCGATGCCGAGCCGTCGCATCATTCTGTACTTGTGAAACGTAAATGGGTTCCTGCGGGCCTCGGAGTAGATCGAGGCCTGACCCTTGCTTGATCAAGATTCGGTGATGGCTCCTCTGGCAGGCCACGGAAAGTGACATTTCGGTGACTGGATCCGGGACGATCAGAGCCGCAGCGAAGGCGACACCCGCGCCAGGTTGACGAGACATTGCCAATTCGCGAACAGATCCATTTCATGATGGGGCGCGTGTGATTTCGTTCGCGAGCGGACGGCCCGCGGAGAAATCCGAGATGCTTGCGAGCGTCGTGTCCAGAATCGTTCTCACTGCCTCGCGCGTGAAGAACGCCTGATGCCCGGTCAGGATCACATTCGGGAACGAGACGAGGCGCTGAATCACGTCATCCCGGATCACCGTGCCCGACAGATCCCTGAAAAAGAGGCTGGCTTCCTGTTCGTAAACGTCGATCGCAATTCCGCCGAGCTGGCCGGACTTGAGCGCCTCAATCGCCGCCTCGGTGTCGACCAGGCCGCCGCGGCTCGTGTTGATCAACAGCGCGCCCCGCTTTACGCGGGCCAGCGTGCGGGCATTGACGATGTGATGGGTTTGCGACGTCAACGGACAATGCAGGGAAATGACGTCCGCCTCAGCCTGAATCTCATCGGCCTCGGCGTAACGGCCGCCGAGTTTTTCGAATTCGGGCGCGCGAGCTTGGTCGAAGCCGAGCACCGTACAGCCGAATCCGGCCATGATCCGGGCGAAGATGGTCCCAATTTTTCCGGTGCCGATCACAGCTACGGTACGACCGACGAGATCGAACCCCATGAGACCGTCGAGCTCGAAATTGCCGTCGCGAGTGCGATTGTAGGCCCGCGGAATCTTGCGATTGAGCGCGAGCAGCAAGGCAACGGCAAACTCGGCCACGGAGTTCGGAGAATAATCGGTGACCCGCACGACTTTGACGCCGAGCTCCTGTGCCACTCCCAAATCGATATGATTGAAGCCGGTGGAACGCGTCGCAACAAGCTTCGTGCCGCCGGCGGCGAGACGTTTCAGCGCACCGCCGTCGACGAGATCGTTTACAAAGACGCTGACGGCCGGGAACCCCGCCGCCAGAGATGCCGTCCCGGATCCGAGCAGCACATCGAAATAGACGAGTTCGTGTCCGTGGCCGGCGTTCAGTTCATCGAGCAGCGAGCGCTCGTAGTTCTTCGCGCTGAACATCGCGACCCGCATTTGCGCCCCTCCGCAGCTAAGGCGCCGCGGCCACGGCCAGGACCTGCACGGCGATGATCTTCACGATCGTGCCGACGCCCGGAAAGATCATGGCGTAGTTGATGTCCGGCTTGCCCGTGGGCGCCAGCGAATTGCCGTAGGCGAGGATCGCCGGGTTTCCGGTCGCGCCTGAAGCGATGCCGAGCAGGTCGTCGAATTTGATTTTCAAGAGGAAGTAGCCGGCGAGCAGAACAATGAGGACGACGGTGAGCAGGATGATCATCCCGGCGAACACGAACGAGAAACCGGAATGGCGCACCTGTTCGACGAAGGGGGCCCCCGAATCGATCCCGACCCTTGCAAGGAACAAGGCGAGTCCGAAGTTGCGGAGCACGTGATTTGCCGCAGCGGGCATGTGCCAGATGACGGGGCCGGTGCGGCCGAGCCAGCCGAGGATGAGCGAGACGACGAGCGGGCCTCCGGCAAGGCCGAGGGTGACTGTCCCGACGCCGGGGATCGGAATCGGAATGAGACCGACGGCCGCTCCGAGCGCGATCCCCAGTCCGAGGGCAACGAAGCTGAAGCTGGCCTCGGCCAGGACGGAATCGCCGAAGTGCTTGATGATGGCCCCACGATTCGCGGGTTCGATCAGTAGACCGAGCCGATCCCCGTATTCCAGCAAGAGGTCGGGGCGCGGCAGGATGTCGGCGTCGCCGCGGCGAATCTGGAAGATCTCCATCGGACCGCCGGGCGGATGCGGCACGTCGGCGAGACGCATCCCGACCATGGCCGGCTTCGAGACATATACCATCACATAATCGAGCTGCCGGCGGTCGGCGACCGCGTCGCGCCCAGGGCTCAACCCCTCGAGTTTGGCGATCGCTTCCGGGTATCCCGCGAGCACCAGCACATCCTCTTCGGCGAACACGAATTCCGGGCGCGGCAGCAGGTTCGTGCCCTGGCGGCGAAGGGCGATGAGCTGCACTCCCTCGGGTATCTTCGGCAGAACCGCGGCGATCGACATGCCTGTGAGCTTGTGAAAAGCCGCCGGAATCTCGGCTGTGGCGAACCGCTTCGGCTCCGGCACTTCGACCTTCGGCCGCAGCAGCGTCTTGAACAGATAGAAACACAAGATCGGGCCGAACACCCCGAACGGATAGGCGCAAGCGTAGCCAATTGCAGGATTCGAATTATGCACGGCAGTGGTCGCTGCTTGGAGGGAGGCGGTACTGGTCATGGATCCCGCAAAGATTCCGAGAGCGAAATCCATCCCGAATCCCATGTAGCGCGCGCAGAAAATTGCGGCAAAGACCCCGGCGATGACCGCCACGAGGGCGAGGATATTGGCCTTGATCCCAGCGCGACTCGCGAGGCCGCGGAAGAAATCCACGCCGTACTGGATGCCGATGCCGTACAGAAACAGGACGAGCCCCAGGGTGCCGACGAAACCGGCGGGCGCCGACTTGGGTGCGATGACGCCGATCACAAGGCCGACGAACAGCACGGCGCCGACGCCGAGCGAGAAGCCGGCAATCTGAATATTGCCGGCCGCATAGCCCAAACCGATCGCCAGGAACAAGGCAATGAACGGCTGCGAGTTCAGGAGAGCGCCAAGCCATTCCATGTTTCTGCCCGCATGTTTCTCCGCGCCGCCCTTGGAGACGCTCTCGTGTCAGCGGGCGCGTGCCGTGCGTTGCACCGGCGCATCACCGGCAGGTCCAACCGGGGAATAATGCAGCGCGTAGTCGGAAAGCGCGCGCTGGTAATGGGTCCGCAAGAACATGTCGGCCCGCTCGACATGCATTCCATCGAGACGACCCCGGATCTCGGTCACGGAGGCGAATGCGTTTTGCGAGAGCCAGCGCTTCAGGCCATCGACGAGCGCCGTCATGTGCTCCGGTCCATGGCGCAACAGCGCCGACGGTAGCCACGACGTCGGCGCCGCGAGGAGGAACTTCACGACCTCGACGTGACTGTCGACCCCGGTTCCGACGGTGAGGGATTGGACCATTTTTGCCGTTCGCGATCAAGGGTGCCCCTTCGATCGCCGAGACAACCAGCTTCTTTTCACCGATCGTGACTCTCTCGCATACGACATTGCTGTATCGACGCGGCGTGTTACAGCGCAGCCGCCGTGGTCGGCGTCGACCCGAGATGAGCTTGCTCAGATCCGAAGTCCAGACTGCGCGTCAGGCTTTGCGGCGCCGGCGCGAGCGAGCGTCTTCACGAGCTCGTCGATCTGCGCCAGGTACCCGGCATATTCCGGAGCGTTCTTGGCCGTGTAGTTCAGATTCTTTAACAAGCCGGTGAGCTGTGTGAAGAAGTGGTGCGCCTCCTGCTTGCCGGAAAATGGGTAGTCTCGCTGAATAAGCCCGCGCACCAAAGCAAAAGCCTCTTTCTGGCGATCCAGGGGCACCAGACATTCACCTTGTCGTAGGCGTCCTGTCGCCGGTAGACCATGTCGAGGAACAGCGACTTTTGATGAGTGACGTAATCTGCGAGCGTGACGCCTTCTTCGCCGGTGAGCTGCATCATTTGCTAGATACTTTCTCCCTGGTGCAGCAGCTGTGACAGGTCACGCACGGCATCGGTCACAACCCGACTCCAGGTGCTGATCGAAATATGGTCGCAACTGATCGAGATACCGCGACCAGGAGATCAGCACCATGGCTGTCACATT
The DNA here is from genome assembly GCA_046727735.1 of Pseudomonadota bacterium. Classification (GTDB taxonomy): domain Bacteria; phylum Pseudomonadota; class Alphaproteobacteria; order Rhizobiales; family Xanthobacteraceae; genus AP-16. The sequence goes on along the minus strand of JBKPDF010000119.1, from coordinate 7,737 downwards.
TTCGGGTTTTCGGCAGCCAGCGCGCCCAATGGATTCGACTTTGAGAACAGATTGTATTGCAGTAAGGTGCTTGGCGCACGCGGCGAAATACCCGCCGCAGCCGTGGATAGGCTGTGGTGCCGGCTCTTCGACATTGCCGCGAGACCAGCTGGGGTTTCCACGGTAACTGCCACGTCGACAGCCGGGACAGCCGGACGCACGGGTCGCCGACTATCCGGCGCGCCAGGCAACTGGAGTTTTGTGCGATGGAAATGTCTAAGATCAGCTCAGTTGGCAACAAGCCCCATGCGAAATACGAGCACTTGATCGCCCGTGCCCAGCAGGTGCCGGCCGCTGCCACCATCGTGGTCCATCCGTGCGATGAGACGTCACTGCGCGGAGCGGCCGAGGCCTCCGACCTCGGCATCATCGCTCCCGTTCTGGTGGGACCGGCCGGGAAAATTGCCGCCGTGGCCCGCGAGCACGGCATCGATATCCGTCGTTTCGAGATCGTCGACGTCGCGCACAGCGACGCGGCGGCCACAAAAGGGGTCGAGCTGATCCACGCGGCCAAAGGCGAGCTGCTGATGAAAGGCAGCCTGCATACCGATGAGCTCATGCGGGCGGTTACCTCCGGGGCGACGGGACTGCGCACGGCGCGGCGGATAAGCCATGTCTTCGTGATGGACGTCCCCACGCATCCAGACGTGCTGCTCATCACCGACGCTGCTATCAACATTTTCCCCGACCTCGATGCCAAGCGTGACATCGTTCAGAATGCGATCGATTTTTTCACGGCACTTGGGTCCGGCACGCCACGAGTCGCCCTGCTCTCGGCCGTCGAGACCGTGACCACAAAAATTCCGTCGACCATCGAGGCCGCCGCGCTGTGCAAGATGGCGGATCGCGGCCAGATCACCGGCGGCCTGCTCGACGGGCCGTTGGCATTCGACAACGCCATCGATGCCGAGGCGGTGAAGATCAAGGGCATCCGCTCCGAAGTCGCCGGCCGCGCGCAGATCCTCGTCGTGCCCTATCTCGAGGCCGGTAATATGCTGGCCAAGAATCTCACGTTTCTTGCCAAGGCGGACGCGGCGGGCATCGTGCTCGGCGCGCGCGTGCCGATCATCCTGACCTCGCGCGCGGATTCCGTGCGGGCTCGCATGGCCTCCTGCGCGGTCGCGGTCCTTTACGCCAATGCCCGCCGCGACACGGCGGCCTTGCCCGCGGCATGAGCGTCATGAGCACGATTCTCGTCGTCAATGCCGGCTCCTCCAGCGTCAAGTTCCAGGTATTCGGACTCGAAGAAGGCGACTTGAAGCGCCGGGTTCGCGGCCAGATGGACGGCATCGGCACGCGGCCTCGCCTGCGCGCGAGCGCGGCGCAGGGCAGCGTCGATCGCGCATTTCGCACCGAGGATGTCCCCGACGTGGGCGCCGCTCTGCATACGGCGGGGGCTTGGCTCAAGGATGAGCACGACATCGACCCGATCGCGGTCGGCCACCGCGTGGTGCACGGCGGACCCGAGTACGACCGGCCGGTCCTGGTCGATCGCGAGGTGCTCAGGCGGCTCGAACGCTACGTGTCGCTCGCGCCGCTCCATCAACCCAACAATCTGGCACCGATCCGCGCACTGCTCGGGCGTTTCCCCAAACTACCGCAGGTCGCCTGTTTCGACACGGCGTTCCATCGCGGCCATGGTGCGGTTGCGGACCATTTCGCGATTCCGGAGCAGCTTTATAGCGAGGGCGTGCGCCGCTACGGCTTCCACGGACTCTCCTACGAATACATCGCGGAGCGGCTGCGGCAGATCGCGCCCGACATTGCCGGCGGGCGGGTGATCGTCGCGCATCTCGGCAGCGGCGCCTCCATGTGCGCGCTCTCGGGCGGACGCAGCGTCGAGAGCACCATGGGCTTTACCGCGCTCGACGGCCTCCCCATGGGAACGCGGTGCGGTCAGATCGATCCGGGCGTGTTGCTTTATCTGATTGCCGAAAAGGGCATGAGTACCGCGCAGGTTCAAGACCTGCTCTATCACGATTGCGGGCTCAGGGGCCTGTCGGGCATCAGCAATGACATGCGTGAGCTGCAAACCAGCGCCGATCCTCGCGCGGCGTTCGCCGTCGAATATTTCGTCCATCGGGTCGGATTGCATGCCGGGATGCTGGCGGCCGCACTCGGCGGCCTCGACGCCTTCGTGTTGACGGCCGGCATCGGCGAGAACTCGCCGACGATCCGCGCCCGCATCGCCGAGAAACTCGGCTGGCTCGGCATCACCCTCGATGCGGCCGCCAACGCCGGGCAAGGACCGCTGATATCCCAACGGAACGGCCGCGTCCCGCTGTACGTCATACCGACCGACGAGGAGCTGATGATCGCACGACATACGTTGGCAGCAACGTCGGCATATCATCAGCCGCAGCCCACCAGGAAGGCGATGGCGTGAGAAGACCAGGTGCCGCCATAGTGGCGAACGACGGACGAACGCGACTTCGCGCACTCGGTCGGTCCGCATGCGCGGGCGTCGTGCTGCGCATGCTAGCGGCAAATAGAAGAGTGAGGGGATCGATTTATGATCCTGTTTTCAAGGCAAGGCTGCTCGAGGACAAGAAGGGTCTCATCGTCGGCGTTGCCAATGAGCATATCTGACCTTCGTGGCGCTTGACCCAAGCGGGCAGCCCGTCCCCGTGGCCCCCGTCGTTCCCGAAAACCAGGAAGAAAAACGTCGATACGACCGAAGCCGAGTTTGGGCCGATGACGCTGCGCGGCGAGCACCGTCACTCACAACGCCGGCAACCCGATACGCATGGGTGTCCGGCCTCATTGCCACACGCCGTCCGGTCCTCTATCGCGGCCGTCCTGGGGGAACTCCATGTCGACCTATGGGCTCGATAAATTGTTCTCTCCGCGCTCGGTCGCCGTGGTCGGTGCGAGCCCGCATAAGGGCTCCGTCGGTCGCGCGGTTGTGCACAATCTCCGCGCCGGGGGCTTTTCGGGTTCGCTCTCGCTCGTCAATCCCTATCATCGCGAGATCGACGGCCTTACGGCTGCCGCAAGTATCGAGTCGATCGACCCGGTGCCCGACGTCGCGGTGATCACCTCACCGCCGGAATCGGTGCCGCAGATCATCGCCGCCGCGGCCGGCCGAGGCGTCGCCGCGGCCATGATCTTGACTGCGGGGCTCGGCCACGGAACGGGCTCGTTGGCGGAGGCGGCGGAGCGCGCCGCGCGCGAGAAGGGGCTGCGGATCGTCGGCCCGAACTGCCTCGGCGCAATGGTGCCCGCGGCGAAATTCAATGCGACCTTCGCAATCCGGATGCCGCGCCCGGGCGATCTTGCGCTCGTCTCCCAATCCGGCGCCATCGTCGCCGGAACGGCCGAATGGGCGGCGCAGCGCGCGATTGGCTTCTCCGCAGTGGTCTCGATCGGCGATCAGCTCGACGTCGATCTCGGCGATCTCTTGGATTTCTTCGCCATGGACCGGTCGACGCGCGCGATCCTGCTCTATGTCGAATCGATCAGGAACGCCCGCAAGTTCATGTCGGCGGCCCGCGCGGCCGCGCGCGCCAGCCCGTGGTCGTGGTCAAATCCGGCCGCCACCCGCAGGGCGCCAAGGCGTCGGCAACGCATACCGGGGCGCTCGCCGGCTCCGACGAAGTCTACGATGCGGCGTTCCGCCGTGCCGGCCTGCTGCGGGTTGCCGATCTCGACGAGCTGTTCGGTGCGGTGGAGACGCTCGGGCGGCAGCGCCCGTTTTCCGGGAAGCGCCTTGCGATCCTGACCAATGGCGGCGGGGTCGGCGTGCTGGCGATCGATCGATTGGTCGATCTCGGCGGCGCGGTCGCCGAGCTTTCGCCCGGCGCGCGGGCGCGGCTCGACGCCGCCCTGCCGCCAACCTGGTCGAGGGCCAATCCCGTCGACATCGTCGGCGACGCCGATGCGGAGCGCTACGCCGCCGCGCTCGAGGCATTGATCGAGGATCGCGAGAACGACGCCATCCTGGTGCTCAACGTGCCCACCATGCTTGCTTCGCCGGTGGATACCGCCGCCAGGGTATCGAGCCTCGTCAGGAGCTACCGCGCCGGATCGGCGCGGCCGAAGCCGGTATTCGCGGTGTGGATCGGGGCGGATCGCGCCGCGCTCGACGCGTTCGAGGCGGCGGAAATTCCGCATTTCGATACCGAATCCGATGCGATCCGGGGCTTCATGGATCTCGCGCGCTACTCCGAGGCCCAAGAGCATCTGATGGCGACGCCGCCAAGTCTGCCGGAGCATTTCGCGCCGGATTGGGAAGCGGCTCGGCGCGTCATCGGGGCGGCGCTCGCCGATGAGCGCAGCTGGCTCGACCCCATCGAGATCGGCCTACTGTTCGCGGCCTATGGAATCCCGATTGTTCCCGCCGTGCTCGCGGAGAATGCGGAGCGCGCGGCGGAGGCGGCCACGCCGTTCCTCGTTGGGGGCCGCACCGTCGTGGTGAAGATCCAGTCGCGCGACATCGTGCACAAATCCGATATCGGGGGGGTGCGACTGAACCTCACGGACGAGGAGCGGGTGCGCGCCGCCGCTGCCGAGATTCTGGCCAAGGTCCGCGCGGCGCGACCGGACGCGCGCATTGCCGGCGTGATCGTCCAGCCGATGATCCTGCGGCCGAAGGCACGCGAGCTCATCGCCGGGATCGCCGACGACCCGACGTTCGGGCCGATCGTCGTGTTCGGCTATGGCGGCACCGCCGTCGAGGTGGTCGACGACAAGGCGCTCGGACTGCCGCCGCTCGACATGAATCTCGCCGCCGATCTGATCGCGCGAACCCGCGGCGCCCGCCTGCTCGAGGCCTATCGCGACGTTCCGGCCGCGCGCCGGAGCGATGTGGCGCTGGTGCTGGTCAAGCTGGCGCAGCTCGCCGCCGACCTGCCGGAGATTCGCGCGCTCGACATCAATCCGCTGCTTGCCGATGAGACCGGCGTGCTGGCGCTCGATGCCCGCGTCGGCATCGCGCCGGTCGAGCCGCGATTCAAGGGAACGGGCAACCCGCGGTTCGCGGTACGGCCCTATCCCAAGGAATGGGAGCGCCGGGTCGCGCTCGCCGATGGCACGCGCGCGTTCGTGCGGCCGCTGCGTCCCGAGGACGAGTCGATGGCACGCGTCCTGTTCGACAAGGTGGCGCCAGAGGACTTGCGGCTGCGGTTCTTCGCCCAGGTCAAGGAATTCAGCCATGTGTTCATCGCCCGGCTCACCCAACTCGATTACGGCCGCGCCATGGCGTTCGTCGCTCTCGACGAAGCTTCCGGTGACCCGCTCGGCGTCGTGCGACTTCACGCCGACGCCAATTACGAGTGCGCGGAATATGCGATCCTGCTCCGCTCCGACTTCAAGGGGCGCGGGCTAGGCTGGAGGTTGATGCAGCTGATGATCGAATACGCGCGCAGCGAGGATCTGCGACGCATCGAGGGTCAGGTGCTGCGGGAGAACAGCGTCATGCTCCGGATGTGCCGCAAGCTCGGATTCCGCGTCGAGGCCGACCCAAAGGAGCCGGACATCTGCATTGTGACGCTGCCGCTGCATTGACTGCTTCTCCAGAGCCGGCTCCTTGTGTTGCGCCACGCAGCCAAAAGCACGTCGTGACACGAGCGAGGAGCCGAATTCCTGTGCGTCGCCCCGCCCGGCGTGCTCGACGAGGCAAAGGAGAAGATAGCTGTTACTCCTTGAGCTGTAACAGCAAGCAACTGCACAGTTTCTTCCGAATGTGGCCAAAAGGCCACAACCCTGAGGGAGAAATACATCTAACTACGTGACAGTAACGACAGCAGATTTGATGGCTGGGCCGGAAGGTCACTGCGCGGATTCGGGCGGGGAAAATGCTGATGACTGTGTAGGCCGGCGCAGTCGGATCGACCCGGTCGGGGCAAGGGGCGATATGAAAAGACTCGGCGCGTCGGCGGCCGTTTCCGCGGCGATCGTTCTTGGATTCGCCGGCGCCGCACACGCGATCGATGTGCCGCCCCGAGATAGCATGGTGACGAAGGCTCCGTCCGCGGCAGTCACGGTGACAGCGCCTGCCGCGTGCGGCAGCCTTTGGGACTTTGTCGCCACGAGCTGCCCGCTGAGCTGGTACGGCATTACGGTCTACGGCACAGTGGATGCCGGCGTGACGTGGCAGAGCCACGGCACGCCGTTCAATGGGACATCCAGCGTCGGACGGGAATATCTCATCTCGAAGAACAGCAATCGCGCGCTATGGGATCTTGCTCCCAACGCGCTCAGTCAGTCGGTCGTTGGAATAAAAGGAAACAAGGAGTTCGCTTCCGGATGGGGTTTTGTTTTCGATCTGCAGGCCGGCTTCGATCCCTATTCTCTGCAACTTTCCAATGGCCCGCATTCGGTGGCTCAGAATGCTGGCGTGCCGCTCATCAGCCAAGACTCCTATGCCGATTCGAGTCGCGCGGGCCAGTTTTACAATTCCGTGGGTTATGTGGGCGTCAGTTCGCCGACCTACGGCACCTTGACGGTTTTCCGGCAGAACTCCCTCACGACGGAAGCGATCGCTGCCTACGATCCGATGGGCGCCTCGTACGCGTTCTCGGTGATCGGCTACCGGGGAGGGGCCTGCGGGGGCGGCGATACCGAGGACTGCAGATACAGCACGTCCGTGAAATATCGTGTCAACCTCGGCCAGTTCCGGGCGGCGGCGATCTGGCAATTCGGCGGGTACCATGAGAACAACGCCTCGAATGGCGCCTATCAGTTCCAGATCGGAGGGGACATTCCCCACCTGGCCAACGGCGTGCTTTCGCTCGATGCAATTTACAACCACGTCACCGACGCCGTGGCGATTGCACTTGCCGGGAACCCGCTGGGCCCCGCCGGGAACCCGCTGCCGCCATTCCTTCCTCAGGTTCTCACTGCGACGATCTCCGACAATACCAGCGTAATGTTGCTGGCCAGATACACCAACGGGCCGTTGAAATTGTATGCTGGCTACGAATGGATTGAGTTCGCGCCTCCGAGCGATCCCCAAACCGCCTTTACGGTATTGCGGGGGACTTTCTTTGCCGTGGCTGTGCCGCCATCAACAACACGAACATCAACAACACGGCCTTCTCCATTCATCGCAGGATCCTGCAGGGGTTCTGGACGGGCGCGAAATACGCCGTCACCGACAACATAGATTTGATGGGCGCTTATTATCATTACCATCAAAACAGCTTTGGCGCCGTCAGCTGCTCCACCACCGCCAAATCGACGTGCAGCGGCGCGGCAGACGCCGTGGGTTTTGCAGTCGACTGGAAGTTTGCGGCGAAATTCGATGCCTACGCCGGATTCTTGTACTCGCAGGTCGACAATGGACTAGCGAACGGCTACCTCCATCACAGCACGATCGATCCGACGGTCGGGCTTCGCTTTCGATTCTGACCAGCCGGTTATTCAGGTCAGCTCTGAGGGGCGAAGCGGACGCAGCTTGTTGAGCTCAGGATGACAGCTGATGAACCCGAGCGGACCTGCACGGCAACCCGCCAGCCGGCAGAGTCCTGATAATTCCGTCCGTTCTCGACAGTACTGCCAAACGGAGGGGTGGGTTCTAGAGCTCTTACTGAACGAATTGCCCTCGGCAAATCCGCCGGAACGGCGAACTTTAGCCCGTCACCCGGTTGATCCCCGGTGATACGACCCGGTATTGTGAATGCTCTCAAAGTCCTGATGCGCTGCAAAGGCAGAGAGCCGGAATAACCGCAAGCGACAAACTTTTTTCGAGGGGGCCAC
>JBKPDF010000118.1:0-22542 GCA_046727735.1 Pseudomonadota bacterium | reverse complement strand
GGTCCGGCATGGCGGTCTGGAGAAAATCTCTGTTCGCCATGATGCACCTCAACGCCAATCTCCCGGCCGCCGCGTATTTCGGGGTTCCGGCCGCGCAGGTCGTGGAGATCGGTCTCGAAGTCGAGATATAGCGCCCACGCGCCAGCCTACTGAGCGTTTCCCCGTCCCTGACGCCAAAGCGATCCACATGACCGCTTTGGGTCATTAGCCGAAGTCGGTGGGTTCGATGTCCACGTCCCCTTTATCCCCGAGAGCGGACCAGGACAGACCAACAATCCGCGACGGCTTTGTGCCGATAGTGTTGCAAAAGTCCCGGACGGGTGGCTAGCCAGCAATAATCGAATCGAAACGAGCACATTTCCGAATCAAAATTGTCTGGAGGCGATTGTTCTTGAATCAATGTTGCGCGCTCAGGCACCCAAAATAGTTTTGCAACACTATCTGCCATTAGCGGTCATCGAGCATCATTCAATGACCTCGTCGGCAAGCGCGAGCAATGAGGGCGGAATTGTCAGGCCGAGTGCCTTGGCGGTCTTGAGGTTGATCACCAGTTCGAACTTGGTCGGCTGCATGACCGGCAGATCAGCCGGCTTTTCTCCCTTGAGAATTCGGCCGACGTAGGTCGCCGCCCGTCGAAATGAATCGGTGAAGCTGGACGCATAGCTGATGAGGCCGCCCTCCGCAGCGAACTCGCGCGCATAATAGATGGTCGGCATAGAGTGGCGCGCGGCCAGCGCGGTGAGTTGATCGCGGTGGCTCAGGAAAAATGGATCAGCACTGACCACGAGTGCATCGCCCCGGTGTTGTAAGAGCGTCGCGAAGGCGTTATCGAAATCGCTTTGAGAGCCGGCACTCAGAATTTTGAGTTGCAGTCCGGCCGCGGCTGTTGCCGCCTCCATATCTTTCGTCTGCGGCGCGGCATTTGGGTTATTCGGATTCACGAGCAACCCGACTGAGACAATTTTGGGCATGAGTTCGCGCAGCAGTTCCAGCCGCTTCGCCCCCACCTCGACGGAGAGAAAAGTCGCGCCGGTGACGTTCCCACCAGGTCGGCTCAGGCTGGCGACCAGGCCAGTCTCGACGGGATCGCTTCCTATCGCGAACACAATTGGAATGGTGGTCGTCTCCATCTTAGCCGCGAGCGCCGCGGGGATCGGACTTGCGAAAAGCACAGCCACCCCCCGGCCAACCAGATCAGCTGCCATCATTGGCAACCGGTCGTAACTGGCTTCCTCGGCCCACCGGTATTCGATCGCGACGTTGCGCCCCTCGACGAAACCGGCGTCGTTTAGCCCCTGGCGGAACGCTCGCGTGAACTTCGGATTAGTATCGGCCGGAAAGCTGCTGAGATACCCGATCACGGGAATGGATTGCTGCGCGAGCGCGCGGAACGGCCAAGCCATCGTCCCTGACAGCACACCGAGAAATTGGCGCCGCCTCATGTTCCACCCATGCTCAGCAGGCTTCGTAATGGAAGACTATACCACGCTGGAAGGGCTGAAATTGACCCCGGACATGGTCTACTGAGCGATTGGCCAATGTCTCAGATGGGTCATTAGCGGTCCTCCGCCCCTAGGAGCAGCTGGTCCGCTTTGCCCCTCAAAGCTGCCCTGTTATTCGCCCCGATACCGCTTCAGGGCATCTATAAGCTCTTGCTTGCTTCCAGCGCCAAATTTTTTAACTAACTCGCGCCGCTTCACAAAGTCAGATCGGTAGAGCCAAGCCCAGCGGCGTTCGTTTCCGGCCCGCACAGCCTCGATTCGATCCCGCTTCACCGCACGAGGATCAGCCCGACGCCTGCCGCGCATGACCGCCGCGTGCACGTCCTTTGGCCAGATATTTAATTGATCGGCAATTTGGTACCGCGAAAGACCCTGATTCCATAATTCCAGTATTTTTTCGTCCATATAACGTCCCTCGTTGCTGATAAATGCGCAATTATTTTGGATAGGCTCAGAGACGGGCATATACGGGAGCCCTGTGCTCCAGTGGGACTCCCAACCCCGGAACAGGGGGGCGTGGGTCGGCTCCAGGCGGGACCAGAGGCATGGGATGGGGTTTGAATGTTACCCCAGCGCTACCCGGCCATCGCCTGCCCTGGCCTTCTCTAGCAATATCAGTGTCTTGGAACGCAACGCACATCGGCACAAACGACGTGCTTGCGTATCGCGGTATGGAAGAGACCCGCAAAACGAGCCAATCGCGGACAGTTTGGACAGTTTGGACAGTTCTAAAACCGCCACAACTTTTCAGGGCTTTCAGTATTTTATTGGCTCTAAATAAAGTGTCCAAAGTGTCCAAAGTGCCCAAGCCTTGAAATATAAGGACTTTCGCCCGGACAGTTCTGGGCAGATTGGACACTTTGCCTAGCCCCAAGTCCCGTTGTCCGCGTCGAGCTCAACCGGCCCATGCTTGGCCGTGAACCGCTCACGCAGCTCTGCACGAGGCGGAAAGCGCACGCCGCGCCGATTGCCCGAGTGCCAGCTTTCGCATCCCCATTCTTGTTTGAGCGTTCGGGTCATTGCGGTCGGTGACTTGTGCTTCAGGTCTGGAATGCTACGCCGAGCCCAATCGAAGAGCGTTTCATTGGCTGCCGGATCGGTTGTGATCCCGATGCTCGGGTCTTGGCTGTCCGCGCACGGGATTGAGCCCTCGTTGAGAATCCACTCGACCAACGCATCCATGCCGCGCCGGCTTAAGGCCTTCTGTTCGGCCAGCATGGCGGTCTGCGGCACCTTGCGAATGTCCCTGCCCTTCAAGTCTCGCTTAAGCAGGAAATCGAGCAGGGCCGCCGTTCCACCGTTCTCCATTTGCCCATTGATCGCCGCGAAATAGCTTGTGTCGCCTCGGCGTATATCGGCCACGTCGAGACAGAAGAACCGGCGCGCTGTGGGGCCGGCTGGAACAACCCAAGTCTCGTTGGAGCTAATCCATAAATGCGTGAGGTTCGGGGAGCGCACGGCGTCAAGCCCCTTGCGCTCGATCATTATGAGCCCCTCGGTCACAAGCGCCTTGAGCGTCGATTCGTGTTGCCGGTCGCCAGCGAAGAAGGCTTCATCCGCGAACAGCAGGAGACAATACGCGAGGTGCCCGTTGAATTTGCCGGTTACCTGTGGCGCCTGCGTTATGGGGAGAAAATGCCGCCCGAAGATGCGGCCGAACGTGTTTACAGTGAACCCCTTGCCAACACCTTCTTTGCCCCGCAGGACGATCGCAACGTCACCCTGCTTGTTCGGGCGCTGCACCGTGTCGGCCATGACATCGAGCAAATATGCATAGTGCGTCGCGTTGTCGTCGCACACTACATCGCGGAGGAATTCCAGAAACTGTGAGCAATCACCCGCCTGGGGCTGGACGGCGAAGCCGGTCCACAGGTTGCGGCATCCATCGACCTCATCGGGCTTACCCGGTTCGAAAACGACTCCCCGGTATTGCCGCCGATTGGGATGCTTGAGCCACCACGTCGCGGTTAGGATCGTTTTCTTTTTGGGCTGGCCGTCATTGTCGGCTTCTGTCACTTGCTTGGTGCGGTTCCCGAGCAGCAACTTAAAATCGGCCAGATGGTAGAAGATGGGCGGGCTTTCCTGCAGCGTCATTATGCGGACGTTGGCGCCTATCGTAACGACGGCGAAAAGCTCGTTAAGTTCGTCAAGCTCTGGATCGGTCGGAATGGGCGGGGCAAGCTGCTGTTGGAGTCGCGCGCCGAGCGCGTCGCCTAGATCGCTGGCCTTCGGCTGCCGTACAACGTTCGGGCTCTGCTCCCTCGGAAGCGGCGCCAGTTTGTCCAGAATAGCTTGGTGCTCGGCGTCTAGCTCCGCGTCCTCGAAATCGTCCTCATCGGCAAGATTACGCGGCTGGCGCATTTGCCATTTCCCTGCGCAGCCGCATTTGCGCGACAATCGCAATCACCTCTTTTGTGATCTTCGGGTATCGAGCCCTTAGCGCCTTCAGCCTGCCGACAACATCTCGGAGCTGAGTATTGGAAAGCTCGCTCAGTCGCCTTTGACAGCTCGGGTCTTTCAGCGCCTCAATTCCCCGCTCGCGCAACTGATACATGGCGGCTTCGACAGTGGAGGCCGGCGCCCCGGCTCTGCTGTTTGCGCGCGTTACATAAGTCACGGTGTTATCCGTGATTACCGCGAGCGTCCGGCCTTCCGCGAACGCCTTACGGCGTTCCGCATCAGCTCGGCGGCATTGGACGGCGAAGGTGCGACGCAGCTCGGAGTATTCGTTGCTCATCCAGCGTCAATGATTGTTCCGCGCGGCTCATACGAGCGCCGCATTTCATCCGCGACTTTCTCCGCGTTCACTCGATCACGTGACTCGATCCAGGCTTCAACCTCGGACTCGTGCCAGCCGACGCTATTTGCTGAGAGCTGCACGCGCGCCGGGAATTTGCCCGCGCGTTCAAGTCGCCAGATTGTCGGTGACGACAAGCCGGTCCTTGCCGACACCTCTGGCCGTCTGAGAATGTTCACTGGGTGTCTCCACGGTTTATGGTGGCTCACGGGATACACGCTTCCCGGCTCGATCCGTGAGGCGCACTCGGGAGAAAAATCGGGCGCGAGTGCACCGGCTGCAACTGTCCATCCGATGGACAGTTGGAGGTGCGCACGGGCATGGACGGCAAAGTTCGTCGGTTGCCGCGGGGTGTTACCCTGGGCGCTACCCCGGCTTAGGGTTTGGAGCTAAGTAGCGGTATGGATTCAGCTTTTCGCGCTGAGCGCTTTCGCCTCAACGAGGTGCTCGTCAGCCCGACGTGGAATCGCGGCTACGTTCGTCAACTGGCCAGCCTCGGCATGTAGGCGCACGCCGAGGCAAAACCGGCCGAACGCATATGCCGGTACTGCTGCCGAACCATTTACGGAGCATCGCGGAATGCAGCGGATCTTCGAAGGACTGACGGTGCTCGATTGCGCGAGCTTCATCGCCGCGCCCGCAGCGGCGACGATCCTTGCCGATTTCGGCGCCGAGGTGATCAAGATCGAGCCGCCCTCGGGCGACCCGTTCCGCCATCTCCCGCAGCTGCCCGGCAACCCCAAGTCCGAGCACAACTGGGCTTGGCTGCTCGAATCCCGCAACAAACAAGGCCTGGCGCTCGATCTCAGCAAGGCGGAAGGCCAGGCGGTGCTCTATCGGATGGTGCCTCGCGCCGACGTGTTCATCACCAATTTCCCGCCGGCCGTGCGCAAGCGCCTCGGCATCACCTATCAGGACCTGGCGCCGCGCAACGCGCGCCTGATCTACGCGTCCTTCACCGGCTACGGGGAGAATGGCAAGGAGGCGAACAAGCCGGGGTTCGACAGCAATGCCTGGTGGGCGCGCTCCGGGATGATGGACCTCGTGCGCCCGGATCACGCCGGCCCGCCGGCCCGATCGCTGCCCGGCATGGGCGATCATCCTTCGGCACTCGCGCTGTTCGGGGCGATCGTCAGTGCGCTCTACCGCCGCGAGCGGACCGGAGACGGCGCCCACGTGAGCACTTCGCTGATGGCGAACGGCGTTTGGTCGAACGGGCTCATGGTGCAGGCGCGGCTGTGCGGCGCGACGATCCCGACGCGGCCGCCGCGGGAACACACCTTCAACGCCATGACCAACCACTATCGCTGCCGCGACGCTCGCTGGCTCATCCTTTCGCTGCTCAAAGAGGACCGGGAATGGCCGGTGCTGTTGAAATGCCTCGGGCGTGAGGATCTGGCGTCCGATTCGCGCTTCGTCACCACGCGGGACCGCCACGCGCGTGCCCGCGAGCTCAGCGCGATCTTCGACCAGGTGTTCGCCCAAAAGGACCTCGCCGATTGGCGCGCCATTCTCGATTCCCACGGCCTGATCTTCGGGGTCGTCGCCGAGGTCGACGACGTGCCGAACGACGCGCAGATGCTGGAAAACGACGTGCTGATCCCGTTCGCGGACGGCGGCATGCTCACGATCAACAGCCCGATCTGGATCGGCGGCGAGGAGAAGGTCGCGCCGCGGTGCCCGCCGCAAGTCGGCGAGGACAGCGACGCGGTGCTGCGCAAGTTCGGCTGGCAAGAAGCCGAGATCCGCCGCCTGCGGGACTGCGGCGTCGTGCGATGAACGGCGGTTTGCCGCGACCGGAGGCGCGAGCCGCTACTGCAGGAACAGGATCGGGTCCGGGTTCCCGAGCTGCTGCGGGTCCACGGTGAGGACCTCGGTGCGCACCAGCGCAAAGGTCGCCGTCAGTACCAGGGCCAGCGCGAAAACAACTTTGGCTGCGAACAACCACGGGACGGTTCGGACCGAATTTGCAGCCTCGCGCCCCTCGAACGCCGTCTCGAACATCGACACTCGCTCCTCCGTCTTTTTGCGGCGAAAAGCATAGGAAGGTCCCCGGCGCAAAAGCGTGAGCTATTTCACCTTCTCAAAGATTTCGTGGACTGACGCGCGCCCGCTCGGCTCAACGAACGAGGCTCTGCAGCACGAGCGCCTTCACGAGCGGCCGATAATACCGCCATTCCTGCGACTGAATCATGAACACCGCGAGCAGCTGTTCCGCGGGATCGGCGAAGGCGAATGTGCCGTAGAGCCCTTCGACGAAATAATCGCCGGGCGAGCCGACCTGCGGAGCAACCCCCAGCGTTTCGCGCACCGCAAATCCCAGTCCGAACCCGTAGCCCGGGCCCGGGTAATAGCTCCACCCCGAGGTGTCGATTTCCGGTCCGAGGCGGTTGGTCGTCATCAGTTCGGCTGATTTGGGGCTGAGCAGCCGCACGCCCTCGAGCTCGCCGCCATTGAGCAGCATCTGCAGGAAACGCGCATAATCCGCGGCGGTCGAAACCAGGCCGCCGCCGCCGCTCTCGAACACCGGCGGCTTGCTCAGGTCCAGCACCAGCCGGCGTCCTTCCGGCGGCGCCGGGAGCACGTCGGCTATCCGATCCTGATTTTCCGGCGTCACCCAGAACGCCGTGTCCGGCATGCGCAACGGGCCGAACACGCGCTCGGCCAGAAACGCACTCAACGGCCGGCCCGACAGAAGCTCGAGGATGTGTCCCAGCACGTCGATCGAGCGGCCGTACTCCCACACGGTACCCGGCTGATACATCAGCGGCAGGCGCGCCAACTTTTGCACCAGCTCGGCGCACGTCTCGTTGCGGGCCCCGACGCCGAGCGCATGATACAGCTCCTTGACCTTGGGTCCCTCCCCGAGCGCCTCGTAGGTGAAACCCGAGGTGTGGCGCATCAAATCTTCGATGCGGATCTCACGGGCGGCCGGCACCAGCTTGAGCGTCGCCAAGCCGGTGGCGGGATCTTGCTGCTCGATCCCGACCTGCATGTGCGCGAATTCCGGAAGAAATTTAGAGATCGGGTCGGCGAGCGAGAGGCGCCCTTCTTCGACGAGCGTCATGGCGGCCGCGATGGTGATCGGCTTCGTCATCGAGCCGAGCCGAAACATCGCGTCGCGCGGCATCGGGGCGCCGCGCTCCTTGTCGCGCATGCCGAATGCCTCGAAATAGCCCGTCCGGCCATTGCGGGCGATCAGCATGACGGCGCCCGGAATGAGATCCGCAGCGATATCGCGGCGCAGCGCCGGCGCGATGCGCGCGACCCGCTCGGCCGACAGGCCGAGGCCGCCGGGATCGGCCGGCGGCAGCCCCTGCGCGGCGGCATTGATCGGCACAAGCAGCGCCGCAGCAACCGCGCATAGCCGGCGCGCCTTGCTCATCGGCGGTTTCTTACGCCACGTCGGCCTTGGTCCGGTCGCGAAACGCAATGAGTCGTCGTCGAAGAGCCACAACACCACGGGCTCGAAGCATCAGGATGATACCGAAGCCCAATTTCAGCACGGTACCAACCCCGAAGTCCATCACGTAGCTGCGGTAGGTCAGTGCCGCCACGGCTAAACGAACTACCCCAAAGATGCCCTCCACGAAGAAATACAAGCCAAGCACGGCGACGGCAGTCTCCTCCCACGCTTGCGAACCGCTCTGAAATGCAAGCTCACCTCGTCGCTGATCCACGATTCGGTCCACGATCCAGCCCGCCCCGCAGAGCAGCCCGAAACCGACTGCGAAATAGCTGATAGGCACGACGCCGAGGGCCCACAACTCGAGTTCGGTTGTCGTACCCGGGAACCCGGGTACGCTCTGCCCCCACCGGCTGAGCCTGCCGATCACGGTCAAGACCGTGCTCGGCAACCCGATCAGTCCATGCGCAATGAAGATCAAGCCGCCGATTTTGACGAGAATTTGCGCAAGATCTCGCGGGTGCATGGCCGCCTCCTTCGCGGAGTCATGGGCGAATGATCGCCACTTCAGCGAAAAAACTGGGTCCGGCAGTCCTTGCCATCGCCGCCTCGCCGCCCATGCATTATGATCCGAGAAAAGCTCGATACCGCAAACCCGGGAGACTGTCATGGACGAGGTATTGCTCCAGCCCGAGCAGGTGCACGCCGAGGACATCGATCCGCATTACCGCTGGAACCGAGCACTCCCGGCGCTCGGTCCGATGGCCGTCGATTTCGAGGCGCGCGTGGATTTCCAGCGCCTGCATCGCTACCGCCTCGGCCGCGCCCGGCAAGCGCTCGAAGCCTCCAAGCTCGGCGCGCTGTTGTGCTTCGATGTCAACAACATCCGCTACATCACCAGCACGAAGATCGGCGAGTGGGAGCGGGACAAGCTCTGCCGGTTCGCGCTGCTCGCCCGCGGCGGCGAGCCGATTTTGTGGGATTTCGGCTCGGCCGCCGTGCATCATCGGCTGTACGTGCCGTGGCTCAGGCCCGAGTTGTGCAAGGCGGGCCTCGTCGGCCTGCGCGGCACGGTGCCGCCCGCGTTCGGCTTGATGCGGCGCCACGCGGAGGAGATCGCAAGCCTGTTGCGCGAAGCCGGCGTCGCCGACATGCCGCTCGGTGTCGACATCATCGAGCCACCGATGATGTTCGAGCTCGAGCGTGCCGGGCTGAAAGTCGCCGACGGGCAGCAGACCATGCTCGATGCTCGCGAGATCAAGAGCATCGACGAGATCGCGCTGCTCAACCGCGCCGCCGCCATGGTCGACGGCGTCTATCAATTGATAAACGAGGAGCTCAAACCCGGCGTGCGCGAGTCCGACATCGTGGCGACCGCGACCAAGTTCCTATACGAGCACGGATCGGACGACGTCGAGGCGATCAATGCCATCTCCGGAGAGCGCTGCAATCCGCATCCGCACAATTTCACCGATCGCATGATCCGCCCCGGCGACCAGGCGTTCTTCGACGTGCTGCAGGCCTTCATGGGTTACCGGACCTGCTATTACCGCACCTTCAATGTCGGCCGCGCGACGCCGGCGCAGCACGACGCCTACAAGCAATGCCGCGAATGGCTCGATCGCTCGATCGCGCTGATCCGTCCCGGCGTTTCGACCGACAAGGTCGCGAGCGTGTGGCCGCGCGCGGACGAGTTCGGCTTTCCCGACGAGATGTCGGCATTCGGGCTGCAGTTCGGGCACGGGCTGGGCCTCGCGCTCCACGAACGGCCGATCATCAGCCGTCTCGTCTCGCTCGAACATCCGCTCGAAATCAAAGAGGGCATGGTGTTCGCGCTCGAGACCTACTGCCCGGCCAAGGACGGCTATTCGGCGGCGCGCATCGAGGAGGAGGTCGTGGTTACCGACACAGGCTGCCGGGTCATCAGCCTGTTCCCAGCCGAGGAGCTGCCGATCGCGAATAAATATTGAGAAAGCCAACACCTCCGCTCGGCAAGCGCATGCCGGGGCGCTCGCGCGCTTCCCCGCTGTCCTCCCGAGCGTATCTTGTGCTCTCGATTCCTCGCAGCGTTGTCGCATATGCAGCGAGAGATACGGTTGGGATGTGGTGGAACTCAATGCCGCCAGGCTACTTGACTGGATTAGCCCTCCGAAAGCTGCGAGCCACGATCCAAAGGTGATCGCTTTCGTTTCTCCAGTGGGATTTTTTCGAGAGCCTTGATGCCCAAGCCGTCTGCATCGTCACCTCGTCGGGACGGGGAGTTCCGGGTTCCCACCAAGCAGCCCGTCACGCTGCATGTGAACGGCGAGCAACGCAGGTTGACGGTCGCACCGTGGACCACCCTGCTCGACGCATTGCGCCACGAGCTCGACCTGACGGGAACCAAGAAAGGCTGCGATCACGGCCAATGCGGGGCCTGCACGGTGCTCGTCGACGGCCGCCGCATGCTTTCGTGCCTCACGCTGGCGGTCATGAAGGATGGCGCGCAGGTCACGACGATCGAGGGTCTCGCCAAGGGTGACGCCCTGCATCCGCTCCAGCGAGCCTTCATCGATCGCGACGCGTTCCAGTGCGGATATTGCACCCCCGGACAGATCTGTTCCGCGATCGGCTTGATCGCCGAAGGGCGCGCGCACACGGCCGACGAGATCCGCGAGCTGATGAGCGGCAACATCTGCCGTTGCGGCGCCTATCCGAACATCGTGGCCGCCATCCAAGACGTGATCGGCAAAGCCTCGCAGGCGGGCGGACCCTCGCGATGAACAATTTCGGCTACACGCGCGCCCGAGACGTCGCCGAGGCGGTGCTCGAGATCGCTGCCGAGCCGGGTGCAAAATTCATCGCCGGCGGCACGAATCTCGTCGATCTGATGAAGGAGAACGTGGTCCGGCCGTCGCGGCTGATCGACATCAGCCGCTTGCCGCTCGACAAGATCGAAGAAAGTGGCGACGGCGGCGTGCGGATCGGCGCCTTGGTGCCCAATAGCGACGTTGCCTATCATCCGCTGATCGAGCGGCGCTACCCGCTGCTCCGCGATGCGATCCTCGCCGGAGCCTCGCCGCAATTGCGCAACATGGCCTCGACCGGCGGAAATCTGCTGCAGCGGACGCGCTGCTTCTATTTCTACGACACGACGACGCCATGCAACAAGCGCGAGCCGGGCAGCGGCTGCTCGGCCATCGACGGCGTCAACCGCATGCATGCGATCCTGGGGGCGAGCGAGCACTGCATCGCCACGCACCCCTCGGACATGTGCGTCGCGCTCGCCGCGCTCGATGCGCGGGTGCTGGCGACGAGCCCGCATGGCGAGCGCGGCATTGCATTTGCGGATTTTCACCGGCTACCGGACGACACGCCCCAGATCGACAGCAATCTGGGCGCCGATGAGATCATTACCGAGATCGAGCTGC
This sequence comes from Pseudomonadota bacterium, assembly GCA_046727735.1. Classification (GTDB taxonomy): domain Bacteria; phylum Pseudomonadota; class Alphaproteobacteria; order Rhizobiales; family Xanthobacteraceae; genus AP-16. The sequence goes on along the minus strand of JBKPDF010000118.1, from coordinate 11,427 downwards.
CGCCCACGGGCTTTGCCACGCACTACACCTATCTCAAGGTCCGCGATCGCCTCTCGTACGCGTTTGCGTTGGTATCCGTCGCCGTCGGCCTTACGGTCGAGCGCGACACGGTCAAGGAGGCGCGCCTTGCGCTCGGCGGGGTGGCGCACAAGCCGTGGCGCGATCGCGAAGCCGAGGTGCAACTCGCCGGAGCCGCGGCAAACGCCGAGAATTTCCGGCGCGCCGCCGACACCGTGCTACGCAACGCGCGCGGGTACGGTCACAACGATTTCAAGATCGAGCTCGCCCGGCGCTGCATCGTGCGGGCCCTCACCCAGGCCGCGCGCGCAACCCCGCAGTCCCAGGCCGACAAGCGCATCCGATGATCGGGAGAACGAGGTGAGCGCCACGAGCCACATCGGCAGGCCGATTCCCCGCGTCGACGGCCGCGCCAAAGTCACCGGAAGCGCGAAATACGCCGCGGAATTCAACGTCCGCGGCCTCGCATACGGGTTCGTGGTCTCATCGGGGATCGCCAGGGGCCGCATCCGCAGCATCCACACCGCGGACGCGCTCGCCGTGCCCGGCGTGCTCGACGTGTTCACGCACGAGCACCGGCCGAAGCTCGCATCCTCGGACGAGAAATACAAAGACGAGGTCGGGCCGGAGGGCTCGCCGTTCCGGCCGCTCTATGACGATCGGATTCACTTCAGCGGCCAGCCGGTGGCGCTGGTCGTCGCGGAGGAATTCGAGATCGCGCGGTTTGCGGCTTCGCTGATCCGCATCGAATACGAGCCGCAAGCGCACGCGACCGATTTCGAGCGAGAGCGCAAGCGCACCGAGGGGCGCAAGCGAAAGCCGTCCGTTGCCCGCGGCAACGCGCAGAAGGCGTTTGCGCGCGCGGCGGTCAAGGTTGAGGCCGAGTATCGCCTGCCGATCGAGCACCACAATCCGATGGAGACGTTCGCGACGACCGCGGTGTGGGAGGGCGACGGCCGCATCACCGTCTACGACAAGACGCAGGGAGCGCCGAACAGCCACAACTACGTCGCCAACGTAATGGGAATGCCGCGGAGCAAGATCCGCGTGCTGTCGCCTTATGTGGGCGGCGCGTTCGGTTCGGGATTGCGTCCGCAATACCAGCTGCCGCTCGCGGTGCTCGCAACGCGCGCGCTCGAGCGCTCGGTGCGCGTCAACCTCACGCGTCAGCAGATGTTCACGCTCGGCTATCGCTCGGCGGTCGCACACGAGCTGGCGCTCGGGGCCGATCCCGACGGCAAGCTCGTCTCCTTCCAGCACCACGCGACTGCAATGACTTCGCGATTTGAAGATTTTCAGCGCGACCTCGCGAATTGGTCGAGCCTGCTCTATCGCTGCGACAACGTCGAGCTCGGCCAAAGGCTGGTCAAGCTCGACCAGAACACGCCCTGCGACATGCGGGCTCCGGGCGGCGCGGAAACGCTCTACGCGATCGAATGCGCAATGGACGAACTCGCCTATGCGGCGAACGTCGACCCGCTCGAGCTGCGGCTGATCAATTATTCCGACCGCGACCAGATCGAGGACCGGCCCTACAGCAGCAAAGCGCTGAAGGAATGTTATCGGCAGGGTGCCGAGAAATTCGGCTGGTCCGCGCGCCATCCGCAGCCGCGGGCGATGCGGGACGGTACCGAGCTCGTCGGCTGGGGCATGGCCACCGGGGTCTGGGAAGCGATGCAGCTGCCGGCGAGCGCCAAGGCGGTGCTGACGGCGAACGGCAGCGTCGAGATCGCGAGCGCGACGGCGGATATCGGCCCCGGCACCTACACGATGATGACGCAGCTCGCCGCCGAGATGCTCGGCGTGCCGCTCGAGAACGTCACGGCGAAGCTCGGCGATTCCGATTTGCCCGAAGCTCCGGTCGAAGGCGGCTCGTTCACGGCGGCGTCGGTCGGCTCGGCCATTCACGGAGCTTGTCGCGCGGTCCAGAAGGAGTTGCTGCGCCTTGCGCAAACGGCCTCGCGTTCGCCGCTTGCCGGTGCGAAGCTCGACGACGTCCTATTCGTCGACGGTAAGATCCGGCACAGGACCGACGAGGCGCGCCAAATCTCGCTCGCCGACGCGATGCGGGCCGGTAAAGCCGATCGCATCGAGAAGCAAGCCAGCGCCAAGCCGAGCCGCTCCGGCAAGTATTCGTATTGCACGCATTCGGCGGTGTTCGCCGAGGTCAAAATCGACGAAGAGCTCGGCGTCATCCGCGTCACGCGGGTGGTCAGCGCGGTCGCGGCCGGGCGCATCGTCAATCCGAAGCTCGCGAGCAGCCAGATCCTCGGTGCCGTCGTCGGCGGAATCGGCATGGCGCTCCACGAGGAGACCGCGGCCGACCACCGGTTCGGCCGGTTCATGACCCATAATCTCGCCGACTATCACGTGCCAGCCAACGCCGACGTGCGCGCGATCGACGTGATCTTCGTCGAAGAGATCGACCACGAAGTCAATCCGCTCGGCATCAAGGGCGTCGGGGAAATCGGCATCGTCGGCACGGCGGCGGCCATCGCCAATGCGGTGTTTCACGCCACCGGAAAGCGCGTACGCGATCTGCCGATCACGCCCGACAAGCTGTTGCGCGATTGACGCGACGGTGACGGGCTCGTGCAAAGGACCCAACGCGAGCCGCGCGCGCGCTTCCCCTCTCCCCTTGCGGAGAGGGTGGCTCGTTGCGAGTGCGAGCGAGCAACGAGCCGGGTGAGGGGTCAAAAATCTACCCCTCACCCGCCTTCGCCGACTACGTCGGCTCGGCACCCTCTCCCGCAAGGGGAGAGGGTTCCCGAGTACGCCTCAGCTCCTGAGCGTCCCGACTAAGTTTCCAGGCCGGTCGGCACGTTCTTGTTCTCGCTCTCGAGCTTCATGCCGGCGGCGAGCGCGCGCGTCTCGAGCAGCGCTGCGAAATCCTGCTTCAGATAAGCCTCCGGATCCGGCTTGAGCATCGCGGCCCCGAAATGCGCCTGCAGCTCCTCGCGCGTTGCGGCGGTTACCGGCATCGGAACGTCGAGCTCGCGGCCGAGCTCGAGCCCGAGATCGAGATCCTTGCGCAACAGCTCCGGCGTGAACGTCGTCGTCCAGTCGAGGTTGACGAGCGCCGGCGTCTTGTAGCCGGTGAAGATCGAGCCCATCACGCTGTTGTTGATGAACGACAGGAAGGCGTGGCGCGGGACGCCGGCCTTGTTGGCCAGCAAGGTGATCTCGGCGAGGTTCTCGATCACGACGCCGAGAAATACGTTGTGCGCAATCTTGCAGATGCGGGCGAGCTCGCCGGCCCCGACATAGGACACGCCGCGCGGAGCGAACACCTCGATCAGCGGCTGCGCGGCCTGGCAAGCGGCCTGCGGGCCGGAGATGACGGCGGAGAGCTTGCCGGCTTTCACGCATTTGGCATTGCCGCTCACCGGGGCTGCGACGAAAGCCGCGCCTTTCGCGGTAAGCCGGCGACGGATCGCGGCGGATTCCTCGACTCCGATCGTCGAGCAGTCGACGAAGAGCTTCGGCACCTTGCCGCCCGCCGCGGCGCCATCGTTCCCGAACAGAACCTCTTCGACGTCGCGGCCGGTCGACACGATCGTGAACAAGACGTCGACGTCGGCGAGATCCGCAGGGCGCGCGACCAGTCGGCCGCCCTTTTTTGCCAGCGGCTCCGCTTTCGATCGCGTCCGGTTCCAGATCGCCACTTGCTGCCCGGAGTCCAGCAGGCGCTCCGCCATCGGAAACCCCATCCGGCCGATGCCGATCCACCCGATCCTCTGCTTGCCTGTCATGCCGAGCTCCTCCGATATCGTGACGGGAATCGCGTGAGACCAGCCTATCGGCGGCAGCTTTCCCCTGTCCTGGCGTCACAGATTGCCGTGTAGTATGCGGTATCGGCTTCGCTAGCAGAAACTCCGGTTCGATGCGGGTGTGCCGAGCTCATGGCTGAGCCTTTCGATCCCGGGAAGGCCGCACGCTTCGTGCTCGATGCGCATGCCAGGCGCGCCGAGTACTGCAATCTGCCGCCGGAAATCGCGCCCCGCAACGTCGGCGAAGCCTACGCGGCGCAGGCGGCGCTCGCGGAGTTGTTGCGACCTCGGGAGGGCGCCATTGCCGGGATGAAGATCGCAACCACGACGAAAGTCATGCAGCAGCTGATGGGGATCGACCATCCGTGCGGCGGGATCATTTTCGAACGCAGAGTCTTGCACTCGCCGGCGCAGATTCGGCTCTCAGATCATATGCACGTCGTGCTCGAATGCGAGCTCGCGGTGCGCATGGCGCGCGCGCTGCCGAAGGCGGCGGCGGCGTATGACGCCGCGAGCGTCACGCCGGCGATCGCGGCGGTGATGCCGGCTTTCGAGCTCATCGAGGACCGCAAGGCCGATTACAAGAGCGCCAAGGCACTGTCGATGATCGCGGATAATTGCTGGAACGCCGGCGTCGTGATCGGCGCCGAGACCGCGTTCGATCCAGCTCGATCGCTCGACGGCGTTCGCGGATCGCTCACGATCGACGGCCGATCATGCGGGCAAGGGATGACCGACGGGCCGCTCGAGGCTCTCGCCTGGATCGCCAACCTCGCGATCGAGCAAGGCGGGATGCTCGAGCGCGGCATGATCGTCATCACCGGCAGCATCATTCCCACGTTCCCGGTCGCGCCCGGCAACCGCGTCGTGTTCACGCTCGACGGGTTCGGCAGCGCCGAACTCACCGTGAATTGATCCCTTTGCGTGAGGTTTACTGCTCCTCGCTAGGCTGTCCCGGGCCTTATCTCGACGCCGATTTTTCGCTGCATGACCGGCTGGCGCGCCTGATCGGGCAAGTGCTCGAATTCGCTCGCAGGAATGGGGTTGCTGCGGCATCGATGCACATCGAGCACCCGGCGCTCGCGTAGCCGAGTGCGCGTCCGCAAGCTAGGATGCCGCGGTCACCTCGCTTCACCCGAGGAGCCGCGATGAGCGCGGAACCTTTCGAGCCCCTGCGCCGACACATGCTGGCCGAGATCGCCGCATCGACCGCGCATGTCGCGTCCGTGATCGGCAAGCCGGCTCTCGACGCGCGCGTGCTGCAGGCGATGGGGAAAGTGCAGCGGCACGAATTCGTGCCGATCGAGCTCCAGCCCTACGCCTATGCCAACGTGCCGTTGCCGATCGGCTTCGACAAGACGATCTCGCAACCGTTCATCGTCGCATTGATGACGGATCTGCTCGATCTGCAGCCGCACGACACGGTGCTCGAGATCGGGACCGGGCTCGGCTATCAGGCGGCGATCCTCGCCGAGCTCGCCGGCAAGGTGTTCAGCATCGAAGTGATCGAGGAGCTCGCCGACCACGCCAAGCGGCGTCTCAGCCGGCAAGGCTATTCCAACATCGAGCTTCGCGTCGGCAATGGCTGTCGGGGCTGGGTCGAACATTCGCCGTTCGACAAAGTGATCGTCACCGCGGCTCCCGAGCTCATTCCGCCGCCGCTCCTGCTGCAGCTCAAACCCGGCGGCAGGATGGTGATTCCGGCCGGGTTGCCCGAAGCGCAGCAGTTGCTCCTGGTCGAGAAGGACAGCAGCGGCAGGGCGCGGACCAAGGAGATCCTGCCGGTGCGGTTCTCGCAGCTCGAGAGCGCAGAACCCAGCTGAGGCGCGCGTGAGCAGAGCGCCGCTGCGGCCGGCAAAGCTCCATGCCGCGGTCGCAAAACACTCGCCCCCGGCGTCAGGGTTCGCGCGTTCCCGACATGCTCGCATCCGGAATCGGGACAGGCGGCCGCGGCACATCCTGCACCATGGAGGCCGTCGCCCGGTTGCCAGGCTTGGCCGCGACGGCAGCTTGCGCCGGGCGTTTCGCCGCCGTCGCGGCGGCTGACCGCGCGTTCATCGGCTCAACCTTCACCGCAACCGCGCGGCCTTTCGATTTTGCGTTCACGGCGCGATCGAGCGAACGCGCCGGCTCCGCGGCCTCCAGAGTGTGCTCGGTGGCCGCATCCCATTCCTCCTCGTCACTCAGCCGGTTCATTGTTTTGAATCGCCGCAGCGCATTGCGGGACGCGGTTCCCCAATTGCCGTTGTCGCTGCCCAGGTAGTAGCCGAGCGCGCCCAAGCGGCGCTGAATCTGCTCGGCGTCTTCGCGATTGAGTGGATTCATTCTCGCGCCTGGCGGTGGCGGATACGGTGTTTCGAACCCACTACCATCTTCGGATCGCGCAGGGCCGCCGGAATGCGCTTCGACCGCCGATGTCGAGAACAGCCGCGCCACGGTTTCGGCGTCCAGTACATCGTCGTTCAGCAGACCGTTCGCGTCCTTGAAATGCCGCAGCGCCGCCCGCGAGCTCGTTCCCCAAATTCCATCCACGGGGCTGACGACATAACCGAGATCGTTCAGGCGCCGTTGTACCCGCACTGCCACGTTCTGATGCGACAACGCCAGCGAAGGCGCTCGCAACAGCGGCCAAGACACGGGCTCGGATTCCGGGCTGCCGGGAATTCCCGAGGTAATCAGCGACGGGAGCGATGGGAAATCCGCGACGGAACCGGCCGCGAAGTGCCAACTACCGGAGGCAGGAACAGCGGCCGGTGCGGCACCGAAGCGAATCATGCGGCGCCACGCGCTCAGCAGTGCGCGTCCCTCGCTTTCCAGCGATTCGCGGCGGTCCATGACTGCCGCTTCGACGGCGCGCTTGTCCGCCGGCTGATAGGCGTACTGCGCGCATCTTGCATTCCATTCCGCTGCAAGCGCCTGGAACACCGCCAAATCCGCCCGGTCGGTGAGCGGGCCGATGGCCTCGAGCCGTACTTGCTGGAACCTGCAAAAGCGTATGTTCGGTCGGCTGTACGGGAGGTCGCGATTGCCGGCCGGACGCTCTTCCGCCCAGGGATCGAGGCTGCGCGCGAACAAAGGTTCCTCGCCGCTCCCCGGGGCGGCCGCCGATCGGATCTTGGAAGGCATTGCGGCGAGCGCCGCCACAAGGGCCGCGGTGCCGACCCAGAACCACGGTCGCTCCGGCCACATCGCGAGGGCCGCGATCATGCGCCTGGCGCGGTCACCGGCCGAGGGCAACCGCATTGCCGCGCACGTAAGCCTCGGCGGCCTGCGTAAACGCAGAACGAACCCGCTGCGCCAAAGCCGCGAAGAGACTGGCACCCGTACGCCCCACCCCACCGCACTGCGGCCCCATCATGCCCCAATGCCCACCTGCAATCCTAGCCTGAGCGCGGCATGGTTATCCACAGGGGGTCCTGCACCGTCGTGGCCTGATGCAATCCGACATCGCTCCGGCTCTCGATGCGCTATGGTGGAATGGGATGGGCGCCATGGTGCAGATCGAGCATCCCATCCTGCTGTGGGAAATCCCGACGGAGGCATCGATGAGGACAGGCGCGATCGTGCTGGCACTGCTGTTTGCAGTCGTGGCGGTCGTTTATTTCGTTCTGCCGGCTGGATCGCTTCCGAGCTTCTTTCCGGGTTTCGAGCCGGGATCGGCGCGAATCCACGTGAAGCACGGCGTGGCGGCACTTGCGGTCGCGATCGTACTGTTCGGCATCGGCTGGTTCGCCGGACGTTCGGGGCGATAATAGCGCGTGGGCGGCGGCCTCGGCATGGAGGCCGCCGATGACGATGGTCGCCTACGCCTGACGACGGTCGCCTACGGGAAACGCGGGGTTCGCCGCGGCTATCGGCGTTGCGCACCTCCCGCTAGGCCGATCAACTTATTTGGTTGAACTGGATCAACTTATTTGGTTGAACTGACTGCCGAAGCTGCCGGTCAGCGGCCGCGCCGTTTCGGTCGCGAGCTTCTGCGCCGCGCCGGCGATCTCGCGGCTCTGCTGCGCGAGCGTCTCGAGCTGACGCCGCGAATGCGTCGCGGAGAGTTCCATCAATTCGGAGACCGACTGCGCCTGGATCGCATCCTGGGCATATTCGAAAATCGCATTGATGTTGGCTTGCGCGGCCGCGAGAACTTTGAGCTGGTAATCGCGAAAGCCCTCGGCGGCTTTCGTAGAGCTTTCTTGCATACGCCCGGCGGCTTCGCGGGCGGACTCGCCGGCTCGCGCCACAGTTTCGCGAACGGCGTTGGTGGCACGTTTCTCAGCGGATTTGCGCTCGTCCATGGTGGTTCCCTCCTTGCGATGACCGTGGCTTCTTGCCGAGCCGGGCTGGCCGCGGGCCGACGCCGGTATGGCGAGAACGCCGCGGGAGCAGTTTGGTTCTACTCTCGTCCGGGGGCCATCGGCAATGCGGTCGATTCTCGCGCCCGCGCCGTCCGGCGCTCGCCGGCGTTTTCCCTTTGCGGCGTCATTTGTACAGCCGCCAGACAGAAAAAAGCGCGGTGGCGCTCGCAGCCAAAAAGAGGCCCGACAACACCGGCCCCTCTACGTTCCAATGCAAAAACCGGGCTAGGTCATAGAGCACGTATATGGCGAACGTGAACGCGAGGCCGTACATGTACGGCCTCTCGCGGGCCGCCAGGACGGCGATCACTGCGACCGCACCTTCGAGAACGATAGACAGGATCAGCAGCATCGCGTCAATTTAGCACGGAAGACGGGAGCATAGGGTGTTGGTCGCGCCACACTCCGATGCAATTCGTGCAATTCGGCCAGCCATTTCTTACGATCGCCAATGCGCGGCGGCCCAGTTGGCAGCGGCGCCCGATCGAATGGCCGGTCGAGCTTAAAGCGGATCACGCCCATCTGTTCGGTCGCTTACGATTCGACTCAGCGCCGGGTTAGGCGCACACTCACCTATCACCGGCTGCCGTCCTACCCACAGGCGCCGGTGGCTGAGAGACCAGTCGTGCTCCCGCCTGTGCGGCTGAGAGGCGCACGATGCTCCGGCGAAGAACTGTCGCCGTCGATTATTGCCTCAACCGCGCCGCCGAGTGCGAGAAGCTCGCGGAGCTTGCCCCTGAGCGTTCGGTACGCACCCGCTACCGACAACTCGCGGCGACTTGGCTGCGGCTCGCCCGGAACACCGAGTTTACTGAGAAGCTGGACGCCCGTCTTGCGGGCGAGAAGCCGGAGTGAGGGCGCCTTCAGTGCAGCACATATTCCGGCACTACCTTCTACTGACCGCCAGAACCCAAGTGGGGATGGTCTCCCATGAGCGATGGTTGACAGAGCAACAGCTAGAACAAAGTCGAAAAGCCATTGCTCGCTCGCGGGCTCTGATCGAACGCTTGGATGCTCATGTGGAGAAGCTCGACCCAGGAGCCGGTCTCGGCAAGCCCGCCAGCCGGTAGGGGCTGGCGATCGGCAGTCTCGCTGGGGCTGTTCGCAGATCGACGTCGCCCTTTGACGTGCTGAACGTCAGGCGCTGACGTGCGCGGAACGCAGGTGAAAGATCGCCCCGCAATTTCTAGAGCGGGTCGGCGAGCAGTACGGCTTGCAAAAATCGGAACAGTTTTTCGGTTGCGCTCGCTCGCTGTTCACGGCGGCATGCGATGCCGGCTCCGAAGGGGCCATCGCAAACGACTCGGACGATCCCGAGCGCACCAGGTGGAAGGTCCTGAACCGGAAACTACCCGCAAAAGGACGGCCGTTCAGAGTTTGTTCGAACAGCCCTATGCCTGGCTATTCGATCAGGGAACCCAAACCGGACCAAGGTGGTTTAGCGAGACGCCAACGAGGCCGGGCGTGCTAGGGCCAAATTGGGCAAATGCCGCAGCGCGAGAGGATGAGCAATGGTCGACCACTCCCGCGATTGGCTCGAAGTGAGCACCGAGACCCGCCGTCGCCGCATTCACACCCAAGAGACGATGGCGCAGCACGAAGAGCTGCTCCGGGAAATGCAGCAAAGCCTAGCCAAATCACGGGACGCGCTGGCGCGCGCGCGGGAGACATTGGATCGGGCAAACTCCAGCCGCGGCTCGGCAGTCTACGGGAGCGCGGAACGAAAATAGGCCCTCTGCATTGGTAGGAAGCTGTGCCCGGAGACCCTGTCAATGCAGGCTCCCCCGTTGGAACTGGAAGTCGAGCAGGCGGCGGTTTCGGACCTGGGCCAGGACGGCAATGCCATCATCAATTGTCGAATAGCGAGCGGCCGGCAAGTGCTTCTGCGTATCGGACGCGAAGCCTTAGTGTTGCTCTGCAGTTCGGCGACCCGGGAACTTAGGCGGGATAAGCGCAAGCTGGCGCGGCAAGCGAGCCCGCCGCCTGCGCCGAACGAGTAGGAGGCCCGTTCGGCATCATCCGCGCTCTTCTGGCGCCGAGAACGCACCTTCGCACTTTTCCAGGTAACTAGTCTTAGCGGCCCCCTCCAGCGGTTTCCCGTCCTTGTCGAGAGCGCTGGCTTCGCAGCACCTTTTCATGAAGCCGGTCCGGGCTGCCCCGGCGAGCGGTTTGCCGTCTTCGCCTAGCGCCCTCGCCGCACAAGAGCCCTGGGCGACGGCCGATCCGATGCCGAGCAGCGAAACCAGAATGGCAGTCGCGAACACTCGGAACATTGTCGCCTCCGATGAGTGGGCCGAATGCCGGATGATGCAGCGGGCCGATGCGGATGGAAAGGCCGTCCGAAGCTTCAAGATTTTGGGTGTCTGCGGTAAGGCAGTGCGCACAGGCGGCGCAGATTTCCCGATGTTATGGGCGAATCGAGAAAGAAGAGACGTGCCCGCGCGGCTTCTGTTGGGCAAGTATCCTTGGTGCATTTATTGCGGCGGTGGCGAGAGGGCGACGACGATCGAGCACATGCCGCCGAGCAGCTGACCGGAGTATCACCCGCCACGGCGAGTAGGGCCTAAGTATTGTTTGATTTGGCGACCCCGGGAGGACTCGAACCTCCGACCTTCAGCTTAGAAGGCTGCTGCTCTATCCGGCTGAGCTACGGGGCCAGAAGTTGCGAACGTTCAGCTACTGACGTTCGGGCAAAAACTATCACCGCGGCGCGGCAGAACGAAGCGCAATCCAAAGCGGCCTTGCAACGACACGAGCGGCGTTGGCGCATCCGTCCGGATGAACACGCTGCTCAGTGCGTCCAGGGGGTGCGCCGCGCGAAGGCAAAATTGTCGGCATACGACAATCCGCGGCGCGGCGGCGGATCCTTGGCTTCGAACACTTGGTGCGGGATGCCGTTGCGCTCGCAATAGGCGATCGCTTCCTCCTTGGTCTGGAAACGCAGCCGCACCTGCTGTTTCATATCGGCCGAGCTCGTCCACCCCATCAGCGGCTCGACCTCGCGCGGCTGCTCCGGCTCATAATCGAGCACCCAGTCCTTCACGTTCGCGGTTCCGGACTGCATTGCGGTCTTCGCCGGCTTGTAGATACGGGCAACCATTTGCGCGATCCCACCTTTGCACGTCCGCGTGGTCGGGGCAGCCGGATTCGAACCGGCGACCTGGAGTACCCAAAACTCCCGCGCTACCAGACTGCGCTATGCCCCGCCAAATATCGGCGCGGCCGGTTCGTACACGCTTCGCCCAACGCCAGCAAGCTGGCCCGACGACGGCGGACGGACGACCGACGGC
>JBKPDF010000117.1:0-34536 GCA_046727735.1 Pseudomonadota bacterium | reverse complement strand
GACGCCGGCCGGCGAACTGTTCGGCGTACCGCATACCGGCAAGAGCTTCCGCATGATGGCAATCGACATCCAGACCATCAGAGACGGAAAGATCGCCAAGACATTCCACATGGAAAACTGGTTGAGCGCGCTGCGGCAACTGCGCGGCACGTAAGGCCGAAGGCAAAGGAGACTATCGACAAAGGAGCGTACCATGTGCGCCGGTGTTGTGACGACGACAGTAACCAATGGAATCGCGGTCATCACACTGGGCAGCGCAAGGCGGATCTATTTCGACGAAGAGATGGGCAACGCGCTTACCGAGGCGCTCGACGGATTCGCGGGCGACGCCAGCGTTCGCGTTGTCGTCGTGACTGGCGGTGCCCCCGGCTATTTTATTCGTCATTTTTCCGTCGCGGCGCTCATCCGCCTCGCGGAGTCGCTGCGCGATTCCGGGCGCGAGTGGCCCGAGAACGCGACCTACAATGGAGGATTCTTCGACAAGGCTATGGCGCTGTGCGAGAGCATGCCCAAACCGGTAATCGCTGCCATTTCCGGCACATGCCTGGCCGGCGGATTCGAGTTCGCGCTCTCCTGCGATCTTCGTATCGCCGAGGATGGCGACTACCTGATCGGATTGCCGGAGGCGAACCTTGGACTCCTTCCCGGCGCCGGCGGCACGCAACGGCTGCCACGCACCATCGGAACGGCAGCCGCGCTCATGCACATCCTCATGGGTGATCCCCTCACTCCGCGTGAAGCCGAAAGGAAGGGGCTGGTGCACGAAACCGTGAGCGGAAAGGCTCTCGATCGGGCGATGGAGATTGCAAAGCGCCTGTCGTCACATACCGAGCAATCTGTGGCTTACATCAAGCGCCTCGTCTGCAACGCCACCGAGACGCCGCTGGCCCAGGGATTGGCACTCGAGCGAAATCTGTTCTTGAAACTGTGCATCACCGAACCTGCAATCGCGCGCATGCGGTCCTATGAAGAGGAGCACATCACCTCGCCGTCGCGTTCTATCGTGGTCGAAGCAAGGAGCGTGGCTCATGACTGAATCAACGGCGCACGTCCGGGTCATCGAGGAAACGCCCGCATATTGGAGGGTGGTATTCGACCATCCACCTTTTAACATCGTGGACGCGACCATCTTCGAAGGCCTCCAGAATCTGCTCGTTCGGATGGATACCAGCCAGAGTCTGCGTGTCGTCATATTCGAGAGCGCGAATCCTGACTTCTACCTCGCCCACTTTGATTTGACCGGCAAGACCGGGAACATCACCACAGCGGTCGGGCCTTCCGGCCTCCCGATCCTGATGGATACGTTCGTGCGTATCACCAAGTCCCCGGTGGTGAGTGTCGCGAAGATCCGAGGCTGCGTCCGGGGTGCGAGCAGCGAGTTCGTCCTTGTCTGCGACATGCGCTTCGCGTCGCGTGAGAATACGCGACTGGGCCAACCCGAAGTCGGTGTAGGGGTGCATCCCGGCGGCGGCGGTACGGAACGGCTGCCGCTGCTGGTCGGCCGCGGCCGCGCGCTCGAAATCATTCTCGGCGCGAACGACTTCGACGGCGACACCGCCGAACAATACGGATGCGTCAACCGGGCGCTACCCGACGCAGAGCTGGACGGCTTCGTCGACGCGCTTGCGCGCCGGATCGCCTCCTTCGACCGCCGCGCCATCGCGGCGGCGAAGAAGCTCGTCAACCAGGTCTCGCTGCCATCCGCCGACTGGCTCCTCGACGCCATCACCTCCTTTGAGACCGCGCTGACGTGGCCCGAAGCGCAGCAGCGAATCCAAGCGGTGTTGGAGCGCGGACTGCAACGCGACTTCGACTTCGAGAAACGATGGCCCGAGGTGCTCGGCATGCTGCTCGACACATAGTACGTGCGGGCGCTGCTTGTGCGGGCCGGCGATGGCTCACCGAGCCGGTCGCGGTACTCGCGCCGCCGATCGCGTCATGCTCTCGCCGAAGCGAGAACCGTGCCCGGTCGGCTTGCGGCCTCCGCCAAGAACGCGTGGAGCATCGCCACCACTTGCGCGCCTTCGCCGACGGCAGCGGCGACCCGCTTGGTCGAACCCGAACGGACGTCGCCGATCGCGAACACGCCGTGTACGCTCGTCTCCAACGGCCGGCTGGCGGCGCCCGTGTCGCTGCCGGTGAGCACGAAGCCCCTGCGGTCGAGCGCCACGCCCGAGCCCGCGAGCCAATCCGTGTTCGGATCGGCGCCGATGAACAGGAACACGTGGCATAGAAGCCGCCGCATCTCTTCTCCGGAACGATCGCGCCAGCGCACCGCCTGCAGCGCCCCGCCGTTGCCTTCGAGGCCGGTGATGCTCGTCTGCGCGAGCACTTCCACGTTGGCCAACCCTGCGATGCGCTCGACGAGATAGCGCGACATCTTTGCCGACAAGCTTGCTCCGCGAGCGAGCAGCCACACCTTTTTCGCATGACTCGCGAGATAGACCGCCGCCTGGCCCGCCGAATTGCCGGCCCCGACCAGCGCCACCTCCTGGTCCGCGCACAGCTTCGCCTCGAGCGGCGAAGCCCAGTAGTGCACGCTCGTGCCTTCGAACCCTTCGAGGTTTTCCACGCCGGGCCGCCGATAGCGCGCGCCGCTCGCAATCACGACGGCGCGGGCGCTCGCGTGTTCGCCGTTCGCCAGCTGGAGCAAGAACCGGCCGTCACGGGCAAAATGCGCCGTATCAAGCGCGATCGCTTCGTCCGGTATCGCAAATTCGACCCCGAATTTCTGCGCCTGGGTGTAGGCGCGGGCCATCAGCGCCAGGCCGGTGATGCCGGTCGGAAAGCCGAGGTAATTCTCGATCCGCGCCGAGGCGCCGGCTTGCCCGCCGAACGCGCGGCAGTCGAGCACCAAGGCGCGCAGTCCCTCCGACCCGGCATAGACCGCGGCCGCGAGGCCGGCCGGGCCGGCGCCCACGATCGCGACGTCGTAAACGCGATCCGGATCGATCGGGCCGACGAGCCCGATGCAGCGCGCGAGCTCGGTCTCGCTCGGATTGCGCAGCAGTTGACCGTCCGGGCACAGCACGATCGGCAATTGTCCGGGATCGACGTGAAAGCGCTCGATCAGGGCCTTGGCGTCCGCATCGGAATCGGGATCGAGTCGCAGATGCGGATGGCCGTTGCTGCGCAGAAAGCTTTGCAACCGCAGCACGTCGGCATGCCCGGCTCGTCCGACGATCACCGGGCCGCCGGCGCCGGTTTCGAGGAGGCCGACGCGGCGCAGGATCAGCGCGCGCATGATGCGCTCGCCGAGTTCCGCCTCGGCGACCAGCAGCGCGCGCAGTCGATCGGGCTTGATGATCAGCGCCTCGACGGGCCCGCACGCAACGGCGTCGACCAGGGCCGGCCGGCCGGCAAGCTGCGCGAGCTCGCCCAGGAAGGCGCCGGGTCCATGGGTGACGATCGGTGCGGGTCGGCCGGACGAGTCGTGGCGGCTGACGTCGACCTCGCCCGAGAGGATGACGCTGAGGCTGCCGCCTCGATCGCCGACCTTGGCGAGTAGCTCGCCGCGCGCAAACGCGCGCATTTCGCCGAACCGCCGGACGCGCCCGATCTCCCATGCTTCCAGCACGGGAAACATCTGCTCGCGTCGCGTGTCGAGGATCGACCCGGTGGGCCCGGAACTCATGGGTTCTGGTCCGATGATGGCGCTCCCGCTCGTGATGGCGCTCTCGTTCGCAATCAGTTGCGCAACAGCCCGATGGCCGAAGCGATGGTTTCCTTGCGCAGCCTGCACGCCATCAATCGCTGTCGATAGGGGTGACGACTTTCAGTTCTCGAGGCGGCAAGGACCCCAAGCCGAAATCGCGAACCCGAGCGTTCGCCGATCGTCACACAGTGCCGATCGGCAGCTTGCGCACGCGTTTTCCCGTGGCTGCGAAGAACGCGTTGGCCACTGCCGGCATGATCGCGGAAGTTCCGCATTCGCCCATTCCACCCGGCGGCTCCGAACTCGGCACGATGTGCACCTCCACGGCCGGCGCCTCGTTCATGCGCAGGATGCGGTAAGTGTCGAAATTGCTCTGCTCGACGCGGCCGTTCTTGATGCCGATCTCGCCGTAGAGCGCCGCCGTGATCCCGAATATGACCGCGCTCTGCACCTGCGCGCGCACGGTGTCGGGATTGACCACGGTGCCGCAATCGACCGCGCACACGACGCGGCGGACGCGAACCGCGCCGTCCTTGGCGACCTCGACCTCGGCTATCTGTGCCATGTAGGTGGCGAACGCGTGCTGCAGCGAGACGCCGCGGCCGACCCGTTCGGGCAGCGGCTGACCCCAGCCGGCCTTTTGGGCCGCAAGCGCGAGCACCGCCTTGGCGCGGGGCGATTGGTCGAGCAGCGCGAGCCGGTAGGCGACCGGATCCTGCTTCGCGGCCGCCGCGACCTCGTCCATGAAGCTCTCGACCACGAACACGTTGTGCGAGGGGCCGACGCTGCGCCAGAATGCGGTGGGGATGCCCGGCGGCTCGACCCGCAGATACTCGACGCGCTTGTTGGGCAGCGCATAGGGTAGATCGATCGCCGCTTCGGTGGTGTCGGGGTCGAGACCGTTTTGGAACCACGGCGGAGCCCATCGCGCGGCGACCGAGGAGCCGGCGAAGCGTTGCTTCCAGGCGACCGGCTTTCCTTTCTCGTCGAGTCCGGCGGAAAACCGGTCGAACCAGTACGGCCGATACATGTCGTGCTGAATGTCTTCCTCGCGCGTCCACACGACCTTCACCGGGCCGTCCACCTGTTTGGCGATTTGCACCGCACGAATGACGCCGTCGACCTCGAGACGACGGCCGAAGCCGCCGCCGATCAGATGATTGTGGACGACGACCTTGTCGAGCGGCAGGCCCGCGGTCTTTGCCGCCACCGCGTGGGCGCGCGCGAGCGCTTGGCTGCCGACCCACACTTCGCAGCCATCCGCGCGGACGTGCACCGTGCAGTTCATCGGCTCCATGGTCGCATGGGCGAGGAACGGCAGCTCATAGATCGCCTCGACCTTGGTGACGGCGCGCGCCAGGGCGGCGTCGGCGTCGCCGATATTCTCCGCAACGGCGCCTTGCTTGAGCGTCGCCCGTTCGAGCTCGCGCGCGACGTCCTCGGTCGTGAGCTTGGCGTGCGGGCCGTCGTCCCATTCGATCTTCAGCGCCGCGAGGCCTTTCTTCGCAGCGCCCATGTGGTCCGCAACGACCGCGACGGCATCGTCGAGCCGCACGATCTGACGTACGCCCTTGATCGCCTTGGCCGCCGTGTCATCGACGTTCTTCACGCGCCCGCCGAACACCGGGGATTGCGCGAGCGTTGCGATCTTCACGCCCGGCGGCCGTACATCGATGCCGTAGACCGCGCTGCCGTTGACCTTGGCCGGGGTATCGAGGCGTTTCGCCGGCGTGCCGATGAGCTTGAAATCCTCCGGCCGCTTGAGCGCCACCTTCTCGGGCACGGGCATCTGTGCCGCGTCGGCAGCGAGATCGCCGTATCTGGCGCTCCGCCCCGTGGGTTCGTGGAGCACTGCGCCGCTTCTCGCGCGGCAGGACGCCGGATCGACATTCCAGCGCTTTGCCGCCGCGGCGATCAGCATCGATCGCGCCGCCGCGCCGGCTTGACGCAGGGGCTGCCACGACGCGCGGACCGCGTTCGAGTTGCCGGTTGCCTGCAGCCCGCCCAGCAGGGGATTGCCGTAAAGCTTTTCGTCGTGGGGCGCATGTTCCACCCGAACCTGACCGAGATCGACCTCCAGTTCCTCGGCGATCAGCATCGGGATCGACGTATAGGTGCCCTGGCCCATCTCCACATAGGGCATGGTCAGCACGATCTGTCCGTCGCTTTGGATGCGTACGAACGCGTTCGGCGCGAAGGCATCCGCACCCGCGGCTTCGGCTTGGCCGTTTGCAAGCGGCAGATCGAGACTGAGCAACAGGCCGCCTCCGGCGGCCGCTCCGGCCTTGAGGAAGCTGCGGCGGGAAATCGTCGATGATCGAGCGCGGGGACCGGCGGCCATTGTCAGCCTCCTCATCCGTTCGACTGCGCGGCTTGCTTGATCGCTTCGCGAATGCGCACGTAGGTGCCGCAGCGGCAGATATTGCCCGACATGGCATCGTCGATGTCGGCGTCGCTCGGACGCGGATTGCTGGCGAGGAGCGCCGAAGCTGACATGATCTGGCCGGACTGGCAGTAGCCGCACTGCACGACCTCGCGATCGAGCCAGGCTTTCTGGATTTTCGCGCCGGCAGGCGTCGCGCCGATTGCCTCGATCGTGGTGATTGTCGAATCGCCGATGCTGTCGATCGGCGTGACGCAGGAACGCGTGGCGACGCCGTCGAGATGCACCGTGCAGGCGCCGCACAGCGCCATGCCGCAGCCGAATTTCGTGCCGGTCATGCCGAGCACGTCGCGCAACACCCACAGGAGCGGCGTGTCGCCGTCGACATCGACGCTGTGCGTGGTCCCGTTGACTTTGATGGTGAAGGCCATGGCCGCCTCGCAAACAGGTGCGGTTGGAACGTTCCCAATCGCAGACGCCACGCGCTGGCGGCGGCCCGCGATCCGGCAGACGCACCGGGGTTGAGCGCCGATCCTGGATTTAATCCCTTCCATTTCCGTCTTACATGCCATATTTGCCACTTTTTAGGACATGGGGCGAGCCATGCAGCGCGTCGGCTTCGTCACATTCGCGAATTTCGGGGCGATGGGGCTCGCGGCGCTCAGCACGTTCGAGCACGCAAACCACGCCAAGCGCGAGGAGGTCTACGAGATCACCCTGCTCTCGGAGAGCGGAGGTCCAGTGCGCTCCTCGGCGGGGTTCTCGGTCCTGACCGAACCATTCGGCGATGCCGTCTTCGACACCCTGATCATCGGCGCGTCTACGCGGCTCGAAGAGCCCACTTCCGGCGTCATCGATTTCATCCGGCGCCATATCCGGACCGCGCGCCGCATCGCTGCTCTCTGCACCGGCGCGTTCGCACTCGCCGCGGCCGGCGTGCTCGACGGTCGCCGCGTGACCACCCATTGGCTGTTCGCGCGCGAGCTCGCTGCACGCTATCCGAAGCTCAAAGTCGATGCGGATCGGATCTACATCGTCGACGGCCCGATCTGGACCTCGGCAGGCGTCACCGCGAGCATCGATCTCGCGCTTGCCATGGTCGAGAAGGATCTCGGCCCCGAGGTCGCCCGCACGGTCGCCCGCAAGATGGTCGTCTACCATCGCCGCTCCGGCGGACAGTCGCAGTTCTCGACCCTGCTCGACCTCGAACCCAAGTCGGACCGCATTCAGCGAGTTCTCGACTACGCAAGCCGGAATCTGAAAGGCACCTTGTCGGTCGAGGAGCTTGCCGGCGCCGCGGCCCTGAGCCCGCGCCAATTCAGCCGGGCATTTCGCGCCGAGACTGGACAGTCGCCGGCGAGAGCCGTCGAGCGGCTCCGGGTCGAGGCCGCACGCGTGCTGATCGAGCAAGGCCGCCAGTCGGTCGACGCCATCGCGGAGGAAGTCGGCTTCGGCGATCGCGAGCGCATGCGCCGCGCCTTCTTGCGCACGCTCGGGGCCCCCCCCAAGGCCGCATGATCGCGTCGCGCGGCATCGCCGCGGCGATCGGGTTGAGGGGCTGCAGGTGTTCGTTCCGCCCCATCCGGCGCGTTGGGTTCACCCCGCCTTGCGGTGCCGGGTCGCGGAGTGTGAGGCTTTCCGCCCGGACTTGCGGCCGGCAACGGCGCGTCTCGGCGCCGTCCGCGCGGTCGCTCCTTCGGTCTCCACGCTCCGGCGCAGCGCATCCATCAGGTTGATGACGTTCGCGGGCTTCGACGCCTTCGCAGGCTTGATCTCGACGCCGGCCTGCTTCTGCTTCAGCAGCTCGCGCAGCGCTGTTTCGTAATGATCCTCGAATTTCTCCGGCTGGAAATGGCCGGACTTCGTCTTCACGATGTGCTTGGCGAGCTCGATCATGTCCTTGGTGACGTGGCCTGCGGGGATGTCGTCGAAAAACTCGGACTCCTCGCGGACCTCATAGGGATAGCGAAGCAGCGTGCCCATCAGCCCCTTGCCGCGGGGCTCGAGCGCCATGACGTGCTCCCGGCTGGTCAGGACCACTCTGCCGAGCGCAACCTTGCCGGTCTGCTCGATCACGTCCCGGATCACCGCAAAGGCATCGACGCCGACCTTGCCTTCCGGCGCGATGTAATACGGGCGGATGTTGTAGAGCTGGTCGATCTCTTCTCGCGGCACGAACGAGTCGATGTCGATCGTCTTGGTGCTTTCGAGCGCGATCGCCTCGAGCTCCTCGTCCGTCACTTCGACATATTGTCCCTTGCCGACCTCGTAGCCTTTGACGATCTGGTCGTACGGAACTTCTTTTCCGGTGCCCTCGTCGACGCGGCGGATGCGCACGCGGCCGCCGGTCTCGCTGTTGATCTGATGGAACCGGATCTTCTCGCGCTCCGATGTCGCCGGATAGAGCGCGATCGGGCAAGAGACGAGCGATAGGCGCAGATAGCCTTTCCAATTCGCGCGAGGGGCCATCGAACACGCTCCGACAAGGACGCCGCCGCTCAGTTAAACGGCGTATGTTGCTGGCCGTTCCGATCGTCTCGGGCGTGGCTGCAGCGACGCACGGGTTCTTTCGGAACAGATCGCGAACTGCCGCGTCCCATGCGCGCATCTATCAAAAGAAGCAACATGCGATAGCGGGCGGAACGTTGCGCGCCGATCACGGGGCGACTGCCCGGAACCGGAATCGGTGGCGGCGGTTCCGAAGGCGGTTCGCCGCATGCCCGGACATCAGGAGATCGCAATGGCTCACAAAGAAACGAGCACCCCCACGACGATCGGGTCGTTCACGCGCGCCTTCGCCGAGTTTGCCGGCCGCGTCGCAGTGATGAGCGGCAGCCCCGCGGCGTTCGCCCTCGCCATCGTCGCAGTGGTGATCTGGGGTGTGACCGGTCCGTTGTTTCACTTCTCCGATACGTGGCAGCTCGTGATCAATACCGGGACCACGATCGTGACATTCCTGATGGTATTCCTGATCCAAAACTCCCAAAACTGGGACAGCGCGGCGATTCAGGTGAAGCTCGATGAGATCATCCGTTCGAGCCAGGTGTCGAACACGTTCATCGGCATCGAGCATCTCACCCAGCGCGAGATCGAGGAGCTCCGGGCCGATTGCGAGGCGCGCGTGCGACGGAAAATCCGGAGCGCTCGCGAGGGCGCGTGACGCCCGCCCGCCGCAGGACGGCAAGGCGCGCGCAGCACGCGTGCCCACCGGCATATCGCGGACGGGGCGCTGAAACCGTGCTATACAGGCGCATGCCCAAAGCCCCGCCGGATCGCGTCTCGCCTGCCCTGATGCTCCTGTCGCTCGTCGAAAGCGCCGAGCACATCACCGCCCGCAACGCGGTCCTCCTCCAGGAATTCGAATTGGAGCAGATGCGGCGCCGCCTGCACGTGCAATGGCGGTGGCGCCTGAACGACCGGCTGGACGCGATCCGGCGCGAGGTGTTCTAGCGATGCCGACTCCGAATGCCGCGCTGCTTGCTGCTGCTCAGCGGGCGGTGGAAGACGCCCGCAGGCATTTGGAGGACGCTCGGGCACACGTCCGCGCGAGCGAGGAGCATATTGCCGTGTCCCGTAAACTGCTGGCGCGGCTCGAGCGCACGATGCGCTGGGTCGAGCGCTCCGAACAGCGAAGCGCGGCAGTCGGCAATGCCCGCTGGCGGCTTCTTGGAGCAAATCGGGCAGTGCACGGTCCGGCGCTGGTCGGCGATGCGGCGGAGGTTCTGGGCGCAGCCTCGATGCCGGCCGAAATGCAGCGTCCGCTACGCTGACAATGAATAGGGATTTCGACCGTCGTTGCCGTCGATCGCCGCCAGGGTTTCCAAGCGCTCGTTCGCGCGGAAGAACGCATCGGCGAGCATCAAGAGCGCCATTCGTTCCCTGAGCGCGCCGTACGTTTCGGACAACCCGATCGCATGCCATAGCGCATCGACCTGCGCGGAAGGCTGGAGGTGGGTTTTTGCCCGCACCGCGTGGAGTTGCACTCGCAGCCGTCGCGCCAGCTCGGTTTCCGCCGCGGCTTGCGACCGGTAGGCCCTGCGTTCCGCGTGGAGCATGCGGCAGGCTTCCAGGCCGCGCTCGACCCGGTCCGCCAGGGATTGCCGGATGGCCGGATCGGCAACGGGGGAGGACGAGTGCGCCGCACGCGCGGTGGACATTCGCGGACGCCCGAAGCTCAGTGTTGTTGGGTGCGATTCAACCACAGACCAGTTAACCGGGAAAGTCGCCGAACGGTTCCGCCGTTGGGGAAACGATGTTGTCCGGTTCGCCAAGAAGCGGCTGGACCGCGGCGGTCGGTCCCGCGAGGATCAACCCCCTCGCTGGTGTCCGCAAGCGCCGCCAAGGCGGGCAGGGAGGGGATCATGGACACCGCGATGGTTCTGCGGCTTACTGCCAACTGCTGAGGGAAATCGGATACGAGTGAGCCACACGCCGTGCCCGCACCCAATCCCGATCTGCTCGCCCAAGCCAAGCGCACGGTGGAGAACAGCCACAAACAGGTGATCGACGCGCACCGGCAGGTTCAGGCCGCCCGTGACAGCATAGCGCGGTCGCAAGCGCTTTTGGCCCACCTCGAACGTACCGTGCGCTGGGTCGAAGGGCGCGAAGAGTAGCGTCGAACCGCCGTAGTGGCCCGGCCCCGTTGGCGCGCTCGGCGCGGCACCGGTCCGGAGGAATCGCGCGGCTGATTTCGTGCCAGCTATCGCCAGAAAATCCCGAATGGCCGGCCATAACGGAAAAAGCCGTCCGGGCTGTGATGGCGTCGCCTGACGAGAGCGCCTTGCGGCTCGCCGCTCATGATCACGACGAAATCGGTGTTGTGTCCCGTTTCCAAGCTCATGGCTTCGTCGGAAACGATCAGCGAGGATCCGGGCACGACGAGCTCCGCAACACGATCGAGGTCCTCGCGCGCAATCATGATCCGTTCGAGCGCCGCGTCGGCCCGCTGGGCGGACTTGGGCGGTGAGGGAACACCCGGATGCGCAACGCCGTAACGGCTTGCGGCAGGCCCCTCTTCCTTCATCCGGGCATCCATCGAAATGACGTTCCACCGCATGTCCGGGCCGTCGCCGGCATATTTCAGCGCCGTGAAAATATGCGTGCCGATCGGCTGATCGGAATCCTGGATCGTCACCGCCGCGGCGAAGATCGGCTGAAACGACTGTCTCACGTAAAGCTGCTGGGTCTTTCGGCTGATGAAGATCGAGACCGGTCTCGCTTTGCGGGCCGCCTCGGTGGCGGCTTGCGCGGCCGCGGTGCTCTCTGCCGCTGCCGTCTCCGCCAGTTCCCGGGCGCGAACGACGTCGGGCCGATGTTGCGCGGCGGCGAGCGCGGCGTCGTAGCGGGCCTGCGCCTCGCCGAGCTTGGCGTCGGCCCTCTCCTTGGCCTCTTGGGCCGCCTGCTTGGCTTCGGGCGTATCTGCCGCTTCGAGCGCGGCCCGGGCGGCGCTCGCCCGCGCTTCGAGCCTCGATTTTGCCGATTCGGCGAGGTTCAGCGCCGCGGTGATGCGCGAGTTCTCCAAGGTCTTCTTGACGGAGTCGAGCCGGGCGGCATCGGCTCTCCGCGCCGCCGCTTCGGCCTCGCGCGCCTTGGCAGCCGCGATCGATAGCAGGTTTTGCACCGGCTTTCGTGACGGCAGCGCGCCGACGTCGAACGGGATCGCCGCGTCTGTCTGGGTCTCGCCGGCGACCTGAGATGGATCGAGCCTCGATAGAAACCGGTGGCTGATATCCGCCCCGAGGGGATCGCCGGGAGCCACGATTACCCGCAGGCCAAGCTTCGTCAGGTCGTACAGGCGCTCGGCAAACTCGACCGGCATG
Source organism: Pseudomonadota bacterium (assembly GCA_046727735.1). Lineage (GTDB taxonomy): Bacteria > Pseudomonadota > Alphaproteobacteria > Rhizobiales > Xanthobacteraceae > AP-16. The sequence goes on along the minus strand of JBKPDF010000117.1, from coordinate 22,679 downwards.
CGCACGCAGCCGTGCGAAGCGGGATATCCCGGCAGCGGGCCGCCATGGAGCGCGATCCCCGACCAGGTGATTCGCTGCATGAACGGCATATAGCCGTCCTCGTAGAGATTGGAGTAGTGCTCGACCTCCTTCTGAAGAACGCTGTAGATTCCGGCAGGGGTCTCGTAGCCCTTTCGCCCGCTCGAAACCGGTGCCCGCATGATCCAGCCGTCGGCGTCGTAAATCGTGATCTGCTGCTTGCCCAGGGACACGACAGCCATGATCGGCGGGCCGGCAGCGCGAGACTGAACGATCTCGATCGACTTCTCCGGCCGTTTGCCTGCGCCGGCGGGTCCGAGCAGGAAGCCGGCAAGCGCTGCGCCGGCAATGACGGCCAGACAGGCGCGATAGGCGGCTCGCATCGACGAGCTTGGCACGAGCAAATCAGAGAAGATCGGCGGCGGCGTCATCGGGACGGCTGTGCTCCGAATGCGGAACAACATACCGGAACGCGGGACAATGCTCCAGTAAGTAACACTCGGGCCGTGCGGCGCGACTCTCCCGCGCGTGGACGATCCGGGGCCTGCAACGACTCGATGTCCGCGCCGGCAGGTGCGGTGCACACGTACGCGCCGCTCGCTGCTGGCGCGGGGCCGCGGTTAACTGTGATCCTAGGATTTGGTTGCATCTCGGCAACACATTTTGGAAAAGATGGCAAACTGCAGGTTTCTCGCTTGCATGGCCGCACTTTCATCCGAATCCTTGACGGCCATTCTCGATTCAGAAAAACACCCGTCTTGTGCACTCGTGTACAGCATGGGTCAGCGTGGGGCTTTGGACCAGTCAAGAAGCGAGAAAGTGATAAGCCGGCGGCGCGTTGCTGCCTCGGCGGCGCTGTGCGGAATCGCCGTTCTCGCCGCTGCCGGGCTCCTCGGGTTCGATTCGCCCCGCATCGAGACTGTCGCGTCGCCGCGCGCCGACGTCCCGCAACCAGCCGCATTCGGCATGCACCCGACCGCATTCCGCGAGCACCGCGTTTCCGCCGTCGAGGTCGCGACCCTCGCCGTCGCGCGCGACCCTGATCCGGTGCGCTGGTTGGAAGCACCGTCCACACGGATCGCGTTCGCGAGCACAGCCGACCCGACGCCGGGCGACCTGAACGAGGTAGCGCGCGCAGTTGCCGTTCCCGACGCGCAAGAGGCACCGAGCGCGGCTCCGGCTGCCGATGACTGCCTCGCGACGCAAGAATGCATCGACCGGTATCTCTGGTCGCTCTACGAGCGGGCGCCGAAGGTCGATACCATCAAGGTGCCCGAGCGGATCAAAGTGACGGTCAAGAAGAAAGGCAAGACCCGCACCATCACCAAAGTGGTCATCAAGCTCGTCGACGAGGACTTCACCTGGAAGGATCCGAAGGCGGCACAAAAAGCCGGCATGCCGATGATCGATTATGTGATCGGCGGCATGGATCGTAGCTTCAAGCTCAGGCTCTATCATGCGCTGCGCGCCATGGACGAGGCCGGGCTCGCGCCGGGTATCACCAGCGGATTTCGCGACGATTACCGCCAGTCGCTTGCAAGCGGCAACCATGCTGCGAGCGACAGTTCCTACCATGGCGGCAGCCGCCGCGGCGGCTACAGCCACGGAGTGGCGGCCGATATCGTCAGCGTAAAGGGCGAGACTCGGGGACAGCGGTGGATCTCGAGCGAAAACCTGTGGAAGTGGATCGACGACCGCGGCAAGGAGTTCGGGATCGGGCGGCCGTATCTCGACCGCGATGCGCCGCATGTCGGGCCGATCGACGGCAAGGAGTATGTCGAGAAGCGCCGCGCCCATGCGGAGCGGGTGGCAGCGAAAGCGAAGGCGCCCCACAAGCCGGCGGCGCGCGAGGATCACGGCAAGACGCCCCGCGCGAAAACCGCAGCCTCGAAGGTGCGAAGCATCTAGACACACCGGCAGCGCTCCGGATTGCGGAGCGCCCGAGCGTGCCGCTTCGACGGATTCCCCCGCCGCGGCGTGACCCGGAGGCGCCTGGATCGCGCCATTTCCTGGCCACCTGTTGCGCGCGGATCACACGTTGCGGGCCGCCGGGTGATAGATTTCGGCTCGGCGGTGGACCAGCACACGACGGGGGTGAATGTGCGTAACATCTTTCGCTGCATCGCAATGGCGCTTGCCGCGTCTTGGATTTGTTTCGGGTCGACGCCGCTGCTCGCCCAGTCGGTCAGTTCGAAAATCGAACAGACTCTCAAGGAGACGGGATTCACCTACACGACCCACAATGCCACGACATGGTCGATCGACTTCGAGCGCAAGAAGCTCGGCAAATTCAAAGTGATCCTGTCCACCGGCAGCGAGATTCTCGTGACCTTCGCGATCCTGGCGAAGAAAGCCAATATCAACAAGACGCCGAAACTGATGGACGCCTTGCTGTCCGCGAACCACGAGTACGATTATGTGAAAGTCGGCTTGGACAAGGATGGCGACATGTTCGTGCGCATCGATGACTGGATACCGACAGTCAACGCTCGCCACCTGAAGGAGACCATCAATCAGGTGGCGAATGCGTCCGAGGAGGTCTACGTGAAAGTGGCCGATTCGATCCGGCGCTAGGCCGCCGATGCCGCCGACGATCCGGCGTGCGACCCGATCCGATGCGAAGCACATAGCGCTGCTGTTGACCGAGCTCGGCTATCCGGCGGCGGAGGCGGATGCGCGAGAGCGTCTCGCTCTTGCATCGAAGCGGGACACGGGCTGCTGCCTCGTTGCGCAATCGGCAGCCGAGGTCGTCGGCGTGGTGGCCGCGGAACTCGTTCCGTATTTTCCCGACGGCTCGGTTGTTTGCAGAGTTACCGCTCTCGTGGTTTCGTCGCGCCATCGCGGCCGGGGAGTGGGTGCGGAGCTGCTCGCCGCCGTCGGCGATTTCGCGCGCGAGCACCATTGCTCGGGCATCGAGCTCACGAGCGGGCAGCACCGCATCGCTGCGCACCGCTTTTACGAGAGGCTCGGGTTCTCCAAGACGTCGTTCCGGTTCTTCAAGGCGCTGTGAACACGCGGCGCGCGGCCCGATCATGTTCTAGCCGCGTTCGCGATCCGGTTTTTTCCGCGATCTTTGATCAGCTCGACGGCCCGTTTCGGGCCGCGCCAGCCCAGGAACTCCAGGGTTTTGGCCCTGCAACTCTGCCGTCGCCACGAAAAACTTCTCGAGGTCCTGCCTGACCTGCTTCGACAGCTGGCGCACGTCGCGCAACCCTTGTTCGGAGTGAGAATCCACCGGCCACCGCCATCACTCGATCGTTGCGGCACCTCTCGCTTTCTCCAAGGGTGTCTCGCGGAGCGTCGCTTCTCCTCGCATCTTCGCCCGACAGGTGGAAACGGTGAATGACAGAAGCCCCGGCTGCGATACCGGGGCCTCGTGCTCGATTCAGCGCGGCGCGGGGGGCCTAGTGCAGCCCGCCCAACAGCCACACGATCAGGATGATCGGGATAGGAATGCCAATCAACCACAACAACGCAGCACGACCCATGTGTCGCCTCCTCGGAACGGTGTGTCGAGCCTTCAACTGAAAAGAGCCGTAATGGTTCCCCGCGGGGCGGCCTTGCAACTTCGCGACCGCGGCGCGCGGCCCTCGAGCAGCGAGGGAGGTCGCTTGACGCCGTGCTGAGCGAGCGCGATCGGCCGGCGCAAGCGCGATAGCCACAACGCCGCCGTCTCCACGCGCAGGCCGAACGGCCCTCACGAGGCAGGCTCCGGACCGTGCTGCAGTGGGCTGTATTTCCCCATTGCGAGGCGATAGAGTGCCGGTCCGCCGGCATTCGCTGGTTGAATGCGTGTCGACGTGATGCCGCGGCCCCAGTCTGCGCGACCGCTGCGCTGCTGCCGCGGCTTTGTGAGATTCGCGTTGCGTGTCGGCCGAATGAACCAGTCAGCAACGCGCGAGGGAGCCCCGCATGTCGCAGGCGAATGACGATTTCCTGCCGCCGACGCGCCGGCAGGTGGCCGTGGCGTTTTTTGCCGCGATCGCCCTACCTGCACTCGTGGCCCTGACCGACTCGCTCGGCTCGGCGGTGCGCCTGTGGGACAATGAATCGGTCCTGCCGGAGGGCCAAGTCGCAGTCGATACATTTGTGCGGCAATGGGACATCGACCGCGACGGCGTCCTCAGCCGAGACGAGTTGAGAACGGCGGTGGGCAGCCGGCTCGACCATCTGATCGAAAAGCTGTTCCGCGCAGCAGACAAAAATCGAGACGGCAAACTCGACGCCGACGAGCTCCACAGCCTGGCCGGCGAGAATTTCTATTGGTTGCTGCGGAGCAACCGAAAATCGCTCTGAGGCTGTGATCCGTGAACCCTCGCGTCGGTGCGCGGACCGCCGGCAGCATGCGTCGGCGCCAAGCGCGGGCAGGGGAGGGACCGGCACACGCGCACTTTTTCCTCGCCCGCGCGTGAGCGCGGCGCGAGAGCCTGCCCCGGATTCGATCCGGGGCGGTTCGACGCGGAGCGTCACACCGAGCGGGAGCCGCCAGGCTTGCTGCGGCCGTGGTGCTCCCGCTAGCGTTTGTCAGAACGTCGCGCCTCGAATCGGGATTGCCATGGTCCAGCCGTCGATTCGTTTTCATGACGGAGATGCCTACGATCGTGGCATGGGACCGTGGAGCCAGCTTGCAGGACAGTCGTTCCTGGACTGGCTGGCGCCACGCGCCGGTTTGCGGTGGCTCGACGTCGGCTGCGGCACCGGCGCGTTCACGGAATTACTCGTCGCGCGCTGCGTGCCGACCGAGCTGCAAGCGATCGATCCACGCAGCTCGCCGTCGCGCGGGTGCGGCCGGGCGCCCGCGGCGCCGTGTTCCTTCCGGGCGACGCCATGGACCTGCCGTTCGACCGCGCACGGTTCGACGCCGCCGTGATGGCGCTCGTGGTCTATTTCGTTCCGGATCCCGCCCGCGGCATCGCGGAAATGGTTCGCGTGGTGCGGCCCGACGGGCTCGTCGCGGCATACGGCTGGGATTTGTTGGGGGGCGGTTATCCGTTTGATCCGGTCTAGACGGAAATGCGCGCGGCCGGCGTCGTCCCACCCCTGCCTCCGAGCCCGGACGCCGCGGGCCTGGCGGAGCTTCGGGACCGATGGACGAGCGCGGGACTGCAGGCGATCGAGACGCGCGAGATCGTGGTGGAGCGGAGCTTCGCGAGTTTCGATGAATTTTGGGCGACGAGCACCATCACGCCGAGCGTGCGCCCGACGCTCGACGCGATGCCGTCCGGCGATCTCGCGCGGCTCAAACAACGGCTGCGCGCACGACTGCCGGCGGATGCCGCGGGGCGCATCACGCACCGCGCACGAGCCAACGCGATCAAGGGACGCGTGCCGACGCCGGCGTGAATGCCGTCTGCGGCCCGCCGCGAGGCCTCATCGCCGTAACGGCCGCGCGGGCGGTGCTGCCGAGCCCCGCCCGCGCCAACGATTTGCAGGCCGCCTTGAACTCGACTCGCTTCTCGCTCTTCTGCAGCTCCGCTTGCTTCGAAACGGAGGGAGTCATTGATGCTGCCGCCTTAGCCCCGTCGAGCATCCGGCAGTGCCAAAGGGAGGCCGAGTTCGTCCCATGTCGCATCCCGATCCCTGCGCGCCGCCCGATCTAACGCCGATCGAGATCGGCGAGGTTTGGGAAAATCCCATCACCGGCGAGCGCGCCACGATTCTCGAGCTTCCCCACCGCAACCCCGATCGCCGGGTAGTGGCCGAGCTGCTCGCGCGTGTCGGAGCCAGAGTCGTCGGCGAACACCGCCATCCCGCGATCGTGGAACGCTTCAGCGTTCTCGACGGCGAGCTGACCATGAAGCGCGGCGAACAAACCAGCATCCTGCGCAAGGGAGAGACCGCCACCATCGAGCCGAATGTTTGGCATGACTGGTGGAATGCGGCCGAGAAAGACGCGCGCGTGCACGTGGAAATAACGCCCGGCGAGCGCTTCGCCCACATGATCGAGACCTTCTATGGCCTGGCGCGGCTTGGGCATGCCGACGCGCGGGGCATGCCGCATCTCTTGCAGCTCGCACTGTGCGCGCAGGAGTTCAGCGACGTGATCGTGTTCCGCTCGCCGCCGCTGTCGGTGCAGCGCGCGCTGTTCGGCGCCCTCGCTCCGATCGCGCGCTGGTACGGCTATCGCGCAACATACCCTCAGCTCTCCCGGACGGTGCTGGCACCGAAAACCTAGGCGCCGCAGCCGAACCGACTGCATCGGAGACTTTGCAGAAATCCGGGATGCTGGCGTGGAAGCGCGGCGGTCGCATCGCATCCCGAACGCTTTCGCGACCTCAATGCACGCGCGAAAAGAATCGCGAAAGGCGCAGGCCCGACGGCCACGTCCAGATCGGCCGATGCGCGACGCCGAGGTCCCACGAGCCCAGTACGATCTCGGCCCGCCCGACTAGGTTCTCGAGCGGCAGCAGGCCGACGCCGCCCGCTTGCGGCGGCAGTCGACTATCCGCGGAGTCGTCGCGGTTGTCGCCCATGACGAACAGATGGCCGGACATGACTTCGATGATTCCGGTATCGTCGAGCTCTACGCCAAGTCCGAGTTTCAAGATCGGATGTTCGCGGCCGCCGGGTAGCGTCTCGATGAAACGCGGTGCCAGCACGGCACTGCCGTCCTCCATTTCGACCAAACCGTTACCATCGCGGCGCACCGGCAGCCTTTCTCCGTTGATCCACAGACGTCCCTCGATCATCTGCACCCGATCGCCCGGCAGACCTGCGACGCGCTTGACGAAGCTCTGGTTCGGATCGCGCGGCAGGCGAAACACCACCACGTCTCCGCCCTCGGGCATTCGTCCGAACAGGCGATCGGGCCACGACGGGCCCAGGGCGACCGGTAAGGAATAGCGACTGTAGCCATAGCGGAATTTCGACACGGCCAGCTGGTCTCCGATCAGCAAGGTCGGCTGCATCGAGCCCGACGGCACGTAATACGCCTCGGCGGCAACGGTCTTGACCAGCAGCACGGTCATGACGACCGCCGCAATCTGTCCGATTGCCGATAGCAGCCGGTGCGCGGCGGGTTTGTAGGGATGCATGGCCTCGATCCTTTCGGTCCGGAATCGGCTGCCGGCATTCAGGTGTGAGGGCCGCTCACGATTGCATAAGAGGTTGCAACATAGCCACTCTGTTCCCTTCCGTGTCTCGGAACGATAGGTACAAACCCACTCCGGGGATCTCCATTGGCTCGCCTAGTGGTTCGCCGCCTGCTTGCTTCACTTTCTTGATGTGCTCCCTGATATCGTCCACGGCAATAACGACCGAAGGATATTGATCCGGTCTGTCATTCGATTTCTGGAAAAATCCGCCGTTGATGACGCCGGGCTTCTTCGGCCGGCCGGTCCCATCTACTTCGCTTGTCCTTACAATTACGTAATTTTGCATCTCTGGGCCCAACATCTGCGTTCGCCAGCCAAAGACTCGCGCATAGAAGTCGGCCATCCGCTCTCGGTCCTCGGCGGGCATTTCAAAGTGGATGACAGGGTTCATTGGAGGCTCCTTGCCCTGGAGATTTGCGGACTCAACCCTCCTCGGTGGTGGCAGTTCCTTACCCTAAGCCATTGAAAACCGCCGATTTCTACCTAAGTATATCGGGCAGTGTCGATAGGAGCGCATGAATGGCGGAGATTGCAGGCGCCAAAACTCGCGCGGAAGCAAGTTTCAAGCGAAAAGAAGAGCAAGCTCGCGAGGGTGCAAAGGCCTGGGCAGAATACCAGGAGCAGCGCCGCGCCGAGGCCGAAAAAACCGAGCGGCTGAGGGCACAGCGGTTGGCGAAAGAGGCTGCCGAGGCCCTCGGCGTCGACGCAAAACGCGCCCCGCCCGCCGAAAGGAAGCGGCCTCGCCGAAGTGCTCAGAGGTAAGCGCAACCTCGATCCGACCCACCCCGATCAGTGTTCGACGTTTGTGATCCTGATCCGCCTGGGCGCGACCGGGCAGTTTAACCGGCGGGCCTCGCTGCGAACATCCGAGACCGCAATTCGGTCGATGCTGTTGAAAAAGTCCGCGACCAGCCATCAAAACGCAACAATCGAATCATGAAGACCGGCTCCTCGAATCGAAGTTGCCTATGAGCCGGTCAACTTTGAATCAATATTGCTCAGAGGCCCCCTCAAAATCCTTTTTCAACAGCTCTCGCACGCCAGAATCCGTTTCACGGATGCTCGCTTGGCCGGCTCTCGGCTCGAAAAACACCAAGCCTTCTGGCAAGCGGGCGCCGGCAGTTACGACTTTCACCGGACGCGCGGGGAATATCCGGCCGGCCATTGGCTATCCCGCTGAGGACCGGCGAGTTGGCGCCGGCGGCCGGCCATGCTGAACGATAGAGCAGCGCAGCCCTTCTTTTATTCCTCTACCGAGTCGTCGTGTGCGGTCTGTAACAATTTACGATGGAGACAGGCGTAAGTCTGCTTTGGATTCGAGCCGATGCCGCCCGCACCGGTGTTTTGCGGGAGCCGGATCAAACTCGGTGGCCTCGGCGCCACGGCTACCTTCAGAAATGCGTGGCCGAGCTTTGATTGGCGCTCGCGATCGGGAATAGCCGACGCACCGTCGAGTCTCCTCGACATCGACAGTTGCCACATCGACTCCACTAGCGGGTCATGGCGCGCTGGAGCGACGCTGCGCCGACGGCGGGCCGCCTGGCCATCGCCGCGTCATTCTCGGTGCATTTCGGAAAGCGGGCAATGGGCTTCATTCTCCACGAGATGGGCAACGCGATCGCCCGTTATCTGCAAAAGCCGATTGCCGGCTACCAGCCGTTTGCCCGAAGCGATCCCGACGCGCTGCGCTCGTCGCTTCGACCGGGCGACGTTCTGTTGGTCGATGGCAACAACCGGATCTCCGGAGCGATCAAATATTTGACGCAATCGACCTGGTCGCATGCCGCCCTTTACGTCGGCGCCATGGCCGGAGTGATGGACGAAAGTGGCGAGCCCCACGTGCTTGTCGAGGTCGATATGTCGGTAGGCGTGGTTTCGGCGGCGCTTTCCAAATATCTTGGCTTCCACACGCGGGTGTGCCGACCGATCGGCTTTTCGGGCGACGATTGCGCAAAGGTCTGCGCGTATGCGATCGAACGAATCGGATGTGGCTACGACCTGAAGAACATCATCGATCTCCAGCGCTATCTAGTGCCGCTGCCGATTCCTCAGCGCTGGCGGCGCCGCATGATCGCGCTGGGCTCTGGCGATCCCACTCGGCTGATCTGCTCTATCCTGATCGCTCAGGCGTTTGAGGCGGTGCGCTACCCGATCTTGCCGAAATCGACGTTGATCGGTAGTCCAGCAGCGCGTCGCGAAATCCTGCACATCCGCCATTCCTCGCTCTACGCGCCCCGCGACTTCGACATTTCTCCGTTCTTTCAGGTGGTCAAGCCGACCATCGAAACCGGGTTCAACTACAAGGAACTACACTGGGCCGAATGGCCATTATGGGACGGCGAACCGCCCGCCGACATGACGTCGTCGAGTTCCGTGGGCAGTGAACCGGGCAAAACGAAATCGCTGGTGCCGATCGGGGAATAGACGCCCGCCTCGACCTTGCCACGGCTGGGCGAGCTTGACCGCCGGCTTGAAGTCGCTACCGATCCCCCAAAAAGTGCGGCACCGCGCAGTCGAACAATCCGGGGTCCTGCGGGAAGGCGAAATGGCTTGCGTTGGGCTGGGCCGATCGGTCTGCCGGGCCTTAGGCTGGGTGTGCATTTAGGCGGAACGGTATTTTTCCGGTGCATCGAATTGAAATGGCCGCTCCGGGCGGCCTATCAATTTCCTGGCTTACTTGCCGTAATCTCTCAAAATTGACAGCGGCCTGCCATGCTTTGTTTTAGTATGCGATCCTTCCTGGTCCTGCCGACAGGCCGAGCGGCGTTTCGCCCGCCCCGGTGCAGGGGTCACGGTAAAAAAGGGAGGAGGAGTATGATCAGGTTGATCGCCGTTGCTGGTTTTGCCTTAGCCGTCGCAACGTCAGCGCAAGCTATGACGCCCGCGCCGATTCCTCAGCAGGACGGCATGATCACGCAAATCGCTTACGGCTGCGGCCCGGGCAGGACACGAATTCATGGTGTCTGCGTGGCCAGAACCACCATCCGCCACACCCGCCGTGCCGTCCGCAGGTGTCTGCGATGGGAGGCAGGCGTTTGCGCTCGGTGGTCCTATTAGGCCGGCACTGAATCCGCATTAGCCGTGGCCCTCTCTGAAATTGAATGGTCGACAACGCCTGCGCTGTGCGTACAGGAGCCCTGGAGCCGGACCATCCTTCAGGGCTCTTTCATTTCTGCTGGTCCTCCCCTTCCATAACCAGTGCTCGATGGCGCAGCGGAATGTGCTGCATCGTCGATGGGCGAAGCAAATCGTTTCTCTTGTTCCGCCTGCCCAACCTCCAGCCACAACTTGATCAGTATGATGTCGAGCAGCAGACGAGCCGCGATGACGTGTGACCAGACTATTTTCCAATTCGTTTAGTTCTGAGCTGTATCCAGAGGACAATGCCGAGCAGCAGACCTATCGGGGCGACCATAGCCACCGCGCCTGAGAGCCGCAGACCGAGATCATACCACCAGAAGCACAGCGCGAATGCAGCTACGTCACAGACCAAGATCAGAGGAATCAGGATTGCCAGTATTCCAAGCAGAGGCTCAATGGCGGCCTTAGGAGATTTGCTTTGGCCCATAGACCTTCACTCGCCACTGTTGTGCGGCCAGGGGTGTGTTGGAGCGCCTTGGATAAGTAGTCCCCCGTGTCACCCGAGCAGCATTACTTTCCCGGTGCTCAGATCATAATATGCTGCCACGACTTTCATTTTCTCGCTCGTGACCAACGTCGCGATAACCGGCGAGGCCTTACGCAAGAGATCCGCCTGGATTTGTGCGTTCGCCTTGATGGCTGCGGTCAAATCGCCGCCCGCGCGCTGGATAGCATGTCGCAGCGGCGCGTAAAGCGCGCTGATCTGACCCGGAACAGGTTTTGCGTCAATGCTGGCCTTCACCGCACCGCAACCATCGTGGCCCAGCACCACGATGAGAGGCACGCCGAGCACGGTAGCGCCATATTCGAGGCTCGCAATGATCTCAGGAGTGCAGACATTTCCCGCGACTCGGCACACGAAAACATGGCCAATGCTTTGATCGAAAACGAGCTCGACCGGGACACGGGAATCGGCGCAGGACAGCACGGCCGCGAACGGCTCCTGTTTTGTCACGGTCTTCTGTTTCAGAATGGCCAGATCCTCATCGAAGGAGGTGAGGCCCCCGCCTACGAAGCGGACGTTGCCTTCCATCAGACGAGCAAGCGCCCCATCCGGTGATAGCGTGGTCAGCCCGACTGCCGAATGACCGCCGAAGAAGGCGATCGTCCCGGCCGCCGTCACTGCGATCGCCTGACGCCGTGATAACACTGCGCAACGACCGCAACCGCAGACGGCTCGGCCGGCTTCCGGCCCATGGTGAGATGGCATAGACATCATCCTGTCCGGAAGGGCGCGCGGCGCCATCATTCGGCCGGAAAATTGCACCAGTATACATTGCAGCCGTCGAAAATCCTGTCAACTTGGCAGGTAGGCGGACCCCGGTAGGATGAACATGATCAGCGGCGTTTCACGGCGTGGATGGCACGGACCTGACGGGAGGCGTAAATGATTTTGTGGTTGGTGCGGGCCAGCGGTGCCTGCATTTTTTGTCCCCGTATCTTGGTGCTTGTATTCCTGATCCTGACGCCTTTCAGCACGATGGCTCAGAGCCCGAGCCCGGCGACATCTGGTCAGCAATTGCTCAAACCCGAAGAGCTTGACGCAATCGTCGCGCCCATCGCGCTCTACCCGGACACGCTGCTGGCCGAAGTATTGATGGCGTCGACCTATCCGCTCGAGGTGGTGCAGGCCGAACGCTGGGCAACCGAGAACAAGAATCTCAAAGCGGATCGTCTCAAGGCCGAGGTCGACAAGCAGGGTTGGGATGAAAGCGTAAAGTCGTTGGTTGCGACGCCAGCGGTTCTCACGATGATGAGCACGAAGCTCGATTGGACACAAAAGCTGGGTGACGCGGTCCTTGCTCAGCAGCCGGACGTGATGGATGCCATCCAACGCATGCGATCCAGGGCTCAGGCGAATAACAAGCTGACATCGACCAAAGAACAAAAAGTCACGGTCAAGCAGGAGCAAAATAAACAGGTGATCGTCATCGAGGCTGCGACACCCGATACGATCTACGTACCTTACTACGATCCTGCCGTCGTCTACGGTGGGTGGCCGTATCCCGACTATCCGCCATACTATTATTACCCGTCCGGCTATTACACCGGCGGGCTGCTCGCGACCGGACTGGCATTCGGCGCGGGATACGCCCTGGGGCGCTGGGCATCGGGTGGCTATTGGGGCGGCGGGATCAATTGGAGCGGCGGCGGCAACAACATCGAGATCAATCGCGGCAACCGGGTCACGCATTGGGATCACAATCCCCAGCACCGCCAGGGAGTGAGATACAACAACACGAGCGTGCAGCAGAGATTCGGCAACAACACCCGGGCGGGGAGTGAAGGGCGGATGGATTTTCGCGGCCGTGGTGGCGAGCAGGTGCTCAAGCCCGGTGACCGCGCAAATCTCGGAGATCGCGGATCGACCACCCGTCCGAGCGCCGGCGATCGTCGCCAGGGTGGGAAAGGGCCTTCCACCGGCGCCAAGGGCCCGGGCGGTGGCAAACAGGCCAAGGCAACCCCGGGCGGTGGCAAACACACCAAGGCAGCCCCGGGCGGTGGCAAACAGGCCAAAGCCGCAAAGGGACCCTCCTCCGGCACCAGGGGTCCGAGTGGTGGCAAACAGGCCGGCGCAGCAAAGCGGCCTTCTTCGGGCCGTGACAGCGCCTTCGGGAATATCCAGTCCGGCAGGGTAGCGAACCTGCAGTCCCAGCGTGGGAGGGCGAGCCTCGGTGGTGGCGGTGGCGGACGTGTTGCTGCGCGCGGAGGCGGCCCCCGTATGGGTGGCGGAAGTTTCGGAGGAGGACGTGGCGGCGGACGCGGCGGCGGACGGCGGTCCGACGTCAGGCTCAAGCACGACATCGTCCTGCTCGGCCGCCTCGACAATGGCCTCGGCTTCTATCGTTTCACCTATAACGGCGGCGATCGGGCCTATGTCGGTGTGATGGCGCAGGAAGTGCGGACGATCATGCCGGAGGCGGTGGTGCGCGGTCGGGACGGCTACCTGCGCGTTGCCTATGACAAGTTCGGCTTGAAGTTGGAGACCTACGACCGATGGATTGCATCGGGCGCACGGATCCCCGTCACCGCTCGGATCCGGCATTGACCGTCCGGGAGCGACCCGCGGGGCACACGGGCGGTGATCGTGGCGGTGTCAATGTTCGGAGCGGAGCTTCAGATGCGACCGAGGATGTCATGAACACGGTTCTTTCCTGCGCGAATTTCCGTCGCACGCTGTCCCTGGCCGGATTGGCATCGCTCATCGCTGCGATGCTCGTCGTCGCTATGGCATCCGTCGCTGGCGCCCAACAGTCCTTTCCCACTGTCGACGAGGCCGTCAACGCTCTCGTCGGCGCAGTCAGGATCGGCAACCGATCAGGCATTCTGACCTTATTGGGCCGAGAGGGTGCCGCCATTGTGTCGTCTGGCGATGAAGCGGGCGACGCCGCGGAGCGCCAGCGGTTCCTTGCGGCCTACGACGCCAAGCACCGCACCAATATAGACGGTGGCAAGGCGATCCTAATTCTCGGGGACGAGGATTTTCCCTTCCCGATCCCGCTGGTCCGCAAGGATGGAATGTGGCGGTTCGATACGGTAGCCGGCCGGCAGGAGATCCTTTATCGGCGCATCGGCCGCAACGAGCTGGAGGCGATCCAGGTCTGTCTAGCCTATGTCGATGCGCAGAACGAGTACGCCGAAAAGGATCACGCCGGCACGGGTGCCGGCGTCTATGCGCAGCGGATCGTTAGTCAGGCCGGCGCCAAGGACGGGCTCTACTGGCCGGCTTCGCAAGGCGATGAGGCAAGTCCCCTCGGTGAACTGTTCGCCGAGGCAAGTCAGGAGGGTTATCGTCCTGGCGGCGGGCGTGCTCCTTTCCATGGTTATTATTACAAGATACTCACGAAACAGGGACCGACCGCGCCTGGCGGTGCACTGGATTACGTCGTGAACGGCAGGATGATCGGCGGCTTCGCGCTCGTTGCATATCCGGCATGGTATGGAATTACGGGTGTGATGACGTTCCTCGTCAATCACACCGGCGTCGTCCTCGAAAAAGACCTCGGGTCGAATTCCACCAGACTCGCCGAACGCATGACGTCGTTCAATCCTGATCAGACTTGGAAAAAAGTCGAACTGCCGCCGCAGTGAGTACATTTCCGATCCGGCCCTGTGCGTATTCGCTTGTCGATTGCGTAGCTTTCCCGGCGAAGGCGACGTGGTAACGATCCGACCGGGAAATGAGGGGCAGCATGTTGCGGCAATTTTTGGTGGGCGGCGGTGTAAGCGTGCTCAACATCGCAATCCACGCAGTAGTCATGACGATAGTAGTGAGGGTTGCCCAAGCGAGGGGTGCCGAGAGTAGACCGCATCCTTCCTTGCTTTTGATAGCCGTCATGATTCCGACCGTGTCGGTCCTGATGGTTACGCATACTCTTGAAGTGATCGTCTGGTCTTTGGCTTATCTACTGGTCGGTGCCGCGCCAGCGGGTACCGACCTCGTATATTTTGCGTTCGTCAACTACGCAACGCTGGGCTATGGCGACGTAGTTCCGTTGGAGCGTTGGCGACTGCTCGGCCCGATAACGGCGATGAACGGGGTGTTGTTATTTGGGTGGTCGACCGCGGTCATCTTTGAAGTGCTACGGAGAACGTTGGCCCGCAGCCTCGATATATCCGTGAAGGGTGGAAGTGGGATGAGATTAGATTAGGACATGTACTCATAGATCGCTATGTCCGGCAATTGGCGGTTGCTGTCCGCATTGCTCCCGAAAGCGGCCGGCCGGTGCTACGAGCCGACATCGTGCGTTGGGAGGAATAGTTATCCGGCGCGATCGCCGAGCAGACTCTCGAGCGTCACCGCTCTGCCGAGGCCTCCGATCTTTTCGGTAATGCCATCGGCCCGCAACAGGTCTCGGACCCGTCCGCGTGCTCCGACGACGCGCAACATGATGCTGCGAGAGTCGAGTTCGTCATGCAGCCGGTGCAGCATCCGCGCTCCCGCGAGGTCCATATATGGGGACGAGGAGAGATCGCAGACGACCAAGCGGATGCCGGAGGAAGATTGAAGACGCTCCGATACCGCCTGCAACACAGAATCAGCGTTGACGTAGAGCAAGGAGGCTTCGGGACGGAACGCGATCACGCCGTCCAGTGTCGCGTTTTCGGGATGACGCGCCAGGTCCGAGTACCTGTTTGTGCCGGGAACGCGCCCCAGGAAAGCGACATGCGGTTGCGATGCGCGGGCCAGCAGTATCAATACGGATGCGACGGCGGCGAGCAATATTCCTTGCAGGATTCCCAGGAGCAGGACGGCTCCAAGTGCAATCGCTGCCGCGTAGAAATCCATTCGGCTGATGCGCCACATGCGAACGAGCGCAGGAAAATCGACCAGCCCGTACACTGCCGTGAGCACGACCGCAGCCAGTACTGCCTTCGGCAGGTGTGCAAGTGGACCGGTCAGGAACAGCAGGCATCCTGCAAGCGTGATTGATGCGAAGAGGAGGGCGAGCGGCGTGCGGGCACCCGCCATGTCGTTGACGGCCGATTGCGACAGGCCGCCTGCTACGGGATAGCCGTGTCCCAACGCCGCTGCGAGGTTTGCCGCGCCTAGCCCGAGGAATTCCTGACGGGCGTCGAGAGTATATCCGTGCTTGGCAGCGAAGGTGCGCGCAGCGGAAATGCCCTCGATATACGCCAGCAGTAGACATCCGGCAGCGAGCGGCAGGATGCCCTCGACATCCACCAGCCTAAGCGACGGTCCCGCCAGGGAGGGCAGGCCCGCCGGCACTTCGCCGGTGCTCGGCACCCCGGAGTTCGCAAGCCCGAACGCCCATGTCGCAACAATCGAGACCACGACGACGGCAAGCCCGACCGGCTTCCCGGGCAGGAAGCGTTCGCCGGCGAGCAGCAGCACGATCGCCGCGACTCCTAACGCGAGCACAAGGTAATGCGTATGCCCGAGATGCCCGACAAACAGCACTGCCCGTTCGAAGAAGTTATTGCCGCCGCCAGCAACGCCGAAGATGCTGGGCAGCTGAGTCATCATGATGGTGAGGCCGGCTCCGGCCTTGAACCCGACCAGGACACTGTCGCTGATGAGGCGCACAAGCATGCTGAGCCGAAACACCCACGAGATCAGACAAAGCAGCGCAACCGTAAAGCCTGCGAGACTCGCGATCTGGGCATAGCGCGCCACGTCCCCGCCGGCCATCGCGCCGACGGTGCCCGCAATCATTAGAGAGATGGCGGACGTGGGTCCGATCGCCAGTTGGCGCGACGAGCCGAGCAGGGCATAGCCGAGACCTCCGAGCAAATAGCCGTAGATGCCGGCTTGGGGCGGCAGACCGGCGAGCCCGGCATAGGCGAGCGAAACCGGAATCGCATAGGCCGCAAGAGTGACGCCGGCGATGAGATCGTTACTCAACCACGCGGCGCGATAATGTGCCAGCCAACGGGCCGGTGGCGCCTGCCGCAGCCACGTCAGTCCTATTCGGTCGGCTAGTTTCATGCGAGTTTCGGGAGGCGTATCGGAAGCGCGGGGCGTGCTACGTGCTCCGTCGTCAAGGTCGAACGACACGGTCCTGCCGTCCTCAATAATAACCGGGAATCGGGCGGCCCGCGCCCAGGCCTTCCACCGCGCCCTTCGGACGCGTTTGCGCCTTGGGGATTTTCGGTAGGTCTACTTTGATTTTCTTGTACGGAATGCTGTCGAGCAGATGCCGGATTAGGTTCAGCCGAGCGCGACGTTTGTCATCGGCCGGGACGATGAACCAGGGCGCCTCTGGCGTGTGCGTGGTCTCGATCATATGCCGATACGCCGCCGCGTAGTCCCACCAGCGGCGCACGGATTCGGTGTCCATCGGGCTCAGCTTCCAGTGCTTCATGGGATCGTCGATCCTGGCCTCGAACCGGCGCCGCTGCTCATCCTGGCTGACGTCCAGAAAATACTTTCGAAAGACAATACCGTTATTGACGATCAATTCCCGTTCGACTACGGGGACCAACGCCAGAAAACGCTCCGACTGTTCTTCGGTGCAGAAGCCCATCACGCGCTCGACCCCGGCGCGGTTGTACCACGAGCGATCAAAGAGGATGACCTCGCCGGCTGCCGGAAAGTGCGCGATGTACCGCTGGATATAGACTTGGGTCTTGTCGCGGTCGGAGGGCGCCGGCAATGCCACGTGGCGAAAGACGCGCGGGCTCGTGCGGGCGGTAATTCGGCTGATCACGCCGCCCTTGCCCGCCGTGTCCCTACCCTCAAAGATGACGATGACGCGTGCCCCATTGGCTCTGACCCAGGTTTGCAGGCGGGTGAGCTCGACCTGGAGTTTTGCGAGCTCCTTCTCGAATTCCTTGCGGCGCATTTTGCTTGACGTTTCTTTTGACTCAGGGGCTTGGTCCTTGTGTTTGTCTTTCGCCATCTGACAATACTCCCCGTCACTCTTATGCGGAACAGTCGGACAAGATCACAACGAGCATACGAACTGGCATCCCCAAGGAAAGCAGACGCTCATCTCATTGCGTTCCCTGGGAGCGCGGTCGAGCCACTGGAACATGCGCCTCATTTCGTGTGCAGACGACCTGAGCGAGTCGCGTTCAGGACAGCCGCAACGAGACGTGAACAATCCCCGATTCCCGTCTCGTACTGAAGGGAAGGCCGCTTTTCTCGAACAGCTTCAGCATAGGCGCATTCTCCGGCAGGACTTCCGCGATCAGTTCTCGCAACGCGGCCCCCCGCGCGATCACCGCCAAGTGACGCATCAGCGCTGAGCCGATGCCGTGCCCCTGGTATTGATCGACGACGGCAAACGCTAGCTCGGCCGTCCCGGGCTGCAGGACGACGTAACGCCCACCGCCGACGATCGCTTGGTGTCCGCCCTCCTGCAGCACCGCGACGAGAGCGACGTGATCGACGAAGTCGACATTCAGAAAAAAGTCCTGTTCCTTCGCGGTAAAATCCCGTCTCACCGCAAAAAACCGGCGGTACAGCGATTCCGAGCTGGTGCGCTCCACGGCGGTGAGCAGATCGTTGCGATCCTCGGGCTTCAAAGCGCGGATCTCGAGGCGGCGACCGTCCCGCAATGCCTCGAATGCCGAATATTTCGCAGCATCGGACATCGCAGATCCTTGCATTGATCCCGGGCCGGGATCAAGAACCGCCGACAGCTTTCGAACCCGCACTCGACGTGGCCGTATCGGTGTCGCCGGCCGAAACGCCACCATCAGACCGGATTTCTCGTGGCAATAGCCGCCCGGCGATCAGCTATCATAAGATATGATCCCGCTCCGACTGACGGGTAGAGAAGTTGTTGATCCGTTCCGAGTGCGCGATCCACTCGGCCGATGCCGCCCGAGCAGACCCTTCTTCAGCAGGCCGAGTGATCGTCTCGGCCGACGTTGTTGTGCAGAGCTGGTTCTTGCAAGCCGTTTCGTCGAGCCAGCACTTGTGCCTTTCGAATTCAACAGTTCCCTAGGAACACAGCAGCAATCCGTCAATGCGCATCCGTGCCGATTGACTCTGCGGTTGACACTACCTGATCAACACGGGCCCAAGCAACCAACAATTCCCACGCGACGGCGAGCACGATCGGGCCCACGAAAACCCCAATGATCCCGTGTGCAAGAGTCCCGCCGACAATGCCGAGGAAAATGACTGGCATTGGTGTTGCCATTCCACGCGCAAGGACAATGGGCCGCAAGACATTGTCAAGCAAGTTGACCGGCAGCATGTAGGCCGTGAATACAAGCGCTGTCATTGTGTCCATCACGAACCAATACCAGGCAATTACCGGAACCAAGATGAGTGTTGGACCGATTTGAATAATGCCCAAGAGCAAGACAGCGAAGGTGATGAGACCCGCGTTGGGAACCCCGGCAACCATCAAGCCGATACCTGCGAGCAATGCCTGCAATAGCGAAATGCCGATCACACCGCGTGAGATGTTGCGAATTGTCGCGCCGGCGAGTTGAACGAAAATCTCGCCGCGTTTCGTATCGATTCGAGTTGAGAGTGACCTGATTGTTCCGAGGAGGGACTGGCTCGGTAGGAAGAGGAATCCGCATATGATCACCGCCGCAAGAAACTTGAACAGTCCGGCGCCCGCCTCGGCCGCCATGCCGAGTAGGCTGCCGCCGAGCGGCTTGAGTTGCGGGGCGACCTTGGTGAGTGCCGCGCCAAGATTCGTCGATGCCAGGTTCCAAATGTCATACACTCGCTCGCCGATGATTGGCCAATCCTTGACGGACTCGAAAGCTGGAGGGATCGATAGAGTGCCGGCAATGAGCCGCTCGGACGCGCTTCTAAGGGTTTCGATCAGGCCCACACCGAGCCAGGTGACCGGTCCGAGCACGATCAAGAGATTCAAGATCGTAATCAATACCGCGGCAACGCCGCGGTGTCCGCCGAGCCTAGCGGCTAACCATTCGAACATGGGGAAGAGGGCGACCGTGAGCACAATGCTCCATAGGGCAATCGCCAAAAACGGTCGGACGAGTAGCAGAGACCAATAGGCGAGTGCAGCGAGAATTCCTAGTCGGATCGTCAGGTCGATGACTGTTGCACTCGACGTCCTGAGTGGAGGGTTTTCGTTGTCCGAGGACAGATCGGTGTGCCCGCTGAGCGTCGACATGACTTGCCGTCGGTCATTGTTGTTTAGAACGGCTTCCAGCAGTCTCGGGACCGAATTTCGATATCATTTTTGCCGTGGCACTAGAAGTCTTTCGCGGCCGGCGCCCACTCCTTTTTCAAGCATCTGCCGGGGAGCTTTCGCCCCACTGGGCGCGGCATTACCCGATCCCCTCGCAGCTCACTGCCAGCTCAGCGTCATACCGACATCTCCAGGCATTCCACCGGGCCAATCGACAATCTGCACCCGCAGTTTGTAACCTCGTGGTCGGAAATATTTGTGCCAAAGCTGGTAGATCTCTCTCGGGACGCCGGTGAGAGTATTCTCCCACCCTGCCTCTTGTTGATTGATCGCGCGGCCGTGATCCGTGCACAAGTTGTTCGGAAAACGATAGACTTCCACTTCAGTCATGCCGGCGTTTACGGCGCGTTGAATGATAGCCGCGCCGCGCCGAATTCCCTCTTCATCCGAAACCCCAGAAGGTTGTTTCATCTTATCAATCAGCGCCTGCTTCTCGGCTTCCGCCGCTGATCGCTCACGCATGTATTCGGCGGCCTTTTCGGACTCAGCCAATGCAATCTTGTTCATTAGGTCTTTCGCCGTGGGCAGCAAGTCGTCAGCGGTCGTTGCCATGATTGGCTCCCTTCAATGCTTCCACCCTAGTGTAATACCGTATAGCCTCTACCGTCGCCTGCCCAGGGGCCCACTGCGAATTTTTGCAGGTGGCGTCCGACGGCGTAGTCAATCATACTGCCTTTTTCTAAGCGGGAGTCTGTACCGGAGCCGAGCTGGAACACCCTTGCGAAAGATCAATGCGGGCAATATGAATTTCGGGATGAATTTCGGGTGAGCGGCATTCATATACCCTTGTCAGGAGGAGTAAATGCGGTCGAGCCAATCTGTACCGTCCGCCGGCAATCCCATGTCGGTATTTGGCCCATTCGCCCCGGCAATGGAGTACCTAGTCGATGCGGCTCAGCGCAGCGTCCTGTTTTGGGACGTAATGCGCCAGCGCGGTAATCAGTACCGTGAGCACCTGGAGGAGGCCGTCCCGCACGTGCTTCATTACGATATCGAACTCGTAATGGACGGCCGGAAGCTCCACCGGCCAGTTAATTATGGCCTCGTGCGGGTCATCCCGCCTCAGGGCGTCAAAATCGATCCAACTCTCCGCCCCTTCGTGGTTGTCGATCCGCGAGCAGGTCACGGCCCGGGCATTGGCGGCTTCAAGGCCGACAGCGAGATCGGTGTTGCGCTCAAAGCCGGACATGCTTGCTACTTCGTCGGCTTTCTTCCGGAGCCGGTGCCGGGTCAGACGATCGAGGACATTGCGCGCGCGGAGGCGGTTTTCCTCGAAAAGGTGATCGCGCTCCACCCCGATGCTGACGGCAAGCCGTGCGTAATCGGCAATTGCCAGGCCGGATGGGCGGTGATGATGCTCGCCGCCGTACGGCCGGAGCTGTTCGGTCCCATCATCATTGCCGGATCGCCGCTGTCGTACTGGGCAGGCGTGCGAGGGCGAAATCCCATGCGCTATACCGGCGGCCTGTTGGGCGGCAGCTGGCTCACCGCGCTCACGAGCGATCTTGGGCACGGCAAGTTCGACGGCGCGTGGCTGGTGCAAAATTTCGAGAACCTCAACCCTGCAAACACGCTGTGGAGCAAACAGTACAATCTATATGCTAAGGTCGACACCGAGGCTCCGCGCTATCTGGACTTCGAGCGCTGGTGGGGGGGCCACGTCACCCTCAACGCCGAGGAAATGCAGTTCATCGTCGACGAGCTGTTCGTCGGCAACAATCTCGCAGCGGGTCGGATTCGAGCCTCGGATGGCGCCACAATCGACCTCCGGAACATACGCACGCCGATCGTCGTGTTCTGCTCGAAGGGTGACAACATTACTCCGCCCCAGCAGGCTTTGGCATGGATTCTCGACCTTTACGAGGATGTCGACGAGATCCGCTCCCATGGGCAGACGATCGTCTACACGATCCACGAGACCGTAGGCCACTTGGGAATCTTCGTTTCTGCCGGAGTGGCGCGCAAGGAGCACAGCGAATTCTCCAGCAATATCGATTTCATCGATGTTCTGCCTCCCGGGCTTTACGAAGCGATATTCGACGCGAAGCGACAGGACACCACCAACCCCGACCTCGCCAGTGGAGACTGGGTAATGCGATGCGAGCCGCGGACGCTCGATGACGTTCGCGCGCTCGGCGGCAACGCTGCCGCCGATGAACGGCGCTTCGCCACTGCCGCGAAGGTGTCGGAGGCGAATCTCGCGCTTTATCGCACTTTTCTGCAGCCTCTGGTGCGCGCGATGGTGCCGTCTCACATTGCGGAGTGGACTCGAAAGCTGCACCCGGCTCGCTTGCCATACGAGGTGTTCGAGGAGTCGAATCCGTTCGTTGCGACGCTCGAAGCGACGGCGGGCTGGGTACGCGAGAACCGCCGCCCTGCCGCGGCCGAGAACCCGTTTCTCGCCATGCAGGAGGGGGCCTCGCGCTTGATCGTCGCGGGGCTCGATGGCTGGCGCGACCTGCGCGACAGCATGTCTGAGTGGATGTTCCTGTCGGTCTACGGTTCGCCGGCGCTGCAAGCGGCTTTCGGCATCGATCCTGCGGGCACGCAGCCGTTGCGAAAAGCAGGAAAGAGTCCATTGCACCGGCAACTGCTGCAATCCCGCATTGCCGAGCTCAAGTCCCGAATCGCTACAGGCGGTCTGCGCGAATGCGCCGTCCGCGGCATGATCTACGTGGGCATGGCGCGCGGCGACCCCGACGAGCGCACCTTCGCGGCTGTTCGCCGCATCCGCACCGAACAGGAAGGGATGTCCCGGCTGACCCTATCGGAGTTC
>JBKPDF010000116.1:0-14082 GCA_046727735.1 Pseudomonadota bacterium | reverse complement strand
AGGACAGACCGTACAGTTTCAGCTACGCGATTTTCGGTCGGCGCATCAGGATTTGGTCACTGTTGCCCAGCGCGCCAAAAATGAAGCGTCCAATGCGTTCGGCGTTCTGTTGTTCTCTTGCGCAGGCCGCGGGAAAGGTCTGTTTGGCGTGACGGATCATGACGCCATGATCCTTGCCGATGCGTTCGGGGATATGCCGCTCGCCGGAGTCTTTTGTAACGGCGAGATCGGGCCGGTTGGCGGCAAGCCTTTTCTTCACGGGTACACCGCCTCAGCCGCGGTCCTGTGTGCGTGGTAGGGTTCACGCCGGCGCGCCGTCTTCCATCGACCGTTATCGCTCGGTGTTTGGAGTCTGACTTCGCTAAAGATGCGGCGACAACTTTCGCCTTCGCTAAGCCTACGGCGCGACAGGTTTTGGCGTTTCGCCGTTTCGATCGGCCTCAGTTTCCGCCGTCCCGCTCGATGCCGCTTCCGACGTTGTTACCGATACCTTTCCCTGAATTCACGCGGACTGACTTGCTCGGCCTGGCGAAAAAGTCGCGTGAAATAAGAGGCGTCGTGAAACCCGAGTTGGTACGCAATCTCCGACACATTCAAATCTGAGTGCGCTAAAAGGCGTTTCGATTCGAGCATCAGCCGCCTTTGTAGATGGTCTGTCAGGTTTGCCCCGGTCTCACGCCTGACCAGCTGATTCAGCCAGCTCCGCGACACGCCCAAGGATCGCGCTACCTGCGAGGCGGAGGTCACCTGATAGGGGCGCGAGCTCAGAGATCGAAGAAAGCGCGCGACTAACCCGGAATACTTTAGAGTCGGCCGATTATTTGGATGCCGCAGCAGGCAACGGCGAATCTCGACAAAGAGAAGTCGGAGTAGCGCGATATGGGCAGATTCATAACCTTCGGCTTTGTTAGCAAATTCTGTTGAGATGCGCTTGAAACAGAAGTCGACCATTTCGCTTGAGCCCTTTGTAACCGGCAGAACAGCCCGAAATTGCGCCGGATCGAACGGCGGGCATTCCCGAAAGAGATTAGATGTTTCACCTTGTAGAGATTCTTCGCGAAAAGAAAGCACGAATCCAAGTGTGCCATCGGGCGATCCCCAAAAATGCACCGAACCCCGGGGAACAAAAACCAGGGAGGGCGACTGTATTCGGATCCGCCGGAAATCGATGTTCAGCAGGCGCGCACCGTCTGTCATGTAGAAGATTTGATAGAAATCGTGACGGTGGGGGCGGCCGCCGTACCGAGGAGCGTTGAAGAGTTCTTCCCACGGTCGGATATGAATGGCTTCCGCCGCGCCAAGCCTGTAGTCGGAGAACGGGTAAAGTGGTGGGGCGTTGGTTAGATATTGAAACGGAGGGGCTTCGTCCACGAGGTGATCGGAAGAATAAATAGCATGCCGTGCATGGTCTGTCGTTGGTAGGGTTCGCCCAGCACCTGTTTGGTAGCGCACGGCAGTGCGACCCCCCTTCGAGACCAAACTGGTGCTGAGCGACCTGAATCGACGCACAACACCGCTCATGGCAATGTTCAGGTCGACGTCAACAGTCGACAGTTGACGGTCGACGAGTAGATAGCTCCCCCCTGGGAGCAGCCTGCTGGCGCTTTTTGCATGTTTCACAGGACCACAATTTTGGACGCGTAGCACCGAGCGTAACTTTAACAATGGCAGATCTGTGATAGCTTAAAACGGCATCTTATCTGACCAGTCAATTTAGAGTAACTTGCATGACTTACCCAGCGTCCCATATCTCACACCTCTGATTCTAGAAAGGCCCGTTGACTAAACCTCATGTGGATTGTCCAACTCGCACTTAGACGGCCGTACACGTTTATCGTCCTGGCTATCGTCATCCTCATCATGGGGGTGCTGTCGATTCTCAGCACGCCAAAGGATATTTTCCCGGAAATCAATATTCCGGTTGTTGCCGCGATTTGGAATTTCACCGGGATGCCCGCCGACGATTTCTCGAACCGAATCACTTCGGTCTACGAACGCATTCTGACCACGGTGGTTAACGATATCGAGCACATCGAGTCCACCAGTTACAACGGCATCGGTGTTGTAAAACTTTACCTGCAGCCAAATGCGAGCGTTCCGATCGCGATGGCTCAGCTGACTGCAGCCTCTCAAGCGGTCCTTAAACAGATGCCGCCTGGCGAAACTCCTCCGCTAATTCTCAGCTTTAACGCTGCGAACGTGCCGGTTTTGCGACTTGGATTGAGCGGCGCAGGATTTTCAGAACAACAACTCAACGATTACGCGTTGAATTTTGTGCGGACTCAATTGGTGACGGTTCCCGGATCGGCCGTTCCCTACCCGTACGGCGGAAAAACGCGCGTTGTTTCCATCGATATCAATAACGAAGCTCTTCAGGCTCGGGGGCTCTCTCCCAACGATGTTGTCAGTGCGGTGAATGCCCAGAATGTGATTCTTCCGTCGGGCACAGCCAAAATCGGCGCGCAGGAATTCGACATCGGATTGAACGCCAGCCCACTCACGATCAAAGAACTGGGCGATTTGCCCGTCCGCACCTTGAATGGGACCACGATTTATCTCCGTGACGTCGCGAGCGTTCGCGATGGGTTCACTCCGCAGACTAATATCGTACGATTCGATGGCAAGCGGGCCACGATGCTGCAGGTGCAAAAAAGCGGAAAGGCATCGACCCTCGATATCGTCGCCGGCCAAAAGCAACTGGTAGAACGCTTGAAATCGACTCTGCCGCAAGGCCTGAACATCCAGACGCTGACCGATCAATCTGTTTTCGTGACGGCTGCCATTCAAGGCGTGGTGAAGGAAGCGATAATCGCCGGCTGTCTGACCGCGTTGATGATTCTGGTTTTTCTCGGCAGCTGGCGGAGCACTCTGATCATCGCAATTTCGATACCGCTTTCGATCCTGACTTCGATCGCTGCTTTGTCGGCTCTCGGTGAAACAATTAACATCATGACTCTGGGCGGTCTGGCGCTTGCCGTAGGTATTCTGGTGGACGATGCCACTGTAACGATCGAGAACATTGAGAGGCATTTGGAAGAGGGTAAATCACTCCATCAAGGCATTCTGGATGGCGCTGCCCAAATCGCAGTTCCTGCATTCGTATCGACGCTTTGCATCTGCATCGTCTTTGTCCCGATCTTCTTCTTGAGCGGCACTGCGAAATTTCTTTTCGCGCCACTTGGCGAAGCAGTCATCTTCGCGATGCTCGCTTCCTACGTTCTCTCTCGAACGCTGGTTCCAACTCTGGCGATGTACTGGCTGAAGGGAGATCGAAGCGGAGAAACTGACGAGCCCGCGAGAAAACCTCTTCTTCCCTTCTGGGGAATCTTCAGCGCGATCTACCGGTCATTTAATCGAGGATTCGAGCGGTTGCGCGAGAGTTATCGAGACCTCCTGGCAACTTGTCTGCGAAACACTCTCATCGTGACGATCGGGTTTGTCGGGTTTGCATTTCTCTCCATGCTTTTAGTCCCGTGGCTTGGTCAGGATTTCTTTCCTGCGGTTGATGCCGGCCGGTTTACTTTGCATGTGCGGACAAAGAGCGGAACGCGCATTGAAGAGGTAGCGCGCCAAGTGGATCAGATTGAAGTGGCTCTTCGCCAGGAGATTCCCAAAGAGCAGCTGCAGGGGATCATCGACAATATTGGGTTGCCTTATAGCGGCATCAATCTCACCTACTCCAATTCCGGCGTCGCCAGCGCTGCCGATGCCGACGTTTACGTTTCCTTAAAAGAAAACCACGGTCCTACCGCCGAAATCATTCGCAAAGTCCGTGAACGAATTCATCGTGATTTTCCTGGTATCACCGCTTCTTTCCCGCCGGCAGACATTGTCGCACAGATTCTGAATTTCGGTCTCCCCGCGCCTTTTGATGTGCAAATTGTCGGGAACAATATTCAAGCGAACGCCGAACTGGCTAATCGCCTTTCTGACCGGATCAAGCAGATCGCGGGAGCGGTCGACGTGCGTGTCCAACAACCATTCGATTCGCCGCGCATCAATTTGGCGGTAGATCGAACGAAGGCATCTCAATTGGGATTATCGGAGAGCCTGGTTGCCAATTCGCTTCTGGGCGCATTGAGCGGATCCACGCAGACTGCGCCGAACTTCTGGATCGATCCGCGGAACAGAGTGAACTACCAGATCAACACTCAAGCGCCGCAATACACCATAGACTCTCTCGACGCTCTGCGGAACCTGCCCGTCACTGGGACCAGCGGAGGCACGACTCAGATTCTTGGCAACCTGGTACAAATCTCCAGATCGTCCGAACCTCCAATTGTCACTCACTACAACATTCAGCCGGTAGTCGAAATCTACGGCGCGGTAGAAGGCAAAGACCTGGGATCCGTGGCTGCCGAAGTACAAAAGGTCATCGATGGCGCTCAAAAGGAGTTGCCGCGAGGCAGCCGAATTGTTCTGCGTGGACAGGTCCAAACTATGCGAGACTCGTTCACTGGCCTTTTCGCTGGCCTGGTATTTGCGATGGTTCTCGTCTATTTGCTGATGGTCGTGAATTTCCAGTCATGGACCGAGCCTTTTATTATCATTACAGCGCTACCTCTTGCGCTGGCTGGGATAGTATGGATGCTTTTTATAACGGGGACTACGCTGAGCGTGCCGGCACTCATGGGCGCAATCATGTGCATGGGCGTCGGAACAGCTAACAGCGTGCTAGTGGTGACGTTTGCGAAGGAGAGGCTCGAAGAATATCGGGATTCTCACCTCGCCGCGTTGGATGCCGGTTACACGCGGTTGCGGCCGGTCTTGATGACCGCACTCGCGATGATTATCGGAATGATTCCGATGGCGCTCGGTTTCGGAGAGGGCGGCGAACAAAATGCCCCCCTGGGAAGAGCGGTTATCGGAGGGCTTGTTTTTGCTACCGTCGCGACTCTTTTCTTCGTTCCCACCGTTTTTGCATTCATACGGAAGAGCAAATTTGCCAAAGCTGCGCCGGTTCCCTCCCGCACTGGCATTTAGACCGCATTGAGTCATGAGCCAAACTATCTTGAAGGAAACCCAAAAACCGCCGCAGCCTCGGAAAACGGAAAAGAGACCTAAGCGAAACTTCAAATGGGTCTTTGTTGCGGGCCTTATCGCTTTTGCCGCGATTGCTGCCATCGGGATCGTTATGCGAGGGGCAAATACGCGCAGTCTGCAGCAGCGCTCGGACGAAGCGGCACAATTGACCGTGAGAGTCGTTCAACCGGAAAAGGCGCCAACCACCATTCCGCTACAGTTGCCGGGTGAAACCCGGGCTTATACGGACGCACCAATTTTTGCACAGACCAGCGGCTATGTGAAAAAGTGGAGTTTTGATATCGGCGCCAGGGTCAAAGCCGATGAAGTCCTTGCGGAGATTGATACTCCGGAAGTGGACCAGCAATTCAACCAGGCCAAAGCGCAGCTTGGCCAATCGCGTGCTGCACTGGTTCTTTCTGAAGCGACTTTTAAGCGGGATCAGGACCTTTTTAATCGGCGCGTGATCTCCGCCCAAGACTTTGATAACGCGTCGGCTGATTTGCGCGTCAGACAAGCCACGGTCGCTGCGGACCAGGCGAACGTAGACCGGCTGAACGCCTTGGAAGCGTTCAAACTCGTCCGAGCGCCGTTTAACGGCGTCGTCACACAGCGAAACACTGACGTAGGCGCCTACGTAGCTGCAGGCTCCGGAACCCAGCTGTTCCGGATGGCACAGACCTCTCCGCTTCGCGTGTACATCAACGTCCCTCAAAACTTCTCACAGTTCGTGAAGACCGGGACAAAAGCCGATTTAACGTTAAATGAGCTTCCGGGCAGGAAATTTCCGGCGCAAGTTGTGAATACGGCTAATGCCATCGATCCAGCTTCGAGAACGTTGCTGACCCAATTGGAAGTTCCAAACGAAACCGGTGAGCTGCTTCCTGGAGCTTACGTTCAAGTCATTTTCAAACTGGAAGGCGATACCCACACAGTCACTGTGCCTTCAAATGCACTTCTTTTTCGATCTGAAGGCGCTGCGGTCGGCGTAGCGCGACCAGATGGTACTGTTGAGATTCGAAAAATCACTATCAGCCGAGACTTAGGCGATAGACTTGAAGTGTCCCAAGGCATTTCCGATACCGATCAAGTAATTGTTAATCCTTCCGACGGGCTCGCAGGTGGCATGAAGGTAACGGTTACAAAGCAGGCCCAACAACAGGTCACGCCTCGTCAGTAGCATCGCCGTCAGCGCCGACATTGAAAACGCCGAGATCGCCGGGAACGCCGTGAACGCCGCTAGCTCAAGAGGAGCCGCGTTGCCCGCGATGATTGGTTAATAATAAATACGAACCCAATCGCCTGAATCGGCCCCGGGACGAGTCCCGGCTAATCGTGGACCGATCGTTCTATACGGTTCCTCATCCGTTCTCGGCGTTCCCGGCGTTCCCGGCGATCTCGGCGTTTTCAATGCCGTCGCTGACGGCGTTGTCGGCGTTGACTATCGGGGCCGCCAGGCCATCAACGTCTCCGTTGCAACGCGGGCGCGGACTTCGATTTCTCGTTTTGTCGGCGCCTCCCATACCCGCATTAACAGCCCGATCAGAAGATCCCCCCAGAGCACGGAAAAATAGCTAGCAGCCATAGCTCCGGGATTGCCGGCCGGCACCAATCCTAGTGACTGAGCTTTTCTGACCAGTTCGGCAAGCGCTTTTTGGTTTGCCTCGCGGCCGTTGCTGTGGAGTGTTCGAGCAATCTCGGGGGCGCGATCGGATTCTGCAATTGCCAGCCGAAAAACGGTCAGCACATCGGGATGGCACACCGTGTTCAAGATCGTTGCACCAAGCTCAACCAGCAGCGCGGCTAGCGCCTCTCGGGTCTGCGGCATGGGAGTCGTCGTGTCCAACGGCCGGCGCATCTGTTGGGTGCGTTCGCTGATGCATGCCGCTAATACTGCGTGCTTGTTATTAAACAGGGCGTAAAGGTCACGTTTCGAGACCCGGGCCCGGGTGACGATATCCAGCATGCTGGTGCTGGAAAAGCCCTGTTCACGAAAGAGGGTAAATGCCGCTTCGAGCACGCGCTCACGGATGGAGCTGGAGACATGCTTAGCCTTACCGTGGGACACGGGTGAGCGACGCTTGGGTTTCATTATTTTCGACATTTTACTTGCTTTTGGTACGATATCGTACCATTTATCTAGTTAAGGTACGATACCGTACCGAGAACCAAATTGCTATCTCTCTTCTCTTGCCATGATTAAACCTAAAATTCTAGTCACCGGCGCAACCGGAAGAACCGGTGGCGCCGTAGTCACCCAGCTGCTGGCCAAAGGTTACCCGGTACGCGCCACCGTTCGCGCGCAGGACGCCCGCAGCGATCTGCTCCAGCGGCGCGGCGCCGAGGTCGTGGTTGTGGACATTTTCGATCCCGGCCAGCTGATGGACGCTCTGCGCGGGGTGCAGCGGGCGTACTACTGTCCGCCCTATCATCCCTTCTCCATCCAGAGTGCGTCGGCGTTTGCGGTCGCCGCGCGTGAGACCGGCCTGGAACAGATCGTCGGACTCTCGCAATGGCTGGCCGGGCCCAATCACCCGTCGCTGATGACGCGCCAACATTGGCTTATCGATCAGATGTTCGACGCGCTCCCTAACATCGCGCACACCGCCGTCACTCCGGGCTTCTTTGCTGATAGCCCCTTTCTGGAGATGATGCCGATCGCGGTGAATCTCGGGGTTTTGCCGCTGCCATTCGCGGGAGAGAGCCGGAACGCCCCGCCCTCAGTCGACGATATCGCCCGCGTTGCGGTCGCCGCGCTCCTCGATCCAGCGCGCCACGCGGGCAAGAGCTACCGGCCGACCGGGCCGAAACTCCTTACTGTTAGCGAAATGGCCGCGATCATCGGCCGCGTTGTCGGACACAAAGTGCGGCACGTGAGGACCCCATTGCAGATATTCTACAAGGCAGCCAAGGCGCAAGGCATCGAGCTTATTCTGCTCAGCGGGCTGAGGTATTACTTCCAAGAACAGGACCGCGGCACTTTCGCGGTCGGCGCGCCCAACGATACCGTGCGCGAGCTCACCGGAAAAGACGCTGAGGACTTCGAAACGGTCGCACGGCGCCACGCGGCGTTGCCGGGATCGCGCCCAAGCTTTCGTGTGCGGCTCACTCTGTTCGCGCGTCTCATGGCGGTGCGGATCCTGCCGGGCTTCGATCCTGTGGCCTACGATCGGACGCAAGAGCAACCCGTGCCGCCGACACCGCATCTCGCGCTCGACGACGCCCACTGGAAAGCGAGCCACGGCATCAAGGACTCAGTGGTGGTGCACAGTCCGTTGAAGGAGGCATTCGCATGATTGATCCCTTGCTCATAAGCCTCTTCCTGCTCGTGTTCGAAGAAAGATGGTTGCTTCGCGCTGGCGAAGTCGACGCGCAGCAAAAATGGGAGATAGAAGATACCGAATTTGCTCCTCGATCATCTGCAACGCACAACGATGCACGAATTATCTAAACTAACCGGACAGCACAATGAATAGCCTTCCTTTATTCGGCATCAGTATCTTGATGAGTTTTGTTGCCTTCGGCATCGTGACCAGAACTTACATCTGGCCCCGGCTCCGAATGGCGCGGCGAGAAGAAGCGCTTATCGCATTAACGGTTCCCCACACGTTCCGGTTCATCGGCCTCAGCTTCCTGATTCCCGGAGTTGTATCACCGTCGCTGCCATCGGGTTTTTCTTTTCCGGCGGCATACGGTGATCTCTTTGCGGCCATTCTCGCGGCTCTGACCGTATGGTCGCTGTCCGCGCGCCTACGGTTCGCGACCCCGATGGCTTGGGTGTTCAACGTTTGGGGCGCAGTTGACCTCTTGATGGCACTATATCGAGGCGCCCTGGGAGCTCGCATCGACCCAGGGTGGCTGAGTGCTGCGTACTTCATTCCAACACTTGTGGTGCCGCCGTTGCTGGTTACCCACGGCTTGATGTTTTGGCTGCTCCTGCGAAAGCCATCAAGCACACGGCACCAGCCTACAATCGAGAGCCATCTTTCGGTCTGACTCGGATTCAATGCCGGGCTTCTGTGAAATCACGGCTTCGCCGCTCGTGTCGATGATGCACATGCATGGCACGGCGTAGCCGCTCCCTCAAAACAACCCTTAGGCCGATGCGAAGCGTACCCCAAGGTTGTTCCTTGGCGTCTTTTTTTGTCGCGCAGAGCAACTGGGTGGACGATTAAGCTAAAGATCCGTTTCTGCAATCGGAGGAGGCGAAAGAATGCAAACTGACAACGTGGCAATTGGTGCTCCCGTCGTGCCTGGTGCAACAAGCTCGGCCGACCTGGAGGTCAAGGATGCGCAGCTAATCTTCGGCGCTGTCTGGCGAGAACTGGAAGGAGAGTCCGGCCGCAATAGGATGCGCTTCCCACGGGAGTTGATCCTGCTCGGGGGAGCACCGGGCGCCGGCAAAGGCACTAACTCCGCCTTCATCCGCCAGGTACGCAGCATCGATGCGCCGCCCCTTGTGATATCCCAGCTCCTTGACACGCCCGAAGCGCTCGCTGTCAAGGCACGCGGAGGAATGGTTGGGGACCGAGAGGTAGTCGGCATCCTGTTTCGCAAGCTGCTTGAGCCCGATTATAAGAACGGCGCATTGCTCGACGGGTTTCCGCGCACCAAGGTGCAGGTTGAGTGCCTTAAGCTGCTCTTCGACGAGATGATCGCGCTGCGGCGAGAGTTTTCGGGCACCGCGGACGAGGTTTTTTTCAAGAAGCCCATCTTTCAGATCATGGTGTTGTTTGTCGACGAGGCGGAGAGCGTGGCGCGCCAACTCAAACGGGGTCGGCAGGTCGCCGCCCACAACGAGGAAGTTATTCGCTCGGGTGTAGGAGAGCTGTGGGAGGAAAGAAAGACCGATTCTAGCGAAGCGCTCGCGCGTAATCGCTACCGTGTCTTCAAGGAACAAACCTACGATGCACTGGTTTCCCTCAAGCAGATCTTCCACTACCACTTCATTAACGGCCAGGCGCCCATCCCCGAAGTACAGGCCAACATCGTCCACGAGCTCGAATACCAGAGCTCGCTGGAGCTGGACCCGCGCACCTTTGATCGGCTGCGGAGGTTGCCACTGGCCACCGAAATCATCCGACACGCGCGCCAGGACCTGGTCCATCGGCTGGACGGCTACGAGGTGGAGCAGCGAGAAACGTTCGGCCGGGTAATTGAATTTATTGAGACAAAGATGATGCCCATCGTCGTTCGCCATGCGGTATCGGGCGTCGCCAATATTAACTCCGAAGACGTTTTGTTTCAGGACCCGATTGCGTTGGCGATGCTGATCGACGTGTTCTCAGAGCGCGGCTTCCATGCGACGGTGGATGTAACTCGAGTCTGCGTACCCGTGCGCATTGATCTGCAGAGCGGAAGGATCTCTTCTGAAGAGAAAAAGGTCTTCCGTTTTAACATCCGCTTCAGAAGCGGACACGTTCGAGGTTAGCGCGACCGAACCAGCCCTGTCCTTTTCTATTACGCCTTCGTCCGCCCGTCTGACCCTGTCAGCTTGACGGCCAGATCAGAAATGTAGATCCGCAGGGCTTGACTTATAAATCTATACATTCAATGAGTCTATTGAATAACGGTTAATCGATCCTTCGAAGGAGGCTATATGATTCTCCGTCAGTACCTGGATATTAATCCGGTTGCCGCTTCTTACCTCTTCGGTTGCGGCGGTAAAGGCGTCGCTGCCGTCGTAGATCCCCTGGGCGACTCAGATCGTTATCTGCGCGATGCCGAGGGTCTGGGCATGGTGATTAAATATGTCATCGATACTCATTTGCATGCCGATCACTTGTCGATCGCGCGCGAGCTCACATGCGCCACCAGCGCAGCTTACATCCTCTATTCGGGTGTTGAAGTCGGCTTTGATTTCCAAGGCGTCCGCGACGGTGATGTTCTGCGCTTAGGCAACGATGCGATTACCATCTGGCACACGCCTGGCCACACCCCGGAACATGTATCCCTGCTAGTGGCGGATAAGACGCGGGCGGAGGAGCCCTGGCTGGTTTTCACGGGCCACACCCTGATGGTTGGAGACCTTGGCCGCACGGAACTGGCCAGCAGTGCTGAAGAAGGTGCGCGCTCGTTGTTTCGATCCGCTCGCCGTCTGATGAGCCTACCCGATTATGTCGAGATATATCCCGGAGCCTATAGCGGTTCGGTGTGCGGCCGAAGTTTGAGCGGCAAACCGACTTCAACAATCGGTTTTGAGCGCCGCCATAATCGGGCCTTGGCTTTCACCGATGAATCTGGATTTGTCGCATACATGGCTAGGGAGATTCCTCCTCGACCTGAGAATGCCGAGGCCAATCGTGCCGCTAACGCCGGTCTGGCCATTATGGGCTAATGCCATGCAAAATCCCCAACCGGCAGAGCGAGCTGAGGTTCGCTTAGGTCTGGGCGCAAACTCGCAACAGTTCTGCCTGTTGATTCTGATCAACGCCTTCGTCGGCGGCATGGTTGGTTTGGAGCGAACCATCGTGCCGCTCTTGGGTTCGCAGACGTTCCATATTGCTTCCGCTACGCTAGTTGCCTCCTTCGTCATTAGTTTCGGCGTTGTGAAAGCGCTAACCAACCTGATCTCAGGACAGCTGGCCGAAACCTGGGGCCGAAAGCGGGTGCTGGTGCTAGGCTGGCTTCTTGGTCTGCCTGTGCCTTTCATGGTTATCTGGGCTCCGGCTTGGAGCTGGATCGTCGTTGCCAATATCTTACTAGGGGTTAACCAAGGCCTTGCTTGGTCCATGACGGTTATCATGAAGATCGACTTGGTTGGGCCGAAATCTCGTGGTTTAGCAGTAGGCCTGAATGAATTTGCAGGTTATCTGGCTGTGGGCGTCACCGCCTTCTTAACGGGATACATCGCCGCTGCCGCCCATGCGCTGCGGCCAGATCCGTTTTATTTAGGCATCGGGTACGCAGTGATCGGGTTCGGTCTTTCCGTGTTTGCAGTGCGAGACACGACTGCTCATGTCCAGCTCGAAGCGAGTAGACATCCGAAAGCGGGGCCTGCGCGATTTTGGGAAGTCTTTACGCGGACTTCGTTTCGTGACCGGAACCTCTTTGCCGCCTGTCAGGCAGGCCTGGTCAATAACCTAAACGACGGTATGAGTTGGGCCATTTTTCCTATGTTCTTTGCATCTTTCGGCCTTGGGGTGGAAGGGATTGGGGTCCTGAAAGCGGTCTACCCAGCGATCTGGGGCATACTACAGACATTGACAGGACCGTTGAGCGATCGCCTTGGTCGCAAGGGGCTCGTCGTCTGGGGCATGTGGGTACAGGCTGCAGGTTTGTTTATCACGGCCGGGTCCCGCAGGTTTGGGTTGTGGCTGTTGGGTAGCATTCTGCTGGGCATAGGAACTGCCATGGTTTACCCCACGTTAATCGCAGCTATTTCAGATGCATCACACCCAGTGTGGCGTGCTCGTTCACTCAGCGTGTACCGCTTCTGGCGCGACCTGGGCTACGCAATTGGAGCGCTGATTGCCGGCGTGATCGGCGACCTCTTCGGTCTGGCGTGGGCCATCGCGGCAGTTGGAATGTTAACCTTCGTATCAGGCGTCATTGTTGCCGGGACGATGAAAGACACAGGTATAGGGAAAAAGCCAGGTAAACCGCAAATTTTGCAGCCTGAATCGAGATAGATTAGTTGCTCAACTTCAACGCCGTCCGAACCGCTATGGACAATCACCGCGCCTTTAAAGCCGATCTCTACGAAGAATTCGCGGGGGTTGGGAAAGCACTCGCCAGCCCGGCCAGGCTCGAACTACTGGATCTTGTCGGACAGGGCGAGCGAAGTGTGGAAGAGTTGGCGCTTGAAGCCGACCTTTCGGTCGCAAACGCCAGCCAGCATCTTCAAGTACTCCGCCAAGCAGGATTGGTACAAGTACATCGAAAAGGGAAATTTTGCTATTATCGCCTGGCCGGGAAAGAAGCATTCAAGGCTTGGCAATCGATCCGGGATTTTGCTGCCACTCGGGTAGCGGAAGTCCACCGGCTAGCTGAGAAGTACCTGCATGAATCCGGTCAGCTAGAGACCATCAGTATCGCGCAGCTGCGTCGTCGGCTAGCTACCGGCGACGTGGTTCTTGTCGACGTTCGTCCAGAGCTGGAATATCGGGCCGGCCATATTCCAGGTGCATTGTCTGTACCGGTGGAAAAGCTAGCAGGCTTCCTGCACATGCTTCCGCAGGACAAGGAAATCGTGGCGTATTGCCGGGGACCATTCTGCTTCTTCTCACACGAAGCAGTACTAAGACTGAAGAAGAAAGGATTTAACGCACGCCGGCTCAATTGTGGTCTGCCAGATTGGCGATTTGCCGGTCTGCCAGTTGCAACCACTCCGCCAAAATAATCACATCTTGATATCGTGTAAGATTCATGATTGCGCACTAAGAAACCAGGTCTCTGGTCAATGCTTATCCACCGAATGCCGCTGCATTCTTCCTGACGAACTCCCGCACGCTCAGCGGCCCTTGCCCCGTTAGCGTGAGCACATCCTCCGACATCCGGTTGTAGCGTCCCGCGCGGTGCAGATCTGCCATCGTCACGAGGTGGTTCACCAGGTGAACCGGCAAGCCGCGCTCCAGGAGCGCGTCCCGCCACGGCTCGACTGGAATGTCCTGAAAGGTGATCGTGCGGCCGAGCGCCTTTGAATACTCCTCCGCAAAGAAATGCATGTTCTCGGACTGCGGGCCGGTCAGGTGATAGGTCTTGCCGATGTAGGGCTGGGGATTGGCGAGCAGCGTGGCGACCACACGTGCGACGTCTTCCACTGCGACCGGCGAAGTCTTGCCCTCGCCGAACGGTAGTCTGATCTGATTTGATTGCCTGACCGAATCCGACGTGAAAATCAGGAAGAAGCCTTCCAGAAGCACTGTCGGCCGCACGTGTACGACCGGCAGACCGGACCAGTTTAGCGTCTGCTCAGCGAGCCAATGCAGCTTGTGCTGCGGGCTCGGGGTGGTTTCGGTAATGCTCATCTGGGCGAGCGTCATCTGGGACATATTGATGAAGGCCTTCACGCCGTGATGCTTCGCCACCGCCGCCGCATTGACCGTCGCGGCCAGATAG
>JBKPDF010000115.1:0-27014 GCA_046727735.1 Pseudomonadota bacterium | reverse complement strand
GAGGCCGGGCCTAGACGGTTCGCAAGGTATCGAAGACCGCTTGTGGTCCGCTCACTTGGATATGTCTGGCGTGGTCTCCCGAGTTATCCAACCGATCCTAGCCTCTGTCCGTCCCTCTGAGGGGCCACCGGAATATGGGATGTTTGTACTGCCGTCCCTGGCTCTGTCGTTGTGATCGACGTCACAGCGTAAGAGCCGATGGATGAATTCCACGTGAACGATCCGCGGCTGAACCCAGCAACGGCAAAATGAAAGGCCGCCGGGTACCGAGCGGCCTTGCTTTCCGACGCTTGGCTATCCTGCGCGGGGCCCGGCGAGTGGGCGCCAGGGGTCGGAATTCTACTGGCTTAAAGTCACGGGCGCGGGAACGGCAAGCGCGGCCGTTGCCGCTGCGGCAGTGGCGCCCTTGAGAAGAGCGCGGCGAGACGTAGAGTCCATTCTAGCCTTAGACATTGGGTGTCTCCATTGTCTGGGGTTAGGCTCGGCGCGGTGCTGGTACCACCGCGTCGGGCCGCTATTTTCCGGCGGTTGCCGGAAACTGTGTGTTCCTCTTGCGGGCTTTGCGGGTTGTGGGGCGCCGGGCCGGTCGAACATGATCCGCATCGACCTCGCCTCCGGGGAAAGCAATCTCAGTCAGGGCAGCGACCAAATCATCAAGCCGATTCCCGCGGATCAGCTTCATTTGTTCGCTTAGCAGTATTTTAAATGTTCGCCTCGGCCGACTGTTGTTCACGTTCTGACGCACATTCCTATAAGCGAGCAATGGCGGTAATTCGCCGTCAGGATCAGCAATGACTTGGGGAGCCGATGATTCGAGGCCGAGGCCGAGGGCCTCGGCATCAACACTATCAACGTTCACAATGCGCACAGTATAGTCTGGCAAAATGTCGGGCGCGACCTGATAGATTTCGGGTTCATTCCGCAGATATTCGGCCGCGTGTTCTAAGAAAGGGGCAACCCTCCAATCCGGCGAATCGCTGAGCAATAGGTTACTGAGTGTTTTGCGTAGTTTATTTGAGCGCCGTGGTCTGCCAATGCGTTCGAAAAGTTCGGCCGCGCACCTCGCGAACAATGCGCCGGTGATAAGCCCCTCCGGTTTATGTTCTGGAGCTTCACGGTGGAAACGATCCCAAAGAGCGTCGGCCCGTTCGTCTCTGGCCCAACGTTCAATGTGTTCCCGGTTCGCCGGCTCAAGATCATTCCGGCAACGAAACCGCTCCAGGGCATCTTTAAATGGCGACATATCAGCTAGCCCTCAGCGCCACGACATTGCCGCCCGCTTGCGGCTCAATGATTGTCTTTAGGCGCGCCGCCCACAGTTCCAGCGCCCGCCGTTTTTCATCCAAGTAGGCGTGTTGATCGTAAACCCGATGCAGCCCCGGCTTTGTGTGGGCAATGACCAGCTCGCGGACCAGCTCGGGGACGGGAAGGGAGCTTAGGTGCGTTCGCACCGTTCGGCGAATGTCGTGCAAAGTCCAATCCGCAACGCCGCTCAGCCGACCATCAAGCCGTGCCTTCATGGGGCTGAAACCGGACACCGGCCGATTAGACCCCCGGCTGCCCGAGAATAAGAATTGACCGTCTCGCGGAAGGGCTAGGATGATTTCGAGCATTTCGGCCGTAAGCGGTACCACATGGGCGGCGGCGGCCTTCATGCGTTCCGGGGGAATAGTCCAAATCGCGCTGTCTAGATCGAATTCAGCCCACCGCGCGCATGCAACCTCGTTTCGTCGCAGCCCAGTAAGAACGAGCAGGCGGACTATCGGACCGAATGGGCGCCCGATTTCATTTGCGGCGTTCCAGATCGCGCGCAGCTCGGCATCTTTCAATGTGCGGTCGCGGAAGGGCTTGGCGCCGAATAGATCGTTTGACTTAAGCCCTTCACACGGCGAGCGCTCTACTCGGTAACTGTCCCGCTGCGCCCTTGCCCAATTGAATATCCGGCGGGTGATTTCGAAGAGACGCCTAGCGGCTTCGTTCCTGCCGTTGTCTAGAACCGCGTCGATGCGGTCGTGCACGTCGTCCGTAGTGATTGAGCCGAAGGGCTTGTCTTTCCAGTGCGGCAACAAATCCCGCTGGATAATTCGCATTGTCTCGCGGCCAGTGCGTTTGCCGGCGAGTGCGCGGCGTTCGAACAGCGCTACAACGTCCTTGAATAGCGCTGGCGTGGCCTTGGGCGCCCGTTTCTCAGCGCAGGGATCGCGACCGTCCTTGACCTGGCTGTACAGCTCGCGCGCCTTCTCTCGCGCTTCTGTGAGGGCGAAGGCGCCGACCGGCCCAATGGTGTAACGGTGCCGATTGCCGTTCTTCGCATAAACGAAAATGTAGCTCTTGGCGCCCTTATCGGTGACGCGGACACCAAAGCCCGGAATGATGCCGTCGTACAGCTCGCGCCGACCACGAGCCGGCGCTTGGAGCTTTCGCACCGTCAATTCGCTTAGTGGCATTTCGGCCCCCCAGCCCGCTCGGGGTAACGTTGGGGTAACAGAAAGGAGCGAGCGACGCTGCTACCCCCTGAAACGCCATGATACACACCCCGAGTCCGGGTGCAAGAGAAAAGCCCATTCTATGCGGACTTTTTGCCCTACATCCCCAGACTTTCGAGCTGCCGGACGTAGCCCCGGTTCCATGTCGGGCTGACGAGCACCTCGTTGAGGCACACGTGCTTGGGTCGCGTCGCAACGAACAAGATCAAATCGGCGAGGTCTTCGGGCTGCAGCATGCGCGCCTGCTCGTCGGCGCTCACCGGGACCGGCCGGTGCGCCAGGATCGGGGTCGCGACTTCGCCGGGACAGATCACGCAAGAGCGGATGCCGTTCTTGCATTCCTCCGTGTTGATGCTGTGCGAGGCGGCAACGAGCGCATGCTTGGCAGCGGTGTATCCGGGTCCGCTCAGCGGGCTCACGAACCGTCCGGCCCAGGACGCGGTATGGATGATGACGCCGTCCTGCTGTGCGCGCATGATCGGCAACGCCGCGGCGGCGACGTAGAACGCGCTCGAAAGATTGCCTTCGAGGATCGTATCGATGCGCTCCGGCGTCAGCTCCGCCCAGCGACGCTCGCGCAGATTGACGCCCGCATTGTTGACGAGGATGTCGAGCCGCCCGAGCATGCTGCGAACTGCATTCGCAATCGCGTTCACGCGCTTTGCATCCGTGACGTCGCCGGCCTCGACATGCGCGCGGCCCGTGCCGGCTTCGATGCGTTTCGCCACCGCTTCGAGCGGCTCTTTGCGCCGGCCGGTGAGCACGACCGTTGCGCCCGCGCCGGCGAGCGCCAGTGCGGCGGCTTCGCCGATGCCGCTGCCCGCCCCGGTGACCCAGGCGACCTTGCCGCGCAAGCTCGTCATGTTTCCCTCCCCGTCACGATGGCTGATGCCGGCTCGTCCTTGATGCCGAGATAGATTTTCTGAACCTGCTTGTCGGCTTCGAGCCTGCGCGCGGGACCTTCCAGCACCGTGCGCCCGGTTTGCAATACGTAGCCGTAGTCGGCGATGTCGAGCGCGAGCGGCACGGTCTGCTCGGCGAGCAGCAGCGTCAGCCCCTCCTGGTGCAATTTCCACAGCGTGTCGTAGAGCGTCTCGAGCACCGCCGGCGCCAATCCGAGGCTTGGCTCGTCGAGCAGCAGAAGCTTCGGATCGCTCATCAGCGCGCGGCCGATCGCCAGCATCTGACGCTCGCCGCCGGAGAGCGTGCTCGCGGTCTGCCGCCGCCGCTCGGCGAGCCGCGGAAAAATGCCGAACACGCGGTCGAGCAGGTGGGGGATGCGGCGTTTGTCGGCGAGCGCCGTCGCGCCCAGCCGAAGATTTTGCTCGACGGTCTGGTTCACGAACAGCCGCCACCCTTCGGGCGACAGCGCCAGGCCTTTCGATACGATGGCGTAGGCCGGCATGCCGCCAATCTCCTCGCCGCACCAGCGGATCGAGCCAGCGCTCGGCCTCACCGCGCCCGCAATGGCATTGAGCGTCGTCGTTTTCCCGGCGCCGTTCGATCCGAGCAGGGCCACGACCTGACCTTGCTCGACGCGCAGCGACACGTCCGCGACGCCGATGAGATCCCCATAGCGGACCTCGAGCTGCTCGACTTCGAGGCGTACGGTCACGACGCACGCCGCTTGTGGGGACGGCCGATATAGGCCTCGATCACTTGCGGATCGTTGACGACCTCGTTCGGGGCTCCGCTGGCGATCGTGCGGCCCTGATTGAACACCAGCACGCGGCGCGTGAGGCTGAGGATCACTTCCATGATGTGTTCGGTGATCACCAGGGTGATGCCGCGGCCGTGAATTTTTCGCACGAGCTCGATCGCGGTCTGGATTTCCGCGGGGTTCAGTCCGGCGAGCGCCTCGTCGAGCAGCAGCAGCCGCGGCCCGGTGGCGAGCACGCGTGCGATCTCCAAGCGCTTGCGCCCGGGCGTGCCGAGGCTGCGCGCGCGCTGGTGGCTGACGGATTCCATGCCGACGAACCCGATCGTCTCGCGCGCCATCTCGCGCGCCTCCTTGCGGTGCGGATGGCGCAGGAACGCGCCGACCATGACGTTGTCGAGGACCGTCATATCGGGAAACGTCGCCGGAATCTGGAAGGTGCGACCGATGCCGAGCCGTGCATGTGCCTCCGGCGAGGCTCGCGTCACCTCCTCGCCCGCGAACCGCACCGATCCGCCGGTCGGCACCAGGTCGCCAGAAAGGCAATTGAAGAACGTGGATTTGCCGG
The DNA here is from genome assembly GCA_046727735.1 of Pseudomonadota bacterium. GTDB lineage: Bacteria > Pseudomonadota > Alphaproteobacteria > Rhizobiales > Xanthobacteraceae > AP-16. The sequence continues at coordinate 22,303 of JBKPDF010000115.1, read as the reverse complement.
CGCCGTTCGGCCCGATCAGGCCGACGATGTCGCCTTCCGCGACGGCGAGGTCGGCGTCCGCGACCGCGCGGAAACTCCCGAACGTCTGCGTGACGGAACGCGCCTCAAGCAGCACGACGGGCCTCGATCGGCGGCGAGCGGCGCGCGGTGAGCCGGTCCCACAATTCGAGCAGGCCGCCGGGCTCGAAACGTGCCAGCAGCAAGATGATGCCGCCATAGAGGATGTAGGTGAGGCCCGATCCGCCACCGCCGAACGCGCTGTTGGTCGCGGTCTTCAGCGGCACCAGGATCACGGCGCCGATCAGCGGCCCGAACAGCGTGCCGACGCCGCCGAGCGCCGCGGTGATGACCATGTCGACCGAAACCAGAATGCCGAAGCCGCTCTCCGGGTCGACGAAGCCCACCATCAGCGCGTAGAGCGAGCCGGCGACCGAAGTAAACGCCGCGCTGAGCATCAGCGCGTAGAGCTTGTAGCGCCGCGCCGGCACGCCAAGGCTGCGCGCGGCGCGTTCCCCGGCCTGGATCGCGCGCCAGTAATAACCCATGCGGCCGCGCTCGAGCAGCCAGGTCGTGCCCAGCAGCGCGATCAGCACCACGAGGAACAAATAGTAGTACGGGACCGCGCTGCGGAACGACAGATCGAATACGGTGCGCGCCACCGGCGGGCCCATCAGGCCGATCGCGGCGCCGACGAAATCCCAATTGCCGACCACGATTCGCACCAGCTCCGCGGCGGCGATCGTCGCCATGGAGAAATAATGCCCGCGCAGGCGGAAGCTCGGCATGCCGATCACGACCGCCATCGCCAGGCTGACTGCGATGCCGAGCGGCACGCCGGCGAGCGGCGGAAATTGCCAATGGGTATAGACGAGCAGCGGCGCGTAGGCGCCGGCGCCGAAGAACATCGCATGCCCGACCGAGATCTGCCCGGCATAGCCGCCGACGATGTTCCAAGCCGAGGCGGCGATGGCCGCGAGCAGCAGGTCGGCGCCCATGCGCTCGTAGAACGGGCCGGTGAACAGCAACGGGTAGAGGATCAGCACGACTGCCGCGGCCGGCCCCAACCAGCGCATCAGAGCTTCCCCATCAGGCCTTGCGGCCGGATCCACAGGATCGCGACGAACAGCGCATAGACGATGACGTCCTTGTAGACCGGACCGAACCAATAGGCGGACAGCGACTGGATCACGCCGATGATCAGCCCCGCGAGGAGCGCGCCGGGCACGCTGCCGAAGCCGCCCAATGCGACGACCACGAACGCGATCAGCGCGAGCGATTCGCCGACCGTCGGCACGATGTAATAGAAGGTCGCGATCAAGGCACCGGCAATGCCGGCGCCCGCCGCCGACACGCCCCAGGCGAGCGCCTGCATGCGGTCGGGGCGGATCCCCATCAGGGTCGCCGCCTGGCGATCCTCGGCAACCGCGAGCAGCTGGCTGCCCAGCGCGGTGCGGGTGAGCAAGACGTGCATGGCGAGTGTGAGCGCCAGCGCCGCGATCCCGGCGACGAGTTGCGGCATTCCGATCAGCACGCCGCCGACGTTGAGAACGCCGGGGATCACATCTTCCGGCAAGGTCTTGAAGTTCGCGGAGAACAACCAGAACGCCAGGTAGCGCAGCAGCAAGGCAAGCCCGAACGTCGAGAGAATCTGGGCGATCATCGGGCCGCGCATGATCTGCCGGATCAGGCCGAAATAGACGGCGATACCCAACAGAAACAGCAGGATCGCCGCCGCCGGGCTGAACGCCAGCGGACCGCCGTTGAGGAACGTCACGATCAGGAATGCGACGTACATCCCGATCATGACGAACTCGCCGTGAGCGAAATTGATGACGTTCATCATTCCCCATATGAGCGTCAGCCCGGAGGAGAACAGCGCGTAGATCGCGCCGAGCAATAGGCCGCTGATGATGATCTGCAGCAGGATCATTCGAGTTGGAGAATTTGCCCGGGCGGGAATGCCGGGCTTCGAGCATGGCGCCGGCAGTTTGTCGAGTTTCGTGTCGACCCGCAACGGCGAAAGCCCAGGCCGCCGATCGGTGTCGCCACCACCCACGCATGCGAGCGGCGCCGGGTCATCGGAATTGCCCCCCGAATTGACGATGTGCTCTAACGCTCCGGGTCTCTCTCGGAGAAAGCAGCATGCGCGATTTCGATCTCTCCGGCCGGGTTGCGATCGTCACCGGCGGCAACGGCGGCATCGGGCTCGGCATGGCGGACGCGCTCGCCGGGGCGGGTTGCGCCGTTTCGATCTGGGGGCGCAATGCGGACAAGAACGCGCGCGCATTGCGGCAGCTCGCGGCGCACGGCGCCGCCGAGGCGCGCGTGTGTGACGTCAGCGACCGGAACGCGGTCGAGGCTGCCTTCCAGGCGACGCTCGCTCGGTTCGGGCGATGCCTGCTTTGCCAATGCCGGGATCGGCGGCGGCGGGCGGCGGGCGTTCGTGGAGCGCAGCGAGGAGGAATGGCGGCGCATGTTCGCGATCAATCTCGACAGCGTGTTCCACATTTTTCAGCTCGCCGCCCCGCCACATGACCGAGCGCGCGGAGCGCGGCGACGCATTCGGGCGGCTCATCGCGACCTCGAGCACCGCCTCGATCTTCAGCACCGCGCGCAACGAGCACTATGCGGCGACCAAGGCCGCGATCAACGCGCTCGTCCGCGCGCTCGCGGTCGAGCTCGCCCGCTACGGCGTCACCGCCAATGCGATCCTGCCGGGCTGGATCAAGAGCGAAATGACCGCCGGCGTCATGGCGAACGAAAAATTCGTGGCGAACGTGATGCCCCGCATTCCCATGCGCCGCTTCGGCGCGGCGCAGGATTTCGGCGGGATCGCCGTCTATCTCGCAAGTCCGGCTTCCTCCTATCACACCGCGGAATGCTTCGTGATCGACGGCGGCTATTCGGCATTCTAGTTCCGACCGGGCCGCACGCTCGCTGACCCTCTCCCCCTTGTAGGAAAGGGTGCCGAGCGGACTTCCGTCCGCGAGGCGGTGAGGGGTGACCCCTCATCCGGCTCGGCTTCGCTATGCTCCGCCTCGCCACCTTCTCCCGCAGGGGGAGAAGGGAAACGAGCACGTGGCGCGGACTTGGCATAACTGCGCACGCAAGCGCACCCAAACGCCGCAGTCGACGAGAGGACCGACCGATGCCCTATGAAACCATTCGATATGAGATCGAGAATGGAATCCTCACGATCACGCTCGACCGCCCGGACAAGCTCAATGCGTTTACGACAAAAATGCTCCAGGAGCTGATCGACGCCTTCGATCGCGCCGATCGCGACGACGATGTGAAAGTGGTAATCGTCACCGGTGCGGGCCGGGCATTCTGTGCCGGCGCGGATCTCTCCGCCGGCGCCGCGACGTTCGACCGCGCCGCGGGTCGCGACCGGCCGCAAGTTCCGCTCGGCGCCGCTGGCGAGCCGGACCTCGCGAGCGACGCCGCGCGCGACGGCGGCGGGCGGGTGAGTCTGCGCATCTTCTCGTGTCTCAAGCCGGTGATCGCCGCGGTGAATGGTCCGGCGGTGGGCGTCGGCGCCACCATGCTGCTGCCCATGGATGTCCGGCTTGCCTCGGAGGAGGCCCGGTTCGGCTTCGTATTCGTGCGCCGGGGGCATCACGCCGGAAGCCTGCTCGTCCTGGTTCTTGCCCCGCATCGTCGGCATTTCGCAGGCCCTGGAATGGACGTTCACCGGGCGCGTCTTCCCGGCGCGGGAAGCTTTGGCGGCCCGGCTCGTGAGCGCCGTCCACCCGCCCGACGAGCTGTTGCCGGCGGCGCGAGCGCTGGCGCGGGAAATTGCCGACAATGCCGGCGTCTCGATCGCGCTCGCGCGGCAGATGTTCTGGCGCATGCTCGGCGCCGATCACCCGATGGAAGGCCACAAGATCGAAAGCCGCGCGATCTTTACGCGGGGCCGCAGCGCCGACGTCAAGGAGGGCGTCACCGCGTTCCTCGACAAGCGCAAGCCGCGCTTCTCCGACCGCGTCTCGCAGGATATGCCGGCATTCTTTCCGTGGTGGCAGGAGCGGCCGTACGCCTGACAAACGCGCCCGACATCCCTCACTCCGGAGAAGTCACAGTCGCCTCCCTCTCCCCGCAGGGGAGAGGGATGGGGTGAGGGGGATCGGATGTTTGTGGTTGGATCACCCGATCCTCGCCTTCGGCGAGGATCGACCTCTCCCCTACGGGGAGAGGTGAGAACCGGCGAGATGCGGCTCAGCCCTTGGTGGCGCCGGCGGTCAGTCCGGCGATGTAATAATCCATCAGGAACGCGTAGATGATCAGCGGCGGCGCCGCGCCGAGCAGAGCCCCCGTCATGATCTGGCCCCAGTTGAAGACGTCGCCCTTGATCAGCGAGGTGATGATGCCGACCGGCAGCACCAGCTGGTCGGTCGAGGTCGTGAACGCCAGCGGATAGAGGAACTGCGCCCAGCTCACGGTGAAGGCGAAGATCGTCGCGGCGATCAGCCCAGGCAGCGCCACCGGAATGAACACGCGGGTAAGCACTTGGCGGTAGTTGGCGCCGTCGATCAGCGCCGCCTCGTCGAGCTCGCGCGGGATCGATGCGAAATACCCGATCATCACCCAGGTGCAGAACGGCACGGTCAGCGTCGGATAGACCAGCAGCAGCACCCACCAGCGGTTGATCAGCTGGATGCCGGTGGTGTCTCCAAATACCGCAAACATCTTGAACAGTGGGATGAACAGCAGCGTCTCGGGGATCAGATAGGTCAAAAACACGCCGGTTGCGAGCGTCGTCGAGCCCCAAAAGCGCATCCGGGAGAGAGCAAAGGCGGCCGGCACGCTGATCAACATCGTGGTGCCGACTACGATGACCGAGACGACGGCCGAATTGCGAAAATAGGTCAGAAATTGCGACGAGGACAAGAGCTCGATGTAATTGGCGAGCGTCGGGTTGTAGACCCACCACGGATTCGTCGCCGCGGAGATCTCCGCGCTGGTCTTGAACGAGGTGATCAGCATGTAGACCGGCGGCAGCAGGAAGAGGACCGCGAACAGCGTGAGGAAAAAATACGACCAGCGCAGTGCCCGGCGGCGGTCCCGGCTGATGCTGCCGCGACGCGGCTTGCGGGTGGGGCGCACGGCAGCCGTTGTGGCGATGGCGGTCATGCCTCGTTGCCCCGCCGATGGATGTCGCGCAGGATGAAGATCGCGGCGACGGTGAGGATCGGCACCATGAACAGCGACACGCTGGCGCCGAGCGGGATGTCGCCGACCTCGATGCCGACCCGGAATGCCCAGGTGGCGAACACGTGGGTGAGGTCGATCGGCCCGCCCGCGGTCAGGATGCGGACGATGTCGAAATTCGCGAACGTGACGATCAGCGAGAACAGCGCGGTGATCGCGATGATGTTGCGCATCATCGGCAGGGTCACGTACCAGGTGCGCTGCCAGAAATTGGCGCCGTCGACGGCGGCCGCCTCGTAGAGCTGCTCGGGAACGGATTTGAGCGCGGCGAGATACATGATCATGAAGAACGGCGCGCCGATCCAGACATTGACGAGGATGATGGAGAAACGCGCCCACATCGCGTCCCCCGTCCACGGGATCGGGCCTATGCCGGCCTTGTCCAGCAGCCAATTGAAGGCGCTGTAGGACGGGTCGAACAGCCACAGCCAGGCGAGGCAGCTCATCGCCGGGGGAATGACCCACGGCACCAGCAGCATGCCGCGCCACTTGCGCTGGCCCTTGGCCGGGATGTTGTGGACGAAATGCGCGACGACGAAGCCGAACACGGCTTTGAAGAACACGGCGGTGAGCGCGAAGATGCACGACTGCTTCACCACCATCCAGAAGGTTTCGCGGTTGAACAGGAACAGGAAATTGCCGAAACCGACGAAGCGCTGCATCGAGCGGTTGAGCGTGGCGAGATTGAGCGAATAGAGCGCCGGGTACACCACCAACAGCGCGATCAGCAGGATCAGCGGCAGGGTCATCAGGAAGGCGATCATCGACTTGCGCCGCATGGCGCTGCGCAAGCCGAAGCGGCGCTGGCGCGCCCGCCCCGCCGTGAGTTGACCTATTACCGCATCCGCCATGGCACGCTCTCTTCGCGGTCAAACTGCCGCTCGAGGCCGCAACCCCACGGCTTGCGGCCGCGAGCCTCCGCCTTGCCTCACGTGCGCAGGAATCCCTCGACCTCGCTTTCCGCCCAGGCCAGCGTCTTCTCCATCGGCTCGCCCTGAAGATGGCGCACGGTCATCTTGGTCATGACGCCCTGGGTATAGATCTGCTCGGCGATTTTGTGCGGCGCCGGCGCCGCGGCGATCGAGAGGATCTGGTGATTGTACGGATTGGGATAATGATAGAGCGTGCCCTTGGGCGGGTTCTCCTCGGCCCAGGTCTTCAATGTCGTCATGTTGGCGAACGACGGCAGGTCATATCCGCCGCTCGCCGCCACGAGCTTCTCGATCGCGGCGGGCTGGGAAAGATGAACCAGCAGACTCTTCGCCGCTTGCTGGTTCTTGCTGAACGACCATATCCCCCAGAAATACGGCAGGAACGGCGCAAATCGGCCCTTCGGGCCGGCAGCCATGCCGTGGGTCCAGCACTGCTCCGCGACCTGCGGGGCGTCGCGTTTGGCGACCGCCCAGGCGCTCGGCGGATTCATGATCAGCGCGCCGCGACCGGAGATCAGCCACTTGTTGTTGGAGGCGTCGTCCCAAGCCGGCGCGTCGGGCGGGAAGAATTTCGCGAGCTTCGTGTAATATTCGAGCGCCTGACGCACCGCATCGGTCTTGACCGTGACGTTGCCCTTGGCGTCGACCAGCTCAGCGCCAAACGAATGGAAGATCGTGCCGGCGGTATCGACCGAGTCTGACGTCGAGCCGAGGCCGATGCCGAATGGGAAGCCGGCTTTGTGACAGGCTTCTGCAGCCTTGAGGAATGCATCGAGCGTCCAGCTCTCCGCCTTCGGGGGCGCGCCAGGCGGATAGAGCGCCTGCACGTCGATGCCGGCGTGTTGCTTCATGAGGTCGATGCGTGAGCACGGTCCCTTGATCTGCGTGCCGATGGTGGCCGGAACGGCGACCCAGCGGCCCTGGACCTTCCCCAGATATTCCACGGTCTGGTTGACGGCGCCGTTCTGCTTGATCAGCGGCCCCATGATATCGTCAACGGGCACGAGGTCATTAGCGTGATCGGCCGCACGCCAAGTGGCGAAAGCCATGATGTCGTGGCCGGTCTTGGCCTGTGTTTCAGCGGCAGCCGTGATCAGCAGCTTGTTGCCCTGGTTGTTGATGTAATCGATCTGAACGTCGACCTTTTCCTTGGCCGCCCACTCTTGGACTAGCGCTTGTGAGGTGTTGTTCGCACCCGGCACCCAGTGGTCCCAAAGCACGATCGCAAGCTTGCCGGCGGCGTGCGAGCCGCGAACATAGGGCATGGCGACCAGCGCCGAAGATGCCGCCGTCGTCGCGAGAAAACGCCGCCGCGTGAGCTTGGAGCGCATGTGGTTCCTCCCAGGCCGAATCGCGCAGCGGTTCTTCTCATCGGCCCGGAACCTGCCGGTGCGGTTCGGGCCTCGCCGCTTGCGGGCAAGCTTAGGTCAAAACGGGGCGGTTTGGCAGGGGGAGTTTTCGACCCGAATTGGGATTTCCCATCGAATTGGACCGGAGCCCTTCAGGGCGTCACCCGCCGCAAGAGCCCGCCCTCCTCGATCGGCGGATGCGCGCGCAAGGCCTGCTCGTTGGGCTCGGTGCCCCAGCCGGGCGTATCGGGTACCACCAGATGGCCGTTCTCGATGTTCGGCACGCGGGTGAACAGTTCGTGGTCCCACGGCACGCGGTCGATGTCGATTTCCATGATGCGCAGGTTCGGTACCGCGGCGCAGAAATGCGCGTTCATCATGGTGCACAGGTGGCCGTAGAAATTATGCGGCGCGACGTTGAGCTCGTACGCCTCGGCCGCGGCCGCGATCTTCAGCGATTGCCAAACCCCGTTCCACACCGCGTCGATGATCGCGACATCCATCGCCTGCTCGCGGAAATACGGGAGGAACTCGCGCATGCCGCACAGCGTCTCGCACGAGCTGATCGGATGCGGGCTTTGCCGGCGGATGTAGCCCAGCGCCTCGGGGTTGTAGCTGTCGATCTCGATCCAGAACATGTCGAAATCCCGCAGCGTCCGCAGGATTTTCAGATATCCCTCGGTCTTCGCATTGAAATTGAGGTCGAGCAGGAGATCGACATCGGGCACCGCACCGTCGTCCAGCGCCTCGAGGTGCATGCGCAGATTGCGCAGCAGCGCTTTGTCGACATTGAGCTCCGGGTAGAACGGGCTGCCGAATCCCGGCCGCCAACCTTGCGGCTTGCGGTCACGATAGACGAACAGGTTGGTCTTGAGTGCGCCGAAGCCTTTTTCGCGCACTTCGCGCCCGATCGCCTTGACGCCGTCGAGGTCGGTGATCGCCGGCTTGTAGACCGTCGGGTGATTGATCCGCCATGTCGCGCAGTGCGACCAATAGAGCCGGATGCGGTCGCGCAGCTTGCCGCCGAAAAGCTCGTAACACGGCACTCCGAGCGCCTTGGCCTTGGCGTCGAGCAGCGCGTTCTCGATCGCGCCCATGGCCTGGGTGACGACGCCGCCCGCCGCCGGCCGGGTCGCACAATAGAGCTCGGCGTGGGTTGCCTCATGCGCGCTTACCGGCCGGCCGACGACGCGGCCGGCCAATTGCTCGATCACCGTGCCGACGCCCGGCGAGCCGAAACCCTCGTCGAACTCGCTCCAGCCGACGATCCTCTCATCGGTCGTGAGCTTCAGGAAATTGTAGTTCCGCCAGCCGGCGCCGCAGCGCAGGATCTCGAGTTCTGCGACCTTCATCAATTCCTCCCGCAACGCCGTCCGCTCGCGGCGCGATGCTAGATTCCCAGCGGCCTCCCGACCAGCCGGAACCGCGGCCGATCCGCATTGTCATCGCCCCGCCGGGTGTTTATGACCGGTGAGGAGACGCGCGGAGCCCACCTGGTGCCCGCAACCATCCGGACAGAAGGATGAGCCGATGCGCAAGAACGAGCTGCGGAGACTTCTCGCCGGCGGCAGCACCGTGCTGAACGGCTGGCTGTCGCTCGCCAATTCCTATTCGGCCGAGCTCATGGCGCATCAGGGGTTCGACAGCGTCACGGTCGATCTGCAGCACGGTGCGGTCGATTACCAGTCGGCGGTGGCGATGCTGCAGGCGATCTCAACCACCCCCGCGGTTCCGATGGTGCGGGTGCCGTGGAACGAGCCGATCCTCACGCTGAAGCTGCTCGACGCCGGGGCCTACGGCGTGATCTGTCCGATGATCAATTCGAAGGCGCAGGCCGAGGCATTCGTCGATGCCTGCCGGTATCCGCCGCGCGGTTCGCGCAGCTTCGGGCCGAACCGCGCGGTGCTCTACGGCGGCGCCGATTATTGGCAGCACGCCAACGATGAGATCCTGCTGTTCGCGATGGTCGAGACGCGGGAAGCGCTGAAGAACCTCGAAGCCATTGCGTCGGTCGACGGCCTCGACGGGATTTACGTCGGCCCCTCGGATCTGTCGCTCAGCATGGGAAAAGTGCCGCCGAGCCTCGATCCGCAGGATGCGGAGGTCATCGACGCGATCAAGCAGATCGCCTTCGCGACTCGCAAGCACGGCAAGATTGCCGGCGTGCATACCGACGGCGCCAAGACCGCGATCCGCCGCTTCGGTGACGGCTATCAGCTTTGCACCATTCTCAACGACGCGCGGCTGCTGGCCAACGCCGCGGCTGCCGCGGTGCGCGAGGCGCGCGGGCAGATGCCGCAAGCCGCGGCGAAGACCTATTGAGCTTTGCGGCCTTCCGGCTGAACAATCGACGCCGTCGTTCCGGCCGACCGCCCCGGATCACGTCCGGGCAGGCTCCGCGGGAGCGCCGGAACCCATGACCACAGGCCATGATCGTTGGATTCATGGTCATGGGCCCGGCGCTCGCTCGCAGTGCTCGCTCGGCCGGCACCCTGGCTGCTGAGACGGAATCATGCCGGTTGCCGACGAATACGACGCAATCGTGCTGGGCGCGGGCGCGGCCGGAATGACCGCGGCCGCGGTGGCGGCGGCGGAAGGCATGCGCGTGCTGCTGATCGAGAAATCGGCGCAGGTGGGTGGCACGACGGCGCTGTCGGGCGGGATGGCCTGGGTGCCCGCAAACGCCAAGATGCGCGAGGCCGGCCGCCCCGACAGCCTGGAACAGGCACGGCTTTATCTGAGCCACACCGTTTCCGGAAGCTTCAACGAGCCGCTGCGCGCGGCATTTCTCGCGAACGCCGATGCGGCGGTCGCCTATCTCGAGCAGAAGACTTCGCTGCGCTTTCGGCCGGTCCTCGCGTATCCGGATTATTATCCGAGCCTGCCGGGAGCGACGGGAGGCGGGCGCGTGCTCGAGCCGGTGCCGTTCGACGGCCGAGCGCTCGGCGAAAATTTTCGGCTGCTGCGCCGGCCGCTGCCGGAATTCATGCTGTTCGGCGGCATGATGATCGACCGCGCCGATCTGCGGCATTTGCGCAACGCCGGCCGCTCTTGGCGCTCGGCCGGGCGGGTCGCGTCGCTCATCGCGCGCTACGGCTGGCAGCGGTTGTTGGCGGATCGCGGCAGCTCGCTCTACCTCGGAAATGCGCTCGCGGCACGCCTGTTGCACTCGCTGTTGCGGCACAACGTCGAGCTCGCGCTGAACACGCACGTCGCCGATCTGGTTTGCGAGAACGGCAAGGTTGCGGGCGTGACGGTCGCGCACGAGCGCCGCGGCGGAGGCCGCAAACAGGTTCGAGCGAGACGCGGCGTGGTATTGGCGACCGGCGGTTTTTCGCATGGCCGCGGAATGCGTCAGAAATATCTGCCGGCCGAAGCCGGAATGCTCTCGGCCGCTTGCCCCGACAACACCGGCGACGGGCTCGCTCTCGGGACGGCCGCCGGCGGCCGCGTGTGCGAACAGAATGCGAACGGGGCGTTCTGGGCACCGGTCTCCCGCTTCACGCGGCGCGACGGCTCGCCGGGCATCTTTCCTCACACGGTGACCGATCGCGGCAAGCCCGGCGTGATCGCCGTCGATCGGCGCGGTCGCCGGTTCACCAACGAGGCGCGCTCGTATCATGAATTCGTCCGGGCGATGTTCCGGCGCGGTGACGACGGGTCCTGCATCCCGGCTTACCTGATCTGCGACCGCCGGTTCTTATGGCGCTACGGGCTCGGCGCCGTGAAGCCGTTCTCGTTCTCGGTGCGCGAGCACGTGCGCAGCGGCTATTTGATCGAGGCGCAGACGATCGGCGCGCTTGCCGGCGCACTCGGCATCGATGCCGGCGCGCTGGTGGACACCGTGACGCGGTACAATGAAGGTGCGCGGGACGGCATCGATCGCGAGTTCGGCCGCGGCAGCGACATCTATCAACGCTATATGGGCGATGCAGACCACGCGCCGAACCCGTGCGTGGCGCCGATCGAGCATGCCCCGTTTTATGCGATCGTGCTCTATCCCGGCGATCTCGGGACGGCGAGCGGTCTCGTGACCGACGAGAACGCGCGGGTGCTCGATGCCGCCGGAAGGCCGATCGGGAATCTCTATGCCTGCGGCAACGACATGAGCTCGATCATGAACGGCGCCTATCCGGGCCCCGGCATCACGCTCGGTCCGGCGCTGACGTTCGGCTACATCGCGGCCAAACACATGGCGGCTTGAACTCGGGATGCATTAGACTGAGGCGCCGGAACCGAAAGGCAGGACGAACCATGCCGAACATGAAGGGCGCCGAGCTGATCGCCGAATACCTGATCCGCAACAGGATTCCCTACGTGTTCGGGATCTGCGGCCACGGCAATGTCGGCATGCTCGACGCGCTCTATGACGCGCGCGATCGCATCAAGCTCGTCTCGCCGCGCCACGAGCAGGTCGCCGGCCACATGGCGGACGCCTATTTCCGCGTGCGTCACGAACCGGCGGCGACGCTGACCTCCTGCGGTCCGGGATCGGCCAACATCATCATGCCGCTCGCGGTCGCCTTGGCGGATTCCTCGGCATTGCTCGCGATCACCGCCAATGTGCCGACCTCGCAGTTCAACCGCAGCCCGTTCCAGGAGATCAACCGGCATTTTCAGGCCGATTTCGTCAACGTGATCCGGCCGGTGGTCAAGCGCAGCTTTCAGCCGACCCGGGTCGACATGCTGCCGCTCGCGCTGCGCCAAGCGATGACCACGATGTTGTCCGGACGGCCGGGTCCAGTGAATCTCGACGTGCCTTACGACGTGTTCCAGGAAGCCGACGAGGTCGAGGTGCCGCCCTCGGCACCGCCGTTCGGCGCGCAGCGCAGCGGCGCTGCATCCGAGCAGATCGCGGCGGCGCTGAAGATGATCTCGCAAGCGAAGCGGCCGGTGTTCTTCGTCGGCCATGGCGTGACGCTGTCGGAAGGGGGCGCGGAACTCACCGAGCTCGCGCACAAGCTGGGCATTCCGGTGATCGCTTCGCCGAACGGCTTCGGTTCGATCGACATGACGGACCCGCTGTCGCTGGGCTTCATCGGACGCAACGGCGCCTATCCGGCGAACGAGGCGGGCCGGCGCGCCGATCTCGTGATCGCGGTCGGAGCCCGCTTCGACGACCGCTCGGCCTCCTCGTGGCTGCCGGGTTATTCCTGGAATTTTCCGCACAGCAAGCTCATCCACGTCGACATCGATCCCGACGAACTCGGGCGCAATTATCCGCCGGACCTCGGCATTCCGGCCGATGCGCGTACCTTTCTGCGCCAGCTGCTCGCCGAGCTCGAGCGGCGGCCCGCCGAGGCCGAGGCGCGCAAAGCCTGGCACGCTGACATCCGCGGCTGGCAAGCCGAGTGGGACGCTCACATCGCACCGAATTTCGCGATCCATGCTTCGCCGATCCGCCCGGAGCGCGTGGTTGCCGCTTGCCGGAACGTGCTGCCGCAGGATGCGATCCTCGCCTGCGACGTCGGCGTCAATCACAATTGGTACATGCAGTTCTGGAAGGCGCGGCGGCCGCAGACGATGCTCAACTCCTGGGGCTTTTCCGGCATGGGGTTCGGAGCCGCGGGCGCGCTCGGCGCCAAGCTCGCGGCGCCGGAGCGGCCGGTGGTGGCGATCACCGGAGACGGCTGCTTCAGCATGGTGCCGCACGTGCTGTGCACGGCGGTCGAATACGACATCCCGGTGGTCTGGCTCGTCTGGAACAATTTCTCCTGGGCTTCGATCCGCGACATCCAGACCGGCATGTTCGGCGGCAGAGAGCTCGGCACCGCGTTCTATCGCGGCAGCAACAAAGCGCCCTACAATCCGGATTTCGCCGCGTGGGCGCGCGCCAGCGGCGCCGAGGGCGTGACTGTAGCGAAGTCCGAGGAGCTCGAAGGCGCGCTCGAGCACGCGATTGCCGCGCACAGGCCGTTCGTGCTCGACGTCCACGTCGATGCCAACGTGCATCCGCCGGCGACCGGCGCCTGGCAGCTCCCGCCGACGCCGTACCGGGAGCCGGTGTTCGGAGAGCGGTTCTTGCCGAGCGAGGAAGCGCCGGTGAAGTGAATCGGGATTGCGACATGCCCCAACCGCGAAAGTGGTTCATCCGCAACATCGCCGAAGTGCCGTGGAAGGAATTTCCCGATCATTTCGGCGGCGCGCTGTCGAAGCCGCTGGTGCGGCCGGAGAATGCCGAGACGCGCCACATCGATTACCGCATCTCGATGTACCAGCCGATGGCTTACGTGAAGAAGCACGCCCACAAGGTCCAGGAGCAGGTCTATCACGTGCTCGAAGGCGAGGCGCTGATGGAGATCGGCAATGAGACGCATGTCGTGCGCAAGCACGACGTGATCTTCCTGCCGCCCGGCGTCGAGCACTCGATCGCCAACTCGGGGCTGACCGACTTGGTGTTTCTGGTCGTGACCTCGCCCGTGGCGGACGAAGTTGGGCAGGAATGCTAGCGATATCGAAACGCGACAGAGCTGTAGCCCGGATGAAGCATCGCGCAGGGATGCGTAATCCGGGAGTGGCATCCCCGGATTTCGCGAGCGCTCTGCGCTCGCTTCATCCGGGCTACACTAGCGAGAAGCCGACCGGCCGATGAAACCCGTCATTTTGTTGCAAAGCTGCGGCCGATCAGCTGGCGGTGAATCTGGTTGGTGCCTTCCCAGATCTGGGTGATCTTGGCGTCGCGCATCAGCCGCTCGACTCGCAGATCGCGGATATAGCCGTAGCCGCCGTGCATCTGCACCGCCTCGGTCGCGATCCGCATGGCGAGATCGGAAGCGCGCAGCTTGAGCATCGAAGCTTCGACGCCGTATTCGCAATGTTCCGCGTCGGCGAGCGCGGCGACGTAATCGAGCCAGCGCTCGGTCATCGCGAGATCGGTCGCAAGGTCCGCCAGCAGGAATTGGTTGGCCTGGAAATCGACGATGCGCCGCCCCGACTGCACGCGCTCGTTCATGTACGCGACCATATCCTTGAACGCGGCGGTCGCGATGCCCAGTGCATGGGCGGCAACGCTCGGGCGCGACTTGTTGAGCGCTGCCAGCAAGATCTGCAAGCCCTCGCCGGGCTTGCCGAGCAGGTTCGCGCGGGGCACGCCGCAGCGGTTGAAGGCGATCGCCGCCGTCGACGAGCCGCGGTGACCCATCTTGTCCTCCTTGCGGATCACCTCGAAGCCGGGGGTGCTCGTCTCGAACAGCAGCGCGGTGATCGCCCCCTTGTCGTCGCCGAGCTCCGACCACTTGCCGAATAGCAGCATCAGCTCCGCGACATCGCCATTGGTGATGAAGATCTTGCCGCCATCGACCACGACCGAATCTCCGTCCGGCGTGAATCGCGTCTTCATGCCGGTCGCGTCGGATCCGGCCGTCGGCTCGGTAATCGCGAGCGCGCCGAGGCCGCCCGCCGCGATGCGTGGCAACAGCCGCTGCTTCTGCTCCGCGCTGCCGATGTCGATCAGGGATTTCAGGCCGTTGAACGTCGTGGAATAGATGATCCCGGTCGAGGCGCAGGCCTCGGCGATGATCTTCACCACCGCGAGATAGAGCCGGTAGGACATGCCGAGCCCGCCGAATGCTGCCGGCACGAAGATCGCGTTGGCGCCGATCGCGTTGAGCGCGCGGACATTGTCCCACGGGAACGCGCCGGTACGGTCGATCTCGGCGGCTCTCGGCGCGATCACTTCCTCGGCGACGCGCCGCACCTGATCGAGCACGAGGCGCTCGTCGTCCGACCAGTTGCGCTGCCGCTCCAGCGTGTCGAAGACTTTCATGGCCCGTCAGGCCGAAATGTGGGCGCAGGAGACGCGGGGGGCTGTCCCACAGTCGCCTCCCTCCCCCCTTTGAGGGGGAGGGATGGGGAGGGGGGTGCTTGTTCGATCGAGCACGCTCATACCCCCTCCCGGCTCGCACGCTGCGCATGCGAGCCGACCTCCCCCTCAAGGGGGGAGGTAAACGGAGTTTGTGGCGGCTCACGCATCGCGGAACACCGGGGCCCGTTTTTCGACGAAGGCAGCCATGCCCTCCTCGGCGTCGGCAGTGCGGAACGCAAGCGTCGCCGCGTCGGCCTCGATCTTCAGCCCTTCGTGGATCGGCACGTCGAGCGCGCGCGTCACTGCCGAGCGCGCCAATGCCAGGACGGGCAGGCTGTAGCCGGTCAGCTCGCGGGCGAAGCTCAGGCCCGCCTCGATCGCGTCGCCGTCGACGAGCCGATGCACGAGCCCGATGCGCTGCGCCTCTTCGGCGCCGACCGTGCGCCCCGTCAGGATCAGCTCGAGCGCCCGCGCCTCGCCGACGACTCGCGGCAGGCGTTGGGTGCCGCCGTAGCCCGGGATCAGGCCGAGCTTGATCTCCGGAAACCCGAGCTTCGCGTTCGCCGTGGCGAGGCGGAAGGTCGCTGCCAGCGCGAGCTCGAGCCCGCCGCCGAACGCGTAGCCGTTGATGATCGCGATCGAGGGAATCGGCAGCGCATCCAGCTTCGCGAAAATCGCCTGGCCGCGCTCGATGCCCCGCCGCTGCTCCGCGAGATTGCGGCCGCGAAGCTCCTTGACGTCGGCGCCGGCGCAGAATGCCTTGCCGCCGGCGCCGGTGATCACGAGCGCGCGAACGCCCATCTCGGCGACCGCATCGAACGCACCGTCGATCTCCTCGAGAAAAGCGAACGACAGCGCGTTGAGCGCCTCCCGTCGATCGAGCACGAGAACCCCGACTTCATCGCGGCGTGTGAGACCGAGCGGCATCAGGCGATCTCCTTCGTGCGCCATCGCACCGGAATGGGCGCAAGCTCGCCGCGCCCGATCATCGTCACGAGTTCGCGCTTGAGAATCTTTCCGCTCGCGGTGAGCGGAAAATCTTCCATGCGCAGAAAATATTCCGGCATGTCGGCCTTTGACAGGCCTTCTCCGGCGAGGTGCGCGAGCAGCGCATCCGGCTCGACCGCGCCGACGATGGCGATACAGGCACGTTCGCCGAGCCGCTCGTCGGCGATGCCCACACAGGCCGCGCGTTCGACCGCGGCGTGGCGAAGCGCGAGGGCCTCGATGTGAGCCGGATAAATGTTGTGCCCGCCGCGGATGATCAGGTCCTTGAGCCGGCCGACGATCTTCAGATTGCCGGCCTCGTCGAGCACGCCGAGGTCGCCGGACATGAACCAGCCGTCGCGATTGAAGCTCGCCGCCGTCACCGGCTGATTGCCGTAGTAGCCGAGCATCAACGCGGCGCCGCGCCCGCCGATCTCGCCGAGCATGCCGCGCGGTAGCTCGCGATCAGGGTTCTCCGGATCGAAAATCCGCACCTCATAGGCTTTGCCGCCGCGCCCGCAGGTATTGACGATCACGGCGCGCTCGTCCTCCGGATGCGTATACTGGTGCGAGGAGTTCTCGGTCATGCCGTAGATGTTCTGCGGCTTGATGCCCTGCTCGACGAAAGTCTCGGCGACAGAAGGCGGGATGGGCGAGCCAGCCATATAGAACACTTCGACCGCGCCGATGCGAGCGATCGAGCGCCGGCGCTGCTCGGCGATGATGTCCATCGCGTGGGTCGGCACGCCCATGACGTAGGTCGCGCCGGTCTCGATGATCCAATCGAGCGCATTACGGCCCGCCGGCGGATCGTTGACGATCAGCTCGCAGCCGGCGAGGAGCCATTGTGCCGCGGCCACCCAGGCGATGTGATGAGACAGCGGGCTCAGCGTGAGCAGCTTGGTCCGCGGCCCGTGTCCCCAATCGCGGACCATTTCGCGGGCATTGGCCAACAGCGTGTTGTCGGAATGCATCACGCATTTGGGAACTCCGGTCGTCCCCGAGGTGAACGCGAGATAGGAGACTTTATCGGGGTCCGTGATCGGCTCCCCGACCACAGGTCCGGGCCCGGGAAAATCCGGGACGAGGTAGACGCGCTTGAGCGAGCTCACTTGCGTCAGCGCGGGAGCGATCTGCCCAGAATCGCGGGCGGCGAGCGCCGGCTCGGTGACGAGCGCGCTCGCCTTGAGGAAATCGAGCAGCTGTACGACATCGGACACGCTGTATGCTCGGTGCAGCGAGGGATTGCAGCCATAGCCCTGGCGCGCGCAGGCGAGAAAAACCAGGACGGCTTCGATGCGATTGGAGAGCCAGATCGAGACGCGGTCGCCGCCCACGAGGCCCTGGGCGGTCAAATCCGCCGCGATCCCGTCGGCCCATGCCAGGACCTCGGACCAGTTCAGCCGACGCCGAGAATCACACAGCGCCGGATCGTCCGGCCGCTCGCCGGCGTGGCGCGCGAGCAATGAGTAGAACGTATCCGTTTGCCATAGGCCTTCGGCGTAATACCAGCGGGCGGCAGCCGGATGATGGAGCGTGAGAAACGGCCGCATGCTCATCTGCCGAATTTGTGTCTACCCACAAAAACAGCTGTCCACAGAAACCCGCTTTTTATGGGCACTTCTCGCATTTTTGGTCTGTACCAGTCTGCCGTAGTCCACCATAATCTACGCTCGATTCGTGGGTCAATTTGGGGGTTGGGCAATGCGGCATACACTTCACAGGTTATCCGATCGGCAGATCAAAAACGCCTCCCGCGATGTCTGCGACGGCGGCGGTCTGTGGCTGCAGGTGAACAAGAGGACAAGCTCGCGGTCGTGGCTCTTCCGATTCATGCAGAACCGCGTCGAACGCTACATGGGGCTCGGGCCGTATCCGGATGTGAGCTTATCAGAAGCCCGAGAGAAGGCGCGAGAGGCCCGCCGACTGCTCCGGGATGGAGTTGATCCCCTCGAGGCGCGAAGGCGTCAGCGCGATGCCGCAGCGGCGCAGCGAGCCCGGTCCGTCACCTTCGACTGGTGCGCCGATCAATTCTGGGAAGCGCACCGCGCGGGCTGGCGCAGCAAAAAGCATGCAAATCAGTGGCTCAGCAGCTTGCGAACTCACGTCTCACCGCTGCTCGGATCCTTGCAGATTGCAACGATCGACACGGCCCACGTCATGAAAGTGCTCGGCCCCCTTTGGCAGGAGAAGGCTGAAACGGCAAGCCGAGTCCGTGGGCGCATCGAGCAAGTGATCGATTGGGCGACGGTGAATCACTATCGCACAGGCGAAAACCCGGCACGATTGCGCGCCACATCGACAAGCTGGTCCCTAAAAAATCAAAGGTTCACCGGGTACGCCACTACGCTGCCCTTGCTTATACCGATGTGCCGGCATTCATGACCGAGCTCCGAGCGCAAGAAAGCACAGCGGCGCGCGCTCTCGAATTTGCAATCCTTACTGCGGCGCGCACCGGCGAAGTCAGAGGCGCGAAATGGGATGAAGTAGATTTCGCCACCAAAACCTGGACAATTGCAGCAGCCAGGATGAAGGCCGACAAAGAGCACCGCATTCCGTTTGCCGTCGCGCTCTCGCCATCCTCGAGGAAATGAGCCACGCGCGCGACGGAAATCAGCCCTACCTGTTCCCGGGTCGTCGGCGCGGCCGATCCCTAAGCGACCGAACAATGCTCACGGTTATCGAGCGCATGGGCCGAGACGACATTACGGTACATGGTTTCCGTAGCGCCTTTCGGGATTGGTGCGGAGAACATACGAATTTTCCGTGCGAGATCGCTGAGGCAGCACTGGCACACGCTATCGGGGATGCCGCGGAGCAAGCCTATCGTCGTGGTGATGTGCTCGAGAAGCGGCGCCGATTGATGGACGCGTGGAGTTCATACTGCGACAAGCCCCTGTCCGCAGCTGCGGTGGTTCCCCTGCGTTCGGCAATGTAGGAAACTCGCGCCAGGCGCGGGCCGGGTTCTGCAGCCCCGTTGTCGGATAGTTTCACTGCCGTCCGGCTTGCCCGCGCCGCCTTCCCGAGGCGGTGCAATGGCGGTGATCTCATGCCCAACTCTCGGCAATCCGCAGCCAAAGAAGTGCTCAACCTTTATGACCAAATCGGCAAGGAAGAAGCAATCCCGGCGAGCGTTTCGCCCGATGCAAAGAAGCTTGCCGTTCCCTTCGCAATTTTTCGCAAGGCGGTCGGTGCCCTGGATGATGAACTAAAGAACGACCGAGTGCGCACAAACATTGGTGGCATCACTCGCGAGGACGTAACGAACGCATACGGCCTATTAGAGGCCTTGGTGTACGGGAATGCGCATCCATTCTGGCGATACGCGGCCGAGATGCGAAAAGAAAGAGCGGTGCTGCCAACGGCCCAAATCTCGGTCGGCCAAGCCTATGCAGTGGGGGTGGTCCGCGCGGTCAGAGACGAACAAGGCGGCAGCTATGGTGATGCCGCGGCGCGCGTCGCTGTTTATTGGGCTCCTTTTTTGGTGGGACCAAGCATCAGCAGAAAGGATCTTGAAAACTGGAATTCTCGCCTCAAAAGAGATGACGATGCACAGGCTGACGAATTTGCAAGGCATTTGCGTGAGCGCTTCGGCGGAAAGACCGCAAGCGTACAGCGCATTCTGCAAGCCTCGATTAACGCGCTTCGAGCAACCGGATTCAAAAAAGAATAACAATATCAATCGCCTCACACCCCCCTATCTGTGAGGCCGCGCGCGTCCGTTAATTAGGTGCCTCCTGTTGATTCGCACAGTGAGGCGCGAATGGCTACCCTTTCTACGGTCCCCGAAAAGACACATGGTCTCTATTGGGGGCCACCTCTTCCGGTTCCCATCCTTCAATTGAAGCACGCCTGCCGGATTTGGCTGGGCGGCATTTCCATGAAGGCGGCGCTCGAGCTTGAAGAGCAAGGGCGGCTTCGCCTAATTCGGATGGCTGGGAAAGTTTTTGTTGCCGCGGACGATGCACAGCAAGTGCTCGATTCCTTGCGACCGCCATCGCAACCGGCGCCGGATGTACCGACAGCCGCTGCAGGACCCGAGCCGATAACCGTCACGGTCCTGGAGACTGCGCGCCTAACGGGCTTCTGCCGAGCGAAGGTCTGGAAGCTAATCAAAACGGGCGAACTCGAAAGCGTGAAAGTCGGCAGTCGCCGGCTCATAAAATACGCTTCAATCAGGCAACTGCTTAAATGAACGCACGAACGCCGCCCGGACCAGGGGCGGCGCTCGCATTTTGGAAAGCCACGACGATGACAAGTCTACCTTCCCTTGACCCTCTGGAGCAACGCACCAAGCGGCTCGGCGGCTTCGACGAACTTGAACTCGATGACGATGTCGGTCTCGACGCGGCCTTAGCACTCTACAACGTCCTAGCGCGCGATCTTCTCGACCGCCTCGCCGGCAGACAATCGCCGGCGGTTCACCTCGTGGCGGCAGTGTCATGATCGATTGCGCCTTCTTTGGATTTCTCGCCGCCGACGCGGAGCGAAAAATTTCTCAAGCTGGAAAACTGTGGGCTCGGCTGCGCATCGGAGTCGGAAAGGACGAAGGCGTGCAATGGGTTTCGGTTGCTGTCTTCGGCAAAGCTGCAGAGGCGGCTGGCGAGCTTAGGAAAGGTGATCGCTGTTACATCGAAGGCGCTATTCGGCTGAATACGTGGCGCGGCAATGATGGCGTCGACCGTCATGAACTCTCGGTCGCGGCCTTCAAGTGCGATCAAACACATCAGATCGGACGAAATAGGCCCAAGCGCGAACGTCAAAGGGCCGCGCCTAGAACATCGCCTCCCCAAGCTGGCGATGATGAACTCAATGATGCAATCCCGTTTTGAAGGGCGCGGCGGGCATGAACCGGATCGACTTCGCCAGCATCAATCGCGCCGCCCTGGCGGCCCTGCCAGCGTTGCTGCGGCGATGGCTTCCAGATGGACGGCCTCGAGGTCGCGAATTCGTTGCTCGCAACCCGACGCGCGATGATCGGCGACCGGGTTCGTTCTGCATCAACATGCAAACCGGCGCTTGGGCTGACTTCGCCGACGCTGCTCAAGGCGGGGACGTGATCTCGCTATTTGCGTACTTGCGCAACATCGGCCAGGGCGATGCTGCCCGCGAGTTGGCCCAGATCCTCCGGATAGACCGATGAAAAGGCACTTGACGGCAGATGCAGCCGCGCCGCTGACCGATGCCGAGCTCGCCACACTCGATCGACACCAAGATGATTCCGCCGGCGAGTGCCTGATGCCAGTGCCGGCGGATGCAAGTCCGCTGCCGGACTTCAAAAAACACGGCCTCGAAGCGGATCACCGTTTCGAATATCGCGATGCGGACGGACAGCTGTTGGGCTACGTGCTGCGCTGGAACGCACACAACGGTGCTCGGAAAGAATTTTGGCCGGCGACATATTGGCAGAACGGCGCCGGCGAGTGGCGCCTGAGGGGTTGGCCCACACCGCGCCCACTCTTCGGGCTCGATCGGTTGGCCAAAAGTCCCGATGCGATCGTGCTGCTCGCCGAAGGCGAGAAGGCCGCGAGGGCAGTGGAATTCGGACCGCTCGCGGACGCTTTCTCGTGGGGCAAATGCCCCGTTGTCGGCATCACCTGGCCGGGCGGTACCAAGGCGATCGGCAAGGTGGACTTCTCGCCGCTCGCCGGGCGGGACGTGATTCTGCTCCCTGACAACGATGACCCAGGCGAACAAGCCGCCGAGCAGCTTGTCGACGTGCTGCAGCGGGTCGAGGTTCGCCGGCTGCGCCGCTGGAAGGCGCCGATGCACTGCCCCGAGGGATGGGACATTGCCGACACCATCCCCGAAGGCACCACGCCCGAGGCATTGGTCGAATCGATGTTGGCCGCGTCGGATATCCCAGCGCCGCGCTTGGCGAAGACCCTGGCTGAATTTCTGGCCGGTTTCGTGCCGCCCGACTATTTGGTCGAGGGAATTCTTCAGCGCAGATTTGTCTATTCGCTCACGGCCCAGACCGGTCACGGCAAGACAGCGGTCGCGCTTCTGCTAGCCCGCTT
>JBKPDF010000114.1:0-15338 GCA_046727735.1 Pseudomonadota bacterium | reverse complement strand
GCAGCGGGCGTCCACCGGCGTCACGGAGGGCAGGTGCTGCACCTCCTCGAACATGTCGCCGACGCTCGTCCAACCTTGGCGAACCTTCATCAGGTAGGAGGGCAGGACCATCTGATTGTCGCGGCCGCGCATCGTCACCTTTCCCTGCGGCGCCTTGTCGAACGAGAGGTCCTTGAGCCCCTCGCGCAGACTATCCGTCGTGACCTTGCCGGTCTTGGCAATCGCCAGCGCCGCCATGTGCGCGGCATTGTACATCGCCACGCCGACGGTGTTCATCAACGCTTCCCTGCCGAACTTGTCGCGGAAGCGCTTGAGAAACGCCTCGTTATTCGAATCCTTGATCGTCATGAAATAATCGAAGCTGACATAGGCACCCGCGGAAACGTCCGGCCCGAGTCCGGAAGTGACCACCTCTTCGTCGTCCACCGTCCATAGCACGAAATCCTTGTTCATGCCGGCGGCGACGAACTGCTTTCGAAAATTGACGGTGTCGGAGCCCGTGAGCGTGTGGAAGATGATGTTCGCCTTGGAATCCCGGATCTGCCGCAACGCCGATTCATATTGCGGTGTGTTGAAGGGAATGTAGAGCTCACCGACGACCTGTGCGCCCACGTCGTTGAGCTTGCGCTTCGTCACGTCGTTCGTCACGTGCGGCCATGCGTAATCGGATCCGATCATGAAGAACTTGTTCCCGAAGTTCTTCACCATGTGGTCCACGTGCGGCCACACCTGCTGGGTCGGCTCGGGTCCGAACATGAAAATATTCTTGTTGCAGACGCCGGGATAGTACTCCTGCTCTTGTCCTTCATAGAACGTGGGATAGAGCAGGATCTTATTGGCGCTGGTCACAACCGGGCCGGCGGCGTTTCGTTCGGCGCTGCTGAACGTTCCAGCGAGGAAGTCGACGCCCTCCTGACGGATCAGGCGGTTTGCCTGCTCGACGACGATACGGGGTTCGGTCTTGGAGTCGCCGACGATTACCTCGACCTTGCGGCCAAGCACGCCGCCCGCGGCGTTGATCTCGTCGACACCCAGCTGCAAGCCGGCGCTGTGGGCCTTGCCGTAGACCGTCCAGGCGCCGGTCAGCGGCGAAATGAGCCCGATCTTGATGGGCTGCTCGCCGCGCGCCGAGCGAAGAACGCCCGGCGCCGCCACCGGTAGCGCCGAAAGTCCAGCTGCCGCTGCGGCAGTCTTGAGAATGGTGCGCCTCGTCGGTTCGGTGTGCGGCTTGCGTCTCCTCTCCATGGCGCTCTCCCTTTTTCAGCGTTTCCCCAACAATCCGAAAGCACAGCATAGTATCGCCCATAGTCCCCAGCAAGCGTATAGCGAGCCGAGCCGCTACGATGAGGAACCGGCTTCTGTCGGCTAATGGAATGGTCCGGTCGTGCTCGCGCCCGCCAGCAAACATTGTCCTGCGGGCGCAGGCCACAGAAAGCCGATAGGCTCGCGAGACGTGTCGCTCGCAGTGAAGATACACGACGGGCAATGAAACAAAATAAACGAGAGTAAAGGCGAAAAGAGAGGCCACACACGAGCGCCAAAAGCACTTCCAACTGATATGACGTTCGCCAAAGATTTTGTTGAATATAACGATCAACTGTTTTGACCAGCCAAAATCTGATGCACCCCCTTGATACTTCAACCACCGCGCAATCATCTGCTTCAATTCTGGCGAGGCAGTGTCTTCAAACTTCCAGAACACACCAATTACGGTTCCGGCAATGGCGACAGCACCCACAACCGGAGTAAGCAGTGTATTCGCGGAGATTGGTTGCAATCAATGGACGAGGACGATTGCCTTCTTTCACAGTGCGGCTTGTCCCCGAGAAACCCAGTCCAACACATCCACTACGATCCTACTCCCGAAAAACCGCCATCCGGCTGAGCATGATCCCGAGGTGGTGGAATGATGCTGCCGTGCCCGTACGCATCTATCGAGCAGACTAGTCGCCACGCGGCCCGGGTTGCGCTCGCGTTGGCGTCCGACCTGCTGTGGGTGCCCCGGCTAGGCTCAAAGAGTGGCGTCCTCAACCCCCGCCGCTCGACTGGCTTTTGCGTGCGGCCGATGAGCAACCCTGGAGGGGTAAACGAAAATATGAAATCAATCCCATAAACCGGCTTGCGGACCTACATCTAGCGCGCCGCTGCGCAGCTATGCCGCGAGCTGGGTCGACATGCCAACGTCCAGCAACGCGTGGTCCATGGCTATAACGGTGAGGCGGAGCAAATTCGAGCTATGTGAGCGGTAATGAGGCACCGTATCTGGCCAACCCTGGTCGGCGCCATCGTCTTGATCCTTGCAGTCGCCGCTTGGAGCTCGTCACCACTTGGTTTTCGCGAGACTTTGCGTGAACGCTCGCTCGACTATTTGATCCCTCTGCTGACCCCTCCGATTCCGGCGGAGCCGGCGGTAACTGTTGTCGACATAGACCGAGCGACCCTCGAAATAGTTGGGCCATGGCCGTGGCCGCGCACACGTTTCGCGCGCTTGCTAGCTGCAGTGGCTGCCGCTAAGCCGGCTGTGATTGGCCTCGACGTGCTCCTCTCCGATCCCGACCGTCTGTCCCCCGCCGCACTTGCGCGCGAGATCGCCAGGATGACCAGCCGTGAGGATTTATCAGCTCTGGCCGCGAGTCTTGAGGATGGTGATGCCGCCATTGCGGGTGCGATCGCGGGTACGGGCACGGTGTTGGGTTTTATCCTTGATACGAGTGAAGGCCGGCCGCTCGACACGGTGCCAATGCTGTTTCGTGGCGAGGTCGATCTGCCGCGGCTCTGGAAGGTTCCGGGGGCGCTTGGTCCGACCCCGCAGATCGGCGCTGCAGCGGTCGGCCTCGGCCTGCTATCGCTCGATGCGGATGTCGACGGGCGTATCCGGCGGGTCCCGCTGCTCGTCCTCACCGGCCATGCAGTTCGCCCCGGGTTCGCCGTCGAAGCGGTCCGCCTCTTGCAACAGGCAGGAACCCTCATTGTGGAAGCCGATCCGCTCCGGCTCAGGATTGGTGCGGTGACGGCGCGGCTCGATCCGGACGCCAATATCCGAATCGCGCCGAGCGGGCCGGAGGCGTGGAGCCGCCGCACCATCTCGGCTGCCGCACTCCTCAACAATGAGAGCCTTGGTGCCCAGCTTGCGGGACGCGTGGTGCTGGTAGGGGGCGGGGCGCCGGAGCTCGGGGGTCTTCGAGTGACTGCTGCCTCGCCTGCAACGCCAACGGTGCAGATCCAGGCAGATGCTGTCGAAGCACTCATCCATGGAGTGATGTTCACGCGGCCTTGGCTCATCGAGCCGCTCGAGATCGGCGCTGCAGCGACTTTCGGCCTACTCTGTATCGGCGCCGCGCTGATGCTTCGACCATGGACGGCTGCCCTCATTGTAATCGCGGTCATCGGCGCTTGGCCCTTTTCGATAGCGGCGTTGATCCGCGCGCAGGGTCTCCTGATCGATCCGGTTGCGCCACCGCTAGTAGCGATAGCTGCCTTCGTCACGACGGCAGTGGCGCGCTATGCCGGGGACGAGTACCGCGCGCGCAGACTGCGCCAGAGCTTCGAGCAATATTTGGCCCCCTCGGTCGTCCGCCGTATTGCTGCTCAGCCGACACTGGTGCGCCTGCAAGGTGAAATGCGGGAAATAACGGCCTTATTCACCGACATCGAAGGGTTCACGGCGATGACCGAACGGGCTGCACCGGCCGATCTTGTCACGCTCCTCGATGACTATTTCGATGCGGTCAGCGGCGCCGTGACGGACCACGGCGGTATGGTAGAGAAGATCATCGGTGATGCCGTGCATGCCATCTTTAATGCGCCGGTCGATCTGCCCGACCACGCAAAAAGGGCCCTCGCCAGCGGGCTGGCCATCGTCAAGGCGACAGAAGCAATCCGCGCGACACCGGTTGCCAAGAAGCTCGGGCTCGGGCGCACGCGAGTCGGTATCGAGACCGGTTCAGCCATCGTTGGTGACGTCGGTGGCGCCCGGAAACTGGACTATACCGCGTATGGCAGCGTCGTTAACACAGCCGCCCGGCTCGAGGCAGCGAACAAGACGGTAGGCTCAACTATCTTAATTGGCCCAGTGGCAGCGTCCCGGCTCGACCCCACGATGATCCGCAGTATCGGACGCATGTCACTGCGCGGATTGAGCGCGCCTCTCGATGTTTTCACTCCTGTTACGGACCCGAGCGGATCAGCGGACTGATGCGAGTGCCGCCTGAATGCGGGCTTCGCCCCAGGCAGTGGGATCCGTCGGCTGCGCTCCAGGAAAAGCCACGTTGGTGCCGCGGCCGGTGGTGACCGTCACGGTCTTTCCCCCGCCACTTACGACAACGACACCACGCTCTACGAACACGCCGAAAACACCGTTGCTTGGGCCAGCAAAGAACCGGGTTCCGCGGACAGCGAGTAGCGCAAAGGGAGACCGCACGGTCAGCGGCTGACCGGCTCTGCCAGGTTCGTAATCGACCCGCAGAGCGCCACGTTCCAGCACCAGTGTGCCGCCAGCTTCAACGAGGAAGCGGTCGAGTTTCAATCGCGCTTCAGGGCCGAGAGATACCTGTGTCCTTGTGCCAAGCTTGAGGCCCATGCGGGAGTCCTGTCCCGTGCAAACCAGGTCTCCGATAAAAACGACGGCGGCGGCTGCGAGCCAGCGGCGCTGGCCTGACATGTCCACATAGCCTTCCCCGCGAATGCTCTCGACCGAACCCGCGGGTGCTGGAGCGGCGTGGGCCCAGCTCCCGAGAACGGCGGCTCCGGCTCCCCAGAGGAGAGAACGTCGGCTCATGCCCAAGGCCAAATGACCCCCGCGGATACCATAGACATCTCCCCTGTTTCACCTTGCTTGGTCACGCTTCTGCCCCACACATCCGCAAAGCAGCGTCCGTGTCCCGGCAAAGTCAGTCCTCGCGTAGAGCGGCCCTCCCAAGTAGTTCCTGAAGGGCTCTAAGCAGCAGCAAGTATGAGCCATGACACGGCTATTGGACTTCGCCAGTCAAAACTTCTTCCGCGATCCGGCCACCGGCATCGAGAGGCTGCGGACATCCGGCCCGGTCGTCAAGACCAGGTTTCCGATTATCGGCACGGTCTGGATCACGACAACTCATGAGATGGCGGTCCGCGTGCTGAAGGACAGCGAGACGTTCACACTTCGGAAGGAGGGTGGCGGCCCTGCTGGGCTTCGATGGTGGATGCCCGGATATATTCGCGCACTCGCCAACAACATGCTGACCACGGACGAGCCGGATCATACGCGGCTGCGGGGAATCGTTGACGAGGCCTTCCGCCGCCGGGCAGTCCTGGGCATGGAGCCACGCATCCGCGCACTCGCCGACGACCTCGCCGGCGAGTTGTTTGCGAATGGGAGTCCGGTCGACATCGTCGAGCGGTACGCAAGAATGCTGCCGCTCTCCGTCATTTGCGAATTGCTCGGCTTCCCTTTGGCCGACCGGCCGAAATTCATCGCCTGGGCAAATACGGTCGCGCGGGTAACCAACGTCATCGACTTCCTGCGCATGATCGGCGGCCTTTCGCGGATGAGACGCTACCTCGAACGGAGGTTGCAGCTTGTCCGCAAGCACGGTGGTGAGGGGCTGATTGCTGAGATCGTACGGGTCGAAATGGAAGGCGGGTGCATCAGCGACAACGAAATGGTCTCAATGGTTTTTCTGCTGCTGGGAGCGGGCTCGGAAACTACGACCCATCTGATCAGCGGTTCGGTTTATGAGCTCCTCAAGAATCCCACACTGCGTGATTGGCTCGTGGAGGACTGGAGCCGGGCCCCTCTCGCGGTTGAGGAGTTCCTGCGCTTCGTCTCACCGGTACAGTTCTCAAAGCCGCGCCTCGCGCGGAAGGACATCGAGCTCGACGGCGTCCGGGTGAAAAAGGGCGACAGGATCATGGCCATGGTGGCAGCAGCCAACATGGACCCCCAGGCGAACGAGCACCCTGAGCACCTTGACCTGCAGCGACGGCCAAACCGGCACATTTCCTTTGGGACGGGGATCCATTTTTGCCTGGGCCATCAGCTTGCGCGCATCGAAGGCTTGTGTGCTCTTCAAGCCCTATTCACGCGGTGGCCCAAACTCCAGTTGGCCGTGGAGCCCTCTCAGATCCGGTGGCGGAAGCGGCCCGGCCTGAGGGCGATCGAAAATCTGCCTGTTGTAGCCTGACCCTCTTTTTGATCTGCTTATGGCCTGAGGTAAGATTCAACCGCTCGGCCGCCCAGCCCGCAGTAAATATGGTATTGGCACTCGACCCCAAGGAGTGCTAAAGGGCCGCGCCGCTGTAGCAGAAGGGCGAGCGGATAGTCGGTTATTCGACCGCAGGGACAGGTCAGGCGCAGGAACGTGTATCCCTGCAACTAAGCCTCGTTGATGGTGCGGGTGCGCCAGTATCCATCGGCTTGTTGGTCGATGTGCCCTCGGCCTCCCACCATCCCCATCGACCTCCAGCTTGTTCTCGGTCTGTCCTACTCGGCCGGTCCAGTGCCGTCAACCTCACCCTGGATTCGACTCCAAGAGAGGCGATGAAAACGCTACGGATAAGCGGCATGACATTTCTTGTGTGCCCGGAGTTCTCGTCATGGCGCCCGCTCGCCCGTTCTGGAAGGGATACCTCAAACTCTCCCTCGTCTCCTGCCCGATTGCGCTCTACCCAGCCTCGTCATCCAGCGAGCGTGTTAGCTTCCGGCAGATAAACAAGAAGACCGGCCACCGCTTGAAGCAGCAGCTTGTGGACTCCGTGACGGGAGAGGTCGTCGAGAGCGGGGAGAAGGGGCGGGGCTATCAGATCGGCAAGGACGAATACATGTCGGTTGAGGACGAGGAACTCGACAGCCTTCGATTGGAGAGTACGAAGATTATTGAGCTCGACAAGTTCGTCCCTCGTTCCGAAATCGACCAACGCTACCTCGACAGCCCATACTACCTGACGCCCGAAGACAAGGTCGGGCAGGATGCGTTTGCGGTCATTCGGGAGGCGATGCGGCGGAAGAACATGGTTGGCCTCGGGAAGGTCGTCATCTCCCGGCGGGAGCGCATCGTCATGTTGGAACCGTTCGACAGGGGGCTGGTGGCAACGACCTTGCGGTATGCCTACGAGGTCCGGGATGCGAAGCCCCACTTTGAGGACATCCCCGAGATGAAGCTGCCGGACGAGATGGTGAAGCTGGCCGAGCATATCCTCGACACCAAGGCGGGCCACTTCGACCCCGCCGAGTTCGAGGACCGCTACGAGACCGCCGTCGTCGAGATGCTGAAGCAGAAGCAGGCCGGTCTACCGCCGACGAGAGAAGCTCCGGTTGCGGCGCCTGCAACGGTCGTGAATTTGATGGACGCCTTGCGGCGGTCGGTTGAAGCGGAGCAAAAACCGGTAGTGGGGAAAGGGAAACCAGCTCAAAAGGTCAGCAAGCCATCCAGTAGGCGAAAAGCAGGTTAATGGGTCGTCAGCCTATCTCCCGCAATTGGCGTTGCGAGGAGTAAGCAATCGGTTTCGATAGTGACGAAAGCTTGCCCTGCACAACCCGGAACTGCGCCCGTCGATCCTCAGGGGTTACGTCGGCCTGAGGCAGGCGTCCCGTTTCCAATAACTGCAGGACCACCCTGAGTGCGTTAACTGCCTCGGCGGGAGAAGACACGGCTATATCTCGGCAGCACTGAATGGCCTGTGTCAGAAGGTCCCGTTTATCAACATCGGTGGTCTCTGTACCCCCCAATTCGTTGTTTAGTTCCTCGTAAAGCAACGAGGCGATAAGTGCTGAATAAGTGGGGGACTTGAACCTGCGGGCGCTGCGGGCAGCAGTGCTCAAGGCCAACTGGGCGGATTGGAGGACACATTTTGATAATGCCATGAGCAGACACCCAGGAGGAAAAGATAATTTGAGCTAAGGATTTATCTGATTCGTATCTTAGACGCCGCACTCGTTTGCACCTGGACCCGATGTTGCTGGATCGTGCATCCTGCAGCGATTGCAGACCTGATTTCGCGGCTGGAGGATCTTTCTGTTTTGCTGTGGTTTGAGCGGCCTGTTGCTGGTGACGACGAGCATCGGCTGGTGCTGGACATTGGCCGGATGCGGGCCTTGGAGGCTGCGGCGGCGCTTGGGACGCTGGCGGAGCGGCTTGCCACGCAACCGGCAGCCGAGATTGCCGCCTGAGCTTGCCGCCCCGTAGCGGCAAGCGGGCTGATTCGCGTGTAGGGCCCACGGGCTCGCTGGCCTCCCGCCGGGATGGCTTGGGCACAGACCCCGATGCGGCATAGGCCATGCGTCCATCTCTGCCTGAAACAGCGGGTCGGAGTCGCCTTCCCGAGCGCATGGGGGGCATTTGACTGATTGCCGTATTTCTGCCGTACAGCTAATTTTTGGCCTCTAACGCCGACCTCCAGAGGCTCCTCTCTCGCTGTGGTGCTAGCGCTAATTCCTCCGAATTATAAAAGCCATCTCAACTCTCTACGCAGTTCCGGCAGGAGCTCAGCCTCGAACCACGGATTGCGGTTCAGCCAACGATTGTTGTGCCAGGAAGGATGCGGCAGCGGCATCACGCTCGGATTTTTGCGCGCCTTCCAGATTTTCTCCCAATGCTGCATCGTCGCGTCGAGCGAGGGCGCGAGCCATCCGCGCAATCCTAGCCGCTCGAAATGATAGATCTGTGCGAAGCGTCCGACCGCGAGCACCAGCGCAATATTGTTCAGCTGTCTCAGCAGCGGTTCGTGCCAGGTCGGGGCGCATTCGCGGCGCGGCGGCAGGTCGGCGCCGGCCGCGCCGAGCCCGGGAAAACACAGGCCCATCGGCACGATCGCGACCCGCTCGGGATCGTAGAATTCGGCCTCGCTCATACCGAGCCAATGCCGCAGCCGGTCGCCGGACCGGTCCGCGTAGGGCTTGCCCGAGGCGTGAACGCGCGTGCCCGGAGCTTGGCTCGCAATCAAGATGCGCGCGCCCGCCGCCGCTTGCAGCACCGGGCGTGGCTCGTGCGGCAGCGGCGCCGCAAAGCGCGGCGCGTCGCGACAGATGCGACAGGCGGCGATGTCCAGCAGCAGCTCCTCGAGGCCGCCGCGCTCGGCGAATTCGGCCGCAATCCGGCCGGGGGAACGCACGGGCCTCACAGCTCGATCATCATGCCGTCGCCGGCGATCAGCACGCCGCTTGCGCGTACTTCCTCGAGCTTTGCCAGCATCGAGGGATTCATGTGTGTCAGCATGATCCTTCGCGCGCCGAGCGCGGGAATCATCTCGCGAAGCTTGGTCCAGTTCATGTGGCCGGTAATGGCGCGCGCATATTCGTAGCACTCCACGATGAACAGGTCGGCGCCGTTGGCGATCGCAATGAGCGCATCGGTCCATTCCGTGTCGCCCGAATAGGCGAGCACTCGTTCGCCGTCGGAGATCCGCACCGCGGTCGACGGCGCGCCGGACTGGTGCTTGACCTCCGCGGTCTTGACCGACAGCCCGAGAAAATCGCTCGGAGCGTCGGGAGCGATCTCGACGACGTCCCAGTCAAATCGCCATGCGATCGTCGTCGATCGGGGAAAGAAGATTTCGAGCGCGGCGTCGAGGCGCGCGCGGGTTCCGGGCGGTCCGCCGATCCGTAGCGGCCGCTCGCGGCGGCTCGAGAAATGCCCGTCCATGATGAGAAAAACCAGCCCGCCGAAATGATCGCCGTGCAGGTGGCTGAGCATCACGCCGTCGAGCGCATTCGGATCGACGCCTTGCGCTTTGAGTGCGGGCAGCGCGGAGGCGCCGCAATCGAGCAGCACGTCGCGGCCAGCGGCCTCGACACGGAAGCAGGTATTGGAGCGGCCGCCGGAGCCGAACGCGTCGCCCGAGCCGATGACCGTCAGCTTCATACCCGCGCGCTCAAGCGGGACGCGATTTGCGCGTGCCGGCGCCGCACGTCGGTGAATTGCTGGGGAAGCTCGAGCTTCGCCGCCTTCATGAAATCGATTGCCGCAAGCCCGGTGATATCTGCGACTCTGAAATCCTCCCCCGTCGCATCGGCGCGGTCGCCGAACTCGCGATCGAGCAGCGCCAAAAATTCGAGGACGCGCGGCTTGTTTGCCGCGCCCCATTGCGGGATCTGGTTTTCCATCTCGCGCATCGCCGGACGATGCAATGATCATGCGAGCGATGGAAGCGTCAAGCTGCCGCGCCCTCAATGCGGATGCCGCGTGCGCCAGGTCGCCGGGTGATCGAAGGAGGTGACCCAGATGCCGCGGCGCGCGGCGCGCGCCTCGCGCTCTTCGGACTGATACGCCCCGTACGCCACCGGTTGTCCGGCACGCACCATCGCGGCGCCCAGATCGATCTCGCCCACGAAGCAGAGCGCGACCGTGCGGCCGTATCGGTCATGCTCGCGGGGCCGGCAGTGAAGCTCGCGCTCGTCGGTGAGCCGTTCGAGGAAACGCGTCGCCGCGCGTCCGCAGGCCAACGGGTGGCCGGCACGCATGCAGATCTGGCGGAATTCCGGAGCGTCGATGCCGAACAGCCGGACCTCGATTCCCGCAACCCGCAAACTGTCCCCATCGATCACCGTCGCCGGACCTACGACATCGGGAAGGCGGCGTTGCGGAAGGAAGCCGGTCGCAGCCAGGCCCAGCATCGCGGCGGCGCCGAGCAGGGCGATGCGCGCGCGGCGATGCGGGATTCGGCGGTCCATCCCACGGGCTCGCTTCCTTGTTCCTGGTTTGTTCTAACCTGCGGCCTGAGCAAGGTCAACGAGCAGATCTGGCTGCGGGAGTCCGTCCGCACCGGAACCACTGCGCGCCTTCGCGGCTATACGTTCGGCTTTCCGCGCCAAGCAGGAGGATGGCAGCCGCAGACGTCTCCCCATTCCGTTCACCTCTTTCCACGATGCCCTCTCGAATTGTCAGCTTGCGGATAGAGCCTCGTGCCCAAATGAGGGTATGCTGGGGGCTTGCAATCCAATTTCGGAGGGGGTCATGAACCGCACCGAAGCCCAGTTCTGCCTCGATGAGGCAGCACGCCTGCTGAAGCTCGCGCAAGAATGCTCCGACGGGAAGGTGCGAGAGCATTTGCGGGAAATGGCGCAGCAATGGACGGAGCGGGCGAAAGTCAAACAAGAGCAATCGGCAGCACCGAAGAAGATCGCGTAGCCGCCGGTCATAGGAAATCGGCTCGCGAACCGGCAAAAGACCGGCCGCCCAGGCAGCGCGATCGGCACCTCAGCCGCTGACAAAATCTGTTTTCAGACTGTCGTGATCCATTGAATTTGCATCTCATCGGTGTTCGCCCGGCCGGTGCGAGCGATCCCGGATTGCTGATGCGCGCATCGCTACATCCTCTTCGCTCCCGGCTCCGGCAATGACCGAGCGTTAACCACCGCTTTCAGCGCCGCCTTAAGCTTTATCTGCCAGTTTTTCCGGGAATTTTTCGTGTCTCAGGTGCTGCCGCATGAGCACGCCGACCCAGGAGCGCGGCACGTCCTCGCAATCCGGCAAGCCGTGCATCGAGCGGCGGCGGGCCGCCGCGCAGCGCGTGCGCGAAGCTCGCGACCGGCTGACCTCGAGCACGGGAACGCGGCCGGCCTTCGACTACGAGCTGCTCCGCCATTTCGCGCAAAACCGGCTGTCCGCCTCGCTGGCGATCCTGCTGCTGGTCGGCACGATCGGCTTCCTTTCCGGCCTCTCGACCGATGCGGTGTCCGCAGGCATGTGGACCGCGGGGGTGTCGCTGTTGCACGGCGCGATGATCGTCAGCTGCCACCGGTTCCTGAGCGAGCCGCCGGCATCAAGATCGCGGCATGGCGGCTGCGGTTCGTCCTGCTCGACCTCTGCTTCGGCCTCGCCTGGATGGTGAACGTCATCGCCATCGGCAGGGCCAATGTCGGTTCCGGCACTTTCATGCTGTTCGTGATGTTGCTGATCGTGGCGGTGGCCAGCATGGTGGCTTCCGGGCTGCCGTCGGCGGTGTTCGGGGCAACCGTTCCGGTCACGGCAGCCGTCGCGCTGACGTTCGTGCTCCGGGGAGGCATGCACAATTACGTGCTCGCGGCGCTCGCCGCCACGGCCGAGGGCTATTTCGTCATGCTCGCGCACCGGCTCTATTCGACGACGCTCGCCACGATCGAAGCACGCGCGGAAAAGGACGCGCTGATCGGCGAGCTCGAACAGGCGAAGGCCAAGTCCGACGAGGCGCGCCGGCACGCCGAAGCCGCCAACATCGCCAAATCGCGCTTCCTCGCGCAGATGAGCCACGAGCTGCGAACCCCGCTCAATGCGATTCTCGGCTTCTCCGAAGTGATGAAGAGCGAAGTGTTCGGCCCGCACAGCATGCCGACCTACAAAGAATATGCCGGCGACATCCATAATTCCGGCGTCCACCTGCTCAATCTCATCAACGAGATTCTCGATCTCTCCCGCATCGAATCCGGGCATTACGAGCTCAACGAGGAAGCGGTGTCGCTCTCGCAAATCGTCGAGGACTGCCGTCATTTGCTCGATCTGCGGGCGAAGCATCGCGAGATCGCCATTCACGAAAGCTTCGAGCCGGAGCTGCTGCGGCTGTGGGGCGACGAGCGTGCGGTGCGGCAGATTTGTCTCAATCTCCTGTCCAACGCCATCAAGTTCACGCCGCAAGGCGGCGAGGTCTGGCTCAAGATCGGATGGACCGCCTCGGGCGGCCAATACATGAGCATCAAGGACAACGGGCCCGGCATTCCGGAGGAGGAGATCCCGATCGTGCTCGCTTCGTTCGGCCAAGGATCGAATGCGATCAAATCCGCCGAACAGGGCACCGGCCTCGGCCTGCCCATCGCCAAGAGCCTCGTCGATCTGCATGGCGGAACCTTCACGCTGCGTTCCAAGCTGCGCGAAGGCACCGAAGTGATCGTGACGTTCCCGCCCGAGCGGGTGATGTCGGCGCTCGCGCCGATCACGGACGGGGTGCCGCCGCTGCAGCCCGATTCATCCAGCGCGGCGAAATCGGGCACGTTCCTCAGGACCGGCACTTAGCATCCGCCGCTTCGCTGGAACCCTTGCGATCGGCAACGCAGCCCTTGATGTTTCCTCGCGCATTGGCGAATGGTGCCGGCATGGCCGAGATCGAAAGCCCATGCATCAAGGTTTGCGTGCTCGATTCCGGATCCCAGTATTGTGTGGGCTGCGGCCGCACGCTTGCCGAGATCGCCCGCTGGACCGCATTCTCACCCGAGGAGCGCCGGCGGATCATGGCGGAGCTGCCGGGAAGGATGGCCGCACGGACCGAGCAGGCCGGCGCCGGTGAAGGAGGCTGATTTTGTCCGGACGTCTGCTTTGGCCGCTGCTGATCGGGCTGGCCCTGGCGCTGCTCATCCTTTTCCTCGGCCGCGAGGAAGACCTGATCGGGGGCCTCGCGCGCCAGGATTTCGCTCGGCTCGCCGCCGAGATTGCGATCGGCCTCGTCGTGGGCGGCCTGGTGTTCCTCATGTTCCGGCGGCGTCTCTCCGAGGCACTGCACGCCGCGCTGTTCTGGATCGTGGTCGCGCTGCTGCTTGCGGTCGCCTATTCGTTCCGCGGCGATCTACGTGCGATTGGGGAGCGCGTGCTCGCCGACCTCATCCCAGGCCGACCCGTGCAGGTCGGCCGGGCCGTCGAGATCGCGCGCGGCCGCGGCGGCGAGTTCTTGGTCTCGACCCAGGTCAACGGCGCCCGCATCGGAATGGTGCTCGATACCGGGGCAAGCTCGGTGGTGCTCACGCCCGAAGCCGCAAAAGCCGCAGGGCTGCCGCTCGAAGTGCTGGCCTATTCGGTCACGATCGAGACCGCGAACGGCCGCGCGTGGGCCGCTCCGGTGATGCTCGACCGCATCGCCGTGGGCTCGATCGTCGAGCGCTCGGTCCCGGCACTCGTCGCGCAACCGGGCCAGCTCCATGTCAGCCTGCTCGGCATGAGCTTCCTCAATCGGCTCGAGAGCTGGGAAGTGCGCAACGACCGCCTGCGCATGCGGGCGCAATGACCTGCGGACTCACGCAGCTGCGCGATGCAGCGCGTCCGGCTCTACAACCAGGCGAAGCGCTTCGATCAGCGCTTCGGGGCCGGCACCCGGCTTGACGGCATTCACCGCAAGATGCTGCCGGAAGGCGCGCGCACCGGGCACCGCGCGAAATAGTCCGAGCACGTGACGCGTGATCGCGTTGAGCCGCTCGCCCCGGGCGAGCGCGCGTTCGATATACGGCAGGAGCTGTTCGAGCGCGGCGGAAGGCGAGGCCGCCGGCGCAGACTCGCCGAAGAAGTCGGGATCGACCGCGAGCAGTCGCCACGGCTCGCGGTAGGCCGCCCGGCCCATCATGACGCCGTCGACGCGCTCAAGATGCCGCGCCGCGTCGGCGAGATCGGCGATGCCGCCGTTGAGGACGATCTCCAGATCCGGATGCGCGGCCTTGAGCCGATAAACGCGGTCGTGGTCGAGCGGCGGCAGCTCGCGGTTTTCCTTGGGCGACAGGCCGGCGAGCCACGCCTTGCGCGCATGCACGATCATCGCGTCGACGCCGGCCGGCTTGACCGCTTCGACGAAGGCATCGAGCGCGGCCTCCGGATCCTGGTCATCGATCCCGATCCGGCACTTGACGGTCACGGGCACGCGCACGCCGGCTTTCATCGCGGCGACGCAATCGCCGACGCGCCGCGGTTCGGCCATCAGACACGCGCCGAAACGCCCGCGCCCGACCCGGCTCGACGGGCAGCCAACATTGAGGTTGACCTCGTCGTAGCCGAGATCGGTGCAGATCTTCGCGGCTTGCGCGAGCGCCTCGGGATCCGAGCCGCCGAGCTGCACCGCGATCGGGTGCTCGGCCGGATCGAAGCCGAGCAGTCGCGCGCGATCGCCGAACAGCACCGCACCGGTCGAGAGCATCTCGGTGTAGAGCAGCGCGCGGCGCGTCAGCAGCCGATGGAAGTACCGGCAGTGCCGGTCTGTCCATTCCATCATCGGAGCGACACAGAATCGGTGGGACAGACTCTGCCGCGATTCTTTCGCTATTGGCGTCACTTGATCAGCTTTCGGGTGGTCTCATGTCGTACCATTTCCCACCGATTTTGACCCATTTCCGCGGTTATGGTACGACATTGTCGTACTTTGGGCGGCCGTGTCGTACCGTTTCCGATGATGGGACGGACTGACTTGACCCACTGAGACCGGTACGACAAACGATGGATCCGAGCCCTTGCGCGCTGCGCCATCGTTGGTCTCTTCACAGCAGCCGGCATTTCGGCGATTTCTGCTGCTAGTCTCGATGAGATCAAGAAGCGCGGCTACATGGTGGTCGCAACGGAGGACGACTATCCGCCGTTCGAGTACGTCGTCAACGGCACCCCGATGGGATACGACCACGCGCTGCTCGCGCTGCTGAGAAA
>JBKPDF010000113.1:0-7222 GCA_046727735.1 Pseudomonadota bacterium | reverse complement strand
CGTTAACCATCAACTAGAAGGGTTCCGTGGTGAAGGCTGCCTGAGGAGCCCCTCACTGCTCCGTCATCGAAGATTTAGTTCTGCGGGCCAGTTGACCACGATAGAAATAGGCTCGCTCGAGGGTGGATCTCTGGCGATCAGGAACCGCTTTCCATCAGGAGTCACGCCCCAATGGTACGCAGTAATTCCCAGAGCGCCGCGAATGTCAGCAACCTGAAACAGGGACTGGGGGATGCTCGCCTTGAACATCGGTCCGGCGCTTAGTTTGAGCGACATTACTTTTCCGTCAGCCGATAAGTAAAATAATTCGCGACCGTCCTGCCGCCAGTGCGGCTCGCGCCCGCCATCACGGGAAACTTGCGTCTTAGCTCCAGTCCCTTGAGAACTCGCAAGTGCCTGCACATAAACCTCGGACCTGCCGGACTCGTCCGAGGTATACGCGACCCAGCGACGATCCGGGGAAAATTGTCCCTGACCGTTGTTGAACTCGCTGTCTGCAAACGGCGCGGGAGCGGCAGGCTGATTTGGCCTGTTGGCTATATCCACCAACCAGAGACTTCCATTCTTTCCCGGTTCCTTTCGGGTGTAAAGAAGGGCGCGGCCGTCACCAGACCAATCATTCGGGAATTTCTCATCAGGACTTATCCCGACCAGCAATTGTTCGCCTCCTCCTCCATTGCTGGCCTTCTGAATAATGGCGGTTCCTCCGGGGCGCGTTACGCTGAAAGCCAAGTGCCGCCCATCTGCTGACCACACCGGTGACCCATTCATGAGTTGTTCGGAGCTCAAACGCGTGGTCACTCCGCGACCAAGGTCTGTGATCCAGAGCGCCACGCCAAGATCCGCCGAGTTTGGATTGCGCC
The DNA here is from genome assembly GCA_046727735.1 of Pseudomonadota bacterium. Taxonomy (GTDB): domain Bacteria; phylum Pseudomonadota; class Alphaproteobacteria; order Rhizobiales; family Xanthobacteraceae; genus AP-16. Next base: position 6,359 of record JBKPDF010000113.1, on the reverse strand, counting down.
GCGTGGTGGCGAGCTGGGTTCCGTCGGGTGAGAGCGACAGATCCACCACGTGGGTCGAGGCAATGGACTCATGCAGATCGCCAAGTTCCTTCCCTTGTCGGTCGAACCAGCTAAGACGTGTATTGGCGAAACTTGGACGATACGCCAGGATGCCCGTCTCCGAGGCAGAGAATGCAGCGGAAAGCAAGAACCTCGAAACGTGTCTGGCAACCGGAACTGCTTCTCCGAACAGCTCGAACCGTTGTGCGTCAAAGCTTTGGGCCCAAAGCGACCCCTCGCGCATGAAAAGCAGGCGTCCGGGTGCTTGATCATGCGAAGCGACATAACTTGCCATGACTGTGGTGGCGAGCATGAGTTTCGAACTCTGCTGATCCGGCTTTGCGTCCAGTGAACCGACGTAAATGCCGATTTCCTGCGGTGCTCTGATGTAGATAAAGTGGCGTCCGTCGGGCAGGAAGGAGGGAAACGCGTGCGCTTCGTTGCGGTTCTTGGCGGCGGTGACCAACGCCGGAACGCCGCCTGCTGCCGGAACCTGCATTACGCCATCCGGTGTTCCGAAAACAATGATATCGGCCCTGTTCCACGCACCTCCCAGCACGAATGCCGACGTTTCGCAGATCTCCTGTGGCAGTTTGCCGCCAGAAACATTAATCTTCTTCAGCTTGTTACGTGCTTGAAACCCGACGAAACGACTATCGGGCGACCAGAAAATCGGTGCCCCCGTGGCATCCTCCGTGCCGGGTAGTTCGCGTAATTCAGGCGAATTGAGTGCTCGAATCCAGATGACATTACGGCGATTCTCTCCGGCTGCTACGTAGGCCAGCATTTGTCCATTCGGAGAGACCGCGAACGTCGCGGCATTTGGCAGGCGAACTTCTAATCGCAACGGCATCGCGTCCGTTGACCTGGTGCTTCGGACATATCGAATCGCGGCCGGAAAAGTCCACCAGCCTAAAGCGACCGCTGCGATTGCAATTGCGGCTAGCGCCGGTACCATGCGCTTCCAGTTCCTGCCGGATAACATCTGTCTGCCGGCTGGAAGGGCTGCGCTGCTGGAACCGGACAGTGCCTCCAACGCGAACGCCAAGTCTAGGGCATTCTGAATGCGCTGGTCAGGGTCTTTCATCAGGCAGCGGTCCACAGTTTTCTGCAGGCCTGGTGGACAAGCAGGCGCGGTTTGAGAAATCGGCGGAGGGTCTTCCCCAAGGATGGCGCTCATCGTCTCTGCCGGCGTCGCTTTGGCAAATGCCCTCTGTCCGGTCAGGATTTCGTATAGCACCAGTCCGAAGGAGAAGATGTCGCTGCGCACATCTGCCGGTTGTCCCTTCACCTGCTCGGGAGACATGTAGCCGACCGTGCCTAAGACGTAACCGGGGCTTGTCTGCTGCTGCATTGTGACAGTCATGCCGTCTGCACTGGCGGCTTTCGCCGGTTCCAGCTTGGCCAATCCAAAATCGAGTATCTTGATATGGCCGTCTTTGGCAATAAAAAGGTTTTCCGGCTTGAGGTCACGATGCACGATGCCAACCGCATGAGCGGCGGCGAGCCCACGGGCAACCTGAACGCCGAAATCCAGCACCTCACGCAACCCCATGCGCCCTCGGCAAAGGCGCTCGCGCAGTGTCGCGCCAACCAGCAGTTCGGTCACGATATAGTGCGTCCCGTCATCGTTCCCGACGTGAAAGATTGAAACAATATTGGGATGACTTAACGAAGCCGCAGACTCGGCTTCAATCTGAAAACGGCGAAGTCGCTCAGGGTCGCGTGAGCAGTAGGAGGGCAGCACCTTCACAGCGACGTCGCGCTTCAGCAGCGAGTCGCGCGCGCGATACACTTCACCCATTCCACCCGCACCAAGGGGTGCGAGGATTTCGTAGGGACCCAGCCGAGTGCCCGCGCTTAGTGGCATACAGATGGCGTGGATTATACCCCGATTCAAAATATAGAAGGTTCACAGCATCTTCTGGAGCTGTTATGGGCGAGTCGTCGGCAAAGAGGAAGTAATCTGATTACATTCGGCTTGCTCGTCACTCGGGACTCTGACTGCTCGCTTGCAAAGACAAAGTCGATCATCCACATTACAATCTTAAGCGGAACGAGTAGGAAGCCCCGGTCTCCTCCTGGAAGCGAGCACATCGCACATGATCACGATCCTCGGAGCTGGCGGCGTTATAGGCAATGAAGCAGTCAAACTCCTCTCTGCCCGGAAGCAGCCGTTCAGACTCGTAGCTCGCAACGCACGTCCGGTCACCGGCGCTACGGAGGTGATCTCCGCCGACCTCTCTGACAAGGATCAGACCATCCGCGCCGTGGCGGGCTCGAGCATCGTGTATCTTCTCGTAGGTCTCAAATACGATCACAAACTCTGGACGGAGATGTGGCCGCGAATCATGGCCAATACCATTGAGGCCTGCAAGCGCTCGGGCGCGAAGCTAATCTTCTTCGACAACGTGTACATGTACGGAAAAGTCAGCGGCATGATGACGGAAGAGACGCCGTTCAACCCTTGCAGCAAGAAGGGGGAAGTCCGCGCAAAGATCGCCACCTCGCTCATAAATGAGTGGAAGGCCGGCGCCCTCACTGCGATGATCGCGCGCGCAGCCGACTTCCACGGACCGGAAACACCGAATGGTCTGCCAAACGCCCTGGTGTTCGAGCCGCTCGCCAAGAATCAGAAAGCGTCGTGGCTTGCAAATGATTCCGTGCCGCACTCCTATACCTACACGCCGGATGCGGCGCGAAGCCTTGTTACGCTGGCCGAAAGTGAATCCGCGTGGAATCAGACGTGGCACGTCGCGACCTCCCGGAATCCGCCAACCGGGAAAGAGTTCATCGCTATGGCCGCAAAAGAGCTCGGCGTCGCTCCGAGATACCGCGTCCTGAGCAGGCCGATGGTTCGTCTCGTTGGGTGGTTCAATCCGTTAGTCGGCGAAGTCTATGAAATGCTCTACCAAAACGACTCGCCCTATCTCTTCGATTCTTCCAAGTTCGAGAGAGCCTTCAGTTTCTCCGGCACGCCCTACGCCGAAGGAATTCGCGCCACCGCCGCCTCTTTCCAGAAAGCTGCCCCGTCGGCGAAGTAGAGAAGGTTTGCCTGTCCCTATATAACATTGAACTGCTCTTTTGGCGGATTGTCGGCCACCATTACCTTACGAATTAGGGAAGGGTTGCCTGGAATGAGGGGCCTCCAGCGAGATTTCCAATCTTCGCCAGACTCAATTCGGCTGACTTACCTTCGAGAGGAATGCTTGCGCGGCACGCAAGCACTCCGTTTCGTTCGAGAGAAAGACGAAATGACTTCCATTGGGGATGGTGATGACATGGGCTGTAGGAACTCCACTTTCAACTGATTTCTCCTGCCTCTCTGTCATAGCTCCTAAAGCGGTGGAATAGGCCTTTGCATCGGACTGCACGGAAGCATCCGCGCTTGACTCAACCCAGGTTCCCAGGCTGTGTGGATTCGCGAAAATGAAAAGGGAGGGAACGGGAATCCTAGTGTACTTTTGCTCCCCGGAGACCAACTTCATGAGCATGGCGCCTCCGGGTGGGTTGCGAAAATCCCCAACGGTTCCGTCCGGACTCGTTTGCCTCTCCTCGCGAAGTTCTCCTTCTGGAAATTCGAAGCCGCTCATGCGTTCATCGTACCTCTGCAACGCCTTGAAGCTGACCAAATCGGCTGCACCCGGGGGCGGAGGTTGAGGAGCCTTCAGCTTCATCATGTCCAAAGCCGGAGCTCCCTTGCCGTCGTCGAATGCGTAGGAATAGCCAGCCTCGAGGTACACAACGCCTGCAACCCGACTTGGATACTGATTTGCTATCCAACTTAATTCGGCGCCGGCGATAGAGTGTCCGACTAAAATCGGTTTATCGAGTTTGAGAGCATCGATTACGGCGAGAACATCCTGGCCCAGCCGCTCATCTACGTTCTTCGCCTCCGCATAGCCAGAAGCACCGAATCCGCGTCGCGTAATGCCATAAACGTGATTGTAAGTTGTGAGCTTAGGCGCGAAGTCGTCATACACATGCGCAGTGTCTCCGCCTCCTGCCAGCAGGACCACTGCTCTCCCTGAACCGCCCCAGTCCAGCACTTCCAGCCGAACGCCCTCGCCAACAGATACGAATCGGACCCCATGAGGTGAAGGATCCTTCCACGGAGTGCCGCTTTGTGAATGAAGCGGCAATATGAAGGAAAACATCAAAGCAGTGCCAGCGCGCAGGAATTGGCGTCGAATCATGAGAGTGCCGGCCTCCCTCACAATCGGGTACGCGCGAAACCTTCGGAGAGTTCCCTCTTTTTCGTTTTATGGTCACAGAATCGACACTCGTGGGGCATCGGTGATATGGCGAGAGATCATTCGGCCTCAGGCGGTGAGTTGTCGGCAATACGGACGGAAGATATGCTTCCAGTTCGCGATTGTCGAATTTCTTGAGTCTTCGGCCACGGGTACCTACATCGATTGCAAGCTGGATACCCGGCATCTGTACCCGAATCGCCGAGCTTCCCTCGAAGAGGTCTTCATCGGACAGCAATGAGCTTCATAGAACATTTCGTCCAAAGAGGTCAGCATCGCATTTACGTCCGAGAATATGGCGGCGATGAACCGGCGATCGTTCTCATGCACGGCTTTCCCGACAATCTCCATCTCTACGACCGTCTCATTCCCCATCTCTCGCCGATGCGGCGAGTAGTGACGTTCGATTTTCTCGGCTGGGGAGCATCTGATAAGCCAACGGGTTATCCGTATACAGCCAAAAATCAGGAGGGAGATCTAGACGCAGTAATCGAACAACTGCAACTTCGGCAAGTTGTTTTCGTAGGGCATGATGCTTCTGGTCCCCCCGCCATTGAGTGGGCACGTCAAAATCCCGATCGTGTGGCAGCGTTGGTCCTCCTTAATTGCTACTACTCCGCGATGCCGACCCTTAGACCGCCAGAGGCGATATTCCTCTTCTCGACCCCGGTTATCAGAAATGTTGCGCGGCCAATCTCAACGATGTTCAACAATCTGATCTTCCGTCGCCTGTACTGGTGGCAAGTTGGTAGATTCTTCAGGGACGCAGAAGTCAGAAATGAATTTGTCCCTCTTTTGTACCAACAGTTCGATGCTACACCGAGTGCTCGTCCTGCCTTTTTTCGTCTGAACGAGGATCTGCTTGCAACCGTGCGCTCAGGTACGCGGAACGCTCCCACGCTTAAAGAGTTCTCACGACCCGTTCGCATCATTTTTGGGGGCGCAGATCCGTACCTGAACAGAGGTGTGGCACAGACATTTCACGAGCTCTTCCCGCGATCTGAATTGTTTATTCTGCCCAGTGCTCGACATTTTGTGCAGATGGATGAACCCCAAGAGGTCGCACGATTGGTCCTCTCGACCCCAACTGACGAGAAACCCCGCCGTTAAGATCTCAAAAAACACCTACAAGTTCCGGCTTGCTCGTGATCCGCTCGGAACCGGCGGTGACTGTTCGGATTGGCGATTACATTGTGAGCACGGCGCGGAACCGAGCCTTGCCGTCCGCAACGCGCTCGTAAGCCTTCGCAGCTTCGGCCAATGGATAGGTCTCAATGATTGATTTGACTTTCCCTTGGGCTAGGTAATCTAGGGCCTCGTAAAGATATTCGGGGCCATTTTGCTGGCTGCCGATGATCTTGATGCGCTTGGAGAGCAACTCGATCAGCGAGAGCGAAAGCGGTTCCGCATCGGCGCCCATAACGATGAACCTGCCATCCGGGCGCAGACCCTGAATGCTGTCAACCATGGATTTGGTCGAGTTGGAGGTACTGAGGATGATGTCGGCGCCGCCCGCTGCGGTAAGACTCTTTCCGTCGCGGACAACTTCATCCGCGCCCAGGTCCGAATCAGCTTGTCTTTATCGGGGGAGTGCGAAATCGCGATGGTCTCGAAGCCTGCGGCCTTCGCATATTGCACCGCCAGGTGCCCAAGCCCGCCGATTCCAAGTACGGCCACGCGCTCGTGCGGCTGCGGATCGGCCCAGCGCAGCCCGCTATAAACGGTATATCCGGCGCAAAAGATCGGTGCGGCTTGCTCGTAGGAAACCTTGTCGGGAATCAGGTAGGTAGCGTCGGCGTTCATCGGCATGTACTCGGCGTGACCGCCTTGCGCATCGCCCCCCGTGCCCTTCAGATAGGGGCAGAACATCCGGCGGCCGCGCTGGCACCATTCGCAGCGTCCGCAGGTGGACTGAATCCATGCCGTGCCGACGCGGTCGCCGACCTTGCGAGTGGTCACATCAGGAGCCACGGCAACGATCTCGCCCACCGGCTCGTGGCCAAGGATTCGAGGAAATTGTCCGGGAAGGTGTCCAAGCGTTTGGTGCACATCGGTGTAGCAGATGCC
>JBKPDF010000112.1:0-35752 GCA_046727735.1 Pseudomonadota bacterium | reverse complement strand
CAGGACATAATGCATCCGAGTGGCTGCGCTTGGAGGCTGAAAAGAGCGTTCTCGCCCTACGACACAGCGCCACGCGCTCGACCTGTGGGCAAACCGGCTCATGGCGATCATCGAAGGTGAGCCAGCGGTGCCGCTGCGGGCCTGACTATCCCGAGCCGACAGCGATAGTGTCCTATTTTTAGTTCGACTCCGCGTCGCATGGGGCGCACACTCAGTTATCACCGGCTGCGGACCTATCCCACAGGCACGCCGGGACTGAGAGACCAGTCGTGCTCCCGCCTGTAGGGAGCACCGATGCTCCAGCGAAGAACAGTCGCCTTCGACTATTGCCTCAACCGCGCATCCGAGTGCGAGATGCTCGCGGAGCTTGCTCCTGAGCGTTCGGTGCGCATCCGCTACCGACAGCTCGCCGCGACTTGGCTACGGCTCGCCCGGAACAGCGAGTTTACTGAGAAGCTAGACGCCCATCTTGCGGGCGAGAAGCCGGAGTGAAGCGCTTCAATGCAGCACACATTGCGGCACCACCTTCTGCTGTCCGCCAGAACCCAAGTGGCGATGGTCTACCATGAGCGATGGTTGTTAGAGCAACAACTAGAACACAGTCTAAAAGCCATTGCTCGCTCGCTTGCTAGGATTGAACGCTTGGATGCTCATGTGGCGAAGCTCGATCCGGGCGCCGGTCTGGGCAAGCCCGCCAGCCGATAGGGCGGCTGGTCTCGCTCAGCGATACGTTGTTCTGGCTGTGGTATTTGCGCCACATCGTGGCGGAAAATGAAAACCAGCCGATTCGCGGAATGACTCGGGCCAGAACGCTTGCCTAGGATGTTCGCGCATCGTCTAGCGCGCCCCGGCAGCGTGGCAAGACATGCTCCCAGAAGGCGCTTCGGGCGGTCCGGGGCGCCTTCTCCATTTTCGACAACATCGGGTGCGTTGACATGCTCAATCGCGACCTCGTTTACATGGCGGTTGCTGCTTTTGTGGCGCAGGCTATTGGATCGCGCTGGGTGTCATCCGAACATCAAGTTTTAATGACGTTCATTGGATTTCTTGGAGCGCTGGTCGGGCTAGCGGCATATGCGCTGATCATGGAGGAGCACAAGCCGAAGGAGTGATGGATAAGCTTTGCGTTCCGAAAAGGCTGTGATGGAAAGCGCTTTTTCGTGGCCAAATTGTCGGAACAGACGTTGATATTCTTAGAATAATCGTCCGGCCTGTCACGCCGGAGGCAGCGGGTTCGAGTCCCGTCGCTCCCGCCAGATTTCAAGTACTTACAACGGCGTGCCGGGCAAGTGCCCCAGGACGCCGGGCGCGCGCGGGACTCGGCGCTTTTCATCTCCGCCGCTCGGGTCATTCCGGGCGGCCTTCATTCAGGGGGCCTGCTGATCGCCCGGCGTCGTCCGGCCGCGACATCGCCCAGGACGACCACCGGATTGCAGATCACGCCTCCGCCCGCGTGACGCGCGAGATCGACGTGGATGTGATCGTAATGAAAGGCATTGGAGCCCGGGGCGAGCACCGTGGAGAATTGGCGGCACGCCGCGGCCTGCACATCGTGGAGAAAGCCGCGCTCCTTGGGTGCGCCGCGCCAGCCGTCCCGCACCGTGACTTTCCGGCCGTCCGCGAGGGTGAAGGCCGCGACATCGAGTGCGTTGCCGAAAGCGTGCTCGGAAATCGGGGCGCCGCGTTCTCCGTTCATCGAGCGGCATGAATAGGCGGAGATCTGTTTGATCTCGACGACGGGTTCGCCGAACCAGCGCTGCGCGGCCGGCTGCACCGCGTCCCGCACCCAGGCGTCCAATGCCGACACTATTGGACAGGCGAGCGTGGCGGGCGGCGCAATCGCGGCAGGGGTGCCGAGCAAAGACCCGGAATCGCGACGCGCTTCATCGGCAAGGCCAAGCGCGGAGGTGCCTCCAAGTGCGGCTACCTGCAGCGGGAAATCCGCACCGCAAATGCCCGGACCGGCGATCGGGGTGATGAGTGTGACGCCTGGTCCCTCACGGACCGCGCCCGCCTGCAAGCATTCGACTTCCGCATCGTGCCGCCAGAGCTCGCGTTGCTCGAACCAATGTCCACACCCGACCAGCATGACCAAAACAAGGGAGTCGACCAGAAATAGGGCCACTCCACGTGCCAACGCGCCAAAATGTGCCCACGGCGCGAATGAAATGCTTCTCATGCAATTCGAACGGTTGGCATGCCGAGTGGGCTTTGAAGCGGGGTGGATCAGGCAAGCGCCTAAATCCGGCAATCCCGGACTTCAGGAGCTTGCCCGGAGAACACTCTGAAGGGGCGTCGTTCATCCCCATGAGGATAGCTCGCGACGGCAAAAATGAGGCGGCGTGCGCTCGCGCATAGGATCGTCCATTCGTCCCGGCACGCGCATGAGGACGCCCTTGGGTGACCGGCAAGTCGGGATGGGCGAGGACGAGGCAGTCAACGGGGCCTTCCTCCCGCCACATTGGTACAAAAAAAGGTCCAGCTCGGAAGTTGTATGCGTAAACGGGGCTGTCCATGCCGCTCACATTGTTTGATGTTCGGCGCGATCCAATCGCGAACCGCGCTCTTGAGCAGCTCAGCCGCCGCTATAGCGTCGCGGAGGAAAAGAGCGGTTTGGTTCTGACCAAGAAAACGGGTAATATGAAACTCTTCGTCAATGACCTTGACGATCTGCATCAATGGGATTTCGTGCAAAATCAAAATATGGTCCATGAAATCGACCGACAGCGCGCATTTTCGGAAAAGCTTTACGAGCAGCGGGAGAGCTGGAAACAGCGTGCCTTACTTGCAGAGGCAACGCTGCTCGAAACTGCTGTCGAATCCAATAACAACCGCTCAAATGCCAGGGATATCAGGTATGCCGCGCTTAAGCGTTATCTAGCAAAACGTTTCCACCCTGATTACGCGCCCGGAGAAGGTCTTGAGAAGATCGTGCGAGCCGAGATCTTCAAGGAAATCTGGAGCGAAGTGGAGCGCCCAGAAGATCAAGTAGTATCGGCTGCTTGAGCGGCGACAATGCGATCGACAGAGCCCTGTTCTAAGCCGCCGTCGCGGTGGATAGCTGGTACAGTTTCTTCTCGTGTGTGCTCCACGCCACTCGTCAATCCGGTTTGCCATTCACCGGAACGCCGCCTACAGCGCCGCGTTGAGGCTATGGCTGACGCGATCGAGCCCAGGCTCTATGTGATCATCACGGGTGTGCCGCGCCCCGAGCCCCGGACCGTGTGCGAACATTTCGAGATTGTGACCGAGATTCCCGGGCTGCCGCGGTACGAGCTGCAACACCCGCCGGAGCGTTGCTGAATGTCCGGAGATAGCGAAGCTCAAGCCGAGCGGGAGGAGCTTGGGCGGCAGATCAGCGAGAAGCGCCGGGGAGCTATTGCGGGTGGCCCGAGCCGAACCTGCAGCCGGCCGACGATCCTGAGGTAGCAGCCGGCTCCTTGGCGTTGAGCAGGTCCCGATACTCTTTCGACATGGCCGATAGCTTGGCGCTGATCTTGGCATCGGCGCACTCTCTGGCGAGCGTTGAAAAACGATCGGCTTGTCGGCGGAAGAACTCGGTGCGGTCCATGACGCGCTCCTAATCTTGCCGTACAGGCGGGAGCGCGACTGGTCTCTCAGCCACCGGCGCCTGGGGCAGAACCGCGGCCGGTGATGGGTAGTATGGTGCGCGCGTTAGGTCGAGAGTCTGTCGGGTTGCCGACAGATGGTGAAATTTGCAATCAGGCGGCCCGGCCAGGCGTGCAGAAGGCCCAGGGGATGAGGAGATCGGGCTAATGTCCGGCTGTGGTATTTGCGTCATACCGCGCCGGAAAATGAAAACCAGCCGATTTCGCGGAATGACTCGGGCCAGGACGCTTGCCTAGGATATCCGCGCATCGTCTCTCGCGCCCAGAGTTCCCAACTGACGCGGTTAAGACATGCTCCCAGAAGGCGCTCCGGGAGGGCTGGGGCGCCTTCTCCATTTGTGCACCGCAACAGCGATGGGGCTTGAGGAATATCCGTTCCGTGTCGAGAAAATGGGTGAACACACGCGGCATTGAGCCGATGGACGCAAGTGATGCCGATTAGGCAACATGATGCCGATTAGGCAACATTGGGCATCGCATCATGAAGCCGAGCGAGGATTGATCGTGAGCCCGATTCTGATCGAGATCGCGGTTTTGGCGGCAACGGGTCTAGGCGTGTGGCTCTTCTTCGGTCTTCTCGGACCGATCTGGGGGACCGGCTACCTGATCGCGCTCGGCGTCGCGGTGTGGTTTGCGTTCTGGCTGGCCGTCCGGCTCTACATCAGGCGGCGAACCGGTCGCGCAGACAGACCCGAGGGTTGAGCTGTGTCCACGCCTCGCCCGCAACAGCGAGTTTACAGAGAAGCTGGACGCTCACCTTGAGCGCGAGAAGCCGGAGTGAGGACGCTCTAGTGCCGGACCTGTTTTGCCAGTACCTCCTAATGGCCTCCAGAGCCCAAGTGGAGATGATTTCCAAGGAGTACTGGCTGGTGAAGCAGCAGATAGAGCATACCCGAAAAATCGTTGCCCGCTCGCGGGCGCTCATCGAGCGACTAGACGCTCATGTGGCGAAGCTCGATCCGGGGGCCGGTCTGGGCAAGCAAGGCTCCAGGCCGTCTCAGTTGCCGGCCCCAATGCAGCGGCTCCTTGGCCGAGTGGCGGCCTCGGTTCGTTTTGACCGGGGCGATAGCTTTGATTGGCCCTGAGTTCAGCTGAAGCCCGCGAGTGGATTTCCGACCGAGCAACCTGCCGGATCATTGCCTGTTTGGCTCAGGGCAATGTCGCAGCGATGGCATTGAAAAATCACCTGTTCCCGAATGTAATTGCCCCGAGGAACCACACGAGCGACTCGCATCCGGTTGCAACAAACTGGGCAAAGGGGACCATGATCCGAGGGGCGATGGTACTCGGCCATGTCCCGAGCATGGGCGATTCTCTGGCAAATGTGTGACGTTATTTCCCGAGAATTTCTTTTAATCTGACAGCATGGCTGGCCTAAAGTGCTCCGATTCGGCTAAGCATTTTTCCACGTTTCATGCCGGATGAAGCGCGAGCCGCAAGCACCTATCGAGTTCCACCTCGCCGAACGGCTTTCTGAGCACGGGTGCATTGCTATAAGGCTCGTCAAAATCCCGAACCGATCCGGTGACAAAGGCGAACGGGATGCGCGTGGCACGGAGCCGTTCGGCGACCGGGTACACCGCTTCGCCATGTTCTAGGCTGACATCGAGCACCGCCGCATCGCATGGAGCGGCTTCGATCAATGCGAGCGCCTCGGAAAACCCGAGCGGCCGGGCCTACCACGCGGCCACCATTTCGCCGGGTCGCATCCTCGATCTCGTGACAGGATGTTCGGCAGCCAAGGTGCGGCGCTGAGCTGATCCGGGCTCCAGTTAGGAAGGCGGCCTTCTGGGAGCTTGGTTCGCGGAGGTAGCTTGCCGGCTCCGTAGAGCCCTGGCCCTCTGGCGCTGCCCTCGGGCTGGCTCGCCTTTTGTTGGGGAGTCTCAGCCTATGGCCTATGCCGCCTCCTGGTGCCGAGAAGGGTCCTGCTCCTCGGCCCTGTCCGCCAATCTGGCCCAAAGCTCGGCCATCCGAAGCATCTGGTTTTGAATGGCCGGGTCTCGGGCCGCTTCGGCTAAGTTGAGGCAGTCCAAGGCGAGCTGATGATACTTGCGAGCGGAATCCATGATGGCCTCCCGATACGGCCGCCTCCTAGCTCGGCCGTTTTGCGCGCCAACGAGGAATCACGAAAATTGGTTCCGAGTAAGCGGCCCCGCTCATGAAAAAGGCCGGGCTAAAAGCCCGACCCACTCGCCAGACCCCGGCCAGGATAGCGGTCACGGCTCCGGTCGGTTTTCCCTGTGTGCTACCCGCCGTGGCGTCTCGTAGACAAGATCAGTTGCGCTGTTCTTTTCGGCTAGTTCCGCCAACCGGAGCCATTTGCGGGCCATTTTGAGCAACGATACCCGACTGTCAGAGTCTGCCATGATCGACGCCAACTCCAAGCATTGGGCTGCGGTCGCACGATACAAGTCGGACTTATTCAACTGACTAACCCCCAACTCCGATTAGAATTTTGTATTCCAGAATGCGGCGGTAATTCGGTGGTTCCATGGCGTGCTCCGCGCTCATTGCAAGGCGCCCATCGGTCTCCTGCATACGTCTTAAAGATGAGGAACTGACGTAGCTCGCTTCGATCTTTATTCTTCTGCTCGCTCATCCGATCAGGCCCTACACGCGCAGCGAAGGTCGATCTGGTGTCCCGAGTGTTGCCGGGCCTAAGTGGCATGAGATGAAGCCCTGGGTAACATTAAAGGCCCCGAAACGGGGCCTCGGCTCTTTTATTTATTTCCTACCGTGGGCCCGTTAATGCCAAGCAAGGACTGCAATCAACGCGACCAAAGCAAAACTTGACGCGAGCAGTACGAGTTCGATTGGGTTTAGCTGAAAGCGTTGGGTACGGTTTGCTGCCATTCCGAGCCCTCCGTGTAGTGATGCAGCTAACCCTTCGCCGTGAATTTCGTTCCGGGGTTGATCATCGCAGTAGAACGCCCGCGCTCGGGTCATTCCGGGCGGCCTTTTTAAATGGGAAACAGTCGCTTGAGAAGCCCGTGACCGTGGAATGCCGACGTAGCTCCGCTATGAGGCCCGCCATCCGCACCAGCACTTAGCTGAAGATTGGGGGCGCGGGCGAACGGGAAGCGCTTACACTCGGTGCAACATCGTTGACTGTGCGGTACTGGCCGTCGCAGGCTTGGCTTTTGTTGTTTTCGGAGGTGGAGATGCGCTGGGTCGTACCCATTCTGTTTGGCATCGCCGTCGGGTTCGCTGGCTGTAGTGGCCCGCAAGGGCCTCAAGGCGCGCAGGGTCCAAAAGGTGAAAAAGGTGACCCAGGTCAGCCGGGCCCGAAAGGGGACAAAGGCGATCCAGGGCCGCCAGGGCCAAAAGGCGATGCGGGTCCGACCGCCTCTGGCTTACATTTTCGCGTTGTTACGGGCAATCCCAGCGTGTCTTGTGCTGATAACGAGATTTTGGTCTCGGTCGTGTGCTCGGTCGGCGCTCCTGACGGGTGGAAATGCAATTCCGCCGCGATTGGCTTATGCGTAGAGAAATGATGAGCCGCTCCGCGACGAGTTCTAAGACGGTGTGTGAACAGGCCTAACGGCTTATGAAGGGTCCGGCGCGTTCCAAGAACGGGGGCGTTACCGGGGCTCCCGTATCCGTCCTCGCAGACTGGCTCCTCACACACAGGGCCCGGTTAATCCTCTGAACAGTGCGGATGGCCCTCTGGGACAAACTCATCTTGTCAGCGAGTTCTACGAGGCGCGCCTGCGCGGTCACAGCTTCCTTTATGTCTCCCTCAATTGCAGCAATCATCGAGTTCAAAACGGCCGGTCCTTGAGGCAGGTCGGGTAAAGTTGCGGCTCCTAACAACCCCTCGATTGTATTGGCGCAGGTGGCCCGAGCGTCATATTCAGCTTTCAACGCCTTATACCTAGCCGCAAAATCGACCGTGTTTTGCAAATCTGTCGCAAGACTATCCAGCGTTTTCCTGCAAACATCGTCTACGCTGCCAAATGCTGGATAGTTTGTGTCGATGATGTTCCGGTAATCCTCAAGTAGCGATTTCGCCTCCGATAGGAGGACCTGGAAGCTGCAGACTAGATGATCCCGCCCTCGATAACACCGGTCCAGCGTGATTGGGCCTCTCGTCCCCGATAACGAAACAGGCTCAAGATTCTCCGATTGTTTATCGCAGGAAACGAGTGCGCTCCCGAGAGTTGATTGAAGATTGGCTGCAGGCAGAGCGATTGACGTTGCATTCGGCGCGCTTCTTGGTTCCGCCTGCACTTGAAGGGGCGAAAGTGATTGCTGGCCCCACGCAACGCTCGCACACGGACCCCATACTGGGCAGGACAGTAGTGCCACCGCAGTGAGGTATCTGGCAGCCCACAGCATTCGGTGGATGGGTTCGAAATGGTCACTCATATGTCCCCCCTTTTCGCGCATCTACGGTGCCGGAGACCTTTTAAGAATACAGTCTGCCTGACCCGACAATGAGTATCCACAATAAACTAGCAAACTCGCGCCTCAATACTGTGGTCTTTGAGCAACAGAGAAGGAAAAACATCTTGCCACGGAACACCCGCCCTCGGGGAGAGCCTCATCGCTGCCCAGCCCGCCGGCCACTGGGCGCAAATGAGAGCAAGGCCCAGACAGATGGTGGTGGGAAAACGTGAGCTGTTCAAAGGTTGAGTATGGCGTCGTAATCCGTGTGTAACTGGCCCTTCTCATCTTCAATCCAAATTTTCTTAGGGGTTAGTTGCAGCAGGTTCCGAGCGACCTTGATTGCCTCTGCTAAGTCGTTAAAGCGTTTTGTGCGGTCGATGACTACGTCTTGGTCCTTTGGAATCCACTTGATGATGTACACCATGGTGACGATGGGTCCGGTTTTTCCTAACCTGAGTCAGTACAGCCAAGACCCCGGCCTTTTCGGTCGGGTTCTGGCCGTGGCAAGCCCGATGAATACGCCTTGAGTAAGATACGGACTGCCAGGAATCTGCGAACGGCGCGACCCCGGGCTAGTTCCCGGCAGGAAATGGCCGCAGGTTGCTTTTGGTTGGCGGACCCTGCTTGTGGGTGGTTGTGGGTTTTCCTAGCGTCGTTCCCCGCCCTTTCGTCGGATTTCCGCCGTTTCCATTCTCCACGATGGCCAGCCGGAGTGGGCCAGAGGCCTAGATGACCCTGCCGCACATCAGCCGGCCATACCCAATGAGGGCATGCGCCGCAAGCCGGCTGGAGAGAATGCTATCGAATGATTGGTGGGTAACCAGTATCCAGCCGAGGTCCGGCGTCGTATGCGACGAAGCAATGCACAACAGCTAACCCGCGTTCGGCTTCAGTTAGGCGCTGTTTAGATGCCTCAAGCCAATGACCGGGGTCGTGTTCCCGCATCGGTAGCACCGTGATGGAATGTTTCCGAGGAACGTATTGCGGTTTGTGCCCTTGCGCCCGATCAGCAGCGGCCAGGGCACGTCAGCGATCCGGCCGCATTTCGGGCACGTCGCTCTCAGGTGCGTGTAGCCTTCGCCTTGCGCCTCGGCAATGGATCGGTTTCGCCACGCAGTTTGTCCTGGAGGTGCTTCCGTACCTGCTCTCGGGATCCATTGCCGTAGTCGTTGTACCGGGATTCCTCTATTCGCGGGCTTCCGGAATGCAAGCGGTGGTCGTGCCGAACGCCCCTGCTCTCGAATCGATGCGCCGCGAGCATGCGCCGCCTCCGTCAGGCCAGATATTGCCTATGGCCAGAACGGGTGGAGACGAGCTGGCAACACCGCTAAAGGAATCGGTGCCGTGCCACATTAGCGCCATAGTCTGGATAACTCATCGTATATTCGCCTTATTCTGGACTGAGCTTGTTGCTCTAAATGTTTGACGAAGATCGTTCTCCACAGGATATCCACAGGCAGCATCGACGCGGCGCGTGAAGGCAGATGCGCTACTTGGCCGACTGGCAAATGAGATGGCACGTACCGGCCTTGTTGGTAGCCGCGAGCTCTATAGCTATCGTCGCTTTGCCAGTCGATGCATCAGCTGGATGTGAGGGATTGTTGCCTTGGTTCTGTTTCAGTTCCGATTCCAGCAAGACAATTTCACCGGAAGACACACCGTCTATGCCGATAGCGTCCCAACCGGAAGACGCCGAAGGCAGGCGTTCCGCGAACCATCGGTTCGAGTGTTTGTCACGCGAGCAGATTCACAACGGATATCCGCGATACCGCGTCGTCAAGGGCCGTCACTGCTGGTATGCCTCGAGCAAACCCAGGCAGACAAAGCGACCGAAAACGGACCAAAACCCATATGGCGACCCGATTTGGAAGCAGCCGGAGGTGGCGCGGTCCGAGCCGTCGGATTGCGATTTACAAGCGCTGAAGCTCGATGAGGCGGAAAAGGAACTGTTCATGAAGCAGTGTAAGTCCAAACGCATCCAGTAGTCGCGCAATCGGAGGATCGGTCATGGTGGACGAGGCAAGTCGCCGAAGTCTCGAAGAGATACGGCGCACCGTGGAAGCTTCATTGCAGCCGTCCGGTAACGGCGGCAGCCGAATTGAGACCGTGCCATTGGATCCAAGCGAACACGTAACAGACCCGGCTGAGCGGGTACGGCGACAACAGAACGTGAGCGGCACCAGTGCAGATGAACCCAATGGATCCGGTAATTTTGCTGCCGCCGAGCGCATTGAGAAGATCGGCCACGCCTCGGCACGAGCGATCATGGAAGCATGTGAAACGACGGCTTCTGATATCGAGCGAACGGCGCAGCTGGCAGTAGATGCCGCTGCGACAATCATGAAAGAGGCAACAGAGCTGGCTGGGGGTTTGCGAGCAAAAGGTGACCAAATGGTCGAGCATCTGAAGGAATTTGCCGACCTGGCCAAAAGGGTGAGTATCACGATGCGTGATGCTCGGAACGAAGTAATCAGTGATTGACCGGCACCTGCGGAGCAGAGGTAGCTAAGGTCCCCTTAGTCGATCACCTCGTCGGCGAGGACCAGGATCGAATCCGGGATCGTCAACCCGATCGCCTTCGCGGTTCCGAGATTGAGGACCATGTCGAACTTCGCGGCTTGTTCCACGGGTAGATCAGCGGGCTTTGTGCCGTGGAAAATCCTGTCCACGAAGTATGCGGCGCGGCGATACATAGCGGCAAAGTTCTCCCCGTAGGACATCAGACCACCAGCCGCTGCCCACCCTTTCTCATTGAACATGCTCGGCAGCCGCTTTTGTATAGCGAAGTCGATGATCTCCTTTCGCTGCTGGATTGCCAAGGCATCCTGCAAGACAAGCAGCGCGTGCGGGCGCTCTTCGGCGATCGCCGCAAAAGCGGCCGCAAAGTCCTTCGATCCTTGCACCTCGTGGGATTGAAGCGTCACTCCCTGGACGCGCGCCGCACCTTGCGTCTCCCTCCAGGAAAATACGAGTGCGGGATTGGCCGAATTCCAGAGCACGGCCGCGCGCGACAGACCCGGTACCACTTTCTTTAATATTTCCAGTCGCTTTCCGCTAACCTCGGCGGTCAACTGCGCGCCTCCCGTAAGATTTCGACCCGGGTGCGCAAGGCTGTCGATCAAACCGGTGTTCAGCGGATCAATCGCGTTCGGGTGCACGATGGGAATGGTCTTGGTCGCGTTCATGACGGCAAGGGCCGCTGGCGTCGTGACCACGATGATTATATCGACGTTCAGTTGAACCATCTCCGCCGCAAACTCGTCGAAGCGTTCAGCCCGCCCGTGTGCATACCGCCGCTCAACGAGGAGGTTGCGCGCTTCTTCGTAGCCATATTCACGCAGACCCTCGAACATCGCGTCATAAAAACTTTCATGTCCGTGCGCGATAAATCCCATGTGCCAAACTTTGCCCGCCCGCTGCGCGAGCGCATCAAGCGGCCAAACCGCCGCGCCGCCAAGCAGGGTGATGAACTTGCGTCGTTTCATTCGGGCACCCGGGCCGGTAGGCTGGGGCGATGCCGGGGCCTCCTGCCGCTACCGAAACCTAGCTAACAATAACGCATCTCCCCACGGGAGGAAGGACTGCATTGCGGCATTCAAATCCGGTCTATGTCGGCTCCCGGTCAATCGCATCGGTTCGGGCGGGCACCAGCCGCTTCCGGTTCAGCCCCGAACCCGGACATGGGGCTGGGCACTGCGCCAAGCGACGACTGTCTCGATCATTGAAACTTGATCATGTCGACGCTGGTCAGCGGGATCTTGTAAACGATCGAACTGGTCAAAGTATAAGCTGCAATTTGGTCTTCATAGGCGTTGTTGCCCGCCATTCCGTCCACCGGGACGACCACGTTGAAACCGCGCAGCGCCGCATCGACCGACGTAAAGAGCACGCCATTGTGCGACGTGATACCGACCGGAACAATCGTGGCGATTCCCTTGTCCTTGAGCATCTTCTGAAGGCCGGTTTCCTGATCCCGGACAGTGAACTTATCGACAAACGAAGTCACGACGGGCTCGTCTCCTTTCGGGGCAAGCTCTGGAACGTAATCGCTGATTTTCGGATCGGGGAAGGTCGCCGGTGACGGACTGGGGAACAGGGTATAGATCACGTACACGCCTTTGGCTCGGGCCTCGGCCAACAGCTTCTGAATTTTGGGAAGCATGGCGACGCAGCGTGGCCGCCTTTGCATGTTGCAGGTCTGCTTGATGATATCGATCACCACGAGCGCCGTCGTCTTGGGATCGAGAGTGACGGATTGGAGTTGAGGCGGCGGCGGTGCCTTGACGTCTTGCCATTCGTCGATGATGGTCGCGCCTCGCGACGGCACGGTACCGATCAGGACCATCGCGAAAGCAACAAACGGTAGCAGACAACACAGCATCGTTTCCTCCTCGGAGTTTCTTGCCCAAAGGAGCAACAAGCGGGCGCGCCGTCAAGTGTGATGGGCGCGGCAAGTCGGCCAGGGCGTCATGAGGGCGGTCGATCGACCGTGGGCTCTGGTCGGCTTTGCGCCCCGAGCCGGACGCTGCTGGCGCACTGTCAGCGCGTGCCACCTTGGGGCCGACTGCAACCCTCTGCACGAATGCTGTAACTCGGCGCAAATCGGATATACTTCGCACCTCGTTGGTCGATCGGGAGAGGCTCATGAACCGAATCGGTCGTGCAAAGCCAGGTCGTGCAGACACTGGACGGTCGGCTGCGGATTGTTCTCAATGCTTCGCAAAGCGAACGAACCCAGTCGGCGCGTTTCGTTTCCGAATCATTTGGCGCGACTAGGGCAGGCAAATGGTGGGGCAACGCTCACTGATCAAAGACTCCACCGCGGTTGGATATTGGGGCCGATCTCTGTTTGTCGTCGCCGGTTTGGTTCTGGCTGCGTTTCCTCTCGTCCCGCAGCTTTTCGGACCCGGCAAGGGAAAAGATTACGGCCTGTGGTTCGACGTAGGTCAATCAGCCCTTCAACGGCACGAATTGTATAACGAGCAGTTCGAGTTCCTCTACCCGCCGTTCGTTGCGGTCGCCCTCGCGCCATTTGCCTATTTCGGCCAAAGCATGCTGGTTGTGTTCCTGACGATCGTCAACGTCGCCAGCTGGTGGATTGCAATCAAGAGCTCCGATCATCTGGCCGGTGAAGACCGGTCGCTTCCTTGGTGGGCTCCTATAATTCCGTCGGCATTGGCTATTTTCTTCATTTACGACGTATTCCTATTGGGTCAGCCTAATCTCATGCTGTTGGCGATAATGCTGTGCGGCTTCTGCTTCCTTCAAAGCGGCCAAAATCTGCTGGCAGGCGTGCTCTTCGCCGCCGCTGCCGCGATCAAAGTGTTTCCAATCGCGATCATTCCCTATCTCGTGGCCCGAAGGTACTGGCGCGCGCTCGCCGGCATGGTAGCTGCTGTCCTGGTGTTCCTGCTCCTGGTGCCCGCCCCAGTTCTTGGATTTCGCAGAAATTTGGACGAAACCAAGATATGGTTTCAGGGGGTGATACTGTCGCACGATGAGACCAACTTCAGCCATCGACCGGAACGAAACTGGGGTTGGAAGAATCAATCGCTTTATGTGGTGACGCACCGACTGACAAGGCCTGTAGCTTACGGGACAGAAGGCTCCAGTGAGGAGCCGTTCTTGGTCAATTTGATCGATGTTGGGTACAAGGGCGCTCAGCTTGCTTACCTGTGCATCGCAACGTTCGTCGGAATTTTGTTCATTGGGATGCTGCTGGCGAACCGACATCGCTCGACGCGCTCCGACGCTTGCGAATTTGCGATCCTGATTTGCCTGATACTGATCGCGTCGCCGATCGTCTATATTTATTCGTTTGTATGGCTGTTGTTTCCACTTACGGTGCTTGTATATCGCGCTGCATCCACTCCGGACCGGACCCAGCGCTGGGGAACCTCAGCATTGATCGGCGTAGCCATGGCCCTGTTTGCTGTGGGCGTCAACTCCCATTACATCCAGGCCATCGGAAACGCCCTATGGGCCACTGGGCTGATCGTGCTTGGCCTCGTCTGGCACTGGCGGTTAGACGCCAATCCGCACAAACCGCGCGCATTGGTCTAGCGGGCCAGCAGCACTCGCCGGGTCGCCTGCGTGCAAGTCCGTGGTGCTTCGCCTCCTCACCCCACGGTCCGGGCGCCGCCGATGACGGGCGAGGAGCTGGTCATCGGTGCCGACGCATCGGAGGCGACAGCACCATGGCGCCGGTGAGGTCGTCGAATTGCCCGACCCGGACCTTGTTCAGTGCACCGCCGCGGCGGCGGCCTCGCGGCCGAACGCCGCGGACAGCATCTTGCGCAACGCGTTCACGTCGTAGGGCTTGCGCAGCACCAGAAAACCCTCGCGCAACGCCGCATCCGCGCTGCTGCTGTAGCCGGTGGTGAGCACGACCGGCAGTCTGGGGCGCAGGCGGCGCGCCTCGCGCGCAAGCTCGACCCCGTTCATCTCGCCCGGCATGAGAATGTCGGAAAACATCAGCTCGAGCGATTTGCCGCCCGTCAGCAGGTTCAGCGCCTCCGTGGCGCGCGCCGCGTGTTCGACCGCAAAACCGAGCTGGCCGAGATAGGAACGGCAGACTTCGGCAACCTCCTCGTTGTCCTCGACTAGGAGTACGGTGCCGCCCGCGTGCTCCGAAAGATGGGTTTCCTCACCGGGCACTTCGGCTGGTGGCAGCTCGGCGCTGATCGGTAGGTAGAGCAGAACGGTCGTACCGCGGCCGGGCTCGCTGTCGAGCAGCACGCCGCCGCCCGACTGCTTGGCGAAGCCGTAGACCTGGCTCAATCCGAGCCCGGTTCCTTTGCCGATCTCCTTGGTGGTGAAGAACGGATCGAACACACGCGGCAGCGCCTCGGCCGCGATGCCCCGCCCGGTATCGGTCACGGCGATCTCGGCGAATGGGCCGGACAGGTTCTCAGGGCCGTTGCGGAGCTCGAGCCGGCGCACCCGGATGGAGAGCCTGCCGCCGTTCGGCATGGCGTCGCGGGCGTTCACCGCGATGTTGAGGATGGCGAGCTCGAATTCGGCGGGATCGATCTTCACTGGACACGGCGCGCGCGGCACTTCGATGATCAGCTCGATGTCGCCGCGCAGCGACGGATTGAGCAAGTCGCGGAACTGCGGAATGCGCTCGGAAAGATCGATGACCTCCGGAGCCAATGCCTGCCGGCGCGAGAACGACAACAGCTGCCGCGTGAGATTCTCGCCGCGCCTGGCCGCGCTGGCGATCATATCGAGGTATCGCGCATCATCCGGGTCGCGCTTGCGACGCAACAGACGCTGCACGCCGCCGGACACGATCGTGAGCAGATTGTTGAAATCGTGGGCGACGCCGCCGGTCAATTGCCCGATCGCCTCCATGCGCTGCGCCTGGCGTAGCGCCGTTTCCGCAGCTTGCCGGCGATCGGCTTCCTCGTGCAGCTTGCGGCTGCGCGCCAAAGCCAGCGCGAGGCTCACGACCATGATGGCGGTTGCCGGGAGGCCGAACGCCAATCGGCCCAGCATCACCGAGTGCCATTCGTGACGGATGACCCGGGTCTCGAAGCCGGCGTTGAGATAGATCGGCCGATTGCCGAGCTTGCGCGTGGCGATGCGGCGTTCGATGCCGTCGATCGGCGACACCGAGGTGTACACCCCGCCGAGACGGCTGGTCGCAATCGCGCGCTGGAACGCCGAGCGTTCGTCCAAGCGGATGTTGCGATCCGGCGGCGCCGGATACCGCGCCAAAAGCTGGCCGTCCTCGCGCAGCATGGAGAATTGCGAGCCCGGCAGCCGACCGATCTGGGCATAGAAACGCTCGAATTGCCCAGGCGAGATGCCGATGCGCACTACCCCGGCGAACGCGCCCTCCGGGGTCGACCGCCGCCGGCTGACGGTGAAGAACGGGTCGGACGCGATGCGAGGATCGCGGGAGAACAGAACCTCGCCGACGTAAGCGCCGGCGTCCTTGTCGACCTGGCTGCGAAAGTAATCGCGGTCGGCAGCGCTCAACTCGCGCGGAACCGGGTAAAGAAGGCTCGACACCAGCGGACGCCCTGCCCGGTCGAACAGCACGATCGAGTGGATCTCAGGGGCGGTCTCGTCGATCGACCGGAGCTGCTGGTGGTAAGCACTTTCCTCCGCGTGAATGCGATCGTCGGAGACGCCCCGGAACAGCTGGGCGACGTGCAGTACGGCGAGATCGACCGCCTCGAACACTTTCGCGGCGTGCTCGTGTACGACGTCGAGAGACCGCTCGATCCGCTCGTCCGCCGTCTTCTGTGTCGCGTGATAATCGACCCAGGACGCATACGCGAACAACACCACAGGCAGGACGATCGTGCCGGCGATCGCCAGATACAGGAGCCGCAGTGCTGCGCTTTGTGCTGCCCGCATGACCGCTGCCGTATGGCGGCATCCCTAGCACAGCTCTGCCGCAGGCGCATGGAAGGCCCGGGAGCACGGACCGCGGCTTCCGGCGCGATTGCACCAACGAAGTTGCCCACTTCGCAATCAATTTGCGCTTGGCCTGACCTTGCCTTGGTCGAGACGCTATGCTGTCGGTGACGGAGCTGGCCATGAATCTTGGATGTTCTAGGCCACCATGGGCAGCGCGCGTTTTGCGCACCCGCCGCAGTGTCGCCGCATTGAATCGCTGTCGTGATGGGAGCCCTCGATTGAATTGTCCGCGTACAGGGTTTGTCCGCCGGCTCGCGCGCGCAGGGTTCGTGTGTGCGGCGGCGCTTCCGCTCGAAGCTCACCCCGAAACCGGCGCAACATTCATGGTGGGCGGCTGCAAGCTCGAAACAATCGGTCCCGGTTTTGTCACCGCGATCGTGGACAGTCGTACGGTCGCACTCGACGGCGCTCGCGAGGCGCGCCTTTCCGCAATCGAGACCGGCTCCGCCGATCCGCAAGCCCATCCGAGCACGCTGTTGGCGTCGCTCATCGGCCGCGCCGTCATCCTGCGCCGCGTCGGCCCCGAGCAGGACCGCTACGGCCGCCTGCTCGTGCACCTGTTCGTTTCCGAAAACGGCTCGGAGCGCTGGATTCAGGCGGACCTCGTCGAGCACGGCGACGCCTCGGTCTCGGCGCGGGTCGGCGACCCCGCCTGCGCCCGCCTGTTGCTTGCGCGAGAGGACAAGGCACGCAAAGCCAAACTCGGGATGTAGGCGGAGCCGATTCATGGCATCATGCGCGCCGAGGACCCTGCGGCGGTGGCGGCGGCGCGCGGACGC
This sequence comes from Pseudomonadota bacterium, assembly GCA_046727735.1. Taxonomy (GTDB): domain Bacteria; phylum Pseudomonadota; class Alphaproteobacteria; order Rhizobiales; family Xanthobacteraceae; genus AP-16. The sequence continues at coordinate 18,522 of JBKPDF010000112.1, read as the reverse complement.
TTCGCCATCGTCGAGGGCAAGGTGTTGTCGGTCCGGGAAAGCGGGAACACGATTTTCGTCAATTTCGGCCGACGCTGGACGGAAGAATTCGTGGTGACGATCGCGAAACGGAACGAGCGCGCCTTCGCGGCGGCAGGAATAGCGCCGGTCCGCCTGCAGGGACGCCGCGTACGCGTGCGCGGCTTTGTCGAGCAAAGGGGCGGGCCGTGGATCGAGGCCGCACATCCGGAGCAGCTCGAGGTCATCGAGCGGAATTGAAGCACGGACGGGGCGGGGGCCGGTGAACGCGTTCGAACAACAGAGTCCGGGACGGCTGGCGCTGTGGCGCATCATCGCGGCCGCACTTGCGCTCGTAGTCGCCGGGTGTGCCGGCACCGGGCGCTTCGATCCGCAAGTCGTCGCCTCGCTGCCCGAGGCGCCAAAGCAGTCCGAAGCGACTCCTGCCGCGCAGCGCGAGCACCAGCGCATTCTCGCCGCCTATGGGGGCACCTACCAGGATGCCAGGGTCGAGGCGCTGATCGGCAAGACCGTCGAGCGGCTGGTCGCAGCATCGGAGCGGCCCGATCTGCACTACCGCGTCACGCTGCTCAATTCGGCCTCGGTCAACGCTTTCGCGCTGCCCAATGGCAACCTTTATGTCACGCGTGGGCTCATCGCGCTCGCCAACGACAATGCCGAGCTCGCCTCGGTGCTGGCGCACGAAATGGCGCACGTGATCGCGCGCCATGCCGCGATCCGTGAAGACCAGGTCAAGCAGGCGGCGCTGGTCAGCCGGGTCGCGACCGACGTGTTCAACGATCCGCAGATGGGCGCCTTGGCGCTCGCAAAATCGAAGATCGCGCTCGCGACGTTCTCGCGCGCTCAAGAGCTCGAAGCCGACGGCATCGGGGTCGGCATCTCGTCGCGCGCCGGCTTCGACCCTTATGGCGCGGTGCGCTTCCTCGACTCGCTGGGACGCAATGCCGAGCTCAGGCCGCAGTCCGGCTTGGGTGTCGATCCGCGCTCGCTCGATTTCTTGTCCTCGCATCCGGCCACGCCCGAGCGGATCAAGATCACCCAGGCCAACGCCCGCCAATATTCGGCCCCCGGCAGCGGCGAGCGCGAGCGCGCCGCGTATCTGGCCAGCATCGACGGCCTCGTCTACGGCGAGGATCCGAGCGAGGGCTTCGTGCGCGGGCGCCGGTTCGTGCATCCGCGGCTCGGCTTCACGTTCGTCGCACCTAGCGGCTTTTCTCTCGACAATACCGCCCAGGCGGTGCTCGGCGTCAGCCAGGGAGGCGGCGAAGCGCTTCGCCTCGACGTCGTGCAGGTGCCGGTCGACCAGGGACTCGCGAGCTATCTCGCGTCGGGCTGGATCGAGAACATCGACCGCAACTCGATCGAATCGACCACGATCAACAGCTTTCCGGCCGCAACCGCGCTCGCCAAAGGCCAGGAATGGACGTTCCGCCTCTATGCCCTGCGGTTCGGCAGCGACGTATATCGGTTCATTTTCGCCAGCCGGCAGCAGAGCCCGGAGGTCGACCGCGCCTTTCGGGAAGCGGTCGGCAGTTTCCGGCGTATGACGCTCGCCGAGATCGAGGCCGCGAGACCGCTACGGCTGAAAATCGTCGCGGTGAAGGCCGGCGACACGGCAGAGCACCTCGCTGCCCGCATGGCGACCTCGGACCGCCCGCTCGAGCGCTTCCTGGTGCTCAATGGCCTGCAGCCCAGCCAGGCGCTCAAGCCGGGTGAGCAGGTCAAGGTGGTCGTGGAGTAGTCCACCCAAAGCAAAAAGGCCCGGCACAGGCCGGGCCTTTCCACATCGACACACTGGCCGGTCAGGCGGCTTCGTCCTCGACCAGGGCCTCGGAACCCTCGCCCTCGGGCTTGGGCCCACGGCGCGGCCCCTTGGCCAAAGCTGCCTCGATCTCCTTGATGGCCTCGGTCTCGGTGATGCGGTGCACCGCGGAGATTTCCCGCGAGAGCCGATCCAGGGCCGCCTCGTAGAGCTGGCGTTCGCTGTAGGACTGCTCGGGCTGGGATTCCGACCGAAACAGGTCGCGCACCACTTCGGCGATCGAAACGATGTCTCCGGAGTTGATCTTCGCCTCGTATTCCTGGGCGCGGCGCGACCACATCGTTCGCTTGATGCGCGCACGACCCTTCAGCGTTTCGAGCGCGCGTTTGACGATCGGCGGCTCGGCGAGCTTGCGCATGCCGACCGAGGCGATCTTCGCCGTCGGTACCCGCAGGGTCATCTTGTCCTTGACGAAATTGATGACGAACAGCTCGAGCTTGTAGCCCGCGACCTCCTGCTCCTCGATCGCGACGATCTGGCCCACCCCGTGGGCCGGGTACACGATGAACTCGCTGGTCTTGAAGCCCTGACGCTGCGTAGCGCGCGGAGCGGCGCGCTCGGGCAGAGCCTGCACGGGTTCCAGCGCATGCGGGGACGGACGAGCCTTCTTGTTCTTCGGGATCATGCCGCTCGGAGCTCCTTTGGTCGGCTTGGCGCGAGCCGCGCTCTTGGTCTTACGCGCAGCGGAACTAGCGGCGTTTCGCGACGAAACGGCCGCACGCCGCCGAACCGCGGCGTCGACCTTTCGCGCAGTGCCCTTCTTTGGACGTTGACGTGCTCTTCCTGCCACAGCTCGCGCGTGGATGTTCACGCTCCCTCTACGGCGATTCCTCGAAAAGCGTCCCGAAAAAATACGCTCCCCACCGGGAGCGCCTCGGGCTTCATGTTTGCCCGTTATATATCACATTTCCCGCAAAAATCAATGCTTTGCGGCACTGCAAAATGAATTTTTCCGCATTCGACCTGCCAATACTCGCATATCGGTTAACGCGCCCGGACCAGGCCGAAACGGCCGAAAATCAGTCGCCCGTTCCGGGATTTGAAGAAAAATACTGCTCTTTTCCCGACACCCCTTCCCATTGCTTGGCATCCGCCGGCGGCTCCTTCTTCACCGTAATGTTGGGCCAAGTCTTGGCGTATTCGGCATTGATTCCGAGCCATTTCTCCAGGCCGGGCTCCGTGTCGGGCTTGATCGCCTCGACTGGGCATTCGGGCTCGCAAACCCCGCAATCGATGCACTCGTCCGGGTGGATGACGAGCATGTTCTCGCCCTCGTAGAAACAGTCGACGGGACAGACCTCGACGCAGTCCATTAGTTTGCATTTGATACAGGATTCGTTGACGACGTAGGTCATTTCCGCTCCGGTACGGGGTTCGCTCCGGTGCTAGCGCAGGCGGGGGTGGCGTGCAAGCTGACGGATCGCCCCGGCGCAGGACGCGCCCTCATTCGGCCATGCTTCGTCCCTGCGGTCCGGAAATCCCGTCGTTTGCGCTCAATTCCTCGAAAAGCAACCGCGCCTCAGCACCCGATCTGCGCTGGCCGGCAAAACCGGTCACTTTGAGTACCCGTACCCCTTGATAAAGGGAAACCGTCACCACGTCGCCGAGACGCAGCGATCGGCTGGGCGCCTTCACTCTCTCCCCATTGACCCGCACGTGGCCGGATGCGGCAAGGCCGGCCGCCGCGGTCCGAGTGCGCACGAGACGGCAATGCCACAGCCATTTGTCGATGCGCTGACGCTCGGTCAAATCGCTGCCTATCGGAATCATGCAGTGCAGCGGCAGCCGGGCGGGTTCCGGCCGCCTGTCACGGACGCTCCTTGCTGTCCGCCTCGAGCTGCGCCTTGAGGACGGCGAGCTTGGCAAAGGGGGAGTTCGGATCGGGCACAGGCTCGCGCCACGGGGACTCGCGTCGGCCGCCAGGCCGGTCGCCGCGGCGTTCGGGCCGCTCCGGTCGCCGCTGGCGTTGAGTCCGGGGCGGCGTGTCGCGACTTCCGGCGGACTGCTTGGGATCAGCCGCGGGGATGGTCGTGGCCACCGGGCTTGCCACTTCGCGCGCGTCGCCCGCGCGCTCTCGGGGACGATGCCCGCGCGGTCGAGCCCCATTGCCCCGACGATGCTCGGGCCGTCCGGGGCGCCAGACCTCAATGGTCTCCTCTCGCTGGTCCGTCTTGGCCGTAGGTTGGACGGCCGCGGCAGGGTCAGCCGGCCTAGCCGCCAATGCGGAATCCGAGCCTTCGGCCGGGGCTGCTCCCGCCGTTTGCGCGAACTGCGCAACGGCTTCGCCCTGTGGGGTTGGCGCGACGGCTTCGCCGGTCTGCACAGGCGCCGCAGCGGGCTGACTTTCCGGTGTCGGTTCCGCGCCGTGCGCGTCGGCCGCGCCGGGCTCCGCCGCAGCGCCTTTCAGCGGTGGCGAGACTGGTTCGGCAGGCTCGGCCGGCTTGGGTCGGCGCTCCATCCGGTAGCCAAGTGCGCGAAGGATCGAGGCGAAATCTTCTCCGGACGTGCCCGTCAGCGACGTCATGGCTCCCGTCACTTGAAACCCGAAGCCATCGACGGCGCCAACCGGCTTTTCCCCCGGCCTGCCCGGACGCCAGGCGAGCACCGGACGGATCAGATCCGCGAGGCGCTCGAGAATGTCGACCCGAACCGCGCGCTCGCCGCATACCCGGTAGCCGACCACACGGTAAAGCGCCTTTGGCAGCTCCTTGTCGACCGGCATCGAGGTACGGCCGTTCGCGGCGAGATCCGGCAGCGTATCGAGCCCCTTGCGTTCGGCATCGGCGTGCTTGAGGGCCCACAATTGCGCGGCAAGGACGCGCGGCGCAGGCTTGAGCAGCGCCGGCACGTACACGTGATAGGCGCCAAAGCGCACGCCGTATTTCCGCAGTGTGGCCCGCGCTGCTTGCTCGAGCGTCTTCAGTTCCTCGGCAACCTTGTGTCGTTCGAGCACGCCCAGGGCCTCCACGAGCTGGAAGGCCACCCCGCGCGCAATTCCGGTCACGTCCTCGGCATTCGCAAGCTGAAACAGCGGCGCAAACAGCCGTTCGACATGGGCTTTGAGCCATGTTTCCAGCCTGTTCTGCACGCCCTCGCGCGAAGCGCCGGCCAGGCGCTCATCGGCGATCAGGCGAACGCGCGGGTGCAGCACGTCCTCGCCGGCCACGAGCCTGGCAACCGGCTCGCCGGTCCAGCGCATCGTTCCTTCCGAAGCCAACACGAACTGATCGTCCGCGGCCGATTGCAGGCGATGCGCGCGATTGTCGATCTCTCCGGCGAGGGCCTTCTGCGCGGCGGCCCGCAACGCCTTGGCTTCCGGTCCGGCAGCTGCCGCATCCGGCGCGAATTGAAATCCGGCGAGACGGCCGATGGCGTGGCCCTCGACGAAGACCTCGCCGGTCTTGCTGATGTCGGTTTCCAGCATGCTGTTGTCTCTGAGCCGCCGCACGAGGGCGCTGGTGCGGCGATCGACGAACCGCTCGATGAGCCGCTGATGCAGTGCGTCCGAGAGCTTGTCCTCGATGCCGCGCGTCACTCCCTGCCAGTGCTCGGGATCGGCGAGCCAGTCCGAGCGATTGGCCGCAAACGTCCAGGTCCTGATATGCGCGATCCGGGTCGAAAGCGTATCGATGTCGCCATCGCTGCGGTCCGCTTGCGCGACCTGCCGGGCGAACCAGTCGGTCGGAATCCTACCCTCACGGATGAGGAAACCATAGAGGGTGGCAACCAGCTCGGCGTGGGTGGCCGGCGCTATTTTGCGATAATCCGGGACCTGACACACCTCCCAGAGCCGTTCGACCGTCGCCGCGCCGTTCGCGATGTGCCGAATCTCCGGATCGCGGGCCGCATGTTCGAGCACCAGCACGTCCTCGGCGACGGGCGCCCGCGTCAGGCCCATCTCCCTGGGACTTGCGGCAAGCGACGCCTGCAAAGCTCCCAGCGAGGAAAAATCCAAATCCGTGTTGCGCCATTGCAGGACTTTGACGGGCTCGAAGCGGTGGCTCTCCAGCGCCCCCACCAGCTCCGGCTCGAACGGCGGACAACGGCCGGTCGTGCCGAAGGTTCCGTTGCGCAACGCTCGGCCGGCACGCCCGGCGATCTGCGCGAGCTCCGCCGCGTTCAGGCGACGGAACTGATAACCGTCGAACTTGCGGTCGGACGCAAACGCCACGTGATCGACGTCGAGATTGAGGCCCATCCCGATCGCATCGGTGGCGACGAGATAGTCGACCTCCCCGGCCTGATAAAGCTCGACTTGCGCATTGCGCGTGCGCGGCGAGAGCGCCCCCAGCACGACTGCGGCTCCGCCGCGCTGTCGCCGGATCAGCTCGGCAATGGCGTAGACTTCTTCCGACGAGAAGGCGACGATCGCCGAGCGGCGCGGCAGGCGCGTCAGCTTCTTCTCGCCCGCATGCGTGAGCTGCGAAAGCCGCGGGCGGCTCACCACATTGGCGCCGGGCAACAGTGTCTGCACCAGCGGCCGCATGGTGGTGGCGCCCAGCACCAACGTTTCCTCCCGGCCGCGCCGGTGCAGCATGCGGTCGGTGAACACGTGCCCGCGCTCGAGATCCGCGCCGAGCTGGATCTCGTCCACCGCCAGAAATGCTACGTCGAGATCGCGCGGCATCGCCTCCACGGTCGATACCCAGAACCGCGGGCTCGGCGGCTTGATCTTCTCTTCGCCGGTGACGAGCGCGACCGCTTGTTCGCCCATTGCGGCGAGGACCTTGTTGTAGACTTCGCGCGCAAGCAGCCGTAGCGGCAGCCCGATGATGCCCGAGGAATGCGCCAGCATCCGCTCGATCGCCAAATGCGTCTTGCCGGTATTGGTCGGCCCCAGCACGGCAGTGACGCCGACGCCGCGGGCACGGAAGTCGCGGCTCAAGGTTGCCGGATCGGAAAGGCTCATGGCGGGAAGCGCGGCTCGAACCGCGCGAGTGCGTTCACGACCGGCTCATTCGGTGGACGACCCGAGTTCAATGGCGAGGCGCTGTCGGTCTCTGATGCGCGATGTGGGGAGCCGGGCATTTCGCTTGCACGAACTTTCGCAAACCGACGATTCCGCATCCGCCGGCCTCTCATCTGTGTCATGATGCGACGGATTGCGCGCCGACGTTAAGCCTTGGAACGAGTCTCGAACAAATCGCGGCCGAATCGCTGACTCTCGCTATTTCGGAGTTCGTTCTCTCCATATGTGGCGATGGGCCCGGGCGTGCGCTACTACATCGGGTGCCGCGGTGTGCCGTTTCCACGTTCCGCGTCGTTCGGCTGTTAATCTCCGGCCGCACCACACGATGCGGCGGGAGTCAACCCCGCCGCCGGCCTGACCGCGCCTCGTCCACCGTTACATTGCGTCGCAGCCCTAGTGCGTGCTTGTGTCCGGCAACCGGAGATCGACACGGGAGCCGGAAACCGCAGTCACGAATTGCGTGGCCTGAAGCACTGCTGGCCCGATCAGAGTGGGCACGTACATGCGAAACGCCGCGAGCACGCGCGTGCCGGCGATCGGCGCGAAGGCAATTTCCATATCGCGCTGTTCCATTAGATATTGGATCGCATACCGGGCCGGCCGATGACCGGCGATCGGCCGATAAGTCACGCTGCAGACCACCGTGGGACCCTGGTAGCCGGTCTGTGTTCGCGCCTCTTCCATGCGCTTGAACGCAAGCACCAGGTCGAAGCGTTGATAGCCGTCGAAAATCGGCAGGGTGCGCCGGCAGACGTCGGGCGACAGGATTTCGCCTTCGCCCGGCAAACCGATCAGCGCGGCGCTCATCGGATCCACGACGCCATGACGGTGCGCTTCGGTCAGCAGCACACGGTCCGGACTCGGCGGCACCGGCTCGGCAACGAGATCCGTCACGGTGCCGGAGCTCAGGGTCATCCGCACCTCGGAGTTGCGGCGATCATAGGCTGTGTGGGCCGCATAGGCCGCGGGCACCAACCGTCCGGCGGCGATCGCACCCTCGGCGGAGGCGGTGCCGTCTCCACGGGTGATCACGCGCATCAGACCAACGACGCGTCCTTCGGCTGCGGCCGAGTAGTGGCGATCGCGAATTTCGACCGTCCAGGCGCCTTTGCCGATCGGTACGCCGGCGAGCGTGGCCGTGTAACGAGCCTCGAGTTTGCCCTGTGCCTGCCCGACCGACGGCGCGAGAAAGCCCAAGGTCGAGAGCAAAAATGCCCCGAGCACATGAGGCCGGCAGCATCCGCCCCGCAACTCCTTCCATGCCATTGAAAACCGCAGGAATCCGGCCGGGATTGCGACGCGATCTCGACAGCCGCCCGGCCGACCTGCCGGTTTCACCGGCAGGTGTTCGAGGCATGCCGCCGAGAACGTGAACATGTGTGAAGGGATGCGCATGAGTGGGTGTTTCGCCCGTTGCGCGGTAGTCGTCGCCGTGCTGATCGGCCCGGAATGCGCCGAATCTGTGATATCCGCCTGGGCGGCTCCTCGCCTTGACGATAGGCGCCGACCTCGCCTATCTACGCGCGGCCAACTTTTCAGGAAGCTTGCGATCTAGTCGAGCGCTCGCCTCTTGGGCGAATCCCCGGCTCGGGCGAAGAAGTGCGCGCGGCTTCCGTCGAGGGAGTTTTCGAGCGATGTCCCGCCGTTGCGATCTGACCGGCAAAGCTGCGCAAACCGGTCACAGGGTGAGCCATTCCAATCGCAAGACCAAGCGGCGCTTTTTGCCGAACCTGTGCAGCGTCACGCTGGTGTCCGACACGCTCGGCCGCTCGGTGCGTCTGCGGGTATCCGCCAATGCGCTGAAATCCATCGATCATCGCGGCGGACTTGACGCGTTCCTGGCCAAGGCTAAGGACGAGCAACTGGCGCCGCGGGCGCTCGAGCTCAAGCGCCAAATCCTCAAGAAGCGCGCCGGTTAGCGCTTCCGGGATCGTCTCCCGCGTAAGCGGGTCGAAACTGCCGCCGGGCGGCCAGCGTCAGGCCACGCGTCTACGCGGATGCGGCATGCGCGGCTCGGGCGGCGGCCCCTCGTCGAACAGCTCGGCAAGCTTCTCGGTCATCGCCCCGCCCAGCTCTTCCGCGTCCACGATCGTCACCGCGCGACGGTAATAGCGCGTTACGTCGTGGCCGATTCCGATCGCAATCAGCTCCACCGGCGAACGCGTCTCGATGTCCTCAATGACCCACCGCAGGTGACGCTCGAGGTAATTGCCGGGATTGACGGAAAGGGTCGAGTCGTCGACCGGCGCGCCGTCGGAAATCATCATCAGAATCTTGCGGGTCTCCGCACGGCCGAGCAGCCGTTTGTGCGCCCAGTCGAGCGCCTCGCCGTCGATATTTTCCTTGAGCAATCCCTCGCGCATCATCAGGCCGAGATTCTTGCGCGCCCGCCGCCACGGCGCGTCTCCAGCTTTGTAGATGATGTGTCGAAGATCGTTGAGCCGGCCTGGATTCGCAGGCTTGCCGGCGGCCAGCCAGGCTTCGCGCGACTGCCCACCCTTCCACGCCCGCGTCGTGAACCCGAGGATCTCGACCTTGACGCCGCAGCGCTCGAGCGTGCGCGCCAGGATGTCCGCGCAGGTGGCCGCGACCGTGATCGGCCGCCCGCGCATCGAGCCGGAATTGTCGAGCAGCAGCGTGACGATCGTGTCCCGGAAATTCGTGTCCTTCTCATGCTTGAACGACAAGGGATGCAGCGGATCGATGATGACCCGGGAAAGCCGCGCCGGATCCAGCACCCCTTCTTCCAAGTCGAATTCCCAGGCGCGACTCTGCTGCGCCATCAGCCGGCGCTGCAGCCGGTTGGCGAGCCGGGCGACCACGCCCTGCAAATGCGATAGCTGCTTGTCGAGATAGCTGCGCAACCGGTCGAGCTCTTCGGGCTCACACAGCTCCTCGGCTGCGACGATCTCATCGAACTTGGCGGTGAAAGCGCGATAGTCCGGCCCCCGCGGCTCGTTCAGGCCCGAGTGGCGCGGCCGCCAGGGTTCGCTCGCGGTTTCCGCGTCGCTCATGTCCGCGTGATCGGGCATGTCGGCAGTCGGAGCGTCGGCGGCCTCGGCGGCACCTTCCGGCACTTCCTCGGCCGTGACCTCCGCGTCCTCGACGCTCATGCCTTCGGCTTCATCCGACTCCTTGGCCTGACCCTCGTTGCCCGCCTCGTCAGGCCGCACTTCCTGGTCCCGGCTCTCCTCTTCGTCGTCTTCGGAATCCGGCCGGTCCTCGCCCATGTCGAGGGAGTCAAGCAGATCGTGCACGACGTCGCCGAAGCGGCGCTGATCTTCCACCAACCTGCCCAGCCGATCGAGCTCCCGGCCGGCGCGATCCTCGATCCAGGGACGCCACAAATCCACGAGCTTTCTGGCGGCGGGCGGAGGCGCTAGTCCGGTCAGGCGTTCGCGCACCATCAGCGCGACCGCATCTTCGATCGGAGCGTCGGCGCGGTCGGTGATGTCGTCGAACTTCCCGCGGTGAAACCGGTCGTCGAGCATGGCCGCGAGATTGCGGGCCACGCCCTCCATCCGTCGCGCGCCGATGGCTTCGACACGAGCCTGCTCGACCGATTCGAACACCGCGCGTGCCTGCTGTCCGCCCGGCATCAGGCGGCGATGCACCGCGGGATTGTGACAGGCGAGCCGCAGCGCGATCGAATCCGCGTGGCCGCGCACGATCGCGGCCTCGCGCAGGCTGAGCTTGCGCGGCGGCTCCGGCAGTCGCGCCTTGCCGGCGGCGAGCCCGGGACGCTCCGCCGCGAAACCCACCTCCAGTTCGGGCTTCTTGGCGATCGCGCGAAGGCAGCCCGCAACCGCGCGTTTGAACGGCTCGGTGGGAGCTTCTCTGGGCGAGGCCTTGCCCTTGGAATTCGCGCTCATCGCGCCGGCACCGTAGAGACGCGGGCCATCACGTCAGCGCGACGTTGACCGAGGATTCCGCCAGCTCGGTGTTGAAGCAGCGCTGGTAGAATTCGGCGACGATTGGCCGCTCGAGCTCGTCGCATTTGTTCAGGAACGTGACGCGGAACGCAAACCCGAGTTCGCCGAAGATCTCCGCATTCTCCGCCCAGGTGATCACGGTTCTGGGACTCATCACGGTCGAGATGTCGCCGTTCATGAAGGCGTTGCGCGTGAGATCGGCGACACGCACCATCTTGCCGATGGTGTCGCGCCCCTCCGGCGTGCGGTAGGAACGCGCCTTGGCGAGGACGATGTCCACCTCGTTGTCGTGCGGCAGATAATTCAGCGTGGTCACGATCGACCAGCGGTCCATCTGCCCCTGGTTGATCTGCTGTGTGCCGTGATAGAGGCCGGTCGTGTCGCCGAGCCCGATGGTATTGGCGGTCGCGAACAGCCGGAAGGCAGGGTGCGGGCGAATCACCTTGTTCTGATCGAGCAGCGTCAGCTTGCCGGAGACTTCGAGCACCCGCTGAATGACGAACATCACGTCCGGACGGCCGGCGTCGTATTCGTCGAACACCAGCGCGACGTTGTGCTGAATCGCCCAGGGCAGAATGCCGTCGCGGAACTCGGTGACCTGCAGGCCGTCGCGGATGACGATCGCGTCCTTGCCGATCAGGTCGATGCGGCTGATGTGGCTGTCGAGATTGACGCGCACGCAAGGCCAGTTCAGGCGCGCCGCGACCTGCTCGATATGCGTGGATTTTCCGGTGCCGTGATAGCCGGTGACGATCACCCTGCGATTCTTGGCGAAACCGGCGAGAATGGCGAGCGTCGTCGGCCGATCGAAGCGATAGTCCGGATCGACGTCCGGGACGTGCTCGTCCGGCTCGGAATAGGCCGGAACTTGCAGATCGCTGTCGATCCCGAATACCTGCCGGATCGAAACTTTCATGTCCGGCAGCCCGGGCGGCTCCTGCGTAGCGATATTGTTCATTCTGCCTCCGTATCCCGGAAACGTCCCGGCATCCGTTGTGGTTCGATCGCGGGCGGCGGCCGCAGGAAAGGCGCCCCGCGAACTGCGATGCTGCGAATCAGCACCAGCCTACGGACTTTAGATAATTGTAGGCCTGAATGATGTCCCGCAACTGGTCCTCGCAGGACCGGTCGCCGCCGTTCGCGTCGGGATGATGGCGTTTCACCAGGATCTTGAATCGGGCCTTGATTTCGGTGGAGCTGGCGTTCGCCTGCAAGCCGAGCACGTCGAGCGCCTTGCGCTCGGCGTTGCGCACCAAACGGCCGTCGGCCGGGCGGCGCTCCGCATGGGAGCTTGCGGACCCTGCCTCCTGGAACAAACCGAACGGATCGTCCGCGAAAAACTGCCAACGCGCATCGTGCGAAGTGCCAGCCGCGTGTTTGCCGTTCACGCCGATTTTCCAGGTCGGACGATGGCCGGTGATCGACTCCTTCTGATAACGGGCGATCGCATCCTCGCTCATTCCGGCAAAAAAATTGTAGGAATGATTGTATTCGCGTACATGGTGGAGACAAAACCGCCAATATTCGCCCTCGCGCAAGCGTCCCTTGGGGGCGCGATGGGTAGCATCCTGATGACAATCCGGCCAATCGCAAACCGGATAGGAAGCCTGCGGGCGGTCCTCCGCAGGCTTCACGCGGATGCGATCGAACAGGGGTGAGTCGAATTTCATAGCCGCCGATTATGCGAAACAGATGCTGTCGGCCGCAAGCCGCTCAGCACCGGCTAAGCCGGCTTTTACGGCCTGGCGAAAGCCCGATTCGGTCCACATCTTGCTTTCGAGACGCCCGAAACGGCCCATCCGTCGAATCTGCAGGCGGACCCCATGCGCCTTGCCGACCTGATCACACGAAAGTTGACCGAAGCTTTCGCTCCGGAAAGCGTTCGCGTGGTCGACGAATCGCAGCAGCATGTGGGCCATGCCGGCCATCGGCCGGGCGGGGAGAGCCATTTCCGCCTCTATATCGTGTCGGAGGTGTTCCGGGGGAAGAGCCGGCTGGAGCGCCATCGCATGATCAATGCCGTGTTGGCCGGCGAGCTGCGCTCCGGCGTTCACGCGCTCGCGATCCACGCGGCAGCTCCGGGCGAAAGCGCGCATTGAACTTACGGTGCCCGAACGGGCTGCGGCCGCCGGCCGAGCGGCGTGATGCGCAAGCCCGTAATGCGGTTGCGGTCCCGCCGCAGCACCTGAAAGCGGAAGCCGTGGAACGTGAAGCTCTGGCCGGGCTCCGGGATCGAGCGCGCTTCATGGATCACCAAGCCGGCAATCGTGGTGGCTTCCTGGTCGGGCAGGTTCCAGTCCATGGCGCGGTTGAGATCGCGGATCGGCACGCCGCCGTCGACCGCGACCGAGCCGTCGAGCTGGGGCTTCACTCCGGGCACTTCGACATCGTGTTCGTCTTCGATGTCGCCCACGATCTCCTCGAGAATGTCCTCGAGCGTGACGAGACCCATCACTTCGCCGTACTCGTCGACGACCAGCGCAAACGGCGTCTTGCGGCGCCGGAAGGCCTTGAGCTGCTCGGCGAGGGGCGTCGTGTCCGGAACGAACCAGGGCGGCAGCGCGACCGCCGCCACGTCCAAGCGCGAAAGATCGCCGTCCACTGCCTGGATCGCGCGCAGCAGATCCTTGGCGTGGAGAATACCGATGATGTTTTCCGGGCTGTCCCGCCACAACGGCACGCGCGTCACCGGCGCGGCGAGCACCTCGCGCACGACCTCCTCGGCCGGTTGGCCGACGTCGACCATGATCATTTCGGTCCGATGAACCATCACGTCGGAGACTTCGAGCTCGCGCAGATCGAGCAGGCCGCCCAGCATGTCGCGATCGAGCTTCTCCACGCCGCCCTCGCGATGCAGCAGATCGACCGCGCCGCGCAGCTCCTCGTGGGCAGAGAGAATCGGCTGGTTTTCCCCGACCCGGATCCCGCCCCACGACAGGATCCAGCGCACCAGCGCTTCGATCGCCATCAGCACCGGCCCGAACAGCCGCACCACCGATTCGATCGGCTTGGCCACCATCAGCGCGATGCGATCGGGTGCATTGATGGCGGCGGTCTTCGGCAGCACCTCCGCGAAAACCACCAGCAGCACCGTCATGAACACGGTCGCATAGACCACACCGACGTCGCCGAACCAGCCGAGGAAGATTCCGGTAGCGAGCGAGGAGGCCGCGACGTTGACCGCATTGTTGCCGAGCAGCAACGCGCCGATCAAACGCTCCCGCGTCTGCAGCAGGCGATTGACGGTAGCCGCGCGCGGGTTGTTTTGCTTCTCGAGCCGCAGCATCCGCGCGCGCGAGGACGCGGTCAGGGCGGTCTCGCTTCCAGCGAAGAAGAACGAGAGCAGCACGCAGATGAGAACGATGACGGCGGCAAGCCAATCGGAAAGGTTCATGGTCGTGCGAGTTTCTCGGCCAGGAAGGCGCGAACCTGCGCGGGATCCACGTTCTGGGCCACGAAGCTCGCGCCGATGCCGCGCGCAAGGATCAAGCTGAGCTTGCCGCGCCGCACTTTCTTGTCCTGCGCCATGATTTCCATCAGGCCGTCCGCACCCGGCACGCCACCGGCGATCGCGGCCGGGCCCGTCGGCAGCCCTACGGCCGCAAAATGTCGGGCAACGCGTTCGGATTCCTGCTGCGACAGCAGGCCTAGCCGGGCCGAGAACGCGAACGCGAGGTTGATCCCGATCGCCACGGCCTCGCCATGGAGCAGCCGATCGGAATAGCCCGCCGCGGCTTCCAGCGCGTGCCCGAAGGTATGGCCGAGATTGAGCAGGGCGCGCTCGCCGTTTTCGCGCTCGTCGCGGACGATGATTGCGGCCTTGGCCCGGCAGCTCGTCGCGATCGCGTGCTCGCGCGCGGGGGTCTTTGCAAACACCTCGCGCCAGTTCGCCTCGAGCCAGGTGAAGAACCCGGCGTCGTTGATCAGGCCATATTTGACGACTTCCGCATACCCGGCCCGGAATGCGCGTTGCGGGAGCGTGTCGAGCAGCGCCGTATCGGCGACGACGAGGCTCGGCTGATGAAAGACGCCGATCAGATTCTTGCCGTGATCCGAATTGATCGCGGTCTTGCCGCCCAGCGCGGAATCGACCTGCGCGAGCAAGGTCGTGGGGACCTGCACAAGCTCCACCCCGCGCCGCATGATCGCTGCCGCGAACCCGGCGAGGTCGCCGACAACCCCGCCGCCGAGCGCCACCACCACGTCGCCACGTTCGATGCGCGCCGCGATCAGATCTTCGCAGATCGTTTGCAGCACGCTCCAGCTCTTGGAGCTTTCGCCCGGCGGAACAATCAGCGGAACCGCACGGGTGCCCGCGCGCCGGAGCGCGGCCTGCGCGCCATCGAGGTGATGCGATGCGACCAGCGAATCCGTGACGATCGCGGCGGACGCGCCGGGCCTGAGTGCGGCGATGCGCTCGCCCAATCCGGCGAGCGCGCCGCGGCCGATCACGACGTCATAACCGCGAGAGCCAAGCGCGACGTGCACGACGGTCGGTTCGCTCGCGCGCAGGGGGGCGGTCACGACGGCGGCTCGATTGCAGGGCGGGGGGGCTTCTGAAGTTCGAGCCGGTCCGCAAGCGCGGCCAAAATCTCGTCCACGATCGTCTCGTGCGGCACTTCCCGGGAACAAACGATCGCATCGGCCCGGGCGTAGACCGGATCGCGTTCCGCCATGAGCTTGCGCAATGTCGCCGCCGGATCTGCGGTCTTGAGCAGGGGACGGTCATTGCGCCGTTTCACGCGGCGCAATAACACGTCGAAATCTGCTTTCAGCCAGATCGAGAGGCCGTTGCGGCCGATGACGGCGCGCGTATCCGGATGCATGAATGCGCCGCCTCCGGTCGCAAGAACCTGCGGTCCGCTTTCGAGCAGCCGTGCGATCACTCGCGTTTCTCCCGAACGAAAGGAAGCTTCCCCATAATGGGTGAATATATCCTCGATCTTCATGCCGGCTGCGGCTTCGATCTCGGCATCCGCGTCCACGAACGCAAGGCCGAGTCGGGCGGCAAGTCTGCGGCCGATCGACGACTTCCCGGCACCCATCATTCCTATGAGCACGATCGAGCGTCTGCCGAGCGCCGCGACCAGCGCGGCCTCCACAGGCAAGGCGGCCGTCTCCTTGTGCATGGCGGCTCGAGCATAGGACGATGGCGGCGGGCGCCGTCTCGGCTGCACCCTATACACCCGGCTAGGAGCCACTTGCCAGTTGTGGCCGGACATGGTGGTTACGCGAATATCCGTGGAAGAGACGGTCCAGCGCCAGGCGCGGCTCGCGCTGCCGGGCGGCTGAGACCAGCAGATGCCTGCCTGACCGCGGCAGCCCGGCAACCGCGGTCGGTGCCGAGCAGGCGGTGTTGAACTATGCCGAGCCTGTTGCGCATCCTCATCGTCTTGGGCCTGCTCGGCGGCCTCGCCTATGCGGCGATGTTCACGCTCGCGAACTATGTCCAACCCAAGCCGCGTGAGATCACGGTAACGATTCCGCAAGATCGCTTGATCAAACCACGTTGATGCAGGGGCGCCTCCCGCGCCTCGCCGCCGTTGCGGAACAGGGAACCGGCCATGGCACGCTCGGCTGGCGCCTCGGATGCAAAGCTGATCGAGCTGTTCCTCGACATGCTTGCTGCCGAACGCGGCGCTGCCACCAACACTCTGCAGGCTTATGCCGCGGATCTGGCGGATTTTTCCGGGCATCTCGCCACGAACCGCCGTGGGATCGGGAATGCCCGCAGCGAGGACATACGGGCATATCTGAGCGCCCTTGCGGCCCGCGGCTTCTCGCCGACCTCCGCCGCGCGGCGGCTCTCGGCGATCCGCCAGCTCTACCGGTTCCTCTATCTCGAGGGGCATCGTTCCGAGGATCCGGCCGCGGCCGTCGATGGTCCCAAGCGTGGCCGTCCGCTGCCGAAAGTCCTGTCGATCGCGGAGGTCGATCGGCTGCTCGCGGCGGCGCGCACCAGGCTGGATCCCGATCCCGTGCTTGCGGAGCGGCTGCGCGCCGCACGGCTCGCCTGTCTGCTCGAGGTACTGTACGGCACCGGATTGCGCGTCTCGGAGCTCGTGGCGCTGCCGCTCTCGGCCGGCTCACGCGATACGCGCGTCCTGATGGTGCGCGGCAAGGGCGGCAAGGAGCGGATCGTGCCGCTCAACGATGCCGCCAAGCGCGCAATGGCGGAATTTCTCGATCTGCGGCGGCAGTCCGGTGAGGCCGCCAAAAGCTCGTGGCTGTTCCCCTCCTTCGGGGAGAGCGGGCATTTGACGCGCCAGCACTTCGCGCGCGAGCTCAAGGCGCTGGCCGCCGCCGCTGGATTGCGGCCGGCGGCCGTGAGCCCGCATGTGCTCCGCCACGCGTTCGCCAGCCATTTGCTCCAGAACGGGGCGGACCTGCGCTCGGTGCAAATGCTGCTCGGCCATGCCGATATCTCGACGACCCAGATCTATACCCACGTGCTCGATGAGCGCCTGAAGAGCCTAGTCCGCGATCTGCATCCGTTGGCGCAAGACTGAGCACCGGACATCGCCGCCGTTTCTTGACTACGCGTGCGCTGCGGGCGAGGTTCGCCGCCCCGCGGCGGGGTGGCGGCCGGGGGGCACGGCTCCATAAGCCTCGAACCGCCGGTCGCTGACTGCATGCGTACGTACCTCGACTTCGAAAAGCCGGTCGCCGAGATCGAAGCCCAGGTCGAGGAGCTTCGCGCCGCGCAGGAGGGCGCCAATGCGGCGGAAATCGCGGAAAAAATCGCGCGGCTCGATGCCGAAGCCGAGGAGGCGCTGAAGGAGCTCTATGCCGACCTCACGCCGTGGCAGAAGACGCAAGTCGCGCGCCATCCGCAGCGGCCGCATTGCCTCGACTACGTGCACGCCCTGGTGAGCGAGTTCACCCCGCTCGCGGGCGACCGCAAGTACGGGGAGGACGAGGCCATTATCGGCGGCTTCGGCCGGTTCCGGGGCGGGAGCATCTGCGTCATCGGCCACGAGAAGGGCGCCAGCACCGAAAGCCGGCTGCGGCACAATTTCGGCATGGCGCGACCGGAGGGATACCGCAAGGCGGTCCGGCTCATGGAAATGGCCGACCGGTTCGCGATCCCGGTGCTGGCCCTGGTCGACACCGCGGGCGCTTATCCGGGCATTGGTGCCGAAGAGCGCGGACAGGCCGAGGCGATCGCGCGATCGACCGAAGCCTGCCTTGCGCTCGGCGTGCCCAATGTCGCCGTGATCCTCGGCGAAGGCGGCTCGGGAGGCGCGATCGCCATCGCGACCGCCAACCGCGTGCTGATGCTCGAGCACGCGATTTACAGCGTGATCTCTCCGGAGGGCGCCGCCTCGATCCTGTGGCGCGACACGACTAAGGCTCAGGAAGCGGCCACGAACATGAAAATCACCGCACAGGATCTGATGCGCTTCGGCATCATCGACACCATCGTCGCGGAGCCGGTCGGCGGTGCCCATCGGGATCCGCCGGCCGCAATCGCCGCGACCGGTGCAGCCATTGAGCGGGCGCTCGATGACCTGCGGGAACTCGATCCGGATGCAGCACGGCGGCAGCGCCGGGAGAAATTTCTGGGCATCGGCCGGAGCCTGTAGATCGCTGGCTTGCGCGCCGCGGACTGGCCTGGGCGTCGACGCGACCGCAGCCCGGTTCGACACGCGGCTTCGCCTCCGTTTACGTTTCGTTCACGACTGCCGGAGTTCCATCGGGGAGGAGGCATTCTCCTGCCTTGCGATGGCCGCATCTTGAATGTAACCATCGTGCGGATGGGGAACGTGGATCGGTGGGGA
>JBKPDF010000111.1:0-30688 GCA_046727735.1 Pseudomonadota bacterium | reverse complement strand
TCGCGGAATCATGGCGGGGAAGACCCCCAACCTCGACAAGCTGGCGTCTGAAGGCATGATGTTCACCGACTATTACGCCGAAGCAAGCTGCACGGCGGGCCGGGCGAACTTCATTACCGGCGAATTACCGATCCGCACTGGACTGACGACCGTAGGCCAGGCGGGAGCCGACGTCGGCATCCCGGACCAGGCAGCGACGCTCGCCACCGCCGTGAAGGCACAAGGCTATGCCACCGGGCAATTTGGCAAGAACCATCTTGGTGACTTGAACAAGTACCTGCCGACCCTCCACGGCTTCGACGAATTTTTCGGTTACCTATACCATCTCGATGCGATGTCTGATCCGTACTGGTACTCGTTCCCAGTCAATCAGGATTACTACAACAAGTACGGACCGCGCAGCCTGATCCACAGCTACGCGACCGAAACGGACGATCCGACCGAGATGCCGCGCTGGGGCAAAATCGGCAAGCAGCGCATCGTCGATGAAGGACCCCTGCCGCCGTTCCCGGACATGTCGAACGTGCCCAACATGCACAACTTGCCGTTCTTGAAGGCGAAGTACGACATGACTACCTTCGATGAGGTTTTGGTCAAGGCTTCCAGCGACTTCATGGACAGGGCCAAGAGGGACGGCAAACCATTCTTTGTCTGGCACAATACCACGCGCATGCACGTCTGGACGTTCCTCTCGAAGAAGTACAGTTCGATGCAGAACAGCGAGACCGGCTACGGTCTCGAGGAAGCCGGCATGACACAGCTTGATGACAGCGTCGGCGCATTGCTGAAGCATCTCGACGATATCGGCGAGGCCAACAACACTATCGTCATCTTCACCACGGACAACGGTGCCGAGGTATTCACTTGGCCGGACGGCGGCATGACGCCGTTCAAGAACACCAAGGGCACCGTCGGCGAGGGTGGCTTCCGCGTGCCGTGCATCATCCGCTGGCCGGGCCAGATCAAGCCGGGCACGGTCGAAAACGGACTCCTCTCCGGCCTCGATTGGTTCCCCACGCTGATGGCTGCGGCGGGCAACCCGAACATCACCGATCAACTGCTGAAAGGCGTGAAGCTCGGCGATCGGACCTACAAGAACCATCTCGACGGCTATAACCAGATGGAGCTGCTGCTCGGGAAGGGTCCGTCCAAGCGCCACGAGCTGTTCTACTTCGGCGGTGCGGCGCTGGGTGCCGTTCGCATCGACGACTTCAAATTCCAGTTTTATGTGCAGCCATGGGGCTGGCCAGGCGAGAAGACCACCACGGATATGCCTTCGATGGTCAACATTCGTCAGGATCCGTTCGAGCGCACGCCCTTCATTCGCGGCGAGTCGTCTAACATGGGCGCGTTCGGCTACGGAAACGATTTCTTCGCCCGTGAGTTCTGGCGGTTCGTCTTGGTCCAGCAGTTTGTCGAGAAGCTGGCGCTGACGGCGGTCGACTATCCGCCGATGCAGGATCCGGCTTCCTTCAACCTCGATGCGGTGAAGAAGAAGATCCAGGAAATGATCAAGCACCGCGAAGGTCAGTAATTCCACTTCTCGCCGAAGCAGAGGGGCGCGAGCTTCAATCTCGAGGCCCTGAATCAGGAGCTGGAGAAGAAGAAGGGGGCCACGCGGCACAGTAGACGGCGCTCCCATGCCGTTCCTCGCGGCTCCGCTTCCGCCGCGATCTTCCTGATCCTGGAAATGAGCCAGCCGTTTGCGGGTTTGATGCAGATTTCCAATGGTCCGTTACGCAATGCCCTCGCGCCGCTTGGTCAATGACCTGCAACAGCAGGGCGGTCGCGATGTCGCCTTTTGGCACATTTGCGACCTGCTCAAGGTGGCGCGGAACTTCCGCTCTCGGGGGATTAGCGGATGTGCCCTACACAGGCCGGAATGACCGACTTTGACCCCCAACCGGACATAAGCCTCAGCGACTTGCGGCATTTGGCTCTTCTCATTCATGGCCGACTGACCGCGGATTGCCTCCGCAAGCAGGTGCGCAGGGACAGCGATCCGTGCAGTGCGGTCTGCCCTGATCTGCCGAAAGTCTTAAGGGTAAGTGACTGTGTCCAGCTCGGGAACTTGCAACCTTCACTGACGGGATCTCTGAGTTTTCTCT
Source organism: Pseudomonadota bacterium (assembly GCA_046727735.1). Lineage (GTDB taxonomy): Bacteria > Pseudomonadota > Alphaproteobacteria > Rhizobiales > Xanthobacteraceae > AP-16. Next base: position 28,580 of record JBKPDF010000111.1, on the reverse strand, counting down.
GTCTCGAGAACCGCTATCGCGCGATCTTCCAGTAGACGATCTACAATCTCTTTGGACGGGATGAACTTTTCCAACTCATTTCTTGGGTTGTTATGCCATTTTGGATACCGTACGTTCAGACGCTCCATCATGTGCTTCGCTTGCGCTTGATCGCCATTCCGTGCAGCGAGCAGTGCGCGCAGAAAAGTACTCAGCGGATACTCCTCGCTGAAGCTTTCACTTGCATATCGAGATGCCGATGGAAAATCGCCCTTCAGATATTCGGCAAGAGACAAATAGGTGTTCGTCCAAATCGGCCTCGGCACGCTGTACGAGGAGGCTGCCTTAAGCATCGCTACCCCCCTCTCGTACTCTCCAACTACGACCAGACGTATCCCATACACGACGCGAATGCCAGGATCGAACGGGTTCAGTGACAGGGCAGTATTACCTTCGGCGAATGCAGCCGCGAACTCTTGGCGAGCGAAGTAGGCCCCTAACAGGGCTTCATGTGCTCGTGCGCTCTGCGGCCTCAGAGAAACGGCCCGTTGCGCTGCCTTCAGCGCGCGATCGAGAGCCGGTGGGTCACCGGGATGGCCAGAACCCTCATATTGATGCTCCCTAATGTAAATCCACGCCAGCCGAGCAAAGCCGAGGGCAAAGTTCGGATCAAGCCTGGTCACGCGCTCTAGGCAGGTGCGAGCTTGGAAGTACAGAGCAGCGTCGAGGCCTTGCAAATACTCCAGCATCTTGAGCGCGCAGGCATAGCGCGGGTCGTGATCCGTCTTGCCGCGCTCCCGAGAGTGGATAATGCCAAACGACTGCGCCACTGTGGATACCACTTGCTGTACGACATGGTCCTCATCGGCATCTGAAAACTGGGTTTGATCGAAGCTCCGCAACCAGACGACGTTGTTGTCACTCGTATCGATTAGCCTAAGGGTCAGAGTTATGGTGCCGTCATCCCGATACTCGGCGGTCGCGCCGAGTTGATACTTGCTAGCCGAAAGGCTTTCCGCCACAGATCTTGCATCAGGTGTGCTCACGGAGCTTGAGGTTGCCGCAAGGACATTGATCTGATCGAAGCGGGCGAGCGCATCGGTCAGCTTCCGCTGCACTTCGTCAAGCAAGATCCTCGATGCTGCAGGTGTCCCACTATCCTCAAAGGCATGGACTGACACGACCGGAAAACCGTTGCCGGGGCGAAACGTTCTGATTAATTGCTGATCGCTGAGCCCCAGTGCGGTCGTCGAGGTCTGGCGATCCCACCGGCCAACGGCTATCAATGTCGTGGTGCCGACCACAAGCAAAGCAAGCGCGGCAAGCGAGAAGCGCCAAGCTACTAGGATTGCAGCAAGGAATTTATCTTTAATACCACCAATTGAAGAAAATACCGGGACAAAATGCTCTATGCGCCGCCGAAAGCTTGGTACATATCGGCCACGCGGAAGTTCGATGACGATGTCATCTGTTGCACCATCTCGGGTGTAATACTGTTCCAGGGCTCGGCGCAGTCGTCCGGCCTCCACCCGCACAATCGGGTCGGTCTCGGGATCGAAACTCTCTCCACGTCCAAATGCCTCGATCGCGATGGTGTAGCCCTTTATCCGGCTAGCTTCGCCACGAAGGGTCGTCTCTACAATGAAGCGAATAAATGCAACGAGTTGCGGTGAGTGTCGGAGCAAATCGCTCGCAATGATGCGATTAAGAGCGGCACGCACCTCATCGGGGCGCGGTTCACCAATTGATCGATTAATCATCACCAGAGGCTCTTGCGCCAAGTAGCATTTATCTTACACGGGAGCAGTCCGGGAGCCACAATCTTGTGAACGGTCGCTACCGGTTGTTATGGCCTCTAGGGGTTTTCCCTGGAAATCAGCCGCGAAAACCCTGAGGCTATGCCGATATGGCCGCAGTGACGTGAATGACCCAACTGCGACATCGCAAGCGGGGCGGAAAGGCGCCGTAGAGTGCGCAAAATAGGGTGCTAGCGGGCACGATGTCCGCTCATGGCACCAAGCGGACGTACAGGCACATCTGCTCTTTGGCCGCCTTCGGGAGCAATGCGGACATCAACCGCCAATTGCCGGACCTAGCGATTTACAAGTACACGCCCTAGTCTTGATGGAGCACGGAACAATGGCACGCGCATCGAAACCCTATCGCCCACGGCGGATGCACGATCCCGATAAACTGCAGCGGCAGTTGGCCGGTTGGGCGCTGTTGCCGGATGTACAGGCCGCCAGGGAAGCCCATGCGCGGGAGCTGGCCCAGAAAGCCGCCCGCGAACGTCAGCGACAGGAACTCGCGCGGGCGAAGGCGAACCTTGAGCACGCCCAACGAGCAGCGGCTAACCGGAGCGATGCCGAACGCTGCCTCCGGCTTTGCAACTGGATTTTGGGGGAGGACCAATGAGGGACGACCGCCCCGCGAGGAGCCGCCTGAATTCAGTTGCGCGCGTTCTCAACGTGTCATCGCCACGGCGACAACGATCATGAGCAGCGCGATCACCAAGACCATCCCATTGCCTGTCATGGCGCTCATTCCTCCCCTCCCAGCAGGAGATGCATCACGCTCTTCGTCCTCTCTACCCGACGCGGCCTGGGTTTCTAAACCTCGCCCACGCGCTGTTGAACCCGGAGGAACCGACCGAATGGTGTAGCGCCCCGGCAGTGGATGGGTGGTGGCCGACGGCGGAGGCGGCGGAATGTGATATCTGTGAACCACATCACACAATCTTCATCACGAATCTGTCATAAAACCTTCATCTCCAGGGGGAGGGAGCGCGGCCTATGTCCGGGCCAAGGCTTGTCTACGCTGCCGTTGTGGTCGCGTTGTTATGCGCGGGCATTGGAGTTTTCGTCGCAGAGGCGTGGCACGGGGAGGCTGCCGTGGGGACGATTCGTGGCTCGAAACAAAGCGACGACCCGGATTATGTGGAGCGGTTGGCCAAACTTGGCCTCGCGTATCTGCCGGCCGGGCTATACGCGCACGATGGTTTCCGTAACATCAAAGTGCCATGATGGATCATCCCGAAAGAGAGTGTGGTTGCGCTTGAAAGTTGGCGGTCATGCCGAAATTTTTCATTGTCGCATCCTACACTGCCGAAGGACTGCAGGGTCTGCGGAAGGACAAGGCGACCGGGCGCAGGGCTGCCGTCTCACGGGCCCTGGAAAGCATGGGGGGCAGGCTGGAAGCGATGTACTACGCGCTGGGGGATTACGATGTAGTGGTGATTGCTGATCTCCCGAACCGCGTCAGCGTCGCAGGATTCGCGTTCGTCGTTGCGGCCTCCGGTCTTGTTGATACGAAGACCACTCCGCTCTTACTATTGAGGAAATAGACCAGGCGCTAAGGATGAACGCCGATTATCGGCCGCCCGGCGCTGCCCCCGTTCCCATCGGCATGTTTTAATTTCGCAACGAAAGGCCGCCCGGAATGACCCGAGCGGTCGCGCATTTTATCCTAACGTTGGGAGACCTGAGAACGAACGTCTATTGTGATCTGTTTTCCGCCGCAGCTCTTACATCGAAATCGAATGTTGCCGATGAAGTTGTGGCGTGTGACGCCCCGCCGCTGAAGCAGCAGCGTGAACGGATAATCCGTAATCCGACCGCAGCCACAGGTGAGCCTTAGGCCGGTATATCCTTGCAACTGGGCCTCGTTGGTGGTTCGGCTGCGCCAGTATCCATTGGCTTTTCGGCTAAGTTCGCGCATGCCGATGCCCCCGCCGCGTTCTTGATCTGTTCGTATCCGCGCTAACTGCGACCATCAATCTCGCTGTCCACAGGAACGGAAAAGAAGGAAGATGGTTGGCCCGGCGAGTACTGTGAGTGGGAGCGTTGAATGGCACCGAGAGCGAATTGGAAGGGCTATCTGAAGCTGTCCCTCGTTTCCTGTCCGATAGCGATGTACCCCGCGAGTTCGGAACGCGAGAAGATCAGATTCCACAACATCAACAGTGAAACTGGAAATCGAGTCAGGATGCGCCGAGTTGATGAGGTCACTGGAGAAGAAGTCCCTTATGAAAAGATCGTGAGCGGGTACGAAGTTGGAAAAGGACAGTACATCGAAGTCACTGATGAAGAACTTGATGCCATCGCACTTGAGAGCACCCGAACCATTGACATCGATGAATTCGTTCCGAAAGACGAAATCGACCAACTCTACAATATCCGTCCGTACTACATCGTGTCGGAAGGCAAGGTTGGAATGGAAGCCTTCGCGGTGATCCGAGACGCAATTGAGGAGACGGACAAAGTTGCGTTGGGCCGGGTGGTGCTAACAAGCCGTGAGCACGTCATTGCGCTAGAACCACGCGGCAAAGGGTTAATGGGCACTCTGCTACGCTATCCCTACGAAGTCAGAAACGAGGACGAATATTTTGATGACATCCCACAGGGCAAGGTCACGAAGGACATGCTCGATCTTGCGAAGCACATAGTGCAGACTAAGAGCGGACATTTTGACCCAGAGAAATTCGAAGATCATTACGAGACGGCACTCAAGGACCTGCTGCAGAAGAAGCAGGCGGGGGTGGAGATCAAACCGGAGAAGCGTCCGGCGCCGACCAATGTCGTAAACTTGATGGACGCGCTACGGAAGAGCGTGCAGGCAGAGGAAGGCGCTGCGCGGACAACTCCGAAGAGAGCCGCCGCTGATCGCAAATCTTCAAAGAAAGCGTCACAGACGACCACGAGGCGCAGGAAGGCAGGATAGCCCTGGCTAAGCCGACGTTCGGTGCTGTAGCACGACCAGGACTCGAAATGCTTCTATCTTGTAGTTCTCCAGGCAATCGTCCGAGCAGTAATATCGGTTCGTCTCCCTTTCGCGGATGGCACAGCCTTCTAGTGGCCGGCCGCAGTAGTGGCATTGGCTGGGAGAGCCATTCCTGAGATATCGCGACATAGCAACCCGAAATATACCCGGGCATCCATCGTGCAAATGTGTTCCTGGGAATATGGTTCCAAAATCACGGACGCTTTTGCTCTAAATCTAACTGTTACAGAAGCTCGGTTCGCGGCTATACTCCAGGGGCATGGCATCTGACCGGCTCCAAGAGCCCCGGACGAGTCTGAAAGCCGAAATGGACCGCGACTACCACGAGCGGTTGCGGGACTTCCGTGCACGGCTGCAGGAAGAAACGGATCGCCAGTTTCCGGCCGTACCGGCCATCGTCCGCAAGCCGATCAACTGCATCGATGTTGCCGACGAAAAGGCAGCGGCGCCGTTGAAGGCGGCCAGCCGTCATACCGGTCTCGTTGCTAAGGGACGGGACTTGATCCTGACTTGGTTCGGTAGCTGGATACGAACGGTGTTTACCGGAGGAGTGGTAGGCGCGCTTATTGGCGTGGCCTGTCGATGGCTTTTGCACTAATGCGCCAGCGCCCTTGACCACTGATCGGCGGGAAGCAGGATCCGAGATTAGCCTGTGACATGGCCCTTCTCCATGTTGCGGGTTAGGGTCGGTCGGGTGCTGGAGCGCTCGGCCGGCCCGCTTCGGCCCCCTTGCCGAAGCAAAGGGGATTGTACGCCAAGGCAGAATTCGCTTCTATTCACCAGTTATGAATATACGCGCGCGCATATTTGTCCGTGTTTATCGACGTTTTCAGCTTGCGGCATACACGATCCGTGTACACCAGCCCGAGCAGCTTTGACGCTAAATCTCGGCTTCGGATGCGCAACCGCGCCCTGGTGATGGAGGAGCATTTACGGCGACCATGACAGCCTACCTGCCCATTGCAGCCCTCTTACTCAGCGGCGTTGCTGCCCTTCTGGGTATTCGCGCTGCCACGATGAAGGTACGCGACAACCAAGACGCATTCATTGCTGATCTTCAGCGACAGGGCCGATGGGCAAGCTACGCCGCCATTGCGGCAACCGCCGGAAGGGTGGCCGAGTGGTTAAGGCAGCGGTCTTGAAATTCTATTCCCGCCATCCTGCCTAGTGCGATCTAATCTGGTTTAGTCCGATTTTATCGGCAAAACTTGGGGTCGAAATCAGTCGTCATGCGGTCCTGTCCGGCCCTGTGCTGGCCGAAACGGGGGCGGAGCTGTGGTTCCTAGCCTACCTGGCGCGCTGCGAGCAATCCGGCTGTAACTCCGCATTCTTCCGGCGAGATGCGGTGCAGCCGTTAGCGCTTCGGCAACGGCACGCGATGGCCGCCTACTTACCGCCGCCCCCCACATCACAAGGACGAATGCGGTACCCACCCTCGTCACATAGGACGCGGCCCACCCATGTATGGCGTGCAATCCTCTCTGCGTATGCTTGCGGGTCTTCCGGCAAAGCAACTGCTGCGTGATTGCCGTATTGAATTGACTTCGCCAGAGACTCGGAGCTGGTAGCAGCCAACATGACCAAAAGAACTATGGTGAGTTTTAGCATTTGGCCGCTCCTGTGTTTTTCCAAGCACAGGATAAGCGGTGTCTTTCCGAGAGGATGTGACTCAGTTCATAAGGGGTGTGACCCACCTCACTACTACGGAATCAAACGCAACGAAATGAGACGGAAATGACAACAGAATCAAATATAAGGAGTCGGTTTCACGATTGTGTGTTCGCATTCGGCTGCGCAACCGCGCGCTGGTGATGGCGGAACACAAACCGAAACTGTGAATGCCCGTGGGGAGGCTGCTGGCGGCGCTTGTGGCTTCGGGCCATATTCGGGGGGTGCGGCGAGGTTGGCGGGCCTGTACGGGCTTCCTGGGAGTCGCGCTAGTCAAACAAAAGCGCCGGGCCCTGCAACGCCAGCCCGGCGCAAGTACACACCTTGGTAGGGAACAGCACCCCGGCTGTGCTCGTGCCGTCCTGCCACAACTGGGTGCCGTGGCCGCTCGGCTGGGGATTGGGGACTGTCGGACCGAGCGGCCGGAATAAGTTTAGCACTGCAGCGGGGCCGAGGCGCCGCGCCGTGTTGTCGCTGGCCTCCGAATCGAGACCGGCGCCGTCAGCGCGGTAGTTCCTGGCTGGGAACGGCGGGGCTGGGAACAGCGGCGGCCGACGATCTGGCGAGAATACCCTCAAGCTCCGCGATTATTTCTTGGAGTTCGACGTGTATGTGGCGGGCGTCGCGTCGTTGGTGCTCAAAGTCGTAGCTCAATGTGCGCAGTCGCCCGATCACACCTCCCAGTGCCTGCATTGGTGCCCACTCCATCGTTGTGGCGGGGCAACGCCCGTATAAGCCGCGCGTTCCTCCGGCCCGCGCGGCGAATGTAAGATCCCCATTATCGGCTGTTGATGTTCGGGAAGGCAGCCGGCGCCCCTCCAATGAGGTCATAGACAGCTTCGAGAAAATGGCGGGTAAGGCAGGAGGCCGGGCCTAGACGGTTCGCAAGGTATCGAGGACCGATTGTGGTCCGCTCACTTGGATATGTCTGGCGTGGTCTCCCGAGTTAGTCGCCGATCCTAGCCTCTGTCCGTCCTTCTGAGGGGCCACCGGAATATGGGATATGTCTACTGCCGTCCCGGGCGGTGTCGCTGTGATCGACCTCACAGGACCGGCCCATCCACGCTGTTTTTTATCGCTCGCTTCCTGAACGGTCGCTGAATGGCGAGCCTCGGGCCGCCCGGAATGACCCAAGGGACGAATTTTCGTTGCCAACAAAACGGCGCAGCGCCGGCCCCTCTATGCGGCCCCCCGGACTTACGCAATAACCGGGGCTTCCAATTGACGCTTGGCCAACTCGGGACCCCAGGGGGTGGGGATGGTCCGGGTTGGTGGGGAGCCGCTGAGGCTTTTGCCGCCCGGAGAAATCTGCAATGCCACTCCGTTTTCGCGGTGATCACGCGAAATTGGCCGCTCTAGAATGGAGCGGCTTTTGATCCAACGCTTGGCTATCCTGCGCGGGGCTCCGGCGAGTCGGCGCCACCGGTATTTCAAATCTGATTCTGAGGATAGGGTATTCCTGAAAATGCGGGCCGCAGAGCAGAGCCCAATCAATCCTCAGTCACAATGGCCCGAGAAAGGAGACGAGGTCCACATCTGGTGGAGGCTCATAATTCGGCGGCGCCGCCGGACGCTCATGGCCCGGCAACTGGACGATGCCCAGCTTGGCTAGCCCCTCAGCGTAGTGGTCGTCATCGACCGGGATCGCGCTCGGGGGGCAGTATTACGGAGCGCCTGAGTGTCCCATCCCATTGCGGCAGTCACGCCGATGCAAACCAAACTAAGCAGGGCGGGCAGAACGGCAACGTAGATAATCCAGTCCGCACTTTTGATCGGCGATACGAGCCGGACCATGACTGCACCCGCTCTCTCGGGGATGATCAATCATGACATTTGAGGTCCAGCTCGCGCGTGAAGCAGCTCACGCAACTGTGAAAAATGAAATTGTTACGCCCGCGCGGCCAGCCGCGGCCAGCGTGGCTCCTTCATGGCGCCCTCTATGCGCTCTATCGCGGAATCCAAAAGGTCCGCGATGATCTGCAAACCGGCATGTAATTCCGGTGGCGCAGCTTGTTCGAGATCATTCGCGATCTTCAGCGCCTCCGTCGTCAAACTCCGCATCTCGCCCAATCGGGACATTCTGGTACCTCCTCCAAAACGTAGCTATTTCACCTCGCCGCCGCGCCGATATCAAAACACAAGTACCTGGAAAGCGAACGTGAGCCGGTTCACCTCCAGCCCCGCACCGTCCACAAGGACGCCATGCGTCAAGCGCGGCCCCGCGCTGTGGACTGCCCGAAGCCGAGGGGTCTCTGATTTCTAAGCAAAATGGGAAAGGGCCGCATATCCGTGCCAATTCGGTGCGGATGGTTGCTACCGAACTGGATGAAACGGGGGTACGGGTCGGTATGGAGGGCGGACCCGGAGTGCGGTTTTTGCCCGAAATATCGGAACGACAGGCACTGATCGGCATGGGGCGACACGGCGGGCAGGGGTTTTCAAGACCGCTGCCGTAAACCACTCGGCCAGCCTTCCGATCTTGAAATGCTGGCCCTGAAACGCAGCGGGAACGAGAGCCGCTTGGGCTATCCGGTTGCTCGCGCCGGACTACCGGAAGGCAGAACGAGGCCGGTTGACAATGTTATCCATAGGACCGTCTGTTCCGCACTCGAATGCCGGGACAGATGGCCCTTTCCGTGCGTGTCCTCCAGCAGCACAAAATTGCCGGCCGGAACCTGCCGCACCTCCCCGTCGCTCGTTTCGTAATCCACAGCGCCGTCGAGCCTCACTGTGAGTACTCGCTCGGGTACAGTGTGCCAATCGACCGGGCGCATCCCCGCAGGAATGCGGGTGAACCGGATGCGTGATGCCGGATAGTGGGCCGAAACCTCGAACGGCGCGACATCGGGGAAAATCGATCTCGCCGTCATGGGGATTTCGATCTCATCGAAATGGGACTCGCCATCCGATGTAGCGTAGATGCGCAGACACCTCATTCTAGGTCTTTCCTGGTTACGTCAGGCGTGACGTCAATAGGCCTCGATGATGTCAGCGGCACGATCCGGCGGGCTAAGCAAATGGCCTACATCGTCGCCATGATCCCGCAAGCGCTATGTACAGGATAGCTCACCGTCAGAAATCTCAATGCCCGATACCGCGAGGTACCGCAGGCAAAGCATGCCATCAGCTTGGATCGATGCGAACTTGAGTTGCTTCGACAGGCGACGCTCAACAAGCGAGACTACCGGGCCGGCAGCAACATTCTGCCTGAACGGCTCCGCGTGACCGCCGTCCTGCCTAGAAAATTTGGGCCCAGCGACACTGGTTGTAATGTGTGCAAACGAACCTGGCGCCCCCGCGCGGCCGCCCCAAATCAGCGGCGCTGCGTCATCTCCCCAAACGGGCATGTCTCCAACCAGCGTTTTGAACGCCGCAGCACGTAATAACATCCGGGCTGACTCGGCTGCCCCCATCGAGCGGCGAAATCGGGCAGAGGACCTTTATAACCCTCGACCCAGAAGCATCGCTTTTTTCCGCATTTCCAGGCCGGGTCGGCAAGCGACGGATGAGTGTTCACCGCAAGAACAAATGCCGCGAGGGCAAGCCATGATAGTTTCCGCATGGTTGCTCCGCCGAGCTGTGGCCGAACTCAGTATAGACCATGGCTGGACGACAGGATCATATTCAAATCGCTGTTGCTGATGTTGCTTGCGCGGGCAACGAGGATCTCGGTCTTGGCCAGAGCGATTGTTGCGGAAAGCACCAAAGCCAACGCCAACGCTATGCTGGCGATTTGAGCCAAAATCGCTTGCGATCGATCCGCCTTCGCCACGCGCCCGTAAGTATGCGACATTGCTCTACCCCCTCCTGGTTTGCAGTTCCGCGTCCCACCAGTTCGGATCAATGCAACGCCGAGTAAAAGACGGCATAGACGGCAAGCGCCGTCGATATGACCGCCCATAGGAACGCGGCACCGATCAACAATCCTGCAATGGTTCCGGCGATCGGATGCGTACGAAGCGGGTCGGCTACCATGACCAGCCTCCGAATGACTGCCGGAACCCCGTCCGTAATTCGGAATCTAACCGGGCTGGCCCAAGGGCCAAGTAAAGTGTGCATAAAAAACCAAGCTTCGAAGTCTGAAACCGAAAAGCTCGGATTGTCCATCTCTCCTGCACGCGGGAAGCTGGCAGCCGAACTCCCGATCCGCTAGCTTCCGCGATGCTGGAAGTTCGAACTTGGTCCCCATATCCATCCCCATGCGATCCGCACTGTTGGTTGTCCTCAGTGCCCTCGCGATCGGCCTCGGCGCCGACGCGGCGCTCTCACTGCCCTTGCGCCAGCACTGCGGGCCGGCGGCACATCGCAATGCGTGGGGCATCTGCGCGCCCGACCGCTGGCGCAGCTGCCCGGTAGAATGGCACCGCAACCGCTGGGGCGTCTGCGTCCGGGACCGCCATTGACGCAACCGCCGTCGGAACTTGCGGAATCGAATTGGCACGTCGCGATGGTGATCGTTGAACTTGGTTGGCGACCGCTCGCGCCTGGTCAAGTTCGGGGCCGGAGATACGTAATGACACTGCGCGCGCCCGGCGGAGCGGAGTTCGCACGAGTCCCAGCTCGTAATCGAATCGCCGAACTGCCGGCAGCATACACCGTTCAGCGGCAGACTTTGGCGGCCTCAACTGCTGGAAGGTGACGAAGGCAATTCTCGCGGTCGATCGGCTCGAGAACGGGTCGTGTGTCACCTTCAATTGGAGCACGGGTTACCCGCCGTTGCAGGTTCTGGGAGAAATCCATGGCGGGCAGGAATTGACGAGATCGTGACCGTACCGCAGGCGACAGGAAACCGTAGAATGGCAACATGATGCAAAGACGTCTTCTCTGTGTTGGCATTCTCGGAACGCTTGCCGCCGCTCTTTGCTGCTTCACGCCGGTCCTGGTGGTATTGCTGGGCACGTTAGGGCTATCGGCTTTGACCGGTTACCTCGACTATGTCCTGCTTCCGGCGATCGCCATCTTTATCGGAATCATTTTCTATGCGCTTGTCCGCAGAAAGCCCGCATGACCTTAGAATCTACAATCACCTGTCCGCGGTGCGGGTATCGGGCGACTGAGCAAATGCCGACCGATGCTTGCCAGTTTTTCTATGACTGCAAAGGCTGTGGCGAGCGGCTTAACCCCAAGCCGGGGGATTGTTGCGTGTTCTGCTCTTACGGCTCGATGCCGTGCCCGCCGGTCCAGAAGAGCCGCCCTCGCTGCGACTAAATCACTGCCCGATTCAAATTGGGACACTACCGCGAACGATTTCCGGTAGACTCACGCGCTCGGCGGGAGACCTTCTCCGGCCCTTGCCACTTAGCGCAATGTAAAACCGGCATCGACGGCGCCTGCGTCGGAACCGGCCATGCCGAATCGAATTGGAATTCGCGATGGCGAGACCCTGCCTCCCCCAGGTCGCTTTTGCCGCTGCTTTGCTTGTCGCCGGTGTTTCCCCGTCCGCGGCACAAAACCCGCCGCCGCTGATCGTGCCGCAGGTCACGCCGCAGTTCAACGATCCCGGGCCGCAGCTCACGATCCCGCAGCCCGGAAATCCCGTGCAGCAGCTCGCGCCGACGTCAGGTATCGGCCCGCGGGTGATCGTGGTTCCGCAAATCCAGGCCGAGCCGGAGGAGGCTCCGCCGCGCGTGATCCGGCACGGCCGCCATCACGGCGCGAGACATCCGCAGGCTTCGCGGGGCCATGTCAGCGCGCCGAAACACACCGAGCCGCCGCAGCACGGGCGCGGGCGCTGACTCCATCACCAGCTCTGCCAATCGCGGAGATGCGTTCGGCAGCGTTCTGTTGCGCTTCACTCCACGCGCTGCAGTACCGCGTTGATCAGCTGGATGCGCCGCTCCTCCAAATTGCGCAGCATGTTCCGCGATACGGTCGGAAAGTTCGGGCCGATCAAGACATGGAGGCCGAGCGGCGGCAGCGTGCCGGTCTCGAGCGCCTTGGCCCGCGCGAGCGCCTGTTCGAGGGATTCCGCCGTCGGGTCGTGCCAAGCGAGGACCCGGAAGCCGGCGCGCTCGAGCTTTTCGCGGGTCATCTCGGGTGCGGCAAGAAAGCTGATGCTGCGGTCCTTCGCCCAGGGCGTCGGATAATAGGGCTCACCGCCCGGGCCGGCGGCGATGTCTTGGATCGCGAGCCGGCCGTTCGGCTCGAGCACGCGCCGCATCTCGGCATAGAGGCGGTCGCGATCGGCGATGTTCATCACGGCGTTCTGGGACCATACGAGATCGAAGCTCGCGTCCGCGAACGGCAGATCGAGCGCGTTGCCCTGCCGGTAGCTGACCCGGTCGGCAAGACCGGTGAGCCGCGCCAGCATCTTGGCGACTTCGACGAATTCCGCAGTGAGGTCGATGCCGGTGACGCGGCAACCGAACTGCTTGACCAGGAACCGCGAAGGCCCGCCGATCCCGCAGCCCACGTCGAGCACGTTCTCGGTGCCGCTCACCTTCGCAAGCTGTGCGAGGCGCACCGTGGCATTGCGCTGGCCGGAATGAAACTCATCCACCGGGGCGAGGTCGTCTGGCGTCAGATGTTCGAGGTCTTTCCCGGCCTCGCGCAGCGCCGCAAGGATCGTGTCGCCGAGCGAACGCCGCGTATAGTGATCCTCGACTGCGCGCGCGTTGGTCATGTTCGCTGCCGGTGCCCGACGCGACGCGGCGGCCGCTTACCGCGCGGCCGCCTTGCGGGTCAGCACGCCGTAGACAACCGCGATGCTGCCTTCGACGCTGCCGAACCAGCTCAAGGCGAGGTCCTCGCCCGAGCGCGCTACCGTGATGGCCCCGTCGGGGCACCGCCCGCCCTTGTCGCGCTGGCCTTGGGTGATGACTTCGATGAAGAACGCGTAGCTGCGCGAGGCGCCGATCCGGGTGAGCTTTCCGACGCAATTGAGCTCCGGATAATTGCTCTCGCCGCCGGTGGTCGTGAGCTTGAGCACGATGTTGTACTTGGACGCGCTGCCGACTTGCGTCACCGGCCCGGACCAGATGCCGGTCACGGCGGGTCCAGGCGCGACGCGCGGGGGTGCAGGCGGGTATTCCACCGAAGGCGGCGGCGCGCCGCCGGGCGAAGGCTCCGCTGCGGGCGGTCCCGGGAACGGTTGCGCCGGCGGGAATTGCTGTGCCCGCACCATGAGTGTCGGCCCGGCTATTGTCGCCGCCAGGACCAAAAACCAGATTCGCAAGGCATGCACGGTCCGCCCCTCGTTCCAGCTGCCCACGAGCGAGATTATCGCGATTTTTTTAGGCCGTGAACTCGGCCACGCCCTGAATGGTAAACCGGGAAGCCCTAAAGCCGCCGCGATTGTCTCGACAGGTTGGGGGAACGCCCTGCGATCGGGCGCAGTCGGGGTGGCGCCGCCGCGCAAGAAGGTGGAGCGTGCATGAAGTCGTCCGGAGCCTGCGCAACGGCCTCGATGGGGTTGGGCCTCCTCCTGACGTTTGGGGCGATCGAGGCGTTTGCGGCGGCCGACGAGCCGCCCTGCCTTTCGCTCCAGGAGGTGCACGGCGGCTACCCGCGATACCGTATCATCGATGGCCGGCGCTGCTGGTACGCCTCGACCCGTGGCCCGGAAGCCAAGCCGGAATCCAAGCCGGAACCTAAGCCGGAATTCAAGCCGGAACCTAAGCCGGAATCGAAGCCAGCGGAGGTCGACGTCAATCCCTACGACGATCCCATTTGGCGCGAAGGCGAAACGAGCAAGGCTTCCGCGGCGGCCGACCGGGCCAAGATTTGCGAAGAACAAGCGCTGAAACTCGATGTCAAAGAGAAGCGCGCGTTCATGAAACAGTGCATGTCCAATTAGATTGCTCGGGGGCGCCGGCATTTCTCTCGCGGCTTGGTGCTGCAAAAGCTCGGAAACGGGCGCCACCCATTCCTCGGCGAAAGATCGGAGGCATCTCGCCTCGATCCCGGTCCAGCGTTATCTTCGGGACATTCCGCAGCCTGACCACCGGCGAGCTTCGCCGCGATGGAGGAGCCCTCGATGTCATTTCCAGAAATGTCGCAAACCGATTTCGAGCGAGCCTGCAGTCGAGATGTGGCGCAGGCGCCTTCGCGCCGGCTCGTGCTTGCGGGAGCCGCGACCGGCATCGCCGCAGCGGCACTTGCCGCGCCGCGCGTCACGCGGGCGGCAGCCGCGCCCGAGGGCGAGATTTGGGCCGCGGAATATTGGGCGCGCAAGCAACGGGCAGGCGCGGATATCAAGCTTGCGCTCTACCGCAAGCGGCTCGGCGCCCCGCAGAAGGACGAACGGGGGCGCCCGGTGCTGTTCCTGGTGCACGGCTCCTCGATTTCGGCGCGCCCTAGCTTCGATCTGTCCGTCCCGGGCCACGGCGAATACTCGCTGATGAATGTGTTCGCCCGCCACGGCTTCGACGTGTGGACCATGGACCACGAAAACTACGGACGTTCCGCGCGCACGGAAACGAATTCCGACGTCGCGAGCGGGGTCGAGGACCTGCATGCCGCGGTCGCGCTCGTTGGGCGGGAGACCGGGCAATCGCGGCTGCATTTCCTCGGCGAATCTTCCGGCGCGCTGCGCGCCGGCGTGTTCGCGACGGCCGCGCCCGAGCGGGTAGGGCGCCTCGCCCTCTCGGCGTTCACCTGGACGGGCCGCGGCTCGCCGACGCTCGCCAAGCGCGGCGAGGCGGTGGATTTCTTCCGCACCCACAACCGCCGACCGCGCGACCGCGACATGATCCGCAGCATCTTCACCCGCGACAAGCCGGGTACTTCCGATCCGGCGGTGCCGGAGGCTTTGGCGGACGCCGAACTCGTGTTCGGCGACACCATTCCGACCGGCACCTATCTCGACATGACCGCGAACCTCCCCCTGGTCGATCCCCACAAGGTTTCCTCGCCGGTGCTGCTGATCCGCGGCGAGCATGACGGCATCGCCTCGCTCGACGACCTCCTGGAGTTTTATAAGGAGCTGCCGAATCCGGACCGCCAGTTCTCGATTCTGTCCGGCGCCGCGCACGCCCTTGCGCTCAGCCTCGACCGCGCGCAATTCTGGCACGTCGTCCAAGCCTTCCTGACGATGCCGTCCCGCGCCGGGACCTGACCGCGACGCCGCCGGCGCCCGCGCGCGAGGCTTGAATCGCGGCAACGGAAGGCGGAGATTTGAGCCTCCGCCTCCGAAGGCAATCAAAGCCGCGCCATGACCGATCTCAACTCCACGGCACCGGTATCCGCGGCTGCAGAGGCGCAGGCGGGAGCCCGTCATCCGGCGACGTTCGCCCCCGCGACCTTCATCCTGCTGCTCGTGCTCTGCGCCTTCGGCGCAATCATCGGCGTGCAGCTCATCCTGCAACTTGGCGTCACGCCCAACACTTCGCTGATCGGCGCGCTTGTCGCGATGCTGCTGGCGCGGGTGCCGCTCGCGGTGTTTGCCCGCTATCGCTCGATCCACGTGCAGAATCTAGCTCAGAGCGCGATTTCGGCAGCGACCTTCGGGGCCGCCAACAGCCTGCTGCTGCCGATCGGTGTTCCATTCCTGCTCGGACGCAGCGATCTTATCCTGCCGATGCTGATCGGCGCGGCGCTCTCGATGCTGCTCGACGCCTATCTGCTCTACCGGATGTTCGATACGCGGGTGTTTCCCGCGACGGGCATCTGGCCGCCGGGCGTGGCGGCGGCGGAAGCCATCAAGGCCGGGGACGAAGGCGGGCGCAAGGCGGCGCTGCTCGGCGTCGGGCTTCTCGTCGGCATTCTCGGCAGCTGGCTCAAGATTCCGATGTCGGCGTTCGGCGTGGCCTTCATCGGCAATGTGTGGGCGCTGAGCATGTTCGGCATCGGCCTGCTCATCCGCGGCTACACGCTGCCGGTCACCGGCATCGACATCAGCAAATATTACGTGCCGCACGGCTTCATGGTGGGGGCGGGGCTCGTCGCGCTGGTCCAGGTCATCCTGACGATCAGCCGGCGCGGCGCGGCCGAGGCGGAAGCCGGTCGCAGCGACGCCGAGCTCGGGCGCGCACTCGGCCTCGGCGCTATCGGCTATCCGCTGATCGCGATCCTGATCGCCGCGCTCGCCGGGCTTGCCTCGGACATGTCGGTTCCGATGCTGGTGCTGTTCATCGTCTATGCGGCGTTTGCTGCATTCATCCACGAGCTGATCGTCGGCATTGCGGCGATGCATTCGGGCTGGTTCCCGGCCTTCGCCGTGGCGCTCATCACGTTGATCATCGGCATCCTGATCGGATTTCCGCCGATCGCGCTCGGCTTGCTGGTGGGCTTCAGCGCGTCCACCGGGCCGGCATTTGCCGACATGGGCTATGATCTCAGGGCCGGCTTCATCCTGCGAGGGTTCGGCAAGGATCCGGCGTTCGAGCTCGAAGGCCGCAGGCAGCAGCTTTACGCGGCCATGATCGCGTTCCTGATCGCAATTCCGACGGTGTGGCTCGCGCATCCCGGCTATTTCGCCCAGAATCTCGTGCCTCCGGTCGATCGCGTCTATGTCGCGGCGATCAATGCCGGCGCCTCCTCCGAAGTCGCGCGCATGCTGCTGCTATGGGCGCTGCCTGGCGCGATCATTCAATGGTTCGGCGGGCCGCGGCGCCAGCTCGGCATTTTGCTCGCGACTGGATTGCTGATTCCCAATCCGCTCGCCGGGTGGGCCGTGCTGGCCGGCATCGCCATCCGCGTCACCGCGCTGCGGATCAAGGGCGAGGCCGCGGCCAATCCCATGGAGGTTCTGGCCGCAGGGTTCATCGGCGGCGATGCGCTGTTCGGCTTCTTCGATTCGGTCCTGAAGACCAAACCTCCGGTCGGCAAATGACGGAACTGCTCCAACAGGAAGCGCGGGAGTCCTCCGTAAGGCCGGCGCGTACCCTCGGAACTCTGACGATCGGCCAAGCGCCGCGGTCCGACATCGCGCCGATCCTGAGCCGGCACATGCCGGGCGGGGTCGAGATGCGCGAGCGCGGGCTGCTCGACGGCCTGTCCGATGCCGAGATCCGTTCGCGTTACGGGGCGGAGCAGGGTAAGCCCGTCCTGCTGACACGCTTGCTGGACGGCCGCTCCGTCGAGCTCAGCGCCCGCAAAGTTCGCGATGGGATCGAGCAGAAGCCGCCGGGCTCGAAGCCGAGGGATGCGACGTCATCCTTTTGCTGTGCACCGGACAATTCCAGGGCCTGCGTTGCGGCCGCGCCTGGTTGCTCGAGCCCGACCGCATCCTTCCGCCGGCGGTCGCCGCGCTCATTGCGGATCGCCAGCTCGGCGTGATCGTGCCGCTCACCTCCCAGATGCAGTCCGAGAGCGGGAAATGGGGCGCCCTGGCGCGCCGGCCGATTTTCGCCGCCGCGAGCCCTTACGATGATCCGCTCTCCAAGCTGCACGAGGCCGGGCTTTCGCTCGAGCGGCGCGGCGCGCACGCGCTGTTGCTCGATTGCATCGGCTTTACCGAGGACCACCGTGGCGAGCTAGCCAAAGCCAGCTGGCTCCCCGTCATTCTGTCGAACGCGACCCTGGCCAAGCTCGTCGGCGAGCTGCTCGCCACGTGATGGGCGTCGGAAGCAGTGCGGAGCCTACATGGAATGGGTCCGCCACAAATGCTCCGGTTTGGCTCGATGCCTGCAGCGCCTCTGGTGCCGAAGCGCCCGCCGCAAAAGGCGCGGGTTACCGCATGGTGCGGTTGTCCGCGTCCATCATTCGGGTCTTTGCGCACATCGTGCGGTGGACCTTCTGGATCGTGGTCATGGCCCGCTCCGACGCATCGATCCGTTCGGCCAATCCGGCGACTTGCGCCTGAATGTCCGCCACGCCCTTGGTATCCGCCTCGATCGCATCGATCATGGATTTCAAGAGATCGGGCGCTTGCGTCATGTCGATCAAAGTCACGCTGCGGAATGATTGCTGGACGCTGCCCGCGCAGGCGAAGCGGGCCTCATATTGAACTTTCAGGGATTTGAATTTCGCGTTGAAATCTCTGGCTTTTTCCAGATCCGTGCCGATCGTGCTCGACGGGATGGTGCAAACGGCGTCCAGATTCGCCAGCTCCGGGTATTTCGCCTCGGTAATCCGCCTGTAGTTTTCGAGGAGGGACTTGGCCTCGGCCAGAAGCGCCCTGAAGCTGCACACCAGATGCTCGCGGCCGCGATAGCAGCGATCGAGCCTCACGTCCCCCTTGGGCCCGGGGAGTTCGAGTGCGTCCGGACCATCGGCAAGCTTGTCGCAGGCGGCAAGCGCGCTGCCCAGCGTCGAATTGGGGTCGGCACTCGGAATGCTCACCGGTCCCGTCGCGGGCGCGGCGGCCTGGACGGGGCGCGGTTCCAGAGCAAAAGCTCCCGGCTGAACGGTCCCGCGCCTGCCGAACTTCCCAGTCGGCGCGATACGCGGCTGGCCGAACTCCGAACGGGTAAGATACTGCGCCCCTGCCTCGTCGGATAAAAAGGTTGGGCCGCAGAAATAAAGCCCGGCCACGACAGCCGAGCCCGCAAATCGCAGTTTCCAAGAGGTACGCATATCACCGTCACCCCGCGCTGACCGAGAATTCTCACGATCCGTCTGCAAATCGCCGGCGTCAAGAGATAACGTCGGGCGAAGCGCGCTTTACATGGAGCACGTGGTTAACGATGCACGAAATCAGCGATGCGGATATCGAGGCGCTGGCGGTCGGGGCCTGGATCCTCGGCACCGGCGGCGGCGGCAGCCCGTATCACAGCCTGCTCAACATGCGCCGGCTCTATCGGGAGGGCGTGCGGGCCTTCTTGATGGATCCGCTCGACCTCGATGACGAGGACGACGTCGCGGTCGTGTCCAACATGGGCGCGCCGCTGGTGAGCCAGGAGCGGCTGACCGACAGCAAGCTCGCCGCGCGCGCGGTCGAGCTGATGCAGGAATATCTCGGCCGCCGCTTCTGCGGGGTGATGTCGATCGAGATCGGCGGCAACAATGCCATTCAGCCGCTGATGGCGGCGGCGCATCTCGGCATTCCGGTGATCGACGCCGACGCCATGGGCCGCGCCTATCCGGAGGCGCAGATGACGACCTTCGCGGTCGGGAATCTCGCCCCGGCGCCGCTCACCTCGGTCGATCCACGCGGCAACGAGGCGATCGTCACGCGCGCGACCGACTGGAAATGGATGGAACGCACCAGCCGGAAAATCTGCACCGAATTCGGCTCGATCGCTGCGACCTGCAAGGCGCCGCGGCGCGGAGCGGAGGTCAAGCGCTGGGCGATCCACGGCACCACGACCAAGGCCATCCGGCTCGGCAACGCGGTGATCGAGGCCAATCGCCGCCACGACGACCCGATCGCCGTCATCCTGGAGGCGGAGCGCGGCAAGCAGCTGTTCGCCGGCAAGGTGATCGAAGTCGAGCGCCGCACGACCGAGGGATTTCTGCGCGGCTCCGCCTCGATCGAGGACGAGCGCCACGACCGCATCCGGATCGATTTCCAGAACGAATGGGCGGTGATCTGGCGCGAGAGGATACCGCTTGCGACGACGCCGGAGCTCATTTGCGTGCTCGACAGCGATACCGGGCAGGCCGTCGGCACCGAGATGGTGCGCTACGGTCAGCGGGTGACCGTGATCGTGCTTCCCGCTCCCGAGATCTTCCTCACCGCGCGCGGGCTCGAGCTCGTGGGCCCGCGCGCGTTCGGCTACGACATCGATTTCCGCTCGGCCTTGGCATCGTGAAGCGCATCGGTGTCGACGTCGGCGGCACCAATACCGATGCCGTCCTGGTCGCGGAGGGTCGGGTCGAAGCCGCCGTCAAGGTCCCGACCAGCGCCGACGTCACGACCGGGATTCTCGGCGCGATGCGCCGCCTGCGCGAAACCGTGCGTGACGCCTGGGACCAAGTCGGCGCGGTGATGATCGGGACCACGCATTTCACCAATGCGGTCGTCCAGCATCGCGATCTGGCCAAGACCGCCGCGGTGCGCATCGGCGCGCCGGCGACGACAGCCTTGCCGCCGTTGTGCGACTGGCCGCAGCCGCTCGCCGAGCTCGTCGGCGGCGGGACCTGGATCGTACAGGGCGGGCACGATTACGATGGCCGGTTGTTCATGCCGCTGGACTGCGAGGCGATCCGCCGCGCCGCGCGCGAGATCCGGACGCGAGGCATCCGCGATGTCGCCGTCGCGGCGATGTTCTCTCCGCTCGATTCCTCGCACGAGGACGCCGCCGCGGAGATCCTGCGCGAGGAAATTCCCGGCGTTTCCGTCACCTGCAGCCATGGGCTCGGCGGGCTCGGCTTGCTGCCGCGCGAGAACGCCGCGCTGTTGAATGCCTCGCTCGTGCCGCTGGCGCGGCGCACGGTCGAGTCGTTCGAGCGCGCGATGGCGGAAAGCGCGATCACGGTGCCGCTTTACATTACCCAGAACGACGGCACGGTGGCGGCCGCCTCCTATGCGGCGGCGCTCCCGGTTTTCGGCTTCGCATCGGGTCCGACCAACTCGATGCGCGGCGGCGCGTATCTTTCGCAGCTCGGCGAAGCGATCGTCGCCGACGTCGGCGGCACCACCACCGACTTCGGGCATCTGCAAGCCGGGTTCCCACGGCAAGCCAATTCGATCGTCGAGATCGGGGGCGTGCGCACGCTGTTCCGCATGCCCGACCTCGTCTCGATCGGTCTCGGCGGCGGCAGCATGGTCGACGCGGATCGCGGGACCGTCGGCCCGCAGAGCGTCGGGTTCCGCTTGACCGAGCAAGCACTGGTGTTCGGCGGCAGCATTCTGACGGCGACCGACGTCGCGGTCGCAGCGGGCCTTGCCGACATCGGCGATCGCCGCAAGGTCGCGCATCTCTCGCCCGCACTGATCGACGCGGTGCTCGAGCGCGCGCGCGTGATGATCGAGACCCATGCCGACCGCATCAAAACCCGGGCGGGCGACGTGGTTCTGCTCGCGGTCGGCGGCGGCAGCTTTCTCATTCCGGATCGGCTGCAAGGCATCAGCCGCGTGGTCCGGGTCGAGCACGGCACCTGCGCCAACGCGGTCGGCGCCGCGATCGCTCAGGTCAGCGGCGAAGTGGATCAGGTGTTCCAGGGAATGGACCGGATCGAGGCGATTGCCCGCGCGCGCACGATCGCAGAGCAGCGGGCGATCGAGGCGGGCGCCGATCCGCGTGCGCTCACGCCAGTCGAGGCAGAGGATATTCCGATCGCGTATCTTCCCGGCCACGCGCTACGCGTGCGCGTCAAGGTCGTGGGCAACATCGCCCCAGAAGCCCGGCCGAGCATGGATCGCCACATGAGGTGATCCGGACTGCGTGCCGCTGCGCGACGTCGTCAGTATTTGGCGGCAATCGGAGCGCGCGGCCCGAGCTTCCATGCGAGCCCGAGCAGCAGCGTATGCGTTTTCAGCGCTTCGCTCATGGCGACGCGGTCCGCCGCCGGTGCGGCGAAAAACACGTGGTCCACATGCCCGTAATCCGCGAAGCGATATTCCGCGCGCACGAGGCAATTCTGCCGCAGCATCACTTCGATGCCGGCGCCCACCGTCCACCCGGCCTGCGTGGTCGAAAATTTTTCGTCGTGCACCGCCGTGCACGGGGAGGACTTGCCGCGGCAGGCTGCTTCGATATCGAGGCCCTGCCAAGTGATGCCGCTTGTCGCATAGAGCAGCAGGGCGGGCGTGAGGAGATAACCGGCGCGCCCGCGGATACTCCCGTCCCAGCCTTCATGGACCTGCGTCAGGCCGCAGCAGGTTCCGGGAATGCCGACGACGCTTCGGCTGCTGTCGCCCCAGCCGAGATCACCCTCGATACCGACCGCCCAGGTCGGCGCGACGCGCCACATGTAGCCGACATATCCGGCGATCCTGACGGTGCTGCTGTCGAAGCTTGCGGAATTCGGGAACGGGAACGGGGAGGCGGCCGCCGTCGTTGTCCAATCCGTGTCAGTCCAGCGCCCGCCGAAGGACATTCCGGCGTAGAAGTTTCCCGGCATCGCGAGATTTGCGGCTGCTGGCGCACCGACCCGCGCGGAATCTCCCGCTCGAGCCACCCCGATCACGCAAACAACCGCGAGCCAAGCGCCCGCCCACGCACGCAACATCACCCGCGAGCCTCTACGCCACACATCGGCCGACGAGGCGGCACGCTACATCGCCGCTGCGGCACTGTCTGTCGCGCGGCGGCAACATTCGGGATTAATTAGTCACGCCCGCGGCAACGGTAACGGGCTGCGGCCACCGGGCGGCGTTGCGCGGCAAACATTCGCGGCGAAGCCGGCGCGGCCTGAGGAATTGTGCGCGCTTTCTAACTGGTCGGCCGCCGGGGTGGTGGGACATTCCCGAACGGCACGATCTTGTTGTCGACGTCGTGGCCGATGTCAGCGCGGCCGAGCCAGCGAATGCCGGATCGTTCGCACCAGTAGCGCGCCACTTCTTCGTCGGTCATCCCGAAGTCGGGGTCGTTCGGCGGAATCCGGTTGCAGCGGCCGAGCATGATCCCCGCCACGCGCCGGACCGCGGCATTGCTCGTGATGTGGAACAATGCGCGGTCGATCCGGTACATCGCCTCCGAAACTTCCTCGAGCATCAGCACGTGGCCATCGAGATCGGGCTGCAGCGGCGTTCCGAGCAGCTGGCTGAAGATCATGATGTTGAATGCCGCGGTCTTGGCGCGGCCGACCGTGGGTTCGAGCGTCTCTGGGGCGTCATCCACCATCCACGCGAGCGCGCGGCCCGCCGCCGCTTCCCCGCCGTCGCGCAAAATGTCTTCCGGCATCGGGCCGTGCGCGGCCCTCTCGAACCCGGCGCGGTAGAGGCCCGCAAGCAGCGCCCCGGCATCGCTGTAGCCGAGATAGATCTTGCTTCGCGCGGCCCCGGTCAAACCGCCCAAGATCGCCTTGGCGAGGCGGCAGGAGCCGTAGCCGCCGCGTGCGCACCAGAGCGCGTCGTAGCTTTCGTCGTTTGCGATCTCGAGGAAGGCCTGCGTCCGGGTCTTATCGTCGCCGGCGAAATGCCCGTGCGAGGCATGACACTGCGGATGAAAGTGAATTTCCGGCGTCCGATCCGGGAAGCGGGTTGCGGCGAGCGCCTGGATTTTTTCCGGCACTTGCGCGGACATCCGCGAGCCCGGCGCCACCACGCCGATCTTGCACCGCCTCATCCGCCGTCCGTCATTTGCGCCTCATCGGCAATATCCTTAAATTCCCCGCATGAGTCGGGGGGAAGAGTACTTTTTCTGCGGAATCGGCGGTAGTGGCATGACCCCGCTGGCTTTGCTGGTGCAGGCCAGGGGCGGGCGCGTCGAAGGCTCCGACCGCGCCCTCGACCAGGGCCGCAACGCCGCGAAATTCGATTTTTTGCGCACCTGCGGCGTACGGCTTTATCCGCAGGACGGCAGCGGCATGCGCCGGGCCCATCAGATCCTGGTTGCTTCGGCGGCGGTCGAGGACACCGTGCCCGACGTCGTGGCGGCACGCCGGATCGGCGCGCGGATCACGACCCGCGCGAACGTTCTCGCCGAGCTCTTCAACGCATCCGCGCGCGGGATCGGGGTCGCCGGGACCAGCGGCAAATCCACCACGGCCGGCATGCTCGGCTGGATTCTGCATCGCGCGGGAAAAGACCCGACCATCGTCAACGGCGGCGAGATGAAGAATTTCGCCTGCGCCGGATCGACATTCGCCAGCACGCGGGCGGGGGAGGGCGGAGACTTCGTTTGCGAGATCGACGAAAGCGACGGTTCGATCGCGCTGTTCGAGCCGCGCATCGCGGTGATCAACAATATCTCGCTCGATCACAAGCCGCTCGCGGAATTGCGCGCGCTATTCGGTGCGTTTGCGCGTAAGGCAGAGTCCGTGGTGCTCAATCTCGACAACGCCGAGACCGCCACGTTGCGCTCGGAGCTGAAGCCGTCTCGCGCCGTGACCTTCAGCTTGCGCGATGAGAGCGCCGATCTCCTTGCGGGCCCGCCGGTTTGCTCGCCGGCCGCCATCCGCTTTCCGGTGAAATTGCACGGCCGTTCACGCGCGGCGAAAGTGATGCTGCAGGTCCCCGGAATGCACAACGTGGCCAATGCGCTCGCAGCGCTGGGCGCGGCACTCGCCTGCGGGATCACGCTTGCGGACGCGACGGCGCATTTGCACGCGTTCGCCGGCATTCGCCGGCGGCTCGAAATCGTCGGCAGCGCCGGCGGCGTCACAGTGATCGACGACTTCGCGCACAATCCGGAGAAGATCGCCGCCACGCTCGAGACCCTGCACGCCTTTCCCGGGCGCCTGCTCGTGATGTTCCAGCCGCACGGCTACGGTCCGCTTCGCCTGATGAAAGACGAGTTCGCCGACTGCTTCGCCTCCCGCCTGCGGAGCGAGGACGTGCTGCTGATGCCGGAACCCGTATATTTCGGCGGCACGGTCGATCGCTCCGTCGGCAGCGCGGAGATCGTGCGGGAAGTCGCGCAGCGCGGACGAAATGCCAATGCGCTTGCGGATCGCAGCGCATGCGGCGAAAGGCTCGTCGAATGGGCGCGGCCCGGCGACCGGATTCTCATCATGGGCGCCCGCGACGATTCTCTGTCGCAATTCGCGCAAGACCTGCTGGCGCGTCTCGCACAGCGGGAGCCGCAGCCGTGATGTCGACGCGCATTTGACATCCGGCGCGGTTTGGGCCGACCGTTTGCGACGCGCTCATCGCAACCGCGAAGATCGAACATGAACCTGAAGACGCCGCTCGCCGGCGAAATCGTGCGCGAGATTGCCGAGGAAGCGCAATCGATTCTGCGGCGACTGGTAGAATGAGTGCTGGCTGCAATTTCGCCCGCCAGGCAACGAGGTGATCGCATGAAGCGGCGGGAGTTCCTCGCGCTGTTGTCTACTTCCCTGTTGCCGATGGCTGGGGCACACGCATGGGCAGACAAGATCTATCGAATCGGCGTCCTGACATCCGGTTCCCGAAGCAACGCGCCGACATGGACGACCTTTGTGCAGGCCCTCGGCGATCTCGGTTATGTGGAAGGCCGAAACTTGCTGTTTGAGAGCCGGTCCGCAGAAGGACAATTCGAGCGCCTTCCCGGAATCGCTGCCGAGCTTGCGAGCATGAACGTCGATGTCATCGTGGTTTTTGGTCCCGGTCCGATTCAGGCGGCCAAGGCAGCCACCTCGAAGATCCCGATCGTCATGATCGCGGCGAGCAGCGACCCGATCGGCGAGGGCCTGATTGCAAGCTTCGCCCATCCGGGCGGCAACATAACGGGGCTGACCTACGCAGCGTCATCGGAGCGGTTCGGAAAGCAACTCCAGATCCTACAAGAGGTGATGGGCCAGGTATCTCGGGTCGGCGTCCTCTGGGATCTGCAGCTCGAATATTTTCGCCGAGCGTGGGCGCCCGCTCTGGGAGAGGCAGCGCGTCAGCTCGGCATCGAAATCGCGGGTCCTTTCCTGGTAGAGAACGAGAACGCTTTGCAGCGCGCTTTCGCAGCAATGGCGCAGGAGGGTGTTGGTGCGGTTCTCATTTCCGCCGGCAGTACATCCTACAACAGCCGGCAGCTCGTCGCGGACCTTGCGCGCCGCAATCGGCTTCCGACGATTGCGGCGTTTCGGGAGTTCCCGCAGGCGGGCGTCTTGATGAGCTACGGTCCGGACCTTCTCGATCTGTACCGCCGCGCTGCCGGATACGTTCACAGAATCCTAAAAGGCGACAAGCCAAGCGACTTGCCCGTCGAGCAACCCACCAAATATCAGCTGGTGATCAACCTCAAGACCGCGATGGCGCTTCAGCTCGTTGTCCCGCCCTCGCTGCTGATCCGCGCCGACGAGGTGATCGAGTGAGACGGCGGCAGTTCCTCGGGCTGCTCGGGGCGGCGGCAGCGAACGTCCCGCTCGGCGTGCGCGGACAGCAGACCAGCAAGCTGCATCGCATCGGCTTTTTGGGGAACTCCACCGCCGAGCTCGAGAGCAATCTCACGGGTCCGTTCCGCGCCGGCCTGCGCGATCTGGGTTACGAGGAGGGCCGCAACATCACGATCGAGTACCGGTGGGCCGAAGGCAACTACGAGCGGTTCCCCGCGCTTGTTGCCGAGCTGCTGGCCGCGAACGTCGAGCTGATCGTGACGGCGGGCACGCCGGCCACCCTCGCCGTGAACAAGGCGACGAACTCGGTGCCTCTGGTCATGGTCGCCGTCGGCGATCCGATCGGGACCGGCATCGTGCCGAGTTTGGCGCATCCGGGAGGGAACATCACCGGGTTGAGCTCCATCGCCCCGGAACTCGAAGGAAAGCGCCTCGAGCTCTTGAGAGAAATCATCCCGCAGCTCGCCGACGTTGCGCTGCTGTGGAATCCGGTCAATCCGTTTCACGTCGCGTCCTTGAGCCAAGCGCAGTCGGCCGCCCAGATATTGCGGATGCGTGTGATCTCGGTTCCGGTGCGCACGCGCGAGGAGCTGCATGATGGGTTCGTCGCGATTCTGCGTGAACGGCCTGGCGCGCTGCTCATCTTGGCCGATCGCGTTTTCCTGCACAACCGCGTGGCGCTGGCGGATTTCGCGACCGCGAACCGACTGCCCGCCGTATATGCCTATCGGGAATTGGTCGAGTCCGGCGGGCTGATGTCGTTTGGACCGAATTACGCGGACATGCACCGGCGCGCCGCAAGCTTCGTCGACAAGATCCTCAAAGGCGCCAAGCCGGCGGATCTGCCGGTCGAGCAGCCGACGACGTTCGAGCTCGTGATCAATCTCAAGGCCGCCAAGGCCTTAGGCCTCGTCGTGCCGCCGCCGTTGCTCGCTCGCGCCGACGAGGTGATCGAATGAGGCGGCGGGCGCTCCTCGCGCTCGCCTGCGGAGCGCCGGGTGTTTGGCCCATCCCTCGCCGAGCATGAACCGCGGGTCGACTTTGAACATAGGGAACATGTCGTGAGCGCCATCGAGGAGAATGCGACTGCGTGGACGGGCGGCTGCCAATGCGGAGCTGTGCGTTATCAACTGCTCACGCCGCCGGAGCACGTATGCGTTTGCCATTGCCGGATGTGCCAGCGGGCGTCCGGTCAGCCATTCATGGCGTTCGCGAGCGTCAGGCGCGAACACCTACACTGGACGCGCGGTCGCCCTTCGACCTTCGTGAGCTCGAACGTCGCGGAGCGGAATTTTTGCAATGCCTGCGGCACTCCGCTGACGTACTACCGCGTGGAGAGCGGCAGCATCGGCGTGACGATCGGCAGCCTCGACGACCCGGAAGCTGCCCGCCCGGTGGAGCAGTTTGGTATCGAGAGCGAACTGTCCTGGACCAGCGGGCTAACAGCACTGCCCGCCAAGCGTACCGAAGACTGGATGCGCGAGTACCGCATCGCGCGCATCGACAATCGTCAGTATTCAGCCGGGCGGCACCGTGCGGACGAAGCCTAGAGCGCGGGACGGTGGGGCGCACCGGACTGGAAAACTCCACCGAATTGCCATCGTTTTCGTGACATCATATCCGGAGAATCAGCGGATCGGGACGCGACAGAGCTGCGCACTAAGAACGTGGGGGATACTTGTGCTCAAGATGACGAACGAGAACCTCGCAAGATTGCTCAATGGCCTGACCGTCGCCGTCGGGAATCGAACGAACCGAATACTATTGTACCAGCTTCTTGCGGCGGAGATCAGGGCGCTGCACTACTCTTATGGGCTCGGAGACGATGAATCCTACAAAAAGGCCCTGACGTTCTTGCAAAACTGCGAGCGGTATTCCCTTCGCAGTTTGGTGCGGAAATCGGCCAAGAGCCATGTTGAAATGACCGTCGATCATGCCCGAAGAACCTTCTGGCGTGCACTGAGGATCCTCGACGCTTCTCAAGCGCCGACTTCGATGTGATCGCCCGAGTTGCCGCGAGCCAAGGCAGAACCATACGCCGCGCCGTCAGCGAAGCCGCCGCCTGGACGCGGGCTGGTGTGCGTTATGACGAATGCCTCACCGCGGCCGGTTCAGCGTCGGGTTGCCGGGTTCCGACGGCGGAGGCGGCAATGGCAGCGAGCGCAGGCCGATCGCGTCGAGCTGGTCGTTGAGATCGAGTCCGCTGTCCGGGGGTAGCGTCAATCGCGGGTCGAGATCCCAGTGCGCGCCGTAGAGCGGGAAATTGACGTTGAACAGATTGTCGAATGCGGTGCCGTCCCACTGGAGCTTGTAGACGGTGCCGTTCACCGGAACGAACATCGCCTGCCCCGGGCCGAGGTCGTAGGTGAGGCCGGTCGCCAGCACCAGCACGTAGGCGTACCCCTCCCACACCACGA
>JBKPDF010000110.1:0-18987 GCA_046727735.1 Pseudomonadota bacterium | reverse complement strand
AGATTTGTCCATCTAGCCCGAAGCGCTCTTTCACGGCGGATATGAAGGCGATGGCTTGCTCTTTGTTCTCGAAGCCGCCGAATATCAGGCTCATGTTCCCTCCTTTGGTCGATGTTCGGGAATGAGTGTTATGGGTTGTAGTCTCAATGCGTGCCACTCGATCGACCAACCACCACTCGATGCCGGTGGAAGCTGATCGGCTAATTGCGCGGCCTCTCTTGCCGAGCCAGTGAACTTACTCCACGTTCGGGGTGGCGCGGCTAGGGTCGCCCCCGAACAACCGATCTCCACTCGGTCCGCCGCGTCGCCTATCCCTGTGGAGCGCCTGTGGAGGGCGCCATGCTGAGCAAACGGCTACTTAGCGCACTTCGGGCGATCCGCAGGCAATTTAGTTCGGCCGCCCACGGAGCCGAGCAAGAGCTGCTTGCCGGTGGCTTCATTCGCCCGCGCCCGGATGGCCACGGATTTGGGCTGACTGGGGCCGGCATCAGAGCACTGTCGCCAAGTTCGTCCGGCGTTTGCGAACCCAACGCAAGTAGCTCCGCGGCTGTCAGGCATATCAAGCCCGAAGAGTTAGCTGTCGGCGATATGGAGGCAAGCCGTTCGGCACGCATCAGACAGGCCACCAAGGTCAACAAATTTCAAGATCGGCAACGCAGGCACCATCGGTGGGTAAGCTTTATCGATCTTGTCGCGCTGTTCACCAGATCCGGCAAGACGCGGGAGGAGATCGAGCGCATGGAAGCTGCGGCGTACGAAAAGCTGTGCGGCTCGATACGACGTGGCGAATTCGACCGAGCCGGCCGATCCATGGTGCTTTATCTGAGCGAGCGGCCCGGTCTTTCTCCTAGGATGACTCGTGAGCGCTTACAAGCCGCCGGTGAAATCTGCCATGGTCCGCGCGCCCGGGAAATGTTTTGCGAGGGATGGCTCAAACCCTGCTGGATCCCCGTGGGCATGGCAGTGGCATGGTGTCGAGCTCACGATGTCGAACCACTGCAGGCGTGGCTTAAATCGACCGACAGCGAGATGCCGCCGCGGCCGACGAAGATCGTCACCTCCCGCAAAAAGAGAGGTCCGAAGCCTGGAACGCTTCGGCGTTTCGTTGGTTCCGACCGCGCACTGTTTCCTGCGCTTGAGCAGATCATGATCGGAGATCACAAATCCCGAAGCGCGGCAGCGCAATCTCTCGCCGAAGCTGGAAAGGTTGCGGGCATGGGAATCGCGAAAAGTCGCGCGGCGAGATTAGCCGCCATACACGAACGGGAGCGCGTTTTTGTCGATGGCCATTTTTGCGATCGCAGAACCACTGACGATACCGAAAACTGACTGACACTCGCTGAAACCCGCTGAAACTTCCCGCTACTAAATTCCTAGCCTATCAAAAGACTTTTATTGTTTGATACCGGCATCCGGTTGCCATCGGCGACCATCGTTGAGGATGCCCGAATGTCAACTATCGCTATAGATCCGATCGCTTACACCTACGATGAGGCCGAGCGAGTCTCCGGCCTCGGGCGAAGCACGCTCAAGCAGAAGATCGCGGACGGCGAGCTCGAATCGGCAACGTTCGGTCGCCGCACTCTGATCATCGCGTCATCGCTCCGGGAGATGATTGAGCGCCACAAGCGTCCCCCCGCCGACTTCAGCCGGGGCAATCCCTGGCTGAAACCACGGCGCGAGGGTGTCCCGACCAAGCATGTTGGCGATACCTGAAATGCCTGCGGGCGCCGCCATGAGCGACGCCCGCAATCTGATCGTTAACAACGCCGGCTGGCACCGGCATTCAGAGGCACACGACTTAATGTTTAGCTATCAGCCCCGAACGTCGGTTGCAAGTCGCAGGCCGGACCATCCCCGGAAAATCCCGCAGCCCGAGCTCACTGGCGGGCGTCTCCACCCCATCAGATCTCCCCGCCGACAGCATCTCGCGCGGCACGTCCACGCATGCGGGCCCCGTCCGGTCCTGGAGGCGTTGCTCGCCGTTACGGCCGGACAGGCACTCGATGAGGTACTCGAGGATTTCGCGCGGCTACCGGCCGAGGTCTATTCCGCGGTCGGAGCCGACGTGCTCCCGATCGACGAGATCGCCGTGATCGATGGGGGCCGGTCATGACCGCGGGCCCGCTATCCGAAATCCTTGAGCTTGTTGCGCACGAACTTGTTCGGCATGCCCAACAAAAAGGGGGCCGGCGAACGAAAGCTCAAATCGAGGGCATCAAGGCCGACATCTTCGCCATCTTGAAGGCCGACAACCCGATGACGGTGCGGCAGGTCTTCTACCAGCTCGTAGTCCGGGGAACTATCGAAAAGACCGAGGCACAGTACGACGGGACCGTGATCCGGCTCCTGACCCATATGCGTCTCGAGGGCGAGATCCCCTTCGAGTGGATCATCGACGAGAGCCGACGGCGAAGAGAGACCCAGACCTACGATAACATTGCCGAAGCGGTTCAAGCTACCGCCGAATTCTACCGCAGAAGCGCGCTTCGCGAATGTTCGAATTACATAGAAATCTGGTCCGAGAAGGAGGCGCTTTCCGGCATCATCTGGGACGTAGCCTCAGAATATGACGTGCCGGTCCTCGTCTCAAAGGGCATGCCGTCCCTGACCCAGCTTTACGGCACCGCCGTCGAGATTCGGCGGGCCGCCGAGGGGGGCAAAGACACATACATCTATCAGTTCGGCGACCATGATCCGTCCGGCGTGCTGATCCCGCAGACAATCGAAAACCGATTGAATGAACTCTGCGAAAAGTTTGATTGCGCGGGACCAATTGTTGAGCGCGTCGCCCTCACGGAAGAACAGATCGCCGAATTCGGATTGCCGAGCCGACCGACCAAGCGCGAAGGCAACCGCCACGCCGCCGAGTTCGAGGGCAACAGCACGGAGCTCGATGCACTACCGCCTAACGTGCTGCGCGACATGGTGAGCGAGTGCATCGAGCGACACATCAGCGAATCCGAGCTGGAGACCCTCCGCGAAGCCGAAGAATCCGAGCGCCAGCTTATCGAGGCCTGGGCCGGCAAGATCGGGGGCGCGCCATGAACGCCGCCCGCAAACCGCCGCCCAATCTACAGGACTTGGTCGCCAAGTCCGGCGGATACAACAGGATCACGCCGGAAGCTTGGGCCGAGTGGGACCAGCAAAATGACGAGTGCCAAGCCAAATATCGGCGTGCGCTGGCCGAAGAAACGCAAGCCGGGCGCTCGCCGCTCAAACGGAAGAAGGCATCATGACCGCCGCCCGCCGCCGCCTACCCAACCGGCGCCGTTCCGAGACCTTTCAGCTTGAATTTGCAGACTTGAAATACACGGTGACCTTCACCCTTTTTGCAACCGGCGAGCTCGCAGAGTGCTCCATCCAAAATCACAAGCGCGGAAATGCAAGCGACGTTGCCGCAAGAGATGGCGGCATCCTGTTGAGCCTTTGCCTTCACCTGTTCCGGAAGGGCATGGCGGCATGAACCAAGAGCAAAAGGACAACGCCTATTTCGCCAGGAAACTCGCCTCGCTTGGCTTGGCCGTTTTCCCCTGCGGCGACGACAAGCGGCCGAAGCGCGGTATCAAGTGGCGCGACGAATCGACAACCGAGCTCGCGAAGGTCGAGGAGTGGTGGAGCGAATCGCAGGACGCGCTGCCCGCAATTGATCTTGGAAAAACCGGTCTGATCGTGCTCGACGCCGATCGGCATGGCGGTCCTGACGGCGTTGCAGCAATTGAGAAGCTGTTTGCCTCGTGCTCGACGAATCTCGCGGAAGTCCCGACAGTCATCACACCGAGCGGCGGCAGGCACTACTATTTCAAGCAGCCGAACCGCGAACCACTCGGCAATGCGCGCGGCTCCCTTCCGAACGGGATCGACGTCCGTGGTGCCGGCGGTTATGTCATCGCGCCTGGCGCGCAGCTTCCAGATGGTCGGCGCTATACCTGGGAGAAAACCAGCCCCAACATCTTCACGACGATCCGTGAACGCACGCAACCCGGCCTGCCAGAGGGCATTGCCGAACTGATCCGGCGCAACGGGCACGCCCATGATGAGGCGGTAGGTCCAGATACAGACCAGTCGCCCTCTAATGACGCCGGTGTCCGCGAACAAGCCTATGCGGCGGCAGCGCTCGACGGCTGCGCCACAGAGCTGGCAAGCAAGCCGCATGCGCCGTCGGGCCGCAATGAGCTTTTAAATGTGCTCGCTTTTCGCATGGGCACATTCGTCGCGCGAGAGTGGATCGATCGCTCCCAGGTTTTCAACAAGCTCCTTGACGCTGCCAGAGCGTGCGGACTCGTCAAAGACGATGGCGAGGTTGCGGTTCGCAAGACCCTCAAATCCGGCCTCGACGCCGGCATGCGCGAACCATGCAGAAATTTGGACCGGGATTCTTACGAGGCACGACCCTTCAATGAAGAACGTAAAGCGAGGGAAGGCGATTCAATCAAAAAGGGCTGGCCAGATCCGCATCCGCTGCCAAGCACGTTGCTTCCCGTAGAGAGCTTTGATTTTGATCTGTTGCCGAACAAGCTGCGCGCGCGGTGCGCCGACGTGTCCGAACGTATGCAGTGTCCCGCCGATTTCGTGGGCGTGAGCCTGATGGCTGCCGCTGGCAGTATGATCGGGCGCAAGGTTGGCATTCGCCCAAAGGACAGAGACGATTGGACCGTTATTGCTAATCAGTGGGCATTGCTGATCGGTCGCCCTGGCATTCTCAAGAGCCCGGCGATGGAAGAGGCTCTGCGTCCGCTCAAGAGATTGTCAGTCAGGGCCGAGACGGAATTCAAGACGGCGCAAGCCAACTATCAGGCAACCGCCAAGGTAGCGAAGCTGCGCGCTGATGTTGCCCACAAGGAAGCGGCGAAGCAATTGGCGAAGGATGCGCTGGCGGACGTGAGTAGTCTGCTCAAGATCGTGCCGCAGGAAGAAGAGCCGACGCTCAAGCGCTACATCGCCAACGATACGAACGTTGCTTCCCTTGGGGTGTTGCTCCAGCAAAATCCGAACGGGCTCTTGGTGTTCAGGGACGAGCTTGTCTCTTTGCTGGACGCGCTCGACCGCGAGGAGAACGTCGCCGAACGCGGGTTCTATTTGACCGGTTGGCAGGGCGATAGTCGCTATACGTTCGATCGCATCGGCCGCGGGCTACATTTGAGCATCGACGGCATCTGTCTGTCACTCCTTGGCAGCACGCAACCGGGCCGCATCGCGCAATACCTGTCGAATGCGGTGCGCGGAGGACGCGGCGACGATGGCCTCATCCAGCGATTCGGCCTTTTGGTATGGCCGGAGGTCAGCGGAAAATGGCAGAACGTCGATCGGTGGCCGGACAAGGAGGCTAGAGACTGCGCCTTTGGAATATTCGACCGGCTCGACAAGCTTGATTGGCGTGCAATTGGTGCCAAGCGCGACATGGGCGCCGGAGGCGAAGAAGAAGGGCTACCCTATCTCCGGTTCGGCACCGACGCTCACGACATCTTCGCAGACTGGCGCGCTAACCTAGAGCGGCGCCTTCGGACCGGGGAGCTTCATCCAGCGCTCGAGAGCCACCTCGCTAAGTACCGCAAGCTGGTGCCTAGCCTAGCGCTGATCTGCCATCTTGCCGACGGCGGAACGGGGCCAGTGGGGGTAGATTCCATCAAGCGGGGCATCGCTTGGGCCAACTACCTCGAAAGCCATGGGCGGCGCGCCTACGGCAGCGCGACCGCCGCTGAGGCGGACACCGCCAGGCTGATCCTCGCCAAAATCAAGGCGGGACAACTCAATGCGGCTGGCTTCAGTTCACGCGAGGTGTGGCGCCCCGGCTGGTCGAGGCTGACCGACAGCGAGGCCGTCAAGGCCGGGCTCGCCATGCTCGTCGAATACGATCATCTGACGGCTCGGCGCGTCGAGACCGAGGGTCGCACGGCTGTCGTCTACGCTGCGAACCCCAAGGCACTGAAATCTGAAAGCACGTCACATGGGTAACTGCCAAAACTGCCAAAAGCCATCACGATACCATCGCCCCCCCTTTGGCAGTTTTGGCAGTGAGGTCAATGGGTGCCTTTTGAAAATCAAAGCGGCCTGACAATGCCCCGCGCCCCCTGCAATTTTCGCCAGCGCGACCTCACGCGAGCCATCAAGGGCGCGCGGGCGGCAGGCATCGACGTGGCGCGGATCGAGATAGAAAAGGACGGGAAGATCGTTATTCTGTCGGCGCAATTGGCGGCTACGCCTGAAACCGGTGGGAACGAGTGGGACGAGGTGCCAGGGGGTTAGCGATGACACGCATCAGGCTGGACTACGTTCATGAGTTTCTTGATCGGCACGGCAAAGTCCGACGTTATTTCCGCCGTCCCGGGTTCAAGCAAGTGCCATTGCCGGGCTTGCCGGGGTCGGCCGAGTTCATGGAAGCCTATGCGGAGACGTTGGGCACCGCGCAGCGGGTCGAGATCGGCGCAAGTCGCAGCAAGCCGGGCACTATCTCGGCCCTCACCGCTGCATATCTTGCTTCGATTGCCTTTGGCCAGCTCGCCGACGAGACGCGGCGCACCCGGCGCAACATCCTCGAACGCTTCCGTGCTGAGCACGGCGATAAGCGCGTCGCAACGCTCCAACGGATGCACGTCGAGCGTATGGTTGGCACCAAGGCCGCCACGCCGGCTGCTGCACGCAATTTCCTCAATACGCTGCGCGCGATGATGCAGTTCGCGGTGGAGATTGGAATCCGGCATGACGACCCAACGCTTGGCGTCAAGCGCGTCAAGATCAGGACTGAGGGCTACCGCACGTGGAGCGAGGAAGACATCGCGGCGTTCGAGACCGCGCATCCAATCGGCACCCGTGCCCGGCTTGCATTAGCGCTCCTACTCTGCACAGCACAGCGCCGTAGCGACGTGGTGCGCATCGGCCGGCAGCACGTCCGCGGCGGGATGATCCACGTGCGGCAGCGTAAGACTGGCACGACGCTCGCGATCCCCGTGCACTTGGAGCTTCAGCGCGTACTCGATGCGACGCCCGGCGAACATTTGACGTTTCTCACGACGGCGTCCGGCAAACCGTTCACGCCCGCGGGCTTTACCAATTGGTTCCGCCAGATGTGCAACGAGGCCGGACTACCGACGGGAACATCGGCGCATGGTCTGCGCAAAGCTGCATGCCGCCGGTTGGCGGAAGCCGGTTGCTCGGCGAACGAGATCGCCGCGATCAGCGGACATGCGACGCTTCGCGAGATCGAGCGATACACAAAGGCGGCCGATCAGGCCCGCATGGCACGTGCCGCGATGGGCCGATTGCGCTTGGAGGATGGATCGTGAACAACCGAGTGGCAAACCTTGGGTGCCAAATTGGCAAACCTGGTCCTAAGTCATTGACATCACACACTGGGAAAAAGCGGGTGGTGGGCCCGGGAGGACTCGAACCTCCAACCAGACCGTTATGAGCGGTCGGCTCTGACCATTGAGCTACGGGCCCGGCACGCAATCGGGCTGCCGATCCAGCTATATGCTACGCGGCACGGGCGTGCGCAATCGGCGCGGTCGGAGCGTCGCGAACGGCGCCGGGCGGGAACGTCCGGGCTCGCTCGCCGTTGCCCCGGCGGGGGCGGGACCGGGCCCAGAGCGCCGACATGCTCAAATATGCCATCATTTTCCTGATCGTTTCGATCGTTGCCGGCGCGCTGGGGCTGACCAATGTCTCGGTCATTGCCAAGCGCATTTCGCTCATCCTATTCGCGCTGTTCTTCATCGTGTTCTTGATCCTGGTCGCGCTCGCGTTCCTGGTCGGCGAGGCGATCGATCACGCCTGGCTCGCCCCGGCCGCGGTCATGATCGAGACGTAAGCTTGCACCGTGCACACCATCCTCCGCGAAGCGGGCACCACGACGACAGCGTGCATGATCTCGGGCCGTGGTCATGACGCCCGGCCACGGGCTTCGCGCGCTCGAACACCACAGCGTTGGTCGCGATGCAGCGGCACCGCGTCACACCCGCCCCTCGAGCGCGCGGCGGAAAATGGTTCGCGCCGCACGCTTGTCGAGCGAGACCGGATTGCCGAGCGCCGTCGGATCTTGCGGCGCCATGGCGACGATCTGCTCGATATTGCGCTCGTCGACGTCGAGGCCGGCGAGCTCGTGCGGAATGCTGATCTGCGCCCGCAAGGCCAGGAGCCAATCGAGAAATCCGCGAAAGCTCGGGCGCAGGCCGAGGTAAGCGGCAAGCCGGCGGATCTTGTCCTCGACGGCCCTGCGGTTGAAGGCAAGCACGTAGGGTGCGAGCACCGCATTCGTCGTTCCATGATGGGTATCGTGGAGCGCGCCGATGGGATGCGAGAGCGCATGGATGGCGCCGAGCCCTTTCTGAAACGCGGTCGCGCCTGCGAGCGCCGCGGCCATCATGTTTGCTCGCGCGCCGGGATCGCGCCCGTCGCGAACGGCGCGCGCGAGACTCTCTTTGACGAGCCGCATGCCTTCGAGCGCGATCCCGTCGGCGAGCGGATGATAGGCGGGGACGCAATAGGCTTCGAGACAATGCGCGAAGGCGTCCATGCCAGTTCCGGCGGTCAGCGCCGGCGGCAGATCGACCGTGAGCGCGGGATCGCAGATCGCGACTCTGGGCAACATCCGCGGGTGGAAGATGATCTTTTTGGTCCGGGTCGCCTCTTGGGTCACCACTGCGGCGCGGCCGACCTCCGAACCGGTACCGGCGGTGGTCGGGATCGCGATCACCGGCGCAATCGCGTCCGCATCGGCGCGTTTCCAGCAATCGCCGATGTCCTCGAAATCCCAGATCGGCCGGGTCTGGCCGGCCATGAAGGCGATCAGCTTGCCGGCATCGAGCGCCGAACCCCCGCCGAGCGCCACGACGCCGTCGTGACCGCCGGCTCGGAACGCCGCGACGCCCGCCGCGATATTGGCCTCGACCGGATTCGGCCGCACGCCGGCGAACACGGCCGCTGGCAGGCCTGCGGCTTCCAGAACTGCCAGCGCCTGTTTCACGATCGCGGTCGCGGCAAGCGTCGGGTCGGTCACGAACAGCGGGCGCGCGATGCCGGCGGCCTGCACCGCTTCCGCAAGCTCGACGATCCGGCCGACCCCGAACCGCACCGACGTCGGATAGGTCCAATCACCGCGCAATTGCATGAGAAATTCTCGCATTCAAACTCGGGAGGTCATTCCGGGGCGCGGGCGAAGCCCGCGAACCCGGAACCCATGAACACGGAGCGTTCGGGAAAATCGGTGTTCATGGGTTCCGGATAGCCGCTTCGCGGCTTCCGGAACGACGAACCGAAGAGATTTAGATGATTTCGAAATAGCGGGCGAGCTCCCAATCGGTGATGGCCTTGCGGAACTCGCGTTCCTCCCACTCGCGCGTCGCGGCGTAGTGCTCGACGAAGGCATCGCCGAACAGCGCACGCGCCGCTTGCGACGCCTTGAGCCGCTGCGCCGCGTCCCACAGCGTGCGCGGCAGCCGGCGCGCCTCCGGAAACGTCTGCGCGTAGGCATTGCCCTGGATCGGCGCGTCCGGCTCGATGCGGTGCTCGATACCCCAAAGTCCCGAGCCGATCGCCGCGGCGAGCGCAAGATACGGATTGATGTCGGCCGCGGCGATGCGGTACTCGACCCGCTGCGACTTGGCCGACCCCGGGATCGCGCGCAGCGCGCAGGTGCGATTGTCGATCCCCCAGCTCGCGTCGGTCGGCGCCCAGAAGCCGGGGATCAGACGCGTATAGCTGTTCACGGTCGGCGCGACCATTGCCAAGAGTTCCGGCAGCAGCGCTTGCTGGCCGCCGAGGAACCAGCGCATTGCATCGGATATCCCGTGCGGCTTGGTCTCATCGTGAAAGACCGCCCGGCCGGCTGAATCCTGCAGCGAGAGATGCAGGTGGCCGGATTGACCCGGCCAATCGCGCGACCATTTCGCCATGAAGGTCGCCATCCAGCCGCGGCGCTCGGCGAGAATTTTGGTATAGGTCTTGAACAGCGCCGCGCGATCGGCGGCCTCGAGCGCGTCGGCGTGAGCGATCGCCGCCTCGACGACGCCCGGGCCGGTCTCGGTATGCAGGCCTTCGAGCGGAAACCGCATCGCCTCACAGAGCTCGAGCAGGTCCTGGTAGAACTCGGCGTGGACCGAGGCGCGCAGCATCGAGTAACCGAAATAGCCGGGGGTCAGCGTGCGCAGGTTGCGGAAATTCTTCTCGCGCGCCGAATGCGGCGTCTCCTCAAACAGAAAGAATTCGTATTCGGCCGCAGCGGACGCCGAGTAGCCCATCTGTCGGGCGCGCTCGAGCACGCGCTTGAGCGTGCCGCGCGGGCACAGCGCGTCGGCGGGCGGCGCGAACTCGGCAAGGAACAGCAGCCGGTCGGCTTCGAGCGGCAAGGCGCGGCAGGTCGCCGGCACGATCCGGCATTGCGCGTCCGGATACGCCGTGTGCCAGCCGGTGAAACCGACATTGTCGTAGAGCTGGTCGGACGAATCCCAGCCGAGCACCACGTCGCAGAAGCCGAGGCCGGAATCGAGAGCCGACTCGAATTTCTCCCGCGCGAGATATTTGCCGCGCAGCACGCCGTCGATATCGAACACGCCGAGCTTGACATGGCCGAGCTTGCGGTCGCCGACGACCTTCTTGGCATCGGCCGCGGTTCTTACCTCGCTCGGCTGCATGCGCGCCCCCCCGTCGTCCCGGGTCCCGAGCGTAGCGAGGGAACCCGGGACCCATGAACACGGCCGGTGCTACATTACACGAGTCAGTAGTCATGGGTTCCGGGCTCGCGGGCTTCGCCCGCGCCCCGGAACGACGGACCTAAGGTTCCGGCAAGATCTCGACATGCCCGTGTTCACGCCGCAGCAGGATGCCGCGCTCACAGCCGTGGCCCGCTGGCTCGACGCCGAGCCCGGCCGCGGTGCGCCGCAGATTTTTCGGCTGTTCGGCTATGCCGGCACCGGCAAGACCACGCTCGCCAAGCACATCGCCCAGCACGTTTCCGGCAAGGTGCTGTTCGGCGCTTTCACCGGCAAAGCGGCTTCGGTGATGCGCAGCAAGGGCTGCCCCGGCGCGACTACGATCCACGCCATGATCTACCAGGCCTACGACAGCGGCGAGGAGACGCCGAACTTCGATCTGTGGCAAGACGGACCCGCCGCGGCCGCGAAGCTCATCGTCATCGACGAATGCTCGATGGTCGACGCCGAGCTCGGCGGCGATCTGTTGTCGTTCGGCGCGCCCGTGCTGGTGCTCGGCGATCCCGCGCAGCTGCCGCCGATCCAGGGCGGCGGCTTCTTCACCGCCGCGGAGCCCGACGCCATGCTGACCGAGGTGCACCGCCAGGCGCGCGACGATCCGATCGTGCATCTGTCGATGCAGGTGCGCGCCGGCAACCGGCTCGTGGCCGGCCGCTATGGGCAGAGCGAAGTGGTCGCGCGCGCAGAGTTCGACCCGCAGCGGGCGATCGAGACCGATCAGATTCTGGTCGGCCGCAATGCAACGCGCCGCGCCTACAATGCGCGCCTGCGCGAGCGCCGCGGATTTTCCGACGCGCTGCCGCTCGCCGGGGACAAGCTCGTGTGCCTGCGCAACAATCGGCGCAAGGGACTGTTCAACGGCTCGCTGTGGCTGGTCGAGGAACGCAAGACCTCGCGCGCGCGCACGCTGCGCATGCGGCTCAAGCCGGAGGAGGCGATCGGCGCGCGTTCGGTAAAAGCCTCGGTCCGTCCCGAATGTTTTCTCGGCGGCATCGACGCATTCGACTGGCGCCAGCGCAAGCGCTACGACGAATTCGATTTCGGATATGTGCTCACCGTGCACAAGGCGCAGGGCTCACAGTGGGACGACGTGGTGCTGTTCGACGAATCCTTCGCGTTTCCGGATAGCCGTGAGCGCTGGCTCTACACCGGGATCACCCGGGCGGCGAAGCGGCTGACGCTGGTGAGCGGAAGATAGGGAAACTTCGGGAGGACGCCGCATGCGGCTCGACGGCAAGACGGCGATGATCACCGGCGGCGTCTCCGGAATCGGCAAGGCGACGGTGCTCGAATTCGCGCGTTGCGGCGCCAAGGTGATCTGCGCCGATATCGACACGGAAAAAGGCGCCGCGCTCGCCCGGGAGGCCGCCGCCGAGAAGCTTGCGGTCGAATTCGTCAAGATCGACATGGCGGATCGCGAGGCCGTGCGCGCCTGCGCGGCGCAAGTGCTGGCGCGCCACGGCCGTGTCGACATTCTGGTCAATGCGGCCGGCTGGAACGATTTCCAGCTGTTTCTCGACAATGAGCCCGAGTACATGGATCGGGTGCTGGCGGTGAATCTCGGCGGCGCGCTGCACCTCACGCAGGCGCTGTTGCCGGCGATGATCGCCGCGGGCGGCGGCAAGATCGTCAGCGTGGCGAGCGACGCCGGGCGCGTCGGCAGCACCGGCGAGACGGTGTACGCGGCCGCCAAAGCCGGCCTGATCGGCTTCACCAAATCATTGGCGCGCGAGATGGCGCGCCACAAGATCAACGTCAACTGCGTGTGCCCGGGGCCGACCGACACGCCGATGCTGCAGTCGCGTCCCGACAAGATCAAGGACGCGTTCCTTCGTGCGATCGCGTTCCGCCGGTTCGCCAAGCCGCAGGAGATCGCCGACGCCATTCTGTTCTTCGCGAGCGCGCGGTCGGACTATGTCACCGGCCAGGTGCTGAGCGTCAGCGGCGGACTGACGTTCGCGGGCTGAGGAGGCGGTGATGAGCTGTCTGCGGGTGATCCTGGCTGCCGGCATTCTCCTTATATCGACGCTGCCGGGGAGAGCGCAGGACACCGACGCCGGCCAGATCGCGTTCAACAACGCGTGCCGCACCTGCCACACCACGCGCGAAGGCGACCATCGGCTCGGGCCGAGCCTCTACAAGGTCGTCGGCCGCAAGGCCGGCTCGCTCGCGGAGTACCGCAATTATTCGGAGTCGATGAAGAAGGCGGAGCTCGTCTGGGACAAGAACAACCTCGACCGTTTCATGGCCAATTCCGACACGCTCGTGCCCGGCAACAACATGAAGCCGTTCGGCGGCGTCGCCTCCGCCGAGGAGCGCGAGAAGATCATCGAGTTTTTGGAGAAGGCCGGCCGCTGAGCATTTGATCAGCGGGTGTCAGCATCGGGACGCGCCGGCACCGCGCTTCCCCTCTTCGCTTGCGGCATTGTTGCGTAGCCCAGCGGCAGACGCACTTCCCCTCTCCCCTTGTGGGAGAGGGTGGCGAGCACCGAGCATGGCGAGGTGCGAGCCGGGTGAGGGGTTTTCACTGAGCCACCGAGCGCGGCAAGATCATCGAGTTTTTAGAGAAGGCCGGACGCTGAAGACTCACATCTTGGTTAGAACGCGCTGGCAACGCGCTTCCCCTCTCCTCTTGCGGGAGAGGATGGCTAGGCGGAGCGATGGCGGAGCCGAGCCAGACGAGTGATTCCGGCTCATCAATGAATGAACAAACGGGTGAGGATCGCCACGTTGAGCGCGATGGCAAATCCTACCATCCATTTCAGAATGAGTAGCTCGGAGTCGATGCGGGTAAATCGATTTTCGTAGTCGGCAAGCGCTTCGGCCGCCTTTCGAGCCTTATCCTCGGGGGCGCCCGCGGCGATGAACGCGTCATACACCTCGGAAATCATCGTCGCCACGGCGGAACTCCTTGCCCGACCAACAGAACCTATATCAACATAATACCTCGCAAGAACGAGGCAAGCCAGGTCGCTGGGCGCGGTGAGTCGCTACGCCGGAGCGAGGCGCCGACCGGAGCGCAGCAAGAGCGACGCCACGATCGTCACGTTGAGGAGATTCCACAACAGCCCGTTGGCGAACGCGGCGCGGTAGGATCCGGTGAGATCGAAGATCAGCCCGGACATCCAGCCGCCGAGCGCCATCCCGAACAGCGTCGCCATCAGCACCAGCCCGAGCCGGGTGCCGATCTCGCGCGGATGGAAATAATCGCGCACGATGACCGCGTACATCGGCACGATCCCGCCCTGGAAGAAACCGAACAGCGCCGAGATCACATAGAGCGAGGCGAGGCCGTCGAAGAACAGGTAGAGCAGCAGCGCGGCGCCTTGCGCCAGCGAGCCGA
This sequence comes from Pseudomonadota bacterium, assembly GCA_046727735.1. GTDB lineage: Bacteria > Pseudomonadota > Alphaproteobacteria > Rhizobiales > Xanthobacteraceae > AP-16. The sequence continues at coordinate 4,938 of JBKPDF010000110.1, read as the reverse complement.
TCAGGAGCGTCGCGAGGCCGCCGATGCGGTCGGCGAGAAATCCGGAGCCGATCCGGCTGACGATGCCGCACGCGAGCATCAGGGAGAGCATCTCAGCGCCGCGCGCGACGCCATAACCGAGATCGCCGCAATACGCGACGATGTGCACCTGCGGCATCGACATCGCCACGCAGCACGCGACCCCGGCGACGCACAGCAGGAGCTGCAGCGCCCTCGGCGACAGCGCAAGCGTCCGCTCGACCCGGACGGCACGCGCTTGCCCCGCCGTGAGGCGCCGCATTTCCGACCGCCGGCGCAGCAGCAGCACGATCGGCAGCATGGTGGCGGCGCAGAACACGCCGATGCCGACGTGGGTCGCGCGCCAGCCGTTTGCGGCGATGAAATGCTGCACCACCGGCGGCCAGAATGTCCCGGCGAAATAATTCGACGAGGCGACGAGCGCCACGGCGACGCCGCGCCGGCGCTCGAACCAGTTGGAAAGGTCGGCCATCAGCGGCCCGAGCGTGACCGAGCTGCCGGCCCCGATCAGCACGCCGTAGGCGAGCGCGAATTGCGTGAGATCGGCGGCGGCGGCGCCCGCGAGCACGTAGCCGAGGCTGAAGGTCGCGATGCCGAGCAGCATCGGGCGCACGATCCCGTAACGGTCGGACAATTTTCCCATCAGCACGCCGCCGAACGCGTAGCCGAGCATCGACAGCGTGTAGGGCAGCGCGGCGTCGGCACGCGCGACGCCGAACTCGGCTTGCACCGCGGGCAGTGCGACGACCACCGACCACATGCCGACGCCGCCGATGGTGCCGATTGCGACCGCGGCGGCGAGCCTGAGCCATGCCGCGGCCGAATCCGCCTCCTCGGCGCGATGAATTTCAGGTTGCGTCAGGCTATCCATGGCGGGCGACATGGTGGCGGCATGCACACGGGTCAACCCGCCGCGGCGGCAGGGGAGCCATGAGCCGGTAACGAGCGCGGTCGCATCGACCCCCGCGCAGGAGCGCCCGATCGATCTCCCAAGTCCGTCGCGGCTTGCGGCCACAGGTGGGTCGGTTTCGCCGAGGCAAACTGCACGCACCACCCGGAAACTGTGCTAGTTCCTCCGGCGCACTCCCACCCGGATGTTCCCATGCTCGATTACGACGCTTCCGGCCCGACCTCGCGGGTTTATTTTTCGCAGCGCCTGCGCCTGCATTACGTCGATTGGGGCAATCCAGGCGCGCCGCCGCTGATCCTGCTGCACGGCGGCCGCGACCATTGCCGCAACTGGGATTGGGTCGCCTCGCGGCTGCAGCGCGAATGGCACATCATCGCGCCGGATTTGCGCGGCCACGGCGACAGCCAGTGGTCGACCGACGGTTACTACAACATGCCGGGCTACATCTACGACCTCGCGCAGCTCGTCCATCAGCAGCAGCTCGCGCCGGTTACGATCGTGGCGCATTCGCTCGGCGGCAACATTGCGTTGCGCTACGCCGGCATCTTTCCGGAAAACGTGCGCAAGCTCGTCGCCATCGAGGGCCTCGGTCCCTCGCCCAAGGTGCTGGCCGAGCGCTGCGTAAAGCCGATCGCCGAACGCATGGGACGCTGGGTCGAGCTGCAGCGCGACCTCGCCGGCCGGCTGTCGCGCCGCTACGCCTCGATCGAGGACGCCTTCAAGCGCATGCAGGACGCCAACCGCCATCTCTCGCCCGAGCAGGCGCGCCATCTCACCCAGCACGGCGTCAATCAGAACGAGGATGGAACCTACAGCTGGAAATTCGACAATTACGTGCGGGTGTGGCCGCCTTACGATCTGACGCAATCCGAGCTCGAACAGCTGTGGGCGCGCATCGCCTGCCCGACGCTGTTGGTCTACGGCAAGGAGAGCTGGGCCTCCAATCCGGCCGAGGACGGCCGCGCGGCGCATTTCCAGAATGCCGAGGTGGTGCTGTTCGACAAGGCCGGACACTGGGTGCACCACGACCGGCTCGACGCATTCTTGGACGTCGTGCAGAAATTTCTGGCGGACTGAATTTGGAAGATCCGTCGGCCGGATGCAGCGAAGCGCAATCCGGGATTTTCCCTCCGCTGCGCAGTCCCGGATTGCGCGCCGCTGCCGCGTGCTCCATCCGGGCTACGATGCTGGTAATCAGCGGAAGAGCCAATCGAACAGGCCGAACCGGGGCGGGCCCTGCGGGCCTTCGCGATATCCGTCGCGGTACCCGAAAGGCTGCGGTTGCTGGAGCCCAAAGCCCGGCTCCTCGCGGTCGCGGCGCCGATCCGGCTCGCCGCGATTGCGACGCGTCGTCCCGAAGGACGGGGGCTGGTCGTCGAACCGGCGAATAGACCCGCCCGCATCGGGATCCTCCTCGACCTGCTCGCGATTTCTGCCGAACCTTCGCTTGCGGTCCGAACCTTGCCGCTCCTCGGCGGCTCGCGCGCTGCGCGCCTGATCGCTCCGGCTCCGCCGCTGTTCGGTCGCGGCTTGGCTGCTGCGGCTCGACTTGCTGGCGGTGCGCCCGCTCTCGTCGTTCCCGGTACGCCCCTCGGTCGATTGCGCGAAGCCGGGCTGCTCCGCGGCGGCCGGCGGCGCAGCTGGCTGCGCGCGGGGCCGATCCACAGTGCGGCGAGACGGTTTGGCCGCAGGCGCGAGCGGTGGCTTCGCTTCATCGGTTGCCGTGTCCGGCGGCGGCGAGGATGGATGGGCCGTCGCAGCCGGCGTCTGCGGTGCAGCAGGACTCGGCGGCGAAGATTCGGCCGCGGCCGCGGACTGCTGCGCAAGCGCGCTCTCCGCCGCGCCGGCTGCCCCGGGATGCAGGCCAGCCTGCTGCGCCGGTTGCGGCGGCTCGGGGTTTGCTGGGGCGGGCGGCGTGGACGCCGGCGCCGGTGGCGGCACGTTGACGGCTTGCTGCTGTTTCTCGGATTGCGGCGCGCGCTCGCCGCCGCCGGGCGCAGCCGAGGCTTGCTCCTCGCGCGGCGCCGCTGGTTTCTGCTCCGGGGTTTGCGGGCCGGCGCTCCGGGTCGCGGGCCGGTTCGGTTCGCTCGCCACCGTCGCCGATTCGCGTGGCGGAGATTTCGACGCGGTGCCGGCCAGGAACGCCATCGCGGCGGCGCCGATCGCCAGGCCGGCAATGCCCGCGGCGACCGCGCCCGAGCCCATCGCCCATCGGCGCGCGGGCCCCGAAGCCGACGCGCCGCCGCGCGCCAGATTCATCGGCTCGCTCTGCTGCTGCAAGGCGCGCCGCAGGCCCAACCTCTCGCGCCCGAGACTCGTCAGCTCATAGCGCTGTCGCTCGCGGTTCCAGCTGACCAGACCCTGCCGGCTCGCGGTCAACATCAGCGCGAGCTTTTCGTTTTGGCCGCCCGGAAACGTGTCGAGATTGCCGTGCGCGTCGACGTGCTCCATCGCGGCGCCGATGCGCAACGCTTCCTGATCGAGGGCCGCCCAGGGCGGCAGCCCCTCGGGTTTGCGCCGAAATGATTTCAGAAAACCCATCGGTTCCTTCGATCGTTGGCATGCCTGCACCGCGGCGGTGCGTCTGCACGGCTGCACCGGTCAATGAGGAACCGCCCGGACCGGTTCCCCCGCATCGGCAAGATTGTTGCGCGCCTGCGCCGGCGCCGTCGAAGTCCAATGATCATGACACCGCTTGCCCGGTTGCATCGCGACCGCTGCCGGCGCTGGACCGCTATGGTTGTTGCGTCTACGATTCGCGATCCGCGCGGGAGAGGCAGCGCATGCCGAGCTGGGCCGGCTTGCAGCGGGACGGGTCGCGATATGGGCTCGCGATCCTGTGCATTGCCGGGCCGATGCTGGTCGGGACGCTGGCGCCCGATCTCGCGCTGCGCGCGCTGCTGCCTTGCGCGCCGAAAACGCTGGCCGACCTGCAAAGCTCGGACGCATGGCGTGCCTGCGCACCGGCGGCTGCGAATTTCCGCCTGGACCTGCGGCCGAGTGCGGCCGTGCGATCCGATCGCGACACGACGGCACCGAGTGCTGCAACCAAGAGCGCGCAAACCGCCGACGAGATCGAGAGGCTCGATCCGCAGCACAGGGACGTGCTGCTCGGCGCCCGCGACGTCGAGGGCCGGGTGCGATACGTGGTCGCCAGCGCCTTTCTGTTCGCGGCTCGCTGCGGCGAGCTGACATTAGAAAGCCTTGAACTCGTTGATGATTCGGTCTGGGGGTGGTCAGCGATGGGCTGCTTGTGGCTTTGTGTGTGGCATCGGGAGGCGATTTCGGACCGTGGGGAATGCCAGTCCTCCGGGGCGGGTGAGGATGGATACAACCCTGGAACGGAAAAGGGCTATGGACGGGCGGCGGATGACAGAAATCTACACGAACACAACTAGTGGTAATCAACCGCTAGGGCGGCCCCCTATGGCGCAACCTACCCGACCATCGGCGCCCGATTTCGCGGCCCCGTTGACCAGCGCCGCTACCCGCGATTTGATTGATTTTGTCATGGCGGTCCGGCCGCGGGCCAAACTTCCCCTGTTACCCACGATGGTCGTGCCACCTGGTCGGTCCGCCTTGATCCTGTCCCTCAGCACTTGGCCCCGCCACCGTCCTGAGTTGTTGTGGTGGGGTCTTCTTTCCCCGGCGAACCGCTGATGCGCAGCTCCGGAAGCTGACCCGCCGCCGGCCTTGAACCCTGCCCCACCCGCAACTACATCGCGAACCGGGCGCTCGCCGTTTTTTCTTGGGTTTGGCGGCTTGAGCGCCTGGCGCCAAGGTGGGCGGTCGGGGTTTGGCGGCTTGAGCGCCTGGCGCCAAGGTGGGCGGTCGGGGTTTGCGCATGAGGGCGGACGAGATGACCCAAACTCCGGCGGACGAGGCTGCCGGGATCGAGCCGAGCGCGCAGGCGCAGGGCTCCGCTTTGCCCGCGGAGGAACTGGAGAGGCTCACCAACGACATCGTCGCGGCGCTCAAAACGGTCTACGACCCCGAGATCCCGGCCGACA
>JBKPDF010000109.1:0-37688 GCA_046727735.1 Pseudomonadota bacterium | reverse complement strand
GAGGCAGAACTCGTAGAACAGCTGCCTCTGGTCTCGATTGAGCCGCCCCATCATCGTCCGTCCCCTTCGCGAATCGCTCGAGGGAAACGGAATCATCCCCGCCGACGACCTTCAACAGACTTTTGCAACAAAATCTGCCATAACCGGACATCACCCACTGTCAGGACACGGAACGCGGCAAGGTGTGGTGGCTGCACGCATGGATCACAGCCCATGCCGCGGAGTCCCGGCGTACCACGCTGAGGTTCGCTCAGGATCGCCCTTGTGGAACCAAGGCGCTAGCATCGCACCGCCGTGCGGCGCGGTGTTAGACAGCATCATTGTGAGGTGCGAAAATACCGGCAAGTTGTGCGAGTCTGCACTTCAAAATTTGGCCCCTTGAATGCACTATTCTTTCATTGCGACCTGAGGGTCATTGTCATGCGCGAAAACGGCGCGCTTGCTGGCGCTGGATAAGCGACGATGCCCTGGGCCCGCGCAAGTGGACCGATGTGCTCGACGAGTCGGAGGGTCCGGGGCGGCAGCCTCCTGTGATGCGCGGTCCCTCCGGCCTTGGGCAAATGTGAGGAGAGAATTTATCGGAATTGCTTGGAGGCGGTGATTACGCGGCAACGATGGGGCCGAGCATGCAACGCGCATTCTTGCGGTCAATCTCTGTTCTCGCGCTGACCTGGGCGTGCTTCTCGCCCGCGCCTATCGCGGCGCAGACCCCGGCGGACGATGCCGCCAACGCCAGGTGGCAACTCGAGGCGATAGCTCACGCGCAAAGGATGCGCGTCTTCCGAGATTCCGACAGTGGAGCGCAGCCGACGCCGTCGGTCATCCCGCAGCGTACCATGGATGCAGATCCAAGCGGGGTGGTTTCGACGTATCAGCCGGGCGGAGCCACCCTGACATCCGGCAACGCCTTTTTTCAAAGTCTTGGAACGAATGGACGCACCTGCTTTACGTGCCACCAACCACAAACCGGGTGGACCGTCAGCGCCCAGAGCGTGCAGGCCCGATTTAACTCGAGCCTTGGCACGGATCCCATTTTCCGCCTCGTCGACGGCGCCACTTGCCCCACCGCCGATGTCTCGAGCTTGCCGAGCAAATTACAGGCGTACAGCCTGTTGCTGAGCCGCGGTTTGATCCGCATTGGTTTGCCCATTCCCGGGAACACGGAGTTTCAGGTCAGCGTCGTAAGCGACCCCTATGGCTGCAATACCAACCCGGCGACCGGCCTGATCAGCCCCACCAGCGGCATCGTCTCGATTTACCGTCGTCCTCTTCCCTCGACCAACTTGGGTTTCTTGAGCGCCATCATGTGGGATGGACGTGAGCCCAATCTGCTCAGTCAGTCGATAGACGCGACGCTCGGCCATGCACAAGCGAATGCATCGCCTTCGAGTGCCCAGCAGCAGCAGATCGTCGACTTCGAAAACGGCGTGTTCACAGCCCAACTGGTGGACAACGCGGCAAAAAATCTCAACGCCGACGGGGCCACGGGCGGCCCGGTCGCGCTGCAAGGACAACTCGCCAGTTTCTACATCGGTATCAACGATCCCCTCGGATCCAATCCGACCGGCACACCGTTTACGCCCAACATCTTCAATCTCTATCAGGCTTGGAGCAGCCTCCCAGGCACAAGCGGCCTGAACAACGACCGCAAGGCGGTCGCGCGCGGGGAGGTGGTTTTCAACGCCACCCAAGTCAACATCACGGGAGTCGCGGGCCTCAACGACGTGCTCGGAGTGCCGAGCATTCCCGGTTTCTGCGGCACCTGCCATGACACCCCGAACGTCGGCAATCACTCGGTCAAGGCGCCTCTCAATATCGGGATATCCAACGCGGGGACCAACAGTCCTCCTGCTTTGAACATTTCGGCATTGCCGGTCTTCAGGCTGGATTGCACATCCGGGCCCTTGGCTGGACAGGGCTTTGTCGTCACCGACCCGGGCAGGGCATTGATTTCCGGCAAGTGCGCCGACATCGGCAAGGTCAAGGGACCTATCCTGCGAGGATTGGCCTCGCGCGCTCCCTATTTTCACAACGGCTCGGCCGCGACGCTTTTGGATGTCGTTGAATTTTACAATCAGCGTTTCAACCTCGGCTTTACCGACCAGCAGAAAGCTGACTTGGTCGCTTTTCTGGGAGCGTTATAGCGATACCCGGTCTGCCCATGGTCAGCCTCTGTTGTCTCCTCGCAAGACGAAAGGCTGCGCCCACCCATGTCCAGGGCGCCGCTGCTCCCTGACGGGAGAGCGGCTCAAGGGAATCGCCAAAACTCACGGCTGAGCCTTGCGATCGAAGGCAACCGAGTTTCGCAACAGAATCGCCTCGTAAGCAGTCGTCAGTCTCGCGTCGCCGCACGTTGCAGAAGGGCCACTTGCGGACATTCCATGGAGATGCTGTGGTGGTAGAATCGATGAAGAGGATCATGGATAACATCGCTGCCTTCATAACCGTCTCGCTTGCGATCCTACTTGGCGCAATGAGTCCTGGACCGAGCTTCGTCATTGTGGCACGGACGGCAATCTCCAGCTCGCGAGGACACGGCGTGGCGGCTGCACTCGGAATGGGTGTCGCTGGCGCTATCTTCGCAGTTGTCGCACTGTCGGGGCTGCAAATCGTATTCGTTGCGGTGCCTTCGCTTTACAGAGCGCTGCAGTTTGCAGGAGCGCTCTACCTCCTGTTCATCGCATACAAGCTTTGGATGTCTTCTCCAAAGCCACTAGTCGTTCTGCGTGCTTCTGCGGTTCAGCCCGAGTCGACACCGCGTACCTTTCTGCTCGGCCTGTTGACGCAGTTGAGCAATCCGAAGACTGCGATCGTTTATGCCAGCGTGTTTTCCGCAGCGCTATCCGACGCTCCATCCGCGTTCATGACAACCATGCTAGTCGCCGCGATCTTTGCGATCGAGTTTGGTTGGTACGCAGTCGTAGCAGTGGCATTCTCGACGGATCGAGCCCGTTATACATACGTCCGGGGCAAAGCGTGGATAGATAGACTCGCGGCTGCGGCCATAGGATTACTTGGGGCGAAGATCTTGGCCGAGCTACGGCCAAGCTGACTTCTGGAATGGGTCATTAGCGGCCATTCACCGGCGCCCGCGGACTGGTCTGGTTCGCCCCTCAGAGCTGACTTAGAAATCCTTACAATGTCGTGCCCCCGCTAGGGGCGCGGACCATCGAACATTTCCGCCAGTGCTCTCAATAAATTTCCCACAAGCCGGGCGTGGCCAATTCGACGAGATGCCCGTCCGGATCGCGGAAATAGATGCTGTGACCGCCGCGCGGCCAGTCGGTGCGCCCCTCGATCGCGATCTTGCGCGCGGCGAGCCGCTCCTCCCAGATCGGGAGCTCGTCCCGGCCGATCCCGAACGCGACGTGCAAGGGTCCGCTGCCGTCATGGGGCGGAATGGTGCCGCCCGGCATCACCGCGGTCTGGAGCGAGGCGCCACGGCGGAACAGCAGCAGGACGTTGCGGTCGCCGACTGCGAATGCGCGCAAGCGATCGTCGCCGAACAGCGCGCGCAGCTCGAGCACCTCGCGGTAGAACCGGGCGGCGCGGTCGAGATCGTCGACGTAGAGCGCGGTCTCGAGCACGCGATCGAGCTTGGGCATGGGCGACTCCGGCCGAGGCCCTGACGCAACGCTCGGCTTTTGGACTCGTTCAGGCAAACGGTTGTGGCCGGACGCGGTTTCTCGGATCATGTCGAAATCCCCGGATCGAGCCGGGAGGCGGCGTTGGAAGTCTTGATCATAGGCGGCGGCATCGGCGGGCTGACGCTGGCGCTTGCCCTGCATGAAGCCGGCATCGCCTGCCGGATCTTCGAGGCTGCGCCGCAGATCAAACCGATCGGCGTCGGCATCAACCTCTTGCCGCATGCGATGCGGGAGCTTGCAAGTCTCGGCCTCGAAAAGCCACTCGCGCAACGAGGCATCGTCACCTCGGAGTCCGTGTTCTTCAACCGCTTCGGGCAACTCATCTATCGCGAGCCGCTCGGCCACGCGGCCGGCTACGCCTGGCCGCAGATCTCGATCCATCGTGGCGACCTGCAAACCGTGCTGCTCGACGCGTTTCTCGATCGCGTCGGATCGGACCGGCTGATGCTCGGATGGCTGTGCACCGGCGTTGCCCAGGACGCGCGGCGCGCCACGGCCTATTTCGAGCGGACCGGGACAGGCCAGCGACTGCCGCCTCAGCACGGCGATATCGTGATCGGCTGCGACGGCATCCACTCGGCAATCCGCAAGCAGCTGTTCCCGGAAGAAGGCGAGCCGATCTATTCCGGCGTGAACATGTGGCGCGGCGTGACCGTATGGCCGCCGATTCTTTCCGGGTCGAGCATGATCCGCGCCGGATGGTTCACGCCGGCGAAAATCGTCATCTATCCGATCCGCGACCGGATCGACGCGCAGGGCCGGCAGCTCGTCAATTGGGTGGTCGAAATCGATACGCCGAACTATGCGCACTGGAACTGGAGCAGGCCGGGGCAGCTATCGGATTTCTTCGGGGCGATCGCCGACTGGAACTTCGACTGGCTCGACGTGCCGCAATTCCTGCGCAGCGCAGAGATCATTCTGGAATATCCGATGGTGGACAAGGATCCGTTGCCGCGCTGGAGCTTCGGCCGGATCAGCCTGCTGGGCGATGCCGCTCACCCGATGTATCCCCGCGGCTCGAACGGCGCAGGGCAGGCGATCCTCGACGCGCGTGCGCTCGCCGACACGCTCGCCGGCGCGCCCGGGGATCCGATCGGCGCGTTGCGCGCCTATGAGGCACAGCGGCGCGAGCCGACCGCGCGGGTGGTCCGCACCAACCGAACCTCGCCCCCGGACGCCATCCTCGGCGAGGTGTTTCGCCGCACCGGTGACCGGCCGTTCCGCTCGATCGACGAGGTCATCAGCCGCGAGGAGCTGGCTGCGATCAGCGAGAGCTACAAGCGGATTGCCGGATACGATCAGAACGCGCTCGACCGGCACGGGCCCGGCTGACGCATGGGTCAGGGCCGTCCCGGGTCATTGTCTGGCGCAGCCCAATGTGCACACTAGGGCCGCCGCAGACGCGGCCCGGCAGCTGCACCGGGCATGTCCTTTTCTTTAATGTTAATGTGAGGCCTGCCACGCAAGCGCCGATGCCGGTCGGTTAGAATCGGCTCGGCCAGCCGTGCAAAAACACTAGGTTGAACGACAGATGCACTTCGCCGATTACTACAAAGATCTGATCGAGCTTTACCAGACCTACAGTGCCATGAGCTTCGCGGAGCTCTACGGCATGCTGCACGACAGGGCGCTCGACGAATTGTCCAACTTCAATTTCGCCGCGGTATTCGCCTTGATCGGCGCCAGCTTTTACGTCGTCACCTATTACATGAGGACGATGGTGCCGCTGCGGATCGTCGGCATCATCGCCAACCTGTTCTTCCTGGCATATGGATATTTCTATCCCTCCTATCCGACCTTCGTGCTCTATCTTGGCATTCTGCCGATCAATTTCTACCGCCTCGTCGAGATGCGGCGGCTCATTCGGCAGGTCAAGAAATCGGCCGATACCGACCAATCCATGGACTGGCTCAAGCCGTTCATGACCAAGCGGACCTACAAGAAAGGCGAGGTCCTGTTCCGCAAGAACGACCGCGCTTACGAAATGTATTACGTCGTCAGCGGCAAGTTTCTGGTCAGCGAGATCGGCGTGACGATTCCTGCCGGCCAGGTGTTCGGCGAGCTCGGCCTGCTGGCGCCGGAGAACCGCCGTACCTCCAGCGTGGAATGCGCCGAAACCGGCGCGGTCCTCACCATCACCTATGACAAGGTGCAGGAGCTGTATTTCCAGAATCCGACCTTCGGCTTCTATTTCCTGCGGCTCACCACGGAACGGCTGCTGCAGAACATCACCCGGCTCGAGACCATGCTGGCGCAGCGGGAAATGGCCCCGACCGCGCCCGCCGCGCCGGCGCCGGCCGCCGCGGCGCAGCGCAAGCCGGCGAAGCGCGCCGAAGCTTGAGCCGACTCGCTCGGACCTGCTCCCGGGGACCTCGCCGGATGATCGACAAGCAGGTAGCCGATTTCGCTGCGGCCCTCGCGGGCATCAAGGACGGGTCGACCGTGCTGCTCGGCGGGTTCGGCGCGGTCGGACAGCCGGACGAACTGGTCGACGCGCTGCTGGAGCAGGGCGCAACGGACCTCGTCGTGGTCGCCAACAATGCGGGCACAGGCACGCGCGGGCTCGCCGGATTGATCGCGGCCGGCCGCGTGCGAAAGATCATCTGTTCCTACCCGCGCTCGGACGACCCGCGTGCGTTCGATGCCGCCTACAAGGCCGGCCGCATCGAGCTTGAGCTTACGCCGCAGGGCACATTGAGCGAGCGCATGCGCTGCGCAGCGGCCGGCCTCGGCGGCTTCTATTCGCCGGTCGGGGTCGGGACGCAGCTCGCCCGGGGCAAGGAATTGCGCGAAATCGACGGCAAGCGTTATGTGTTGGAAGAACCGCTCAAGGGCGATGTCGCGCTGCTCAAGGCGCAGCGCGCCGATCGCTGGGGGAACTTGACCTATCGGAAATCGGCCCGCAATTTCAATCCAGTGATGGCAATGGCGGCCGAGCTGAGCGTCGTGCAGGTCAAGGAGATGGTGGAACTCGGAACCATCGATCCCGAATGCGTGCATACGCCGGGAATTTTCATCGACCGCGTCGTCGTGGCGTGAATGGCGCCGATGACGCCGCTGTCGCGATCGCAAATGGCATGGAGGGCGGCCCAGGACCTCGCGAACGGTGCCTATGCCAATCTGGGCATCGGGCTGCCGACGCTCGTCGCCGACCATATTCCGCCCGGCCGCGAGATCGTGTTCCACAGCGAGAACGGAATCCTGGGTCTCGGCCGCGCGCCTGCGCCCCATGAGGCCGACCCCGATCTCATCAATGCCGGGAAAGGGGCCGCCAGCCTGGTGGCAGGCGGCGCGTTCTTCCACCACAACGATGCGTTCCTGATGATCCGCGGCGGCCACATCGACGTGGCGCTCATGGGCGCGTTCGAGGTCTCCGAGCGCGGCGATCTCGCCAACTGGACCACGGAAGATCCGAATTTTCCGCCCGGTGTCGGCGGCGCCATGGATCTCGCAGTCGGAGCCAAAGAAGTGCGCGTGCTGATGGAGCACAACACGAGGAGCGGCGAGCCGCGGATCCGGCGGGAATGCCGTTACCCGCTGACCGCCGAGCGCTGCGTCACCCGGATTTATACGAACCTTGCCGTGATCGACGTCACCCCGGAGGGCCTGCTGGTTCGCGAGATCGCCGAGGGTCTGGATTTGGCCGGACTGCAGAGCCGGACCGAGGCGCAACTGAAGCTCGCGAACGATTGGCGGCCGCTGAAGGTATTATCGTAACCCATTCGTCCAACCGCAGAGCAAGGTTTGCTAATTTCAGTCGAACGCCATCCGTTGGCCGCTCAATCGGCTGACCGCGCGTGTTTGGTTCACCGCTGGCTCGCGCGCATGCGCCGGTCAAGGTCTCAAGTGGAAAGCTTCGATCCACCAGCGTCGCGGATCCGCAGGCGACAATTTCGCCCGGCGTCCCGGCATCCGGCTTGTCACGCTGGGGAACGACCGTCACCTTGCCACCCGTTGTGCACTGCGCTAAGGGTCGCGCACCGTTGGCAAATCCCAACACCGGGGCCGTGGCGCGGGCGGTTCGCCCGCGCCGTGGGGCCTTTGCAGCAATGCCGGTTCGCAGATACGGTGAGACGCGAGATTCCGAATGGTCACCGCTCTATGGAACGCCTACCTGCCGCTCATCATCTTCGTGGGCGTCGCGCTCGTGATCGGCGCGGCACTGCTGATCGTGCCGTTTCTGGTCGCCTACAAGCAGCCGGATCCGGAAAAGCTCTCGGCCTATGAGTGCGGTTTCAACGCGTTCGACGATGCACGGATGACATTCGACGTCCGCTACTATCTCGTCGCCATCCTGTTCATCATTTTCGATCTTGAAGTCACGTTCCTGTTCCCGTGGGCAGTCGCCTTCGGCAAGATCGGAGCTTTCGGGTTCTGGTCGATGATGGTGTTCCTTGCCGTGCTTACGATCGGATTTATCTACGAATGGAGGAAAGGAGCCTTGGAGTGGGATTGACCGGCCAGCGGAGCAGTGTCGTCGCGCCAGCCCCGCGGGGCATCGTCGATCCGCGAACCAGCCGGCCCATCGGCGAGGACGACGCCTTGTTCCGCGGCGTCAATGCCGAGCTCGCCGACAAAGGCTTTCTCATCACCGCCGCCGACGACCTCATCACCTGGGCCCGCACCGGCTCGCTGATGTGGATGACGTTCGGGCTCGCGTGCTGCGCGATCGAGATGATGCAGATGTCGATGCCCCGCTACGACGCGGAGCGCTTCGGCTTCGCGCCGCGGGCATCGCCGCGCCAGTCGGACGTGATGATCGTGGCCGGGACGCTCACCAACAAGATGGCGCCCGCGCTGCGCAAGGTCTACGACCAGATGCCGGAGCCGCGCTACGTCATCTCTATGGGGTCGTGCGCCAACGGCGGCGGGTATTACCACTATTCCTACTCGGTGGTGCGCGGTTGCGACCGCATCGTTCCCGTCGACATCTATGTCCCCGGATGTCCGCCGACCGCCGAAGCGCTGCTCTACGGCGTGCTGCTGCTGCAGAAGAAGATCCGGCGCGTCGGCACGATCGAGCGCTGAGCAAAGAGCCCCGCCATGGACGAGCCGCTCGAACAACTCGGACAGGCGATCGTCTCGGCGCTCGGCGGCGCGCTCACCGACCATGCGGTCGCTCACGGGCAGCTGACGCTGTTCGCCCATGCTGCCGATATCGTCGACGTGATGCGATTCCTGCGCGACGACGAGCGCTGCCTGTTCTGGTGCATCATCGACGTCACCGCGGTCGACTGGCCGGAGCGCGAGCGCCGCTTCGATGTGGTCTATCACCTGCTCTCGCCCAGGCGGAACCAGCGCATCCGGGTCAAGGTGCAGACCGATGAAGCCACTCCGGTGCCCTCGGTCATCTCCGTTTATCGCGGCGCCGACTGGTTCGAACGCGAAGCTTACGATCTCTATGGCGTGCTGTTCTCGGGACATCCGGATCTGCGGCGCCTGCTCACCGACTACGGCTTCGAAGGACATCCGCTGCGCAAGGATTTTCCGCTGACGGGCTTTGTCGAGGTGCGCTGGGACGACGAGCTCAAACGGGTGGTCTACGATCCGGTGCGGCTCGCGCAGGAGTTCCGGGATTTCGATTTTCTCTCGCCCTGGGAAGGACCCGAGTACGGCCTGCCCGGCGACGAAAAGGCCCGGCAATGACGCGGCGGAGGGGCGAGCATTCTCGCTGTCGCCGGGCGGGACAAATCTGGTTCGCGGTGAGCGACCTGCAATGGCCTCCCTCCCCCCTCGAGGCGGAGGGATGGGGAGGGGGGTATTTGTCCGATTCTGCGGCCCGTGTACCCCCCTCCCGGCTCGCGCGCATAGCGCGCGAGCCGACCTCCCCCTCGAGAGGGGAGGTGATCGGAGCGAGCGGCCAAGCGCGTGATATCGTCAAGCGCTGCGGCGGCCCCATCCGGTTCGGCACTTCCCGCCTCACCACCCTCCCCCTGCGGGGGAGGGAGAAGAAGGCCTGACATGCCGGAAACCGCGCTGCGCAATTTCACCATCAATTTCGGTCCGCAGCATCCGGCGGCCCACGGCGTGCTCCGCCTCGTGCTCGAACTCGAAGGCGAAGTCATCGAGCGCGTCGATCCGCATATCGGACTGCTGCACCGCGGGACCGAGAAGCTGATCGAGCACAAGACCTATCTGCAGGCGATTCCTTATTTCGATCGGCTCGATTACGTCGCCCCCATCAATCAGGAGCATGCGTTCTGCCTTGCCGCGGAGCGCCTGCTCGGCATCGAGGTGCCGAGGCGCGCGCAGCTGATCCGGGTGCTCTATTGCGAGATCGGACGGCTGCTCTCGCATCTGCTCAACGTCACGACCCAGGCGATGGACGTTGGCGCGCTCACCCCGCCGCTATGGGGCTTCGAGGAGCGCGAGAAGCTGATGGTGTTCTACGAGCGCGCCTCGGGCGCCCGGATGCACGCCAGCTATTTCCGCGTCGGCGGCGTTCACCAGGATCTGCCGGATCGGCTGCTCGACGACATCGGGGCGTTCTGCGATCCGTTCCTCAAAGTCTGCGACGACATCGAGGGCTTGCTCACCGACAATCGGGTGTTCAAGCAGCGCAACGTGGACATCGGCGTCGTCAAACTCGAGGACGCTTGGGCCTGGGGGTTTTCCGGGGTGATGGTGCGCGGCTCGGGCGCGGCCTGGGACCTGCGCAAGGCGCAGCCCTACGAGTGCTACGCCGAGATGGAGTTCGATATTCCGGTCGGCCGCAACGGCGACTGCTACGACCGGTACTGTATCCGCATGGAGGAGATGCGCCAATCGGTGCGCATCATGAAGCAGTGCCTCGAAAAGCTGCGCGCGACGGAGGGGCGGGGGCCGGTCGCGCATCCCGACAACAAGATCGTGCCGCCGCGGCGACGCCAGATGAAGAGCTCGATGGAAGCCCTCATCCGTCATTTCAAGCTTTACACCGAGGGCTTCCACGTGCCGCAGGGCGAAGTCTACGCCGCGGTCGAGGCGCCCAAAGGCGAGTTCGGCGTGTACCTGGTCTCGAACGGCGGCAACAAGCCTTACAGATGCAAGATCCGCGCGCCTAGCTTCGCGCACTTGCAGGCGATGGATTTTCTCATGCGAGGCCACATGCTCGCCGACGTGTCCGCCGTCCTCGGATCGATCGATATCGTGTTCGGCGAGGTCGATCGATGAGCCGGCGCTTCTCGGCTCGCTCGGGTTACCTGACCCACAAGGGGGGAGGGAACACACTGCGGCTCGCTTGGAGCCAATCGCGGTGTCTTGTTGCTGTGGCCCGGAGGTGCGGCTGATGGCACCGCGCCGCCTCGCTCCCGTCGAGATCCAGCCCAAGAGCTTCGCCTTCTCCGCGGAGAATTTGGAATGGGCGAGGGCGGAGCTGACCAAATACCCGCAGGGGCGCCAGGAATCCGCGATCCTTTCGCTGCTGTGGCGTGCACAGGCCCAGTCAAGCGGCTGGCTGCCGGAAGCGGCGATCCGCTACGTCGCGGATTTTCTCGGCATGGCGCACATCCGCGCGCTCGAAGCGGCCACCTTCTACACGATGTTCAATCTGGAGCCGGTCGGGCGCTATCACGTCCAGCTTTGCGGCACGACGCCCTGCATGCTGCGCGGGGCCGAGGAGCTGAAAACGGTGCTCCGCGAAAAGATCGGAGACGAGTACCGTGTCAGCGAGGACGGCAAGTTCTCCTGGATCGAGGTCGAGTGCCTGGGTGCCTGCGTGAATGCGCCCATGCTGCAGATCAACGAGGACAATTACGAGGATCTGACGCCGGAGACTCTCGCGCGCATTCTCGACGATCTCGTCGCCCGACGGACGCCGAAACCGGGGCCGCAGATCGACCGTCAGCTTTCGGCGCCGGTCGGCGGACCGACCACATTGACCGATCCCACGCTTTACGCCGGAAACGGCGGGCCGGCGGCCGGCACCGCCACGCACGCGGGCGCCGCCCTGCATGATGCCGCGGCCAAGAAGCCGGGGGAAGCGGCGGAGCGCCGCGAAGCCCCCGCCCCGAAGCCGCCGGAAGCGGATCAGACCAAACCGAGGCGCCACTGATGCTCGCGGACAAGGACCGCATCTTCAAGAATCTGTACGGCCTGCATGATTGGGGTCTCGATGGCGCACGCGCGCGCGGCGCCTGGGACGGCACCAAGGCCATCCTCGAAAAGGGGCGGGATTGGATCGTCAACGAGATGAAAGCCTCAGGGCTGCGCGGGCGCGGCGGCGCCGGGTTCCCGACCGGGCTCAAATGGTCGTTCATGCCCAAGCAGTCGGATGGCCGCCCGCATTATCTTGTCGTCAATGCCGATGAATCGGAGCCCGGCACCTGCAAGGACCGCGAGATTCTCCGCCACGATCCCCATTTGTTGATCGAGGGCTGCCTGCTCGCGTCCTTCGCGATGGGCGCGCATGTCGCCTACATCTACGTCCGCGGCGAATTCATCCGCGAGCGCGAGCGCCTCGAGGCTGCGGTCGACCAGGCCTACGGGGCGAAGCTGATCGGCAAGAACAATATCCACGGCTTCGATTTCGATCTCTACGTCCATCATGGCGCCGGCGCCTATATCTGCGGCGAGGAGACCGCGTTGCTCGAAAGCCTGGAGGGCAAAAAGGGCATGCCGCGGCTGAAACCGCCGTTCCCGGCCAATGTCGGCCTCTACGGCTGCCCCACCACGGTGAACAACGTGGAATCGATCGCGGTCGCGCCGGACATCCTGCGCCGCGGCGCCGCCTGGTTCTCGGCGATCGGCCGGCCGAACAATACCGGGACCAAACTGTTCTGCATCTCGGGGCACGTGAACAAGCCGTGCAATGTCGAAGAGGCGATGGGCATCACGTTCCGCGAGCTCGTCGATACTCATGCGGGCGGCGTGCGCGGCGGCTGGGACAATTTGCTCGCCGTCATTCCCGGGGGCTCCTCGGTGCCGCTGTTGCCGGCCTCGCAATGCGAGGACCTGATCCTGGATTTCGACGCGCTCAAAGACCTCAAGTCCGGCCTCGGCACCGCGGCCGTGATCGTCATGGACAAGTCGACGGATGTCGTGCGCGCCATCGCCCGCATCGCGTATTTCTACAAGCACGAGAGCTGCGGCCAATGCACGCCCTGCCGCGAGGGCACCGGCTGGATGTGGCGCGTGCTCACCCGCATGGCGGAAGGGCGTGCCAGCAAGGGCGAGATCGGACTGCTGCTCGAAGTCACGACCCAGGTCGAAGGCCACACGATTTGCGCGCTCGGAGATGCGGCGGCGTGGCCGATCCAGGGGTTGATCCGCCACTTCCGGCATGAGATCGAGCGCAGAATCGACGAATACGCGGCGCGGCCGGCAGCGGAGCCCGCCGCGATCGCGGCGGAATAGAAAAAGGACGATCCGGTGTCGACCCAAGGGAATGGGGCCACGAAATGAGCGGGCAGCATTTGGCGCAGCTCAATATCGGACGCCTGCGCTACGAGATCGGCGATCCGCGAATGGCGGATTTCGTCGACAATCTCGCGCGGGTGAACGCGATCGCAGACCGCGCCGAAGGTTTCGTTTGGAGGCTGCAGGACGACACCGGGAATGCCACGAACTTTCGCCCTTACCGCGATCCGCGGATCGCCATCAACATGTCGGTGTGGGAAAGCGTCGAAGCGCTGGAGCGCTACGTCTGGCAAACCGTACACAAACGCTTCTATGCGCGGCGCGCGGAATGGTTCGAACCATCTCGTGATCGGTATTTCGTGATGTGGTGGGTGCCGGCAGGACATCGGCCCACGATCGACGAGGCGATGGCGCGGCTCGAGCATCTGGAACAGCACGGCCCGACCGGGCATGCGTTCGATTGGCAAAGTCTGCCTGCCGCACAAATGTGGAAGACGGCGCGCTGCGCCTGAACGCGGACGAAGCGGAATGACCAAGCTCGTCATCGACGGCAAGGAAGTCGACGTCCCGGCGGAGTTCACGCTCTTGCAGGCGTGCGAGGCGGCGGGCGCGGAGATTCCCCGCTTCTGCTTCCACGAGCGGCTGTCGATCGCGGGCAACTGCCGCATGTGTCTGGTCGAGGTCAAGGGCTCGCCGAAACCGGTCGCGAGCTGCGCCTGGGGCGTGCGCGATTGCCGGCCGGGACCCAAGGGCGAGCCTCCGGTCATCAACACCCGCACCCCGATGGTCAAAAAGGCGCGCGAAGGCGTGCTGGAATTCCTGCTGATCAATCATCCGCTCGATTGCCCGATCTGCGACCAGGGCGGCGAATGCGACCTGCAGGATCAGACCATGGCCTACGGGGTCGATTCCAGCCGTTATCAGGAGAACAAGCGCGCGGTCGAAGACAAATATCTCGGCGCGCTGGTGAAGACGATCATGACGCGCTGCATCCATTGCACGCGCTGCATCCGCTTCGCCACGGAGGTTGCCGGCGTGCCCGAGCTCGGCGCGATCGGCCGCGGCGAGGATATGGAGATCACGACCTATCTCGAGCACGCGATGACGTCGGAGCTGCAGGGCAACGTGGTCGATCTCTGTCCGGTCGGAGCACTGACCTCGAAGCCCTACGCGTTCGCGGCGCGCCCCTGGGAGCTCACGAAGACCGAGTCGATCGACGTGATGGACGCGGTCGGGTCCGCGATCCGCATCGATTCCCGCGGGCGCGAGGTCATGCGCGTCCTGCCGCGCACCAACGACGACGTGAACGAGGAATGGATTTCCGACAAGACGCGGCACATCGTCGACGGATTGCGCGTGCAGCGGCTCGACCAGCCGTACATCCGCTCCGGCGGAATGCTGCGCGCGGCCTCCTGGCCGGAAGCGTTCCGGGCGATCGCGGCCCGGATGAAGGGAACGCGGCCGGAGCGGATCGGCGCGATCGCCGGCGACCTCGCCGCGGTCGAGGAGATGTTCGCGCTCAAAGACCTGATGGGTCGTATCGGCACGGGGCACCTCGATTGCCGCCAGGACGGCACCGCGCTCGATCCGCGCTGGGGCCGCGCCACGTATCTGTTCAATGCCGGGATCGCGGGGATCGAGCGCGCGGACGCGCTGCTGATCGTCGGCTCCAATCCGCGCAAGGAAGCCGCGGTGCTCAACGCGCGCATCCGCAAGCGCTGGCGCATGGGGCGATTCCCGATCGCGCTGATCGGCGAACGGGCGGATCTGACCTATCCGTACGACTATCTCGGCGCGGGTCCCGAGACGCTCGCCGAAGTCGCCGCGGGCAGGCATCCGTTTGCCGAGATCCTCAAGCCGGCGGAACGGCCGATGCTCTTGCTCGGCCAGGGAGCGCTGAGCCGGCCCGATGGCGCGGCCATCGCCGCACTCGCGGCAAAGCTCGCGGTCGAGCTCGGCGCGATCAAGGACGGCTGGAACGGATTCTGTGTGCTGCACACCGCCGCTGCCCGGGTCGGCGCTTTCGATCTCGGTTTCGTTCCGGCCGGATCGGGCCGCAGCCTTGCCGAAATGGGCCGCGCGGGCGCGCTCGAAGTCGCGTTCCTGCTCGGGGCCGACGAGGTCGAGATCGCGCCGGGCGCGTTCGTCATCTACATCGGAACCCACGGCGATCGCGGCGCGCATCGCGCCGACGTGATCCTCCCCGGCGCGGCCTATCCGGAAAAATCCGGCATCTTCATCAACACCGAGGGACGGGTGCAGATGGCGGCGCGCGCCACGTTCCCGCCCGGCGAGGCGCGCGAGGATTGGGCGATCCTGCGCGCGCTCTCCGACGTGCTCGGCCGCAGATTGCCCTACGATTCGCTCGCAAGCCTGCGCGCCGCCCTGTTCAAAGCGCATCCGCACCTGCAGCGGATCGATCATGTTGCGCCCGCGGATCCGGTCGACATCCGCAAGCTTGCCGAGCGGGGCGGCAGCCCGGACAAGGCCCCGTTCCGCTCCGTCATCCGCGATTTCTATCTGACGAACTCCATCGCACGCGCTTCGGCGGTCATGGCCGAATGCTCGGCGCTCGCCCGCGGCGCGGCCGCGGCGACCGCGGCCGAGTAGGGGACTGGCATGGTGGATTTCTGGTGGACCTATGTTTGGCCCGTGGTGGTGATCGCGGCGCAGAGCGTGCTGCTCCTCCTCGTGCTGCTCATTGCCATCGCCTACATCCTCTATGCCGACCGCAAGATCTGGGCCGCAGTGCAGATCCGGCGCGGACCGAACGTCGTCGGCCCATGGGGGCTGCTGCAATCGTTTGCCGACCTGCTGAAATTCATGCTCAAGGAGCCGGTGATCCCCGCCGGCGCCAACAAGGGCGTGTTCCTGCTCGCGCCGCTCGTCACCTGCGTGCTGGCGCTTGCCGCGTGGGCGGCGATCCCGGTGAATGCCGGCTGGGTGATCGCCGACATCAACGTCGGCATCCTCTACATCTTCGCGATCTCCTCGCTCGGCGTCTACGGCATCATCATGGCCGGCTGGGCGTCCAACTCGAAATATCCGTTCCTGGCCGCGCTGCGCTCGGCGGCGCAGATGGTGTCGTACGAGGTCTCGATCGGCTTCGTGATGATCACCGTTCTGCTGTGCGTGGGCTCGTTGAACCTCACCGCGATCGTCGAGGCGCAGAACGGCCGGTTCGGTCTGTTCAACTGGTTCTGGCTGCCGCTGTTTCCGATGTTCGTCATCTTCTTCATCTCGGCGCTGGCGGAGACCAACCGCACGCCGTTCGACCTCGTGGAAGCCGAATCCGAGCTCGTCGCCGGATTCATGGTCGAATACGGCTCGAGCCCGTACATGATGTTCATGCTCGGCGAATACGTGGCGGTCACGACCATGTGCGCCATGTGCACGATCCTGTTCATGGGCGGCTGGCTGCCGCCGTTCCCGGTGCCGCCGTTCACCTGGATTCCCGGCATCGTCTGGTTCTCGCTCAAGGCGCTGTTCGTCTTCTTCCTGTTCGCGATGGTCAAGGCGTTCGCGCCGCGCTATCGCTACGACCAGTTGATGCGGCTCGGCTGGAAGGTTTTTCTGCCGATCTCGCTTGCGGCGGTCGCAATCGTCGCCGCAGTGCTGCAACTCGCGGGCCTGGTGGCGCGATGAACCGCGCGACCGCGACAACACGGGCGCGCAAGGCGCGACAGGGGGTGTGACCATGAGGCTCGACCAGGCGGCGCGATCGATCTTCCTGAAGGAGTTCGTCGAGGCGCTGCTGCTGTCGCTGCGGTATTTCTTCAAGCCCAAGGCGACGCTGAATTACCCGTTCGAGAAGGGGCCGCTGTCGCCGCGCTTCCGCGGCGAGCACGTGCTGCGCCGCTATCCGAACGGCGAGGAGCGTTGCATCGCCTGCAAGCTGTGCGAGGCGATCTGCCCGGCCCAGGCCATCACGATCGAGGCAGGGCCGCGCCGCAACGACGGCACGCGCCGCACCACCCGCTACGACATCGACATGGTCAAATGCATCTATTGCGGGCTGTGCCAGGAGGCCTGCCCGGTCGACGCGGTGGTCGAGGGGCCGAATTTCGAATTCTCGACCGAAACGCGGGAAGAGCTCTATTACGACAAGGAGCGCCTGCTCGCGAACGGCGACCGCTGGGAGCGCGAGATCGCCAAGAATATCGCGCTCGACGCGCCCTATCGCTGAGGTCCGCATGGTCGCCGCCAGCCTGTTCTTCTATCTGTTCGCCGGCACCTGCGTGGCGTCGGGCTTCATGGTGATCGCCGCGCGCAATCCGGTGCACTCGGTGCTGTTCCTCATCCTCGCCTTCGTCAGCTCCGCCGGCCTGTTCGTGCTGATGGGCGCCGAGTTTTTGGCGATGATCCTCATCGTGGTTTACGTCGGCGCGGTCGCCGTGCTGTTTCTGTTCGTGGTGATGATGCTCGACGTGGATTTCGCCGAGCTGCGGCAGGGCTTCCTCAATTATCTGCCGATCGGGATCGTGATCGGCATCGTGTTCCTGGTCGAGCTGCTGCTGGTAGTCGCGGTGTGGGCGATCGGGACGCATGTTCCGGCCGCGATCACCGCGCCGATCCCGCCGCTGGAGAGCGTGAGCAATACCGAGGCGCTCGGCCGCGTGCTCTACACGCGCTACGTCTATTACTTCCAAGCCGCGGGGGTCGTCCTGCTGGTCGCCATGATCGGCGCCATCGTGCTCACGCTGCACCACAAGCTCGGGGTGAAGCGCCAGAGGGCCGCCGATCAGATCGGCCGCACACCGCGCACCGCGATCGAGATCCGGCAGGTCCGGCCCGGACAGGGGATCTAGCATGCCGTTGCCTCTGCGCATGGCCGTAGGAAGGCGCTGGGCATCGCCGCTCGCGCGCTTCCCCTCTCCCCTTGTGGGATTGTTGCGAAAGCAGACCCGCGCGCGCGCTTGCCCTCTCCCCTTGTGGGAGAGGGTGGCCCGAGCCGAAGGCGAGGACCGGGTGAGGGGTTTTGCTCTCGTGCGTTTGCAAGTTACCCCTCACCCGGCTCGTCGCTCGCTCGCGCTCGCAACGAGCCACCCTCTCCCACGAGGGGAGAGGGAAAGCGCGTATGCGGGTCGCTCCAGGCAAATCGCCGTTGGCTTCCTTGCGCAGGATCGAGCGCCATGACGATTGGGCTCGGCCATTATCTCGCGGTCGGCGCCATCCTGTTCACGATGGGCATCCTCGGCATTTTCCTCAACCGCAAGAACATCATCATCATCATGATGTCGATCGAGCTGATCCTGCTCTCGGTCAACATCAATCTGGTGGCGTTCTCGACGCATCTCGGCGATCTCGTCGGCCAGGTGTTCGCGCTGGTGGTGCTCACCGTGGCGGCGGCCGAGTCCGCGATCGGATTGGCCATTCTCGTCGCCTTTTACCGCAATCGCGGATCGATCGCGGTCGAAGACGTGAGCATGATGCGGGGCTGAGGGGATGTATCAGGCAATCGTCTTCCTGCCGCTTCTCGGCTGCGTCATTGCCGGCCTGTTCGGCCCTGCGATCGGCGCGCGGCCCTCCGAGCTCGTGACAACGACCCTGTTGTTCGTCTCGATGGCGCTGTCCTGGATCGCCTTCGCATGGATCGGCTTCGGTCATCAGGATGCGCACCTGGTGCTCGCGACCTTCATCGGCTCCGGGGACCTCCATGCGGAATGGGCGCTCCGCATCGATGCGTTGACCGCGGTGATGCTGGTCGTCGTCACCACGGTGTCGGCCTTCGTGCACCTGTATTCGATCGGCTACATGGCGGACGATCCCGGCCGGCCGCGGTTCTTCTCGTATCTGTCGCTTTTCACCTTCGCCATGCTGATGCTGGTCACCGCCGACAATCTCGTGCAGCTGTTCTTCGGCTGGGAAGGGGTGGGGCTCGCGAGCTATCTGTTGATCGGCTTCTGGTATCACAAGCCCGAGGCCAATGCGGCCGCGATCAAGGCCTTCATCGTCAATCGCGTCGGCGACTTCGGCTTCTCGCTCGGCATCTTCGCGGTGTTCATGATGATCGGGGCGCTGGACCTCGGCACCATTTTCGCGCAGGCGCCGACGCTCGCCGGCAAGACCATGCATTTCCTCGGGTACGACATCGACGCGCTGACGCTGATCTGCGTGCTGCTGTTCATGGGCGCGATGGGAAAATCGGCGCAATTCCTGCTGCACACCTGGCTGCCCGACGCCATGGAGGGGCCCACGCCGGTCTCGGCGCTCATCCACGCCGCCACGATGGTGACCGCGGGGGTGTTCATGGTCGCGCGGCTCTCGCCGTTGTTCGAGCTTGCGCCCGTGGCGCTCGGCTTCGTGACTTTCATCGGCGCCACTACCGCGTTCTTCACGGCGACCATCGGCCTGGTGCAGAACGACATCAAGCGCATCATCGCTTATTCCACCTGCTCGCAACTCGGCTACATGTTCGTCGCCATGGGGGTCGGCGCGTATTCGGTCGGGATGTTCCATCTGTTCACCCACGCCTCGTTCAAGGCCCTGCTGTTCCTCGGCTCGGGCTCGGTCATCACTGCGATGCATCACGAGCAGGACATCCGCAAGATGGGCGGGCTCCGAACGAAGCTGCCGGTCACCTATTGGACGATGGTGATCGGCACGTTGGCGCTGACCGGATTTCCACTCACGGCCGGCTATTATTCCAAGGACGCGATCATCGAATCCGCGTATGCGGGCGCGGGCTCGATCGCGACCTACGGCTATGTGCTCACGCTGTTCTCGGCGGCGCTGACCGCGTTCTATTCCTGGCGCCTGATCTTCAAAACATTCCACGGCGAGCCCAACGATCATCACGCGTTCGAGCACGCGCACGAAAGTCCGCCGGTCATGCTCGTGCCGCTCGCCGTCCTGGCGCTCGGCTCGCTCGTCACCGGCTTCGCCTTCGCCGGCATTTTCACCGGGCACGGCGCCGCGAGCTTCTTCCGGGAATCGCTGCGATTCGGCCATGGCGAGGCCGAGGCTGCGCACGCGGCATGGTACATCGCGGTACTGCCGACCGTGATGATGACGGCCGGATTCCTGGTCGCGTGGCAATTCTATATCCAGCGGCCGGATCTGCCGGTCGAGCTCGCTCGCCAGCAGCCGCTGCTCTACCGCTTCCTGCTCAACAAATGGTATTTCGACGAGATCTACGATTTTCTCCTGGTTCGGCCTGCGCTGTGGGTGGGACGGCTGCTGTGGAAGGGCGGAGATGAACGCGTCATCGACGGTCTCGGCCCCGACGGCATCTCGGCGCGCGTCATCGACATCACCCGAAGCGTGATGCGGCTGCAGACCGGGTATCTCTATCACTACGCATTCGCCATGCTGATCGGAGTCGCGGCGCTGGTCACCTGGTTCATGCTGCGCGGCGGGGTGCATCCATGACGGGCTGGCCGATCCTGTTCGTGCTCGTGCTCTTGCCGCTCGTCGGCGCTCTCAGCATCGTCACGTTGCAGGGCGAGGAGGAGGTGGTCGCCCGCAACGCGCGCTGGACGGCATTGTGGACGACGCTGATCGCGTTCGCCGTGTCGCTGATCCTGCTGTGGCGGTTCGACCCGGGCTCGCCGGATTTCCAGTTCGAGGAAAAGGCAGCCTGGCTCGGTGGCGCGATCGGCTACCATATGGGGGTGGACGGAATCTCACTGCCGTTCGTCATCCTGACGACCGGGCTGATGCCGATCTGCATCATCGCCAGCTGGCGGGCGATCGAGCAGCGCGTGCGCGAATACATGATCGTCTTCCTCGTTATGGAGACGACCATGATTGGCACGTTCACGGCGCTCGACCTCGTGCTGTTTTATCTGTTCTTCGAAGGCGGCCTCATTCCGATGTTCCTCATCATCGGCGTCTGGGGCGGTCCGCGACGCGTCTACGCGACTTTCAAGTTCTTTCTGTACACGCTCACCGGCTCCCTCCTCATGCTGCTGGCGATCATGGCGATGTACTGGAGCGCGGGCACCACCGACATTCCCGCGCTGCTCAAGCACTCGTTTCCGGCCGGGATGCAGACCTGGCTGTGGCTCGCGTTCCTGGCGTCGTTCGCCGTCAAGCTGCCGATGTGGCCGGTCCACACTTGGCTGCCCGACGCGCACGTCGAAGCCCCGACCGCGGGCTCGGTCATCCTCGCGGCGATTCTGCTGAAGATGGGAGGCTACGGATTCTTGCGGTTCTCGCTGCCGATGTTCCCCGCCGCCTCCCACGATTTCGCCCCGCTGATGTTCGCGTTGTCGATCGTCGCCATCATTTACACCTCGCTGGTCGCGCTGGTGCAGGAGGATTTCAAGAAGCTGATCGCGTATTCGTCGGTGGCGCATATGGGCTTCGTGACCATGGGCATCTTCGCGGGGACCATGCAGGGCGTAGCCGGGGGAATCTTTCAGATGATCTCCCACGGCATCGTCTCGGGTGCGCTGTTCCTGGTCGTCGGCGTAGTCTACGACCGCATGCACACCCGCGAGATCGCCGCCTATGGCGGGCTCGTCAACAACATGCCGGTCTACGCGGCGGTATTCATGGTGTTCACGCTGGCCAACATCGGGCTGCCGGGCACCTCGGGTTTCGTCGGCGAGTTCCTGTCGCTGATCGGCACGTTCAGGATCAACAGCACCGTGGCATTCCTGGCCACGATCGGCACGATCCTGTCTGCGGCCTACGCGCTCTGGCTCTACCGCAAGGTGATCTTCGGCCCGCTGGAGAAACCGAGCCTCGCGGCCCTCGCGGATTTGGACGCGCGCGAGATGCTGACCTTCGCGCCGCTCGTCGTGCTCACGCTGCTGCTCGGCTTCTTCCCGACGCCGGTTCTCGACATCTCGGCTTCCTCGGTCACGGCCCTGCTCGAGAGCTACAATCATGCGATCGCCGCGGCGAAATCCGCGGCGCTTGCCGTGCCGTGATCGCGCCGCGTGGATCATGAACGAGGCCCAGTCCGTCCCCGCGATCCTGCCCGTGCTGCCGGAGCTCGTGCTCGCGGTCGGCGCGATGGCGCTGTTGATGTTCGGCGTATTTCGCGGCGAGCGAGCGGCTGCGGCAACGAACTGGACCGCGATCGCGCTCCTCGTCGTCGTCGCGATCCTGTTGGCCTTGCTGCCGACCGGCAAGCTGACGAGCTTCGGCGGCAGCTTCGTGCTCGACGATTTCGCGCGGTTCATGAAGTTGCTGGCGCTCGCCGGCTCGGCCTTCGCGATCGCGCTGCTCCTCGGCGACGCCGATTCCGCACGCCGGCGCCGGTTCGAATATCCGGTGCTGATCCTGCTCTCGACTTTGGGAATGATGGTCCTGGTCTCGGCCACGGACCTGATTGCGCTCTATCTCGGGCTCGAAATGATGAGTCTCTGCCTGTACGTGCTCGCGGCGATCCGCCGCGACCAGGTGCGCTCGACCGAAGCGGGGCTGAAATATTTCGTGCTGGGCGCGCTGTCTTCCGGAATGCTGCTGTACGGCGCTTCGCTGATCTACGGCTTCACCGGCACCGTGAGCTTCGCCGGGATCGCCAAGGCGAGCACGCAGGCGGATCTCGGACTGATCTTCGGTCTCGTGTTCCTGTTCGCCGGGTTTTGCTTCAAGGTCTCGGCGGTGCCGTTCCACATGTGGACGCCCGACGTCTACGAAGGCTCGCCCACGCCGGTCACCGCCTTCTTCGCGGCGGCGCCCAAGGTCGCGGCCATCGCCATGTTCGTGCGCCCGACCGTCACTGCGTTCCCCGGCATCGTCGCGCAGTGGCAGCAGATCGTGGTGTTCGTCTCGATCGCTTCGATGATTCTCGGATCCTTCGCGGCGATCGGTCAGCGCAATTTCAAGCGGCTGATGGCGTATTCCGCGATCGGGCACATGGGATACGCGCTGATCGGCCTTGCCGCGGGCACCGAGGAGGGCGTGCGCGGCGTCATCGTCTACATGACGATCTATCTGGCGATGACGCTCGGCACCTTCGCGTGCATTTTGGCAATGCGATACAAGGAGGGCAACGTCGAGACGCTCGCGGATCTCTCCGGGCTCGCCCGCACTCATCCGGCGATGGCGGCGTTCCTCGCGCTGCTGTTGTTCTCGCTTGCCGGCGTGCCGCCGCTCGCCGGCTTCTTTGCGAAATTCTACGTATTTCTTGCCGCCATCAAGGCGGGCCTCTACGCGCTCGCCGTGATCGGCGTGCTCGCGAGCGTCGTGGGGGCCTTTTATTATCTGATGATCGTGAAGACGATGTATTTCGACGAGCCGAAGGGCAACTTCGAGCCGATGGCCCAGGAACTCCGGTGGGTGCTCGGCGTGACCGGCCTCTTCAATCTGTTGTTCTTCGCCTATCCGGCGCCGTTCATCGAGGCGGCGGGCGCCGCGGCAAAATCATTGTTCTGAGCGCATGGAGCTCGATCCCGCCGCCATTGCCGCCGGGTTTCGGCTGATCTTTCACGACAGCGTCGGATCCACCAATGCCGAGGCGCTCTCCGCGGCACGGCGGGGCGAGGACGGCGCATTGTGGGTCACGGCGGCGCAGCAGACGGCAGGGCGCGGCCGGCGTGGTCGTCCGTTCGTCTCCGAGCGCGGCAACCTCTATGCGAGCCTGTTGCTGATCGATCCGTCCCCGGCCGATCGCGCCTCCGAGCTCTCGCTGGTCGCGGCGCTCGGTGTTCATGACGCGGTTTGCGAGCTTTGCCCGGCTCTCGCCACGCGGCTGCGATGCAAGTGGCCGAACGACCTGATTTGCGACGGCGCGAAGTTTGCGGGCATTCTGGTCGAAGGTGAAAGCGCCGCAGGGCGGCCGCTCGCGGTCGTGGTCGGAATCGGAGTCAATTGCACGCGCCACCCGCCGGGCATGAGCTTTCCGGCGACCGATCTTGCCGCCGCCGGGGCGAGCGTGGGCCCGGATGCGCTGTTGCGTGCGCTCTCGCGCACCATGCGGCTGCGTCTTTCGGAATGGGATCGGGGCGGCGGCTTCGCCGCAATCCGCACGGCTTGGCTCGCCCGCGCGACGGGGCTCGGCGAGGTGATTCGTGTCAGCCTGCCGGAACGGGAAATCCACGGCCGATTCGAAAACCTCGATGCGGCCGGACGCCTGCTGCTTCGGCGCGAGGACTCAACGCTCGAAGTGATCACGGCCGCCGACATCTTTCCGGTCGCTGTCGGCCGATGCACGGCGGTGCCGGGAGTGCCGGGACGCGCTCGGACCGAGCCTGCGACGGCGGACAGGCCCAATGCCGCGAGCACCAGAATTCCCGGATCGGGTGGAGAGCGATGAACGGGCCGGGCGAGCTCGTGTTTGCGCCGCTCGGCGGGGTCGGCGAAATCGGCATGAATCTCTCCATCTACGGCCTGGGGCCGGAACGTAGCCGAACCTGGATTGCCGTCGATTTCGGCGTGTCGTTCGGGGCCGAAGATTTGCTGCCGGGCATCGACGTCATCCTGCCGGACATCCGCTTCCTCATTGAAGGGCGCCGCAATCTTGCAGCCATCGTGCTAACCCACGCGCACGAGGATCATTTTGGCGCGCTGCTCGATCTGTGGCCGCAACTCAAAGTGCCGGTCTACGCCACCCCGTTCACGGCGGCCCTGCTCGAGGCCAAGCGCCGCGGCGAGCCGGGGGCGCCGGAGATTCCGGTTCAGATCGTCGCGCTCGGATCGCGTTTCAAGGTGGGCCCGTTCGACATCGAGCTGGTATCGATGGCCCATTCGATCCCGGAATCGAACGCGCTCATCCTTCGCACGCCATTGGGCACGGTGCTGCATACCGGGGATTGGAAGATCGATCCGACCCCCGTCGTCGAGCCGCCGACCGACGAGCCTAAACTCCGGGCCCTGGGCGAGGAAGGCGTGCTGGCGCTGATCGGCGATTCCACCAATGCCATCCGCGATGGGCGCTCGCCCTCGGAGCGCGACGTGGCGAAGACGCTCGGCGAACTCGTCCGCACCGCGCGCGGCAGAGTGGCGGTGACGACCTTCGCGTCGAACGTGGCGAGAATCCGCTCGACCGCCGAAGCGGCCGCCGCGGCAGGCCGTGAAGTCGTCGTGATCGGCCGTGCGATGGAGCGGATCGTCCAGGTGGCACGGGAGACCGGCTACCTCGACGGCATCGCGGCATTCCGCGGTATCGAGGTCTACGACCAAATACCGCCCGACAAGGTGGTTGCGCTGTGCACCGGCAGCCAGGGCGAGCCGCGCGCCGCGCTGGCGCGCATCGCGGAGGAGTCTCACCCGGTCGTCACGCTCGCGCGCGGCGACCGTGTGGTGTTTTCGTCGCGGACCATTCCGGGCAACGAAAAGCCGGTGAACCGCATCGTCAACGGCCTGGTGCGGCAAGGTATCGAGGTCGTCACCGACCGCAACGAACTCGTCCACGTATCCGGACATCCGCGCCGGGCCGAGCTCGAGGACATGTATCGTTGGGTGCGGCCGCAAGTCGCCATTCCGGTGCACGGGGAGCCGCTGCACCTCCACGAGCATGCCGCGCTCGCGCGCCGCTTGGGCATCCCGCGGGTCATCGAGTGCTGCGACGGCGATCTCGTCCGGCTCGCGCCGGGGCGCGCCGAGATCATCGACGAGGTGCCGTCCGCGCGGCTTTACAAGGACGGTCGAATGCTGGTGGAGGAAGAGGCGCCCACGGTCTCCGAGCGGCGGCGCCTGGCGTTCGCCGGAATGGCTTCGGTCGCACTCGTCGTCACCGCACACGGAGAGCTCGCCGCCGACCCTGAGCTGCGGCTCGTGGGAATTCCCGAGCGCAACACCGCGGGCGAGCCGATGAGCGACATCGCCTACGCGGCCGTGATGGACGCCTTCCAGTCGCTGCCGCGGCGGCACCGGCGCGATCCCGATGCGCTCGCCCAGTCGCTCGGCCGCGCCGTGCGCAACACGCTCGCCGCCCACTGGGACAAGAAGCCGACCTGCCACGTCCACGTGCTGACGGTATAAGCGTGGCGCCGGAAACCTCGAGGACCTTGGCATGATCGGACGGCTCAATCACGTGGCGATCGCGGTGCGCGACATCGCGCAGGCCGCCAAGGTCTACCGTGAGACGCTCGGCGCCAGCGTGTCGGAGGTGGTGCCGCAGCCCGAGCACGGCGTCTCGACCGTGTTCATCGCCTTGCCGAACGCGAAAATCGAGCTGCTGGAACCGCTAGGCGCGGGGTCGCCGATCGAAAAATTCCTGGAGCGAAATCCCGACGGCGGGATCCACCATCTGTGTTACGAGGTCGACGACATCTTGGCCGCGCGCGAGCGGCTCAAGGCAAACGGAGCGCGGGTCCTGGGCGACGGCGAGCCGAAGATCGGCGCCCACGGCAAGCCGGTCTTGTTCCTGCACCCGAAGGATTTCTGCGGCACCTTGGTCGAGATCGAGCAGGCCTGAGGCCGGACGACAGACGACGGAGGACAGACGACGGAGGACGTACGACGGAGGACCGAGGATTAGACCAACGATGCCGCAATCTTTTATCTGTCCTCCGTTGTCTGTGGTCTGTCGTCCGTCGTCTCGACTCCGGCCGTCCCACGAACTGGACAATCCACCATGTCGC
This sequence comes from Pseudomonadota bacterium, assembly GCA_046727735.1. Classification (GTDB taxonomy): domain Bacteria; phylum Pseudomonadota; class Alphaproteobacteria; order Rhizobiales; family Xanthobacteraceae; genus AP-16. The sequence continues at coordinate 11,224 of JBKPDF010000109.1, read as the reverse complement.
TGACGACCGCGCTCGCGATCTATTTCATCGTATGGTGGACCGTGCTGTTCGCCGTGCTGCCGTGGGGCATCCGCTCGCAGCTCGAAAGCGGCGAGGTCGTGCCCGGGAGCGATCCCGGCGCGCCGGCATTGCCGAAGCTGCGCAGCAAATTGATCTGGACGACGGTGGTCGCGACGATCACCTTCGCGCTGATCGATGCGGTGTATACGTACCGGCTGATCGCGCTCGAGGACGTGGCGGTCTGGTTCGGGATCCCGAAATAGCGGACGACGAAAGAGGACGGACGAGAGCGGACGGAGCGGAACGGGGCCGGGCCTCGCCTAATCTGTCTTCGGTCGGTCCTCCGTCTTCCGCGTCACCAACTGGGTCTGCGTCACCACCGCTGCCAAGCGCCCGTCGCCGCGGGTGATGCGGGTCTGCCAGACCATGGTGGTCCTGCCCCGATGGAGAGGGGTGCACTCCGCCCGCGCCACGTCGCCGACCGGAATGGCGGTGAAAAAATTGGTCTTACTCTCGATCGTCGTCGTCCAAGTGCCCTCGGGCAGGTTTTGGACCGTGGCAATTGCACCGATGGTATCGGCAAGCGCCATGAGAGCCCCACCGTGCAACACCGCCGGCCGGGTGCACAGGTCCTCCCGGACCTTGAGCTCGGCTTCGACCCGCTCCGGGGCGACGCTGCGAAGCTCGATCCCCAAGAGTTCGGAGAAGGGCAGGGGCTCGGTCGGCATGGCAGTTCCCGTGCACAAAAAAGAAGAGCAGGGTCAAAGCCCTGCTCGTCGTTTTTAACCTAGCCCTCGACCCCTGATCGCGTTGGGTTTCTTCTCCGGGTGGCAGCGGATGAACGCGCCGTCGGGCTCTCCTCCCAAGACTTGGACCGCACGGCGGGACCGCGGTTCTGATGCCGTCTTGCCCGTGCCCTGCGCAAATTCGAGCCTAACCGAACTCACGTACTTTGATCAAGCAAAACGCGACGAGAAACGCTCGAATCCAGCTCGGCAAGGCGAGGTGACGGTGGTCCCCGTACCGGGAGCCCGGCAGGCGCGGGGCGCCCCACATTGTCGCCTTGTATTTTGGCCGGCGATCCGGTTTCACTCCGCCGTCCTGCTTCACCCGGCCAGAACTCCCCGCGCATGCGCCTTTCCCGTTTTTTCCTGCCGATCCTGCGCGAGACCCCGAAGGAGGCCGAAATCGTCTCGCACCGGCTCATGCTGCGCGCCGGCATGATCCGCCAGGAAGCGGCCGGAATTTATGCATTTTTGCCGCTCGGCCACCGGGTCTTGGCCAAGATTTGCCGCATCGTGCGTGAAGAACAGGACCGCGCCGGCGCGATCGAAATGCTCATGCCCACCCTTCAGCCCGCCGAGCTGTGGCGCGAGAGCGGCCGCTACGAGGACTACGGCAAGGAGATGCTGCGCATCAAAGACCGACATGGCCGCGATCTCCTCTATGGACCGACCAACGAGGAGATGATCACCGACATCTTTCGCAGCTATGTGCGCTCCTACAAGGACCTGCCCCTCAACCTCTACCACATCCAATGGAAGTTCCGGGACGAGGTGCGGCCGCGCTTCGGCACCATGCGCTCGCGCGAATTCCTCATGAAGGACGCCTATTCCTTCGACCTCGACCAGGCCGGCGCCCGCCACGCATATAACCGGATGTTCGTCGCCTATCTGCGCACCTTCGCCCGGATGGGGCTCAAATCCATCCCGATGGTCGCCGAGACCGGGCCGATCGGCGGAAATCTGAGCCACGAATTCACCATTCTCGCCTCGACGGGAGAGAGCGAGGTCTATTGCCATCGCGATTACCTCGATTACGAAGTGCCCGGGGAGGACGTCGACTTCGAGGATCGGCCGGGGTTGCAGGCGATCGTCGACCGCTGGACGTCGCTGTATGCGGCGACCTCGGATAAACATGATGCGGCCGCCTTCGAAGCGATCCCGGCGGCCGACCGGGTCACGGCGCGCGGCATTGAGGTCGGCCATATTTTCTATTTCGGCACGAAATATTCGGAGCCGATGAAGGCGCTGGTGAACGGCCCGGACGGCGGCGAGCACCCGGTCCATATGGGGTCCTACGGCATCGGCCCGAGCCGGCTCGTCGCGGCCATCATCGAGGCCTGCCATGACGATGCCGGGATCCAATGGCCCGAACCGGTCGCCCCTTTCCACGCGATCGTGCTCAACCTCAAGCAAGGCGACGGCGCGACCGATGCCGCCTGCGAGCAGCTCTACCGCGCCCTCGCGGCAAAAGGCCGCGACGTGCTCTATCACGACCTCGACGAGCGGCCGGGCTCGAAATTCGCTACCGCCGACCTCATCGGTATTCCGTGGCAGATCCTCGTCGGTCCCCGGGGGCTCGCCGCGGGCAAGGTCGAGCTCAAATGCCGCGCCTCCGGCGCACGCGAAGAACTCGCCCCGGAGGCGGCGATCGAATGGCTCGCCGCATGAATCCTGTTCGCTTCCTCGATTTGTCCGTCTTTGGCGCTAGTGTTCGAGCCGGAATCGGTTGAAATCGCCGAGGCGGGGAACATCCATGCACGAGCCGATCGCAACCCGGCCCTTTGCCGCGTTCGAATGGATGCTTTCGCTGCGCTATCTGCGCGCCCGCCGCAAGGAAGGGTTCATCTCGGTCATCGCCGGCTTTTCCTTCCTCGGCATCCTGCTCGGCGTAGCCACCCTGATCATCGTCATGGCGGTGATGAACGGCTTTCGCAAGGAGCTGCTCGATAAGATCCTGGGGCTGAATGGGCACCTGCTGGTGCAGCCGCTCGATTCGCCGCTCACCGATTGGCAGCAGGTGGCTTCCCGCATCTCCGGCGTCGCCGGCGTGAGGTTGGCGGCGCCGATCGTCGAAGGCCAGGCGCTCGCATCCTCGCCGTTCAATTCGCTCGGCGTGCTGGTGCGCGGCATCCGCGCCGCGGACCTGATGCAGCTGCCCTCGATCGCCAACAACATCCGCCAGGGCACGGTCGAGGGCTTCGACGACCGCAAAGGCCTTGTGATCGGCAGGCGGCTCGCCGACCAGCTCTCGGCGCATGTCGGCGACAACGTGACCCTCGTCGCACCGCGCGGGGCGGTCACCGCGATGGGGACCGTGCCGCGCATCAAGACCTACAAGGTCGCCGCGGTGTTCGAGATCGGCATGTCCGAATACGACGCGGTGTTCGTGTTCATGGCGCTGCCGGAGGCCCAGGATTATTTCAACCGGTCGGACGACGTCACCGCGATCGAGGTCTACAGCGAGAATCCCGACCGGATCGACGAGCTGCGCGGCCGCGTCAGCGAGGCCGCCGGCCGGCCGATCTTCATGGTCGACTGGCGGCAGCGAAACGCCACCTTCTTCAACGCGCTGCAGGTCGAGCGCAACGTGATGTTCCTGATCCTGACGCTGATCGTGCTGGTCGCGGCGCTCAACATCGTCTCCGGGCTGATCATGCTGGTGAAGGATAAGAGCGGCGACATCGCCATCCTGCGCACGATGGGCGCGACCCAGGGCGCGGTGATGCGGGTTTTCCTCATTACCGGCGCCTCGATCGGGGTGGTCGGCACCCTCACGGGCTTCATCGTCGGCACGCTCATCTGCCTCAACGTCGAATCGATCCGGCAATTTCTGTCGTGGCTGACCAGCACCGAGCTGTTCTCGCCCGAGCTCTACTTCCTGTCGCGGCTGCCCGCCGAAATGGACGCGGGCGAAACCCTGGCGGTTCTGCTGATGGCGCTCGCGCTCTCGCTGATTGCGACGCTCTACCCCTCGTGGCGGGCGGCGCGCCTCGATCCGGTCGAGGCGCTGCGCTACGAATGAGTGCCATGGCAAACAACGAGCCGGCGCTGTTCCTGGAGGCGATCGAGCGCCGCTACCATCAAGGCGAAGCCATCTTGGAAATCCTCGGCGGCGCGGAGCTGGCAATCTGGCCGGGGGAGTCGGTGGCTTTGATCGGCCCGTCGGGCGCCGGGAAGTCGACGTTGCTGCACATTGCCGGCCTGCTCGAGCAGCCGGACGCCGGCGAGGTCTACGTCGACGGCATTCCGACCTCGACGCTCTCGGACCGCGAGCGCACGAAGATCCGCCGCACCGAGATCGGCTTCGTCTATCAATTCCATCATCTGCTGCCGGAGTTCTCGGCGCTCGAAAACGTCATGCTGCCGCAGATGATCCGCGGGCTGGCCCGGCAGGAGGCGGAGCGGCGCGCCGCCGAGCTGCTTGCTTATCTCGGGCTCAAAGAACGGGTGCAGCATCGTCCTGCCGAACTCTCCGGAGGCGAGCAGCAACGGGTTGCGATCGCGCGCGCCGTCGCCAATGCGCCCCGCGTCCTGCTCGCCGACGAGCCGACCGGAAATCTCGATCCGCGCACCTCGGACCACGTGTTCGGCACGTTGGGGCAATTGGTGCGCGCATCGCGCCTCGCCGCGATCGTTGCGACCCACAACATGGATCTCGCGCAACGCATGGACCGCCGCGTCACGATCCGGGAGGGACTGCTGGTCGAGCTGGCGTGATCAAGGGGGCGGACCGCGTCCCCAGGTACGGATTGATCCAGGCTGTCGTCCCGGCCAAGCAACCCCGGACTTGATGCGGGGGAGCGCGAGCCGGGACCTATGAACACCGGCTCTACGGCTCTGGCGCTATGGCGGACAGAGATCTGCCAATCGCCTGATTTGTGTTCCTGGCTTCCGGGTCCCCGCTTTCGCGGGGGCAAGTCTCGCGCGGAGCCTGCCCCGGACTTGATCCGGGGCGCTCGCCCGGAATGACAGGGCAAATTTGCCTGACCAAGGAACTTTATGGGTTCTTCTGCGTTTCGGCGGCACGTGTCAGTGTTGTGTTGCCGGGCGCGCTCCCCAACGATTTCGAATCCGCCTGACAGCCCGGCAGACACGCGGCCTCAACTCGGCAACGGGGCGCGCGGTTGGGGCCGGGGGGCGCTTGCCGGCAACATCGTTGCCGCGTCCACTTTATGCACCAGTGCATCGGATCTCATCGTATCGCGGTATCGTTCGGATCGCGGTCCGGCCGCACTCTGACCAGTCGCGCGTGTTGAGACGGTCGCGCGAGTGCCGCGCAATCCGGAGTAACCGTCCCGGATTACGCGACGGTGACCTCATCCGGGCTGTGAAGCCACGGTGGCGGAATCGGATTGCTTTGCCGGCGCGCCGTCGAGGAGGGCACGCCCGCGCGGGGTCAGGCGAATGGTCCCGTTCTCGAACCGGACCAAACCGTCCATGACGCAGTCCTCGAATGCCGAACCGCGCGGGCAACTGTGCCACGCCTCGAGCACGTCGGCGCGCGTGCGGGGCCGATCCGCCACCCAGGTCAAAAATTGCAATGTGAGCAGGCTTGCCGCGTCATTCATGGTCGCATCCGATCCCGTAATTATACCACGAGGATACTGCGCCGCTGCTCGGTCTTGGGGGCGGTTGGCCGGACCGCGTTCTACTTGGTTTTGATCGGTGCCATAGTCGACCCTATGGCAGACGGACAAGCCGTGCTGGTCATCACCGAGCCGCTCGGCGGCGGCGAGCCGGAGTACACGCTCTGCTATGTGGCCGAGCCGGACGCCGCCAAAGCCGAGCAGATCGTCGCCACGCTCGCGGCCCCGAACGAAAAGGTGAAGGCGCTCGGCCGCATCCCTGAGGCCGCGATTCAGGCGTTCGGGCTGAGGCGCGGCGAGTTCCGCCACGCGTAAATTCCGCGCCGTAGCCCGGATGGAGCGCCCGCATGGGCGCGAAATCCGGGACCAGCATTCCCGGATTGCGCGGCTTCCGCCGCTCCATCCGGGCTACGGATGGATCCCCGTGGCGCGATCTTGATCACTGCTCCCCGTGATCTTTGGGGTCGGACAAAATTCGCATTGGAGGTCTTGACTCTGAGAACAAACGTGGAACAATGTTCGTTCTCTGTTCTCGGGAGGATTCGATGGTCCGAGCCCTTGTCGAAGAGGCCGCTGCGCTGGCCTCCGTTGCGTTGTTCGTCGGCATGATTGCGATTTGGGCGCAGTTCATTGCCGCGATGTAGCCGGTGCTTGCGCAGCACCCGGAGTCCTCCCCCGGAGAGGAGGCTCGGCAACGGTTGCGAGTTGAATGCCCCGTCCCCTCGCAGCTCGCGCAAAAACTCGATGCCGAGCCTCCCTCCGCTCCGGTCTTTTCCCTCCCCGGGCGCGCCAGCGCCGCGGGGAGGGTGGTTCGACGCGCAGCGTCGAACCGGGCGGGATCCGGGATTGCATTGGCCCCGCCCGGCTCGGCGCTGAGCGCCCCGCCGCCTCCCCACCGCTTCGCGGGGGAGGGATGGAGTGTGCCGCGCCGCTTCGAGTCATCGATCCTGAACGTCCTACCGCGGCAGCCAAGTGAAGAACCTGTGCATCACGCGGTTTTGGACCGTGGACACGGGCAATGGGGATCGCCACGTTGAGCGCCGCCTTGGCGGCTTTCAGGGAATCGCCTCGTGACCGGCCCCGGCTTCGTGCACCTGCATGTCCACTCCTCCTACTCGCTGCTCGAAGGCGCGATGACGATCGGCAAGCTTGCGGAGCTTGCCAAAGGGGACCGCCAGCCGGCGCTGGCGCTGACCGATACCGACAACATGTTCGGGGCGCTGGAATTCTCCGACAAGCTGGCGGCCGTCGGCGTCCAGCCCATCATCGGCTGCGCGCTCGCGGTCGATTTCGGCGATCAGGAATCCGGTCTGCGCAACCCGGGCACGGGCGCTTCCGAACTGCCGCGCATCGTGCTGCTCGCCGCAGGCGAAGAGGGTTACCTGCGCCTTCTCCGACTCGTCTCCCGGGCCTATCTCGGCACGCCTGCCGGGGAGCGGCCGCATGTCGACCTCGCGGCGCTCGAAGGCGAGGCGCACGGCCTCTTGGCGCTCACCGGCGGACCGTCGGGTCCGCTCGACCGGGCGATTGCGGCCGGCCAGGGCGAGCTTGCCGGCGCTCGGCTTGCAGCGCTGCACCGGCTGTTCGGCGACGCGCTCTACGTTGAGCTGCAGCGTCACGGCGGCGAAGCCGAACGGCATGCCGAAACCGCCCTGATCGAGCTTGCCTACGCGAAGGGCATTCCGCTCGTCGCCGCGAACGAGCCGTTCTTCGCCCGGCGGGAGGATTACGAGGCGCACGACGCGCTGATCTGCATCGCCGAAGGTCGGCTGCTCGCCGACAACGAGCGCCGCCAGCTCACGACCGAGCACTATTTCAAGAGCCGCGCCGAGATGTCGGCCCTGTTCGCCGATCTGCCCGAGGCGCTCGGCTCGACGGTCGAGATCGCGCAACGCTGCGCGTTCCGCCCGCGGGTGCGCAAGCCGATCCTGCCGCGCTTCTCGCTCGGCAGCGAGCCGGTCGATGAAGCGGCCGAGCTCGAACGTCGTGCCCGCGCCGGGCTCGAAGACCGCATCGCCAAGCACCGCATCGCGCCCGGGCACGCGGTCGAGGAGTACACGCACCGGCTCGAGTTCGAGCTCGGCGTCATCGAAGGGATGAAATATCCCGGCTATTTCCTGATCGTCGCCGATTTCATCCAATGGGCGAAGGCCCAGGGCATTCCGGTCGGCCCGGGCCGCGGCTCCGGGGCGGGCTCGCTCGTCGCCTATGCGCTCACCATCACCGATCTCGACCCGATCCGCTTCGGCCTGCTGTTCGAGCGCTTCCTCAATCCGGAACGGGTGTCGATGCCGGATTTCGACATCGACTTCTGCCAGGACCGGCGCGACGAGGTCATCCGCTACGTCGAGCGGCGCTACGGGCGCGACCAGGTCGCGCAGATCATCACGTTCGGCACGCTGCAGGCGCGCGGGGTACTGCGTGACGTCGGCCGCGTGCTCGAAATGCCCTACGGCCAGGTCGACAAGCTCTGCAAGCTCGTTCCCGTCAACCCGACGAACCCGATCTCGCTCGGCCGCGCGATTGCCGAGGAGCCGCGGCTGCAGGCGGCGCGCGACAGCGAGCCGATCGTCAAGCGCGCCTTCGAGATCGCGCAGAAGCTCGAAGGCCTGCACCGCCACGCCTCGACGCACGCCGCCGGCATCGTCATCGCCGACCGGCCGCTGACCGAGCTCGTGCCGCTCTACCGCGATCCGAAATCGGGGGTGCCGGTCACCCAGTTCAACATGAAATGGGTCGAGCAGGCCGGCTTGGTGAAATTCGATTTCCTCGGGCTCACGACGCTCTCGGTCCTGGACGCCGCCGTGAAGCTCGTGCGCCGGCGCGGGATCGAAGTCGATCTTTCGCGCATCCCGCTCGACGACGCCAAAACCTACGAGGCGTTGGCGCGGGGCGAGACCGTCGGCGTGTTCCAGGTGGAAAGCCAGGGCATGCGCCGAGCGCTGATCGACATGCGGCCCGACCGTTTCGAGGATCTCATCGTGCTCGTCGCGCTCTACCGCCCGGGCCCGATGGCGAACATCCCGACCTATTGCGCGCGCAAGCTCGGGCGCGAAAAGACCGAGTACCTGCATCCGAAGCTCGTGCCGATCCTGGAGGCCACCTACGGCATCATCACCTACCAGGAGCAGGTGATGCAGATCGCGCGCGACCTCGCCGGCTATGCGCTCGGCGAGGCGGATCTGTTGCGCCGCGCCATGGGCAAGAAGATCCGCTCGGAAATGGAGAAGCAGCGTGAGCGCTTCGTCTCGGGCGCGACCGAGCGCGGGCTCAACCGCAGCGATGCCGAGGCGATCTTCGAGGCCTGCGCGAAATTCGCCGATTACGGCTTCAACAAGTCGCACTCGGCGCCCTACGCGCTCCTGACCTACCAGACCGCCTACATGAAGGCGAACTATCCGGTCGAGTTCCTAGCGGCATCGATGACCTACGTCATGGGCAATACCGACAAGCTCGCGGAATTCCGCAGCGAGGCGGAGCGGCTCGGAATCCGCTTGGAGCCGCCGTCCATCAACCGCTCGGGCGCCGCGTTCGAAGTCGACGGCGAGAAGATTCACTACGCGCTCGCGGCGCTCAAGGGCGTGGGCGAGCAGGCGGTCGAGGCGATCGTCGCCGCGCGCGGCGCGCGGCCGTTCCGCGACCTCGCGGAATTCGCCCAGCGTGTGAGCCCTCGCGTGATCAACAAGCGGGTGATCGAGAGTCTCGCGGCGGCGGGCGCGTTCGATGCGCTCGAGAAAAACCGCACGCGCGCACACGCGGGCGCCGACCTGATCCTCGCCGAATCCCATCGCCGGCACGAAGCCGCCGCGCTCGGACAGAGCGAGCTCTTCGGCGGCGCGGGGGCCGCGGAACCGCTGGCGCTGCCCGCGGCCGAGCCGTGGCTGCCGACCGAGCGATTGCAGAAGGAATACGAGGCGGTCGGCTTCTTCCTCAGCGGCCATCCGCTCAACGATTACGCGCAAGCGCTCGAACGTCTGCGCGTGCAGCCCTGGGCGGAGTTCTCGCGCGCGGTGAAGGCCGGCGCGACGGCGGGGCGGCTCGCCGGCACGGTGGTGAGCCGGACCGAGCGCCGCGCCAAGACCACCGGGAACCGCATGGCGATCGTCGGGCTCTCCGACGCGACCGGGCAATACGAGGCCGTGATTTTCGCGGAAGGACTGCAGCAATATCGCGATCTGCTCGAGCCCGGCGCGGCCGTGCTGCTGTTGGTCGGCGCGGAGGTCCAGGGCGAGGACCTGCGCGTGCGCATCCAATCGGTCGAGCCGCTCGACGAAGCCGCCGAGAAGATGCAGCGCGCGATCCGCGTGTTCGTGCGCTCGGACGCGCCGCTCGAAGGCATCGCGCGAAGGCTCGAGCCGAAGGGGGAGGGCGAGGTCAGCATGATCCTCATCCTCGAGGACGGCGCGACCGAGGTCGAAGTGCGCCTGCCGGGGAAATTCAAGGTCTCGCCGCAGATCTGCGGGGCCATCAAGGCGGTGCCGGGCGTGATCGACGTGCAGGCGGCATAATGCCGAGTTCGCAGTGCGGTGATCTCTCGCAATGCGAGAGTAAATTGAAAATACACTCGTAAGGCGCATTTCAGGAGAATTGAATCGACTTAAAGCCCTGCGGCGCCTCCAGCTTTTTACAAAATTACCTCCCAAAATGCGCAGTTTCGGCCGCGAAATCGCGCCTTGCCTGCCCGCAACCCCGCCGCTATAAGCGCGCCCATCTCACACGCGGACCGCGGCCTTCGGCCATCCGGTGGTTCCCGCCGATCGCAAGATCGGGAGGAGCTTACGGGTCCGCGGCGGCTCGAACCGGAGAACTGTTATGACGCTGCCCGACTATTCGATGCGCCAGCTGTTGGAGGCTGGCGTCCATTTCGGCCATCAGTCCCACCGCTGGAACCCGAAGATGGCCCCGTTCATCTTCGGCACCCGCAACAACATCCACATCATCGATCTCGCCCAGACCGTGCCGATGCTCCACCGCGCGCTCGAAGCGGTGAGCGACACGGTCGCCCGCGGCGGTCGCATCCTGTTCGTCGGCACCAAGCGCCAGGCGCAGGACGCAATCGCGGACGCCGCCAAGCGCTCCGCGCAATATTTCGTCAACTCGCGCTGGCTCGGCGGCACGCTGACCAACTGGAAGACGATCTCGCATTCGATCCATCGCTTGCGCAAGCTCGACGAGATGCTCGGCTCAGGCGAGGCCCAGGTCTACACCAAGAAGGAGCGGCTTACGCTCACGCGCGAGAAGGAGAAGCTCAATCGCGCGCTCGGCGGCATCCGCGACATGGGCGGGCTGCCGGACCTCATGTTCGTCATCGACACCAACAAGGAGGACATCGCGATCAACGAAGCGCGGCGCCTCGACATCCCGGTGGCGGCGGTGGTGGACACCAACAGCAACCCGGATGGGATCACGTTCCCGGTACCGGGCAACGACGATGCCGCGCGGGCGATTACGCTCTACTGCGATCTGATCGCCAAGGCGGCGATCGACGGCATTTCCCGCGCGCAGGGCGAGCTCGGCGTCGACGTCGGCGCGGCCGAGAAGCCGATCCTCGAGGAAATGCCCGCGGAACCGGCGGCCGCGCCGGGCGCATTCCAGCCGCTCTCGGGCCCGCGCGGGGTGGCCGATGATCTCAAGAAGCTCGCGGGGGTCTCGCCCGCGATCGAGAAGATGCTCAATGATCTAGGCGTCTTCCATTTCTGGCAGATCGCCGATTTCACGCCCGAGGATGCCCGCAAGATCGGCGAGGAAGTCGGCCTGCCGGGCCGGGTCGAAGGCTGGATCGCCCAGGCGAAGCAATTCACGGCGGAATGATTGAGCAGCTTCACGGTCTCGGGCCAGGACTAATCGGCTCCG
>JBKPDF010000108.1:0-43838 GCA_046727735.1 Pseudomonadota bacterium | reverse complement strand
GTCGCCCTCTACGACCTCTGCGCCGAGCCGCCGCAGGGCTTCGGCGCGCTCGTCCTCACGCCGAACCAAGGCGCGCACCTTGTGCCCCCTTGCGAGCAGGAATTCGCTGAGGTTGCGGCCGATGCCGCCCACAGCGCCGGCTGCTCCGGTCACGAGGATCGGGTTGTCGTGTTTATGGTTCGCCGTCATGTCGCCGACCTTGGGTTACTTCGCTCACGGCGTATCGCTACGCGAGGCCGGTAGACAGGCCAAGGACCGGCCCGGGCGATGCCAAGCCGCCATAGGACTCGGGTCCTTGCGATGCCGTATTGTGCAGCTAGAGCCGGATCAGCACAGATGGCAAATCGCCCGTAAGCACCGCGTCCACGCGAGCCGGATCATTCCAGGAGCATTCGGCTGATCGATGGGAGTTGTAATGTGGAGCAATCGACGAGGCAAACGTTTGTTGCGATCATCCTTCTTGTGGCAGCGGCGTCGTTGTGTTCCGACGCGCGCGCCCAAGAAACTGGGTGCAAGGACGGCTTTTGCTGGGAGGTGTACACCCCAGCCCGCAAAGGCGGCGACACGTTGATCAAGATCACCAAGTGGCCCAGGTCAACGCATCGAAACATCCGATGGGAGTGTGAATCGGGCGGCTGTCAGGTCGAAGGGGACATGCTGCACTTGCGTGCCGGCGTCAACACGTCCGCTCTTCAGGTATCGATACAGGCCTGCACCCGTCATAGGCTTCGGCGCTCGACATGCTCAGTATGGACCAGCTTTACCGTACATTGAGCGCTGTATCTTCGGAAAACACTGTCCGGCGCCCGCTGAAATTCTCTTTACCTTTCGTTAACGATGCTTGTCGCTGAACCGCTGACGGCGCGATTTCAGATTTGCGATAGCTGTATTTTAACAATGGCAATCGTGCAATGGCACGGCCAAACGGGGGCCATCGCATTGAAATCGTCCTTGCTGCACAGGTGCTCGCTGCCCGCGTTGATCGTCTGCGCGGCAGCCAACATGCTCGCGGGATGCGAGACGGATCGGCCCCTTGGCCGCGCGCTCCAACCTTTGTCCCCGCAAATGCTGGCGCAGCTCGAACGGAACCATATGCCGGTCGACTCGCCGATTCTCATTCGCCTCTTCAAGGAAGAATCGGAGGTCGAGATCTGGAAACAAGACGCCAGCGGCCGCTTCGCTTTGCTCAAGGCTTATCCGATCTGCCGGTGGTCGGGCGACCTTGGCCCGAAGATCAGGGAAGGCGACCGCCAGGCACCCGAGGGCTTCTACACCGTGAAACCCGGGCAGATGAATCCCAACTCTCACGAATACCTCGCTTTCAACATCGGCTATCCCAATGCCTACGACCGCGCATACGGCAGAACCGGCGGAAACATCATGGTCCATGGCGGCTGCTCCTCGGCCGGCTGCTACGCGATGACCGACGAACAGATCGCCGAGATCTATGCGCTCGCAAGAGAATCCTTTTACGGCAACCAGCGATCTTTCCAGGTACAGGCTTATCCGTTCCGCATGACCCCGCTGAATTTGGTGAAGCACCTCGACAATCCAAACATGCCTTTTTGGAGGATGCTGAAGCAAGGCAACGATCACTTCGAGGTTACGCATCTCGAACCCAAGGTCGACGTCTGCGAGAAACGCTACGTATTCGACGCCGAACCAGTCGGCGGGATTGCCGATGACCGAACGGGAAACGAATCGATTCCATGGCAGAGCAATGCTCTCCCGGCGGCGACCGCAAAAGCCGTCACGCCATTCGATCCGGCCGGGTGGTGCCCCGCTTATAAAATTCCGCATGAGATTGCGCTGGCGGTGGCCGAGAAGAACCGGCGCGACGAGAGTCAAATGATCGACCTTCTCAGCCGAAGCGCATCGATCGTGCCGATTCCGGGGGAAGATCCCGGCATGCAACCGCGGTTCCGAACCGGGACCTTGGCTGTGGATGGCAGCGACGCCGACTGAGTGGCGGAATGCCGATCCAGGAAAGCCGAGCTCTCCGCCGGCGGAGCACCGATCAGTCCTCCCTCCTTGCGTGAATGTTCAGGCGCAACACGAGCGGCACCGGCCCATGCGAGGAGCGTGGGCCAGCCACGGCCCGCGCCTAAGCTGATCGATGGCGTCGCGTTAACCAAGAATTAACGATTGATTTCCTGCCGAGCCGTCCGCGGCTCAGGCTGAGGACGCGCAAAAGCGGCGCTGCAGGAACTCGGTTGGGGTCCACCACCACGATCGAAAGAGGAGGCGGTCATGCGGCTAATCGCGCTCGGCACTGCTAGTGCCCTCGTCACGATCTCATCCTTCGGCGCCCGGGCCGCCGACCTTTTCTATCCGCCGTCGGCGGCCGAAGCGCCGCAGTATGGCGTCGCTCCGCCTCGAGCCGTTGCGCATCCCCAAGTGCTGATTGTTCCGGGGGCGCCAGGCCCCGCTCCGATTACTGTCGCACCCGTTCCGCCCCCCGTCGTGGGGCCTTCGCCTTATGGCGGGGGACCGCCGCTCGTTGGCCCAAGCATCGCGCCGGGAAGTTCCCTACTGCCACGCGCAGCGTGCGAGCCCGTCTGGCGGTGTGGGGTTGGCGGTTGCGGCTGGGAGCCGGGTTGCGCGCCGCAGCCTGAACATTATGCCGGTTCCTATAGGTCGCCCGGTCCACCGGTTTACCCGGTGGCTCCCCGGCCTCCGGAGCCCTACGCCGGCCCGAACGCAGGGCCCGCCCCGCAGATCTATTCTGGCACTGCGGCCCCGCCGGCTGCGGAGCCCTACACGGGCCCGTACGCACCGCAAGTCTATTCCGGTCCGCCGGGCCGCATGCGCTGGATGATCGGCCCGCAACCATACGGCATGTAATCGGCCCGGGAGCCTTCCGCGATGCTCCTGACCGTCGGGTCTGCGATATGACGAAAACTGCCTCCGTGTTGTTCGCCTTCGCGGCTGTTTGGGCGGCGATTCCGGCACTCGCGGGAAACATGAGCGCCGATGAAGCGCAGCGGTTCGTCGTCGACAAACTGTTTTCGTTCACTTGCTTTGAAGGGAGCTCCGGAGAAGGCCGAGTTCATGCCGACGGTTCGGTCGAGGGTACGATCCGCCTGTGGGGTAGCGGCCCCACCTATCGCGCGACACTTCCGCCCGGAACGCTGCGGATCAGGGGTGAAGCGATTTGCGCCGCCATAAGCGGTATTGCGTTCGAACCCTGCTTCGAGCTTGACCGCACCGGAGCGAAAAGCTTCCGCGGCTCACTCGCCGCAATGCGTTTCGCGTTCTGCCAATTCACAAAGGAGCAATCCCGGCCGCAATAGCCTCGCAGGCGCAGCCAAGTCGGCACAGAAAGCCCGTATGCCACCTGCACGTGGGGTAGTAAGACAGCGGCAGGCCATAGCCGTCGAGGGCCGGCGGTCGGTCAGATCAGCTCTCCGAGGGATAAAGCAGAGCAGCAGCGAGAGCCCACTCGACGGCTGCTGATGCCTCTTCCTGATATTTTAGTCAGAGCTGCTGCGGACTTTGAGTGGCCCAATAGCGGAAGGCCCGTTTACACGGCATTCAACGGCATCGGGGTCAGGTGTGGGGGTTCGTGGAAGCGACCTGCGCGCTCACCAGCCACCGAAACTCAAGAACGTCGCCGACCAAAAGCGGCACTGAAATTGTCCGGATTCGGAGGGAGCCGGTTGTGCGAGGACCGGCTCCGGACCGAACGGCAGGACCGCTGGCGCCAGAGGCAAGGAATGTTGCCAACGCACCTCGGCCCCCAGACCTGCGGCTCAATTGTTCCCCTTCGCTTTGCCGGTCGTGTCGCTCGGCTTTTTGGACGTCTTTGATTTCTTGGACTTGTAGCCCAGCCCGATAATTCCCTTCGCACGGTCGTTCGGGTCATATTGCGCAAACTGAACGACAGGACCCGCTGCGCGAGCCTGGGTTTCGCCCGAGACACTCGGAGATGCTGCCGCCGGGAAAGCGATGGCGATGCCTGCGATGGCGAGCACGGCGATGGTTACCGATCTCATTGGCGTTCCTTTCAAGTGTTCGACGCCCATCCTCCGCCGATTGATCTATGCACAGAGCAACAGGTGAGTAAAGCGCGCGTATGAGAAATTTGTTCTGGATCAGCTGCTATCCTTGCATCGGCGTCGACCTCGCGCCACGGCATCCAGTACTCTCCTATGCTCGGGCTCCTGGACCGTGCCTTCAAGCGGAGGGCGATCGAAGAACGTCGAGGCTTCTCGGCGGCTTCGACCATCTGCTGTCCATGGATCGATTCCCATGAATATCGGGAGGCAAGACGCAGGGCGGCTTCTGGAACCATTGAGTGATTGCGCGATGGCGGTTCGAATCCCGCTAGTGGGCGCTAGGCGGAAGTGTCGCGGATAGCCGTGCTAGGGCCGATTTTGACCGCTCCGGACATTGGAGCCTCCCACGACCGCGAACCCGCTTGCGAGGGTGGCGCAGAACAGGTCACACTGCATGGGTCTCCACAGCAAAAAGTCTCCAATCGCCGGGCACACCCTTCAACGAACGGCTCCCCACGTCGCGAAACTTTATGGCCGACCCTGCGACAAGATCTTTTACCGTGCTCGAAACAACCACTTCGTTCGCGGCCGCTTGCCCGGCCACTCGCGCAGCCGTGTGAACCGCGATGCCACTTATGTTGTCGCCAATCACTTCACACTCTCCAGTGTGCAATCCGGCGCGAATCTCGATCCCAAGCCGTCCAACGGCCTCCGTCGCCGCTGATGCGCAACGAATTGCCCGGGCAGGACCGTCAAACGTGGCGAACACCCCGTCGCCCGCGGTGGCGATTTCCCGTCCGCGAAACCTCGCAAGTTCTCGGCGGACCGCCGCATAGTACCGATCCAGAAGCTCGCGCCAGCGACGGTCTCCAAGCTCGGCCGCACGCTCCGTCGACCCGACAATATCAACGAAGAGAATCGTGGCGAGCACACATTCCGGTTCCGCAGGCTCTCGTACCCCCGTCAAGAATTCTTGGATCTCGTCGATCAAACGGTCGGCGTCCTCTGCAAAGAACAGATGGTCCTTTCCCGAAAGTTCGACGTATCGCGCACCCGCTATGCGTTCGGCCAGATATCGGCCGTGCTCCGGCCCGGTGAAGGGGTCGCCAACTCGATGCAGGATGAGGGTCGGCACGCGAATCTTGCTGAGGACGCCCCTGGCGTCCGTCTCGAACGCCGACCGCAAAAGGGTGACCGCGGCTCCGGGGCTGGCAGCCAATCGTTGATAACGCCGCCACCAATCGCGCATCACTTGGTTATCCGCCTGACTGGCGACCAAAGCTTCGAAAGCCACGCCCTTGCCCCACTCCCGATCGATGAGTTCCAGCAATCCTTCTGCTTGATCGCGCGGCATCCCGAACGGATAATCCTCTCCCCACGCAAGTCGAGCGTACGAGTTCAGCAAGATCAAAGCGATCGTACGGTGCGGATTACTCGCCGCGAACAACAGGTTCAGGGCTCCCGCCTCGGAGGTGCCAATGAGCGCTGCACGTTCGCAACCGGCCGCGTCGAGCACCGCGCGGACATCGTCCATCCTCTCCTCCAAGGTGGGAAGCTGATTGAGTGGAACAGGATCCGAAAGCCCCGTGCCACGCTTGTCCAGCAGAATCAGTCGGCTGAATGATGCTAAGCGATGGAAGAAGCGCGCGATGCTTGGCTCCTCCCAAAGATGCTCGATATGAGTCCAACCGTGCACAAAAAGCAGATCGAAACGGCCTTCACCGACCACCTGATAGGCGATATGCATATTGCCGTTTCTCGCATACTGAGTCTCCGGTATGTTCATCTCCGCTCTCTCTCGATTGCCCCGACGCGAGCGCGAAAACAACGGGCGCTATCACGTGGAAATCTCATCGAACCCCCGTCGCTCATTGACCTCCTGGTGCGCTCCGGTAGATCAGACCGCGAGCTAGTTTCATCTTACTGAGAAGCTTGATCTTTGCTATCCATATCGCCGCATTACCTTGCCCAGCCGCCGGCGTGCCCGCTGGCTGACCGTCGCGAATGGATATACTTTAGACGAGAAGTGCGTTCAGTCGCCTGCCGACTTGGAGAGGATCATGACGCTTCATGCCACAGCGGAGGCTCTTGGCGCTTTGGGCGTTTGCGCCGCTATCGCCGTTTGTACTCTGTACGTCACGAAGTCCACCGCACAGAGCGCCAAGGAGGCCGAGCCACAGGCTGGGAGCAATCCCGCCCCGATCTATGGCATCACAATTCCGGCCGGATATCGTGACTGGCGCTTGATCTCCGTCGGCCAGTTGGCAGGAGGCAACCGCAAGCAGTTGCGCGCCCAATTGGGCAACGACATTGCAATCAAGGCCTTTCGGGAAGGGAAGCTCCCGTTCCCGGACGGCACAATCATTGCCGCGCTGCATTGGAATGAAGTCTCGTCGGACGAAAACAACAAAGTCTTGGCCAGCGGCTTTCCCGGTGCCGGCCTCCAATCTTCCGTTGCCGGGTCAGCCGAGAATGTTCAATTCATGGTCAAGGACTCGAAAAAGTACGCAGCGACCGGCGGCTGGGGATTCGCCGACTTCAAGAACGGCAAACCTGGCGACGAGACGCTGCACAAAACCTGCTTCCCCTGCCACCAGCCTGCCGCAGATCGCGACCTCGTGTTCGCGCGTTACGCGCCTACGCCCTGAATCAGCGCGAGCTAGCAGCGAGGGCCCGGAGGCCGGGTGCTTTGGGGCCTTCGTGTTGATTGCCGGCGCAGTCACTCAGCCCCGCACAGTGGGCGACACCCGTGACCGGACGGGTCGGATGGTTGACCGGGTAAAGAGCGCATAAAATTCCAGAAGCGCTGCCGGATTGTCCGGGGCAATGACTGGCGGAACAATGTTCATTCCTGCGCATTTGCGATGCGGGAAGCGATGAATTGAACAACCCGTGCGGCCCGAAGCTGATCGGCATCAATATACGGCGCCGGCAATGATGTCGGCGCCGTGCTGCTGGTCGGCGTTGCGGCGGATGTTCTATTCTGATTGTGCCGAGTGAGGACAGGCTGCATCGGCCAAATCATCACCATTTCGATGAGGGGGCCATCATGCCGGCATTCATGATCGTGGCGTCCTATAACCCCGAAGGTCTCAGAGGACTGCGAAAGGATAGCGCGGCCGGCCGCAAGGTTGCAGTGGCTAACGCGCTCGAGAGCATGGGGGCCAAGTTGAAAGCGGTGTATTTTACGTTGGGAGATCACGACGTGGTGCTCATTGCCGATTTTCCAAACACCGTCAGCGTGGCGGGATTTTCGCTCGTGGTTTCAGCCGCGGGCTTCGTTCGCACCCAGACCACGGCGCTTCTCACCGTGGAAGAAATGGATCGGGCGCTGAACATCAAAGCCGATTATCGCCCTCCCGGAGTTGCGCCGGTCCCTATCGCCCAGTTTTGACGATGGCTTGCTGAGCGCGACTTGCTGTGTAGCCGGCTCTACCGCACGCCGAATCGCTGTTTGGAGGCTCAACGCATGGGTAGACGACTGGCCTTGCGTCCCCGATGATGGTCCATCTCGGGTGGCCGGCCGGCAAACAATCCCAATCTTTTGCATGGGCCGCGGAGCCGCGGGCGACCACATCACCGGTCGAACGGCGAGGAAGGTGAAGAGCTGTTTGGGGGAGTGCGGCTGGCGTTGCGGCGGTTGTCCTCCGCAAAGCCGGGCGATGCGCGCCGCTCTGCGCCCCAATCGCGGCCGGTCGCGGTGAAAGGTGAGCCGAATCCATCGCCCGGAGCAACGGCCTCTTGGTCCGAATCCGCGGGCCGCGCCCTTCTGCCGGTTCTACTTTGACTATGCGCCACCTTGCGAGGATGCCGCACATCGCCGTGCTTTTTACCAAGCGACTTGTCGGCAATTGCCGCAGGGGTCTGCGGCTCCGCTGAAGCATTGGCCGGGGAGGATCGCGCGGATTGACCGGTTTGGACGCCGGTCGCCCCGCGCTCGGGAGCGGGTATCGGTTCCTTCGTGGGCGGCGCTGGTTGTTCGCTTGCGATGGCGGTTGGAGCGCTCACCGAGGCAGCACGCGTCTGCAGCGCCGAGGGGGACTTCGAGGGGCCAGAGGGAAGCCAGGCGATCAAGCTGGCGCACGCATCCGCGCCCGCAACTGCGCCCAGCAAGCCCGACTTAACCCGCGGGCGCACCAAAGCGCCTCCGATTGCCCGATCCAACTTCGAGGGGTCGTCAACGGCTGTCCGCAAACCCACCAGACGCTGTTCTCCGAGGCGCGTCAGCTCGTACCGGCTACGGCTCTTGTCCCATGCGATGAGGCCTTGTCTTGCGGCCGCGTACAACAGTGCCACACGCTGGCTGCGGTCGGCCGGAAATCCGTCGAGGTTTCCATGTGCTTTGATATGTTCCATCGCCGCGCCCACCCGCAGCGCCTCGTCATCCAGCGCCGCGGTCGGGGGCATCGCGATTCGACGGAATGGTGTCGAGAGCAGCCCGATGCGCATCGATTCTTCGTGCTCCTCGGGTACTGTCAATTTTCAGCAGCCGAAGTTTGCAGCACGGTCAGGGCAGCCGCGTATAGTTAACGGCCGGATCGTCACTTTTGCCGTTGCTATATTATTGGATTTAGAGCGGCGTGTCATCTCTCTTCAACGCAGCCTGTTCTTCGGCCAGAAGCTGGAGAATTATCCGGCGCGTTATCCATACCCAGGCTTCCAGGAATGGTCCTCGTGTGTTAACGGTTGCGCGGGACGAATGGAGCCAGGGACGGGGGCACGCGGGCATGCTGCGGATTTTTGACCGCCAAAGAGCTCTTGCAAACAGAAGATCTGTTATTGCGCTCACTGGCCTTTCGTTCGAGGCTCGCATTGCCGGCGATGACGCCATCATCAGTGATGGCCTACGCACGCCAGCCATTTTAGAGGCGGCAATCGGGCGGCATAGCCGAGGGATCATCAGCTTCGGGGTGTGTGGTGGCCTCGCGCCAGACTTGCAACCCGGCCAGTGGATCGTAGCCTCATCCATTCTGTTCAAGGATGAGCTCCACGCACCGGACCGTCGCTGGTCCGAGCGGCTTCTACAGCTCTTGCCCGGTGCCACGTACGCCCGAATCGCATCGGTCGACTGTCCGCTGCCCCACGGCGAACAAAGAGCTCTCTTCCACGCTAGTACCGGCGCTGTCGCTTCCGACATGGAATCTCACTTTGGAGCCCGGGTTGCCGCCGGCTGTGGACTAAAGTTTGCGGCTTGCCGTGTCGTCTTGAATCCGACGCATCGAAAGCTGCCGTCCGCTGCGCTGCTCAAATTGAAGCAGGGCAGCCCGGATTTACGGGCCATGTTGCGTTCCGTGATCGCGGAGCCAGGCCAAGTGCGAGACCTGGTCCGGCTTGCATTGGATGCCTCTATCGCAACGGCCTGCTTGCGGGAAGCTCGGGTACTGCTCGGACCGAATCTAGGTTTCCCCGAGGCGGAGGAGGAAAGTTTTGCCGCCTCATGCGCGGAATCGGTTGGTCCGGCTGCTTATGGCAATTTGTGAGAGCTGTTCGACAGATCCAGGCCCGCCGCCAAACAGCGAGAGGACGGTTGAAAGGCACCGTGAACGACGCGTCACAACCCCAAGCCAAAGTTGATCTCGAGGCCGTCGATCGGCATATGATGGCTCGCTGCATCGAGCTTTCAAAGATTGGTGCAGCGGCTGGTGAACTTCCATTCGGAAGCTTGATTGCTCGTGGCGGCGAGATAATCGCCGATGCCACCAACGAGATCATGCGGCTTGTAGATGAATCCCGTCACGCAGAAATTCTCGCGATCGCACGCGCTCGTCAGTTGATCGGTGATGATGCATTGACGGATTGCACTCTGTACACGACCGTCGAGCCTTGCCCAATGTGCTCTTTTTGCATTCGGGCCGCCGGTGTCGGCCGAGTTGTTTTCGCCCTTGGCTCGCCCAAGATGGGTGGGCTATCTCAATGGAATATTCTCGGCCATGACCGCCTTCCGCTACTTTTCGGTCCTGCGCCGGAATTGGTGTCGGGCATCTTGGCGGATGAAGCCCATAAGGTCTGGGTAGAACTGAACCCTGTGATCGGCCGCGCCGTAGTGTGGCTCGGCTATCTCACCAAGCCAAAACCCAAGGCGGCTGCATACGCAGGTAGATCACGTTATCGCTATTCGCTGCGTCGTTTCATTGCCCTGTTCTTGCGCCAAAGGACGGGCAAGGCAGCCACGACAGAGAGTGATGCGGAACGCGGCCCCGCAGTTCCCTAAGCGGCCGATTTCGTAGCATCTGGCCTTGGCGCCATGCCTCCAACTGGACCGCGGTTGATCAATTGCGCGTTTCGATGGCGAACGAGATCGGGGCCGGGAGCAAGCGACCCAACCATTGAGGCCTGCTGGACCCGCAATCATTGGGCATGGCCGGGAGCGATTCGTCGCGGAGCGCGTGGACGCGATTGCGTGTTTGTTTCAGACCGCCGCGGCCGAAGCCGGCACCATTGCGGCGATTCCCGGAGCGCCGTCCGCCGCCACGGCGAAATCCTGCCCTTCCCAGTGTTCGGCGGCGCGCCAGTAGAACGTGAAGCAAATCCGGCCCCCGGGCGCGACGGCTTGCGTCGGCAGATCGACGATATGCATGTCGAACGCATTGGCGGCCGTCTCGGCGTCGCGGCTGGTCTGCCAATCGTCGAGCGACCAGTGGACGATGGCCGCGGCCGGCAGCTCGATGCGCAGCCGTTTGCCGATCGGAATGCTGCGGATCCGCTGGTTGAAGCGCCAGGAGCGCACCGGCGACACGATCTTTTGCACCTGATAGCGCTCGACCGGCTGCGGCGGCAGGTCGAACACGCGTCCGTCGCGCAGCGAGCGCAGCAGCTTGATGTGCTCGGCATGCGCCCAAACGAGCGGCATGGCGCTGCCGGCGGGGCGGCCGCGGAACAGCTCGCGTTCGGGGATGTCCGCCTGATCCCAGACCTGCTCGGGCAGCAGACCGCCCGAACTCGCGCATGCTTCGAGCGTCTCGAGCAGTTGCCGGGCGGCCTCGGGACGGCCCGCCGCGAGCTCGTAATGCGCGCGCTCGCCGGTGAGCAGCGGCCACGGCCGGCCGATGCCGGTCCCGTCGAAGGGCGCGCCGTCCGGGTGTTCCCCGTAGCCGTCCTGATTGTAGCGGTACCACACCGGGCCTTGCGGCAAATCCGCTTTGAGCAGCGCGTCGATCGCGCGCACGGTGTCGAGAATGCGGGGATCGTGCGGCGCGCGCAGCCCGAACCGGACGAGCGCGAGCGCGTCGGGACTGATCAGGCGCGCGGCTGGGCTGCGGTCGTCGCCAGGCGGGCGGTTCTTGATCGGAACGAACCCGTCGAGCGGGGAGGCCGAGTCGGGGACATCCGGCGGCGCGATCCGGACGTAATAGCCTTGAAGCTGCAGCTTTTCGCAGATCTTCGTTCCCGAAGCGAAGGTCCAGTGCTCGACCTGATCGTTCCAGGTGTCGGCGGTCTCGCGCAGGTATCGGGCCGCCGGCTCGCGGCCGTAACCTTCCAGCATATCGGCGGCCGCGAGCAGCGCCGCAATTTGCACGGCGAGCGTGAACGGCGAATACCCGGCGTCTTCCTCCCACCGGTCCTGGGCGGTAACCGGGCCATTGCGCACGACGTAGGCGGCTGCCCGCTCGACCAACGGCAGAAAACGCTCCTTTTCGGCGGCACTGAGATGTCCGCCACGGCGCAACAGATCGGCGAGCAGGATCGGGAACGCGCACTCGTCCATCTGCACACCGTCCCAATACGGCTGGCCGTCGAGCCACACGTTCTGCGACCAATGCCCGTCCGCCTCCTGAATGGTCATCAGATAGCCGAGGGTGGATTTCGCCTCGTCGACCGCGCCCGCTGCGAGAAATGCGCCCGCGGTCTCGACGAGATCGCGCGGCCAGACCAGATGATAGCCGCCGAGATCCTCGTCTCCTCTTGTAAAGCCCCAGGGGATCGACAGGCTGGCGATGACGGCCCCCGGAAACGAGCGGGCCCGGTGCGACGCCAGCACGGCAGTGCTGACCCGATAGCTGTTCAGGTTGGAGGAGCCTGCCGGCCGATCGAGCGCAAGCAGGTCCTGCTGCCATCTGCGCCAGCTCTCGACATACAGCCCGCACGCCGTATCGAACCCGCCCTGCAGGCTCGCCAGTGCGCGGTGCCCCGCTTCCTCCGGCCGGCCGCCGAAGCCGAGCGAGACCAGGGCGCAGCCATTGTCGGCTGCGAGATCGATCTCGCCGCAGAGCGCAACGTTGCCGTTCTCGGCACGCCGGTAGCGCTCGTCGAGCTCCCGGTTGCGGGACAGCAGCTGCCATCCGTCCGAGGCGCCGACATAGCCGACCGAACGCGCGACCCACGGCGCGGAGGACGCGAGCGCGAGCGAGATGCCCTGCTGCCTGCTGGCGAACAACATGGGGATTTCCTTGTAGTCGCCGATCCAGCCGGTATTCTCGGCCCCTGCGTTCAGGAGATGCGGTGCGATCAGGACATACAGGCGATAATCCGAGATCTTGCCGCGCAGCGGTTCGAAGCAGATCTGTTGCAGCAAGCTCTCCCGCAGCGGATCCGTCACGATCCGCTTTTCGATCCGATAACGTCCGTCGCGAGCCGTGTTGACGAGGCGGAAGGCCGGGATGCCCTGCTCGATCATGTCGACTTGCGAGTCGGTGTCGCGCTTCTCCTCGGAGAAATACCCGTTGCGATCGGTGACGAGGAAACCGAGATCGCGCGTACAGGCGATGTCGATGCGCGGAAAATAGATTTCGTTGAGAATACCGTGGCTGATCGTGAACCAGATGCGGCTGCTCGCGGCGAGCGCCGTTCCCACCCCGGTCTTGGCACTCGACGTCCAGCGTGCCGGCGTGCCGGGAACGCCCGGCGGCTCGATTGCGCCGCTACTTGCCATTCCGACTCGACCTCCAACGCAAAAACCCAGGCATGCAACGCACCCTCAGGAGTACCGGATCGTGAGCCGCCATACTACGCCGATCCGGTGTCTGAATTACATGATTGCCTGTTCCATTCATTCGATGACTGCATCCGCGCGGGCGACGAGTGCCGCCGGCAGCACCAATCCCAACGCGCGTGCCGTGTTGGCATTCAACGCCAGCTCGATGCGCGTCGGTCCCTCGATGGGCAGCTCGCCCGGGGCGGCGCCGCGGAAGATGCGGACGACGTAGTCGACGACGCGCCGGTAGAGTTCCGGGAGATGCGGGCCGTAGCCGATCAGGCAGCCGAGTTCGGCCGCCACACGCGACGCGCAGATCGTCGGCAGATCGGCGCGCGAGGCGAGCGACGCGAGGAGCTCCGCGTCACGCATCAGTTCCGGTGTTCCGACGATGATGAGCGCTTGCGCGCCCGCAGAGCGCATCTTCTGAAACGAGCTCTGATATTCCTCGCGGCCGGAAACGGAAAACTCGATCAGCTCGAGTCCCGCCGCAGCGGCAGCGGCACGGATTTCATCGTTCGGCGTCTCGTGCGTTGCCAGGACGGCGACCCGCTTGGCGGCCGGGACCGCCTCGTGCAACAGGCCGACCCGTTTGCCATCCATCTCCGGCACCAGCAGCACGACGCCCGTGACGTTGCCGCCGGGTCGCGCCCAACTGCTGACGACGCCGACACTGATGGGGTCCTGGCCCATCGGCGACATCACGATCGGAATGGTTCGCGTCGCCTGGCGCGCCGCCTGCACGGCCCAGTCGGAAACCGCGACGATCGCATCGGGTTCGGCCGCCACCATCGACCGCGCGAGCTCCGGCAATTGCTCCGCCGGCCCCACTCGCACGTCCAATACGAGGTTGCGCGGCTCGGCAAAGCCCTGGCGGGCGAGCTCCGTCAACACGACGCCGCCCATCAGCTCGAAATCGATCGGGGAAAGCACGGCAAGTCGCCAGAGCTTCCCCGAGGTCTGCGCATGGAGCGAGGCGCCGGCTGCGAGCATCGCGGTTGCCGCCAGCAGACAAGCCAATCGCCGCATTCGAAGGACCTCGCCAGACCGCCGGATCGGAGAGCTTACACCGAGGCCATGATCCGTACATGGGCGCAGCGCGATCGGGATTTCTCCGCGCCGGCCCCGCGCCCGGAAGCCATCCGGGCGATTTGGCATCGGATGGCTGCCGGCTCAATTCGTTCCCATGATGGTGTCGATCATGGCCTTGACGGCCGCCATCTGCCGTCCGGTCTTTTTGGCGTAGTCGGGATCGTCGTATCCCCACCAGTCCCAGCAGCCGAGCGGGTTCTTGTCCGTCGCCTCCGTCTGCGGATAGAGCACCACGAGGCGATTGGCATCGGCCCAGCGATTGTATCCGGCATTCATCACGAATGTCGTGCCGAACGCGACGAGATGCCCGCTTGGATCGGGAATGTCGTGGCTCGGATTCTGCTCGCAACCGTGAAACACCACATGCAACCGGCACTGGGCACCGGCGCGGCACTCGTCCGGAACATAGATCCAGCCCTCTCGCGCAAGCCCGTGCCTTTCCGGATCGGCCAGGAATTGCTCCTGGCGGAACGCCGTCGGTGATGAGGCGGGCTCGCTACGTCTGTCACCGAGCGGCCCGTAGATCCAGGCGAGCAGGGCGCCGGCTGCGTCGTAGCCGCAGTTGTTGATGAACGGCGGGCCGATGTGCATGCAATCTTCCGGTCCGAAGAAATCGGTCGGCATCGCATGCTCGGCCGCGAGATCGTTGTTGTAGAAAATGTTGCTCGCATCCACGTAGTGCAGATAGTAGCTGCGCAAATCGTCCATCACGTCCTGCCGCACGGTCGAATCGAATTTGCCGGAGAACATCCAAATGCGGTGGCTAGGCAGGTTCGAGGTCGGATCGATCGTGTTGCTTCGTGCGTTTCGTTCGGTGATCTCGATCAGATGCGGTAGATTCCGGGTGGTCGGCCACAAAGTGCAGGAAAGCTTGTCCAGACACACGCAGTTCGGCGACGCGACCTCGAGGCTGCCCTGCGCGCAGTAATACGGACCGCCGGCGATCACGCCCGCGCCCATCACCAGCGCCGAATACGCGACCTCGAACTGCACCGCCATATAGGCGCCTGACGACAGTCCCGAGACGGAAATCTGCCGCGGGTCGATGTTGAGCCTCGGCAGATCGGCGCCCGCCGCTTGCGCCGCGAACAGGCAGAGCGCGGCCAGGAGCGAGAGTTCCCGAACTGCGGAGACGCGAGACGAGCCGCGCATGCGCTTATCCTTTCGGTTACCCCGCGAACCGCCGGTCCCGCAGCCTACAACCTCACAGAGCAGGCGCAATGGCCGACCACCCAGGCCCAAGTCTCGCAGGGCTGCTCGCGGAGACGACCGCGATTCAGGCGGTCGGCACCATGGCGGTGCTGGTCGTGCCGACGATCGCCCCGAAGATCGCCGAGACGGTCGGCGTTCCGGCGGGCCGCGTCGGCTATCAAATCAGCCTGCTCTATCTCGCCGCCATGTTCGGCTCGCTTGCGGCGGGCGCGCTCGTCGCGCGGCTCGGACCGTGCCGCACCGGCCAGGTCGCCATGATGCTCACCGCCGCGGGCTCGGCGCTCATTGCCGGCGGAACCCTCGCCGCGCTGCTCATCGGCTCGCTCGTCATCGGCGCGGCCTACGGCGCGATCAATCCCGCCTCCTCGGATCTGCTGATGCGCAACGTGCCGTCGGTCCGGCGCAATCTGTTCTTCTCGATCAAGCAGACGGGCGTGCCGCTCGGCGGCATGGCGATCGGGCTGCTGGCGCCGACGGCCGCGCTGCGGCTCGGCTGGAGCGCGCCGCTGTGGATCATCGCGGCGGCCGCGGTTTTGCTCGCGCTCGCCTCGCAGCCGCACCGCGCCGCGTGGGACGCCCACCGCGATCCGTCCACGAAACTGTCGGGCTTTTCGTTCGCCGGGTTCCGCGCGGTCGCCCGTAACCGGGCGCTGCTGGGGCTCGCCTCGGCGTCCTTGTGCTTCTCGGCCATTCAGCTGTGCTTGCTCGCGTTCCTGGTCGTGCTTCTGGTCGAGGAGCTGAAATTCGGCCTCGTTGCGGCGGGCGCGATCCTGGCCGCCGTGCAAGTCGTTGGCGCGCTCGGCCGTATTCTGTGGGGGATCGTCGCCGACCGGCTGCGCAACGGATTTGCGGTGCTGCTGGGCCTCGCGCTGCTGATGGCCGCCGCCTCTGCCGTCGTCATCGGCTTGTCGCCGGCATGGCCCGAATTTCTGGTCGTCGCGCTGTTGCAACTGTTCGGCATTTCGGCGGTCGGCTGGAACGGCGTCTTCCTCTCCGAGATCGCCCGGCTGAGCCCGCCGCGCGCGATCGGCTCGACGACCGGCGCCGCGATGTTCCTGACCTTCATGGGCGTGGTCGCGGGCCCGCCGGTGTTCGCCGCGGTGCAAACGCTGCTCGGGAGCTATGCCAGGAGCTACGCGCTGCTGGTCGTGCTCGCGCTCGTTGCCGCCGCAATGATCCGCGGCGCAGCGGCGGACGCGCGGCGCGCGTCGGAGCGCGCGCAGGCGTAAGCCATTGCACTCCGAGCTGTTGGTTGCGGAAGATCACAGGCGCGTACGGGCCGGGCAGAAGCGTCACGAGCCGGTGGCGGCCGCAGGCGGGCGGCCGGCGTGGGGCGCCTCTTCCAGAATCCGCCGCGAGAGCTTCGCCACGCTCTGCACCGCGCTCGCCTCGCGCGAGGAAAGGTCTTCGAGCGAGGCGATCAGCTCGCGCTCGCGTCGCTGCATCTGCTCGATCTCGGCCGACAGCACCGCGTGTCGCTCGTCGAGCTTGGCAACGTCGGCACGCAGCTCGGCACGCCGCGCGCCGAGCGAGGCGTCGAGCGCCGCGTGGGTCTGCTTCTTGCGTTGCGCGAAATCGGCCTCGAACTCGCCCGTGCGGGCCGCCAGCCGGCGCTCGAGATCGCCGATCATTCCCGCGCTGAGCTCCTCGACCGACTTCTTGACGTCGGCTTCGCGTTGCGCGCGGCGTTGCTCGAGCTCCTGCACCAGGCGGGCCTCGCGCGAGCCGAGGCTGTCGATCGAGGCGGAAAGCTCGCCCGCGCGCCGCTCGAGCCCGGCGATTTCGCTCTCCAGCGCATCGCGGCGGCGCTCGAGTTCGGACAATTCGGCTTCGCACGAGCTGCGTTTTTCCGCGAACGCGGCTTCGAACGAACTGCGTTTTTCCACGAGCGCGGCTTCCAGCGAGTTGCGTTGTTCCGTGAGTGCGGCTTCGAGCGAGCTGCGCTTTTCTGCGAGTGCGGCTTCGAGCGCTTCGCGCGCTTGCAGTTCGCGTGCGACGATGTCGGCTTCGAGCTCGGCCGATCGCGCCGCCGCGCGACCTTCGACGTCCTCCATCATCCGTGCGCTCAACTCCTCGAGCGATTTCTTGACCTCCGCCTCGCGTTGCGCGCTGCGCTGCTCGAGGTCCGCGAACACCGCCGCTTCGCGCGCGGCAAGGCCCTCGACCGAAGCGGACAGCTCGCGCGCACGCTGCTCCAGGCCCGCGATTTCGGTGCCGAGCGAGACGCGGCGATCCTCCAGGTTCGACACTTCGGACTCGAGCGCCTTGCGTTTGGTGCCGAGCGAACTCTCCAGCGCCTGGTGCGCCTGGCGCTCGCGATCGCTCAGCTCGGCCTCGAGCTCCGCCGATCTCGCGGCGATGCGCCGCTCGAGATCGCTCATCATTCCGACGCTGAGAATCTCCAGCGACTTCTTGAGCTCGGCTTCGCGCTCGGCGCGCCGCAACTCCATCGCATCGAGCTCGCTCGCCTCCTTGAACGACAGTCCGTCGACCGAGGCGGAGAGTTCGCGTTCGCGCCGCTCCAAAATCTCGATGGCGTTGCCGAGCACGAGGTGACGGTCCTCGAGCCGGGCAACCGCGGCTTCGAGCGCGGCGCGGTTGGTGCCGAGCGACGTCTCCAATGCTTGGCGACCCTCGCGCTCCCGTTCCGAGAGCCTGGCTTCGAGCTCGGCGGATTGCGCGGCGATCCTGCGCTCGAGATCGCGGGTCATGCGCACGCCGAGCTCTTCGGTGGATTTGCGGATCTCCGCTTCGCGTTGCGAACGCAGCAGTTCCAGCTTCTGCTCGACCTCCGCCTCGCGCCCCGAAAGTGCTTCGATCGAAGCGGAAAGGTCGCGCTCGCGCTGGCCCAACAGCTCCACCTGATTGAACAACGCGACCCGCTGCTCCGAGAAGCTCGCCACGTCGGCTTCGAGCGCCGCGCGCTCACGGCCCAGCGTTGCGTCGAGCTCCTCGCGGCCTTGTCTGCGGCGCTCCGCAAGCTCCGTTTCGAACTCGGCGAGTCTGACCGACCGCCGCCGCTCGAGCTCGCGCGCCATCTCGCCGCCAAGTTGCCGGACGGAGTTGCGGATCTCGTCGACCCGCTCGGCGCGCATCGCCGCCAGATCCTGCTCGAATTCCGCGGTCAACCTTTCGACGATGGTGTTGCGCTCGGCTTCGATCGTCTGCTGGGCCACCTCGCCGACCTTGATCTCGAGCAGCGACTCGACTTCCGGATCGTCGCGCAGCGCCTCGTAGTAGGCGGCGAGAACATCCTGCTCCTCGCGCAGCATCGACGCGAGATCGCGGATGCGGAGGATTTCCTGCGCAACCCGGGCATCGACCAAGTTGCGGCGTGCAGCGCCGCGCTCGAGCCCGTCCGCAAACCGGCCGAGCGCTTCGGCGAACCGCCGCAGCGCCTCATCCTCGCCGGCTTCGGCCCGCGTCAACGAGCGGATGATCCGCCGCACGAAATCCGCATCACGCGACCAATCGAGCGTGCCGACCTGCGCGAATCTTTCGCTCGGATCGAGGATCGACGCCGGCTGCGTTCCGCCGGCTACCGGGATGCACAGCTTGGGATCGAAACGCCACACCGGGAGCGAGCGCATCGGCTCGGTTGCGGCCGCGCGGCACAGTCCGTCGGACTCCCGGACGAGCTTGAGGCGCACCATTTCCCGCTCGCCGAGGCGGGCCATGATTTCGCCCGGCAAGGAGTCGGCACGGCCGTCCTCGACCAGAAGCCGCCGCGCCTTTTCGCTCGATCCGAGTTCGGAAAAATCCTCGAGCGGCAGCAGCCGGCGATACTCGGTGACGCGCGGCACGGAGGCGCCCTGCGGCGCGTCGGACACTACGTGGAACGCCACCCAGTCGCCGATCGCGAGCGAGCCCGCGGCGTCCGCGAGCTCGACCTCGCCGGTCGGCGGAAACAGCAGGCGCGAGGATCCCGAGACGTCGCGGATCGTCGTGCCGTGGCGCTGCATGCGCACGTCGATCCGCGCCGCGCTGTCGGCGAGGCGCACACAAATCCCGATGAATGACGTCTGGCGTTCGGCCGGCATCCCCGTCCCCGTGCCCCAAAACCCAACACGCCGCCAATAGCTCCGCCCGCCACATGATAGCGCGAAAGTGGACCGGATTGCGACAGGAACTATGTTGCTGAATTATCGGCGCAATTCCGGACGCGCGCCCGCCGGCGGCGGGCACGTCCTTGTTCGCACGCCGCGCGTCAGCCGCCTTCTGGTAAGCTCGCGGATCTGCGTTGAGGACAGTCCGATGCGAAAGTTCCTGTTGCCGACCGTTCTGGCCGCGCTGGCGCTTGGGGCGCCGGGCGCCGCGGCAAGCGAAAAAGTAACGCTGGCGCTCAATTGGGTCCCCACCGCCGATCACGCGCCGTATTTCTTCGCTCGGCAGCAGGGCTGGTACGGCGAGGCCGGAATCGAGCTCGTGATCGAGAACGGCTCGGGTTCCGCGGTTTCCGCGCAGCGCGTCGGGGCCGGGCAATCGGATTTCGGCATCGCCGACATGGCGACTGCGCTGCTCGCGCGGGGCAAGGGCGCGGGCCTGGTCGCGGTCATGACGGTCTACGCCAATTCGCCGCAAGGATTTTATTGGCTCAAGAGCAGCGGGATCGCCGGGCCGAAGGACTTCGCCGGCAAGAAGATCGGCAACCCGGCGGGCGACGCCTCGCGGGTGATGTGGCCGGCCTTCGCCAAGCAGGTCGGCATCGACCCGGCGTCGGTCACGTTCGTCAATGTCAGCCCGCAAGCCAAGGTCGCGTCGCTCAAGAGCCATGCCATCGACATCACCAGCGATTTCTACAACGACCACGATCTCAAGCTGCGGGAGTTCGGCGACGACCTCGGGTTTCTCGCGTGGCGCGACATCGGCATCAACCCTTACGGCAACTCGATCCTGGTCAACGAAGCCTATCTGGCGAAGCATCGGGAGGTGGTGAAGGCGTTCGCGCAGGTGAGCCAGAAGGCGTTCGCGGCCTGCGTGAAGGACGCGGAGCCGTGCCTCACCGCGCTCACCCAGGGCGCGAGCGGCCTCGATCTTGCGCAGCAGCGCAACCAGTGGAACCGCGTCAAAGAGCTGATGCGCGACCCGACCACGATCAAGGTCGCGCTGGGCGCGTTCGACGGCGACCGGATGCGGCGCGATTACGAGCTGGTCGCCACCTATTTCAGCCTGGAGCATCCATTCGATGTCGCCGCGGCATACACCAACGAATTCCTCGACCCCAACATCAAGATGTCCGCCGACGGTGCGCGCTGAGCGGTAGGATGGAGAGCGCGCGAAGCGCGCGCGAAATCCGGGACGTCGCTCCCGGATGGCGCATCGCTGCGCGATGCTCCGTCCGGGCTATGTCCGTGAGGCCTAAATTGCACGCGAATCGGCTGCCGCAGACTCCACCTCTCCCCGATGGGGAGAGGGGACCTGCACGCCAGGCTGCCGTGAACCCGACCGGCACGAGCAGGTGATCAGGCTAGCTGAGCGAGGCGATGATCTCGCGGTATGCCGCCTCCGGGAATGCCTTGAGCGTGCGGGTGCGCACGTTGCCGAGCATGCCGAGCTGCAGCGCAAAGCGTGCCGCGACCGCGTCGTCGGAGGCCTCGCACACCACGACGAGGTCGCATTCGCCCATGGTGAGATACACGGCTTTGATCTCTCCGCCCATTTGTTTGAGCATCTTCTTGGCCGCATCGAGGCGGCGCGGCGAGTCCTTGACCTGCGCGATGCCGCGCTCGGTCCAATTCACGAGCACGATGTAGGTGGTCATACCAGGCCCTCCTTCGGAGATCAGAAATCAGAAGTCAGAAGATCACACTCTCCGACCAATGATCACTGATTGCTGACTACTGATTACTGGCCCCTGGTCCGCCAACCGGTCATCGGCCAGATGAGCTTGGCAGTCGCGCGGTCTTCCGGCCACACCGACTTGTATTCCTTGCCTTGCAGCTGGATCAGATAGGTGGCGCTGAGCGTGTTCTGGCCGGTCTCGTCGAATTTCACGCCGCGATAGCCGATCATCAGCTGTT
Organism: Pseudomonadota bacterium; assembly: GCA_046727735.1. GTDB lineage: Bacteria > Pseudomonadota > Alphaproteobacteria > Rhizobiales > Xanthobacteraceae > AP-16. The sequence continues at coordinate 22,605 of JBKPDF010000108.1, read as the reverse complement.
CGGGCTCGAGCGCGGTCGCCTGCAGCGCCTTCTGGATCTTTTCGGGCTCGGTCGACCCTGCGCGATCGATGGCGTCGGCGAGCACCAGGAATCCCTGCATCCACCGCGCGCTGGTGTCGTCGAGCTCGCGCCCGGTCTTCTTCTTGAACAGCTCGTTGACCTTGTAGCTGTTGCTGCCGGGCTTGCCGATGTCGTAGGCGCTGCGGTTCATCGCGCCTTGCGCGAGCTCGCCGACGCTGGGGATGAACGACGGGTCGGAGAAGCCGGCGTCGTCGCCGATGATCATCGGCGGCGTGTAGTCGAGGTTCTTCAGCGTCTTGAAATACAGGATGGTGTCGGCCGTATAGCTGATGAAGATGACCGCGTCGGGCGCGAGCTGCTTGAGCTGCAGCACCTGGCCGGACACGTCGGAGCTGTTGGCATTGTACGGTATTCGCGCCGCGACCTTGATGCCGGCCTTGTTCGCCGCGTCGACGATGCTGGCCGCGACCGAGGTGCCGTAATCGGTGTTCTCGTTGACGATGGCGATGGCGTCGACCTTGCGGCCAGCCTGCTTAAGCTCGCTCAAGAACGAGGTGTAGGCCTTGGCGAAATCCGGCGCGATCGGTCCGGCGCGAAAAATCCACTTGAACCCGCGCTGGGTGATGTTGAGCGCGACCGAATCCGCGACCAGGAACGGAATGGAGTAGCGTTCGGCGACCGCCGTCGAGGTCAGCGCCACCGAGGAATGATAGGCGCCGACCATGGCGACGACCTTGTCCTGGGTGATCAGCCGCAGCGTCTGGCTCTGGCCGACCGAGGGATTGCCCTGGTGGTCGGCATTGAGCAGCTCGATTTTCGCGCCGCCGAGGTGCGGCAGCCCCGCGGCGCCCGCCAGCGCGCTGCCCTTGAGCTCGGGATGCATGCCGTTGACGATCTCGGCACCGAGCTCGACCGCGTCCTTCGCGGAATTGCCGGCGCTCGCCGCATTGCCGCTCAGCGGATAGATCACGCCGATCTTGACGGTTTCGGCGGCCTGCGACGGCAGCGCGAGCATGAGCGCCAGCAATCCACCGAGCAAATGCGCGCGATAGCTCATGAAGCCCTCCGTTGCGAGCGGCGCACCATAACACGATGCGACGGCTCGGCGCACAACCGTAACCCGGATGGAGCGACCGGAACGGTCGCGGGAGTCTCAAAACAGATCTGGTCGCCATACCAGGGTTTACGAGTAATATGGGAAAATCTATACCTGCGAGCCCCCCTTCGATGATTGCAAAACATGCCGGCGATGGGTCGCGCGAGTGGCTGGAATGGGCCATCGGCCGCATCGAAGCCGATTTCAACCGCTCGTCGGATACGCACCTGATCCGCGTCGACATTCCGGCGCTCGACGGCATCCATCTCTATATGAAGGACGAGTCCACGCACCCGACCGGCAGCCTCAAGCACCGGCTGGCGCGATCGCTGTTTCTCTACGCGCTCTGCAATGGATGGATCACCGAGTGTACGCCGATCATCGAAGCATCGTCCGGGTCAACAGCGGTCTCCGAAGCCCATTTCGCCCGCCTGCTCGGCTTGCGGTTCATTGCGGTGGTGCCGCGTGCGACCTCACTGGAGAAGATTGAGCTGATCCAGTTCAACGGCGGCACTTGCCATTTCGTCGACGAGCCGGCGACGATTTATGAAGAGAGCCGGCGCCTTGCCGCGGAGATCGGGGGGCATTTCATGGACCAGTTCACCTATGCGGAACGAGCTACCGATTGGCGCGGGAACAACAATATCGCTCAGTCGATATTCGAGCAGATGGCCCGGGAGCCGCATGCGGTGCCGGAATGGATCGTCGTCGGGGCCGGCACTGGCGGCACATCGGCGACGCTGGGGCGCTACGTGCGCTACCGTCAGCATCCCACGCGCATCTGCGTCGTCGACCCGGAGGGTTCGGTGTTTGCCGACTATCACGCCAGTCGCGACCCGACCCTGATCAGTGGCCGCGCCCCGTGCATCGAAGGTATCGGTCGCCCAGCCGTTGTGGCGTCGTTCATGCCGGACGTGATCGATCGCGTGATCCGCGTGGAAGACGTGGCAAGCCTTGCGGCCATGCGATTCATCAGCGGCTGGATCGGTAAGGCGTGTGGTGGATCAACCGGGACCGCGATCTGGGGCGCGGCGGTCCTGATGGACGACATGCGCCGCCAAGGACGCAAGGGCTCGGTGGTGACACTGCTCTGCGACGGCGGCGAGCGCTACCGAGGTACATACTACAACGATGCGTGGATTTCCGAAAAAGGTTTCGATCTGAAGCCTCCGCTGGCGCGGCTACGGCGGTTCTTCGAATCCGGAATTTGGGATACTGCGATGGTGGCCGAGACCGCCGGATAAGTTGTGGTTGTACGATGATTTCCGGAAGCTCAGTCGAATGGCGTCTGCAGCGGATGCAGGATGCCTTTCCACTTTCGCCCGACCATATGAGATGATCGTCGGCCGCAGCAATCCGGGGGGTATTCCCGGATCGCGCATCGCTGCGCGATGCTCCATCCGGGCTACGGATCGTTCACTGGAATCCGTAGAGCGCCGCCGGATTGTCCACCAGGATCTTGCGGCGCGTTCTTTCGTCGTCAGCCCAATCGAGCAGGAGATCGAGCAGATCCGCTTCGTCCGGCGGGTGCTTCTCGTTCGGATGCGGCCAGTTCGTGGCCCAGAGCATGCGCTCCGGCGCGGCCGCGACCAGCGCGCGGGCGAGCGCGCTCACGTCGGCGTAGCCCGGCGGCCCGGATTTCGAGACGAGATACGGCGCGGACAGCTTGACCCACACGCGTCCGCTGTCGACGAGCCGCAGCAGGCAGCGGAAGGCGGGATTGTCCACCGAGACCGGATCCGCGATCCGGCCGATGTGGTCGATGACGATCCGGCCCGGCCAGCCGAGGATCTGCCGCTCGCGCTCGGGCAGCAGCCGTCCGTCGAGCTGCAATTGCGCATGCCAGCCCGCCGATTGCACGCGCTTCACCACCGCGTCGGCGATATCCCAAGGGATCGCGCCGCCGGGCAGCATGTGCAGACGCGCGGCGCGCATGCCGAGCGCATCGAGCCGGCGCAGCTCGGCGTCGCTGACCTGATCGTCGACGACGGCGACGCCGCGCGCGTCCCTGCCGAGCGCCGCCATGCCGTCGAGCGAGCAGGAATTGTCCTTACCGTAAGCAGTCGGCTGCACCACGACGGTGCGGGTAATGCCGACCCGCTGTCGCAGCGCCCGATAGGTTCGAACCGAGCCGTCCTCGGGCGGCGGCGAGGCGGCGGTTTTCGCCAGCGGATATTTCTTGTCGTAGAAATGCATATGGGTGTCGCAGCATCCGGGCGGCGCCTGGAGCTTCGACGCCGATCTCTTGGCAGCGCTTTCCGTCGGGCTCATCGCAATTCGTGCACCTCCATGGCTCGTTATTGCGCGGTCATGCCGCCGTCGAGCGTGAGAATCGTACCGGTCGCGAAGGCGCTCTCGTCGCTCGCGAGAAACAGGATGCCGGCCGCGATCTCTTCGGGCGTGCCGAGCCGGCCCAGCAATTGCCGCGCCGCGAGCGCCTTTTTGGTCGCGTCCGGGTCGGCGCTTTTTCCGAGAATCTCGTCGAAATACGGGGTATCGATCGTGCCGGGCGCGACCGCGTTGCAGCGGATGCCCGCGTGCACGTGGTCGATGGCGATCGCGCGGGTCAGCGCCGCGACCGCGCCCTTGGAGGCGCAATAGGCTGCGCGGTCGGCGATGCCGACCGTGGCGACGACCGAGGCGGTGTTCACGATCGTGCCGCCGCCCGTGCGCTTCATCGCCGGGATCGCGTATTTGCTGCACAGATAAACGCCGCGCACGTTGACCGCCATCAGCGCGTCCCAGGCCTCGGGCTCGGTCTCCACCACCGAGCCGGGGATGCCGTAGCCGGCATTGTTGACGAGCACGTCGAGGCGCCCGAATTGTTCCAGCGTGCGCGCGATCATATGCTGCACCTCGTCCGCCTTCGCGACGTCCACCTCGACTGCGATCGCCGCAGCGCCCTTTCGCCCGCATTCCTCCGCGACCGCCTGCGCAAAGGCTGGGCGCTTGTCGGCGATCACGAGCCGCGCGCCTTCTTGTGCGAACAACAGCGCGCTCGCCCGCCCGATGCCGGACCCGCCGCCGGTGATGATGCAGACCTTGTCTTGGAGGCGCACGGCGGAACTCAGGAGTCCTTGACCCAGCGCAGCACGTGGCGCGCGACGGCGACGAGGTCGCCGTTCTGGTTGACGACCCTGATGTCGGAGATCGATTGCTGCTTCTGGGGATCGATCTCGGCAATCGTGTAGGTGAGCGTGACGGTGTCGCCGATGAACACCGGGCCGAGAAACCGCACCTTGTCGTAGCCGAGCGAGACCGGCGTCTCGCCCAGCGCGGTGCCCTGGCATTTGTCGATCATGAGCGTCGAGCAGGTCGACATGTAGCCGACGATCAGCGCGCCGTGGGCGATGCGCCGCTTGTATTTCGAGCGCGCCATGTACTGCTCGTTGACGTGATTGACGGAGAAATCGCCGGTGATGCCGGCGAACAGATAGATGTCGCTCTCGGCGACCGTCTTGGCGAAGCTGACTTGGTCGCCCACCGCTACGTAGAAATCGCGCATGGTCACTTACGCCCACGCATCATCCGGAGTGCGGCGAGACGCCCGCCCCTGGCGTCCGTCGGCTCGCGTCGACGCGGTCCCTATGAGGCCGGCTCGATGGTGCCGTTGGGGCTCGCCTGATCGACGGTCGTGGGCAAGTGCTCGGCCAAGAGCTTCAGGACGGTATCGACCGGAAGGCCGAAGTGTCGGGCCAGTTCCTGGACTTGTTGGTTCCCGAGCGCGGATCGGATCTGATCGGCTGTCACCGGCAAGTTCGCGCCGTCGCCGAGCCACGATTGAACTTGCTCGTTGAGGCCGCCCTGCTGAAGCTTGGCCACCAGCCCCTGCAAGTCGCCGAGGTTGGTTTTGGCCAAGACCGCGGAGATCAGTATCGGCGCCTCGGCGGCTACGACTTGTCCCACCATGCCTCTGAGATTGTCGAACAGTCCCATTGTACGCCTCCCTCTACATGCCTTCCGCCTTCTTGCGCTTGTTGCACTCGCTCCAATATTTCGGCCAGGTCATTCCTTGCTGAATCTTGCCGGCGGCCTTGTCCGCCTTCCAATCTTTGCCGCAAGCGCGCTCGCGCGCGACTTCCGCAGCACGCCCACCCCCGGGCTTCGCCGTCGCCGTCGATGTCTTCGGCGTGGATTTGGGCGCCGCGGCGGGAGCGGTGGCGCTGGGCGCGGGAGCGGCGGCAGGAGCCGCGGGCTGCGCGCCGGCGGTCACGTGACACGCGGCGACATAATCCTTTTCCGTTTTGCCGGTTGCCTTTCTGCCGCCCGCAGCCCTCCATTCGTCGCGACACTGTTTTTCTGTTTTCTGCTGGGCCGTTGCCGGGAGGGTCAATGTCACGAGGCTGCCGGCCACCGCACAGCAAATCATGGCGATGAGATATTTCTTCATCACGTGTACTCCTCGTCGGGTATCATCAGACGTAAATCGCTCGCGCGGTTGTCGCGCCATTCAGCTCGAGGGCCGATCTCGACCGACCGATTTGCGCGATCGCTGAACCCGATCGCCTCGCAAACAGCAGCAAGCTGAGGCTCGCGCCCTCACTTCTGCTTGGCAATGATCAGGTCCTTGATCTTGTCGTAGGTGGCCTGCGGGACGCCGACCTTGTCGGACACGATGTCGTCCTTGCCTTTGAACGGGCGGTTCTTGATGATGCGGTCGGCATATGCATCGCCGATCCCCGGAAGCGTCATCAACTCCTTCTTCGAAGCGCGGTTGATGTCGATCAGCTTCGCTGGCGCAGTAGGGGCGGTCGCGGCCGGCTTGGGGCTTGTGCCCGGCTTGGCCGTCTGTGCGAGCAGCGGGGACGCGGAAATTAGGCCGAACGCTACCAGGATCGCAATCGTGAGCTTGTTCACGGGCGCCTCCCTGTATTCCAGGCCTGCGGATTTGATCATGCCCTGACCGGCGCGCAAAGACAATCTTGCGCCGGGAGCTACCTCAAGCTTCGCCGAGCCGCACCACGCCCTCGCGGGCGAGCGCGTCGATCTCGGTGGATGCGAGGCCGAGCTCGGCGAGGATTTCCCGCGTCTGCGCGCCGAGCCGCTGCGGCGGCAGCCGCACCTCCGCCGTCTCGCCGTCGTAGCGCACCGGATGATTGACGAGCGTGACCGGCGCCGCAGTCTCGCCGCCGCCCGGAACGGTGACGAGGGCCTGCATGTGCGCGACCTGCGGATCGTCGACGATGCCGGCATAATCCTGCACCGGCGCGTGCCAGATTTTCGCGCGCTCCAAGACCGGCGCCCATGCTTGCGTCGGCTTGCTTTTCAACGCGGCAGCGATCAGCGCGCCGATCTCGTCCTGCCGCGTCCACGAATCCCGCTCCGAGAACGCCGCAAGGCGCGGCTCGCCGATCGCTTCGCCGAGCGCGCCCAGCGGGCAGAGCGAGACCGCGAGATAGCCGTCGGCGGTCGCATAGACCCCATAGGGCGCGGCGTAGTACCAGCCGGCGACGTGGCGGCGCGCGTAGACGTCGGCAGGCTTCTGCGCGCTGTTGAGCCAAGCGGTGAGCGATTCCGCCTGCAGGTCGAGCGCCGCCTGCATGAGATTGGCATCGACCCGGCAGCCCCGGCCGGTGCGCGCGCGGCGCAGCAGCGCCGCGAGAATGCCCATCGCGAAGAGCGCCCCACCATGATGGTCGACCGCCGACACGCCGACCGGACGCGGGCCGGTCGCGCGCTGCCCGGTGATCGCCATCAGCCCGAACAGCGCTTGCGCCAACAGATCCTGGCCGGGCCGCTCGGCATAGGGGCCGTCGGGGCCGTAGCCAGACGCTGAGGCATAAATCAAATCCGCCTTGTGCTTCCGCAACGCCGCGTAGCCGAATCCGAGCTTGTCCATAACGCCCGGACGGAAATTCTCGGCGACGACGTCGGCGCGCTCGACGAGTTTCAGCGCAATCTCCTTGCCCCGGGACGACTTCAGATCGAGGGCGATGCTGCGCTTGTTGCGGTTGGTGCACAGATGCAGGATGCCCTGGCCGTCGTGCCAGATATCGCCGCTCGACCAGTGCCGCTGCCACGCGCCTTCCGCCGATTCGATGGCGATCACGTCGGCGCCGAGATCGGCGAGCGCCTGGATGCCCATCGGGCCGAACAAGAAATGGTTGAAGCTGACGACGCGGATTCCTTGCAAGAGATCGAGCATGCGGGCTCCCCGACGAGCGGCGGCACACTAGGCGAACGGGGCGGCGGGCCGCAAATCGCGAGATCGGAGCTGTCCGTCGTCCCGGCCAATAGCCTGCCCGCACTTGATGCGGGGCCGCGCGGTGGCCCGCGAGCCGGGACCCATGCACACCGATGTTGCGAGTTACGCCATCCGTGGCCATGGGTCCCCGCTTTCGCGGGGACGACCGCGCTCATGGATGTACATCAGCGGTGCTGGAAGCGCGGCGTTTCCTTGGCGAAGAACGCGCGCACGCCTTCGGCGCAGTCCGCGGTGCGGAACGCGCGGTCGCTCAGCGCGAGCGTCGCCTCGACCGCGTCGCGCGCGGGCCGATCGAACGTCATGCCGATCGCCTGCTTGCACAATTGCAGCGCCACGTTGGGCAGCACCGCGAGCCGGTCCGCCATCGCGAGCGCGGCCTTGACCGCCTCGCCCGGCGGCACCACGCGATCGACGAGGCCCCAGGCGAGCGCGGTCTCGACCGGCACCGGCTCGCCGAAAAACATCAGGGCTTTGGCGCGGCCCTCGCCAATGCGGCGGGTGACCCGGATGGTGCCGCCGCTGCCGGGGAATACTCCGAGCCTGATTTCCGGCAGCGCCACGCGGCTGCCGGCTTGCGCCACGATGAGGTCGCAGCACACCGCGAGTTCGAGACCGCCCCCATAGGCGATGCCGTTGAGCGCGGCGATCGTCGGCTTCGGAAAATCCGCGACGCGGCCGTACGCCGCGTTCTCGCGCTCGAGTTTCTTCGCCACGACTGCATCGGCCACTTGCGGGAATTCCTTGATGTCGGAGCCCGCGCAGAACGCGCGCTCGCCCGATCCGGTCACGACCATGACGCGCACGGCGGGATCGGCGGCGAGCCGGCCCACCAGCGCGTCGAGTTCGCGCGTCATTTGCAGCGTGACGACGTTGAGGGGCGGGTTGTCGAGGACTACGAGGGCGACGCCGTCCTCGATTTTTGATCGTAGGGGTCCGCTGGTCATTGCCGGGCTCGCATCACTCCGCAACGGGGGCGCCGATCATGGGCCGAACCGCGCTCGTTGCAAGCCCGGGCTTCGCTTGACACCTCACGCCGCGCGCGACGATCATGCCGCAACGGAACACACATCCGCAGTAACCACAAAGTTGAAGGACGGGAGGACGCGATGATGCATCTTGTGCGCGGGCTGCTGACGATCCTGGTCGTGGCGGGGAGCGTTGCGTGCTGGATTCCCGACGGCTGGTCCCAAGAGGTCAGGCGCTTCCGGTTCGCCTACGATCAGCCTCGCAACACCGGATACAGCGTCGCGGGAGATCTGTTCGCCGCCAAGCTGGCTGAGCTGAGCAAGAACACTTTCCTCATCGACCAATATCCCGGCGCTCAGTTGGGCCAGGAGCCGCAAGTGCTGCAGCTGCTGCGCTCCGGCGACGTCGACTTCTCGATCACCTCCTCGGCCAACACCGCTACGCTGACGCCGCAGGCGGGGGTGTTCTCGCTGCACTTCCTGTTCCGTTCGGAACCGCACCTCGTCAAGGCGCTCGCCGATCCGCAAGTCTCCAAGGCTGTGCGGGAGATGATCGACGACACCGTGCAGGGCGCGCACGTATTGGCGCTGGGCACGCTCGGCCTGCGCCACATGTACAGCAAACGCGAGATCCGCAAAATCGAAGACGTCAAGGGCCTGAAAGTGCGCGTGCAGGCGACCGCGACCGAGGACGCCATGTTCCCGGCCTATGGGGCGCAGACGGTGCATATGCCGTTCGGCAGCGTTTACACTTCGCTGCAGACCGGCGTCGTCGACGTCGCCGAGAACGGCATCAACGTGTACCTCGTCAACAGGCATTACGAAGTGGCTCCGGTGCTCTCCCTCACCGAGCATGAAGCCAACAACAGCTTGGTGTGGGTGAGCGACAAGGTGTGGCAGAGCCTGACGCCGGAACAGCGGAGCTGGGTGCAGGGCGCGGCCGACGAAGTCGCCCGAGTCGAGCCCAGCAAGGCGCTCGAGCTCGAGAAACAGTCCCAGGCCAAGCTGGTTTCGATCGGCGTCAAGGTCGTGACCGACGTGGACAAGAGCGGCTTCGTCAAGATCGCAGAGCCGTATCTCGACAAGCTGTCCGGCGAACTAGGGCCGCACGCCGCAAAGATCGTGAAGCTGGTCCGCGGCCTGCAATAAGCGCGGCGCCGCGGCCGGGCGGACCGGCCGACCTCGGATCCGGGACCATGCAATTCGCGCGGGAGCTGCTGCTTCCACGGCAGCGTCACCTCAAATGGCCGGCGCTCGACTGGCTGGAAGTGACCTTGCTGGTCCTTTGCGGCGTGACGCTGTTCGCCTTCTCCACATCGGTGGTGTTCGATATCACGACGCGCGTGCTGGGGCGGCCGTGGCTCTGGCTGCAGGAGGTGACCTCGACGTTCTTCATCTACGGGATTTTCATCGGGACGGCGGTCGCGACGCGCCGCAACGACCACCTGTATCTGACCGCGCTCTCGGAATCGCTGCACGGCCGGGCGCGGCAGACCGTCGACACCATCATCCGGCTCGTGGTGCTCGCCGTCGCGCTGTGCATGGTGTATTTCGGTTACCTGAATTTTCTGCGCGGCTTCGGCAGTTTCCGCATGCCGTCGCTCACGCCGATTGCATCGTTGTACGCCGCGATTCCGCTGTCCGGATTGCTGATCGCGCTGTTCACGATCGAGCAGCTGGTGAACGGCTGGCGCAACGGATTCGATCATCCGCCCGATCCGTTCGAGGAGGCGGACGCCGGGCGCGCGGCGGGGGAACAGATCGGGGGGCTGATTTGAGCGCGCCGCTGATTCTCGCGCTGATGACCTTCCTGTTTCTGCTGTTCGGATATATGGGCGTGCCGGTCGCGTTCTCGCTCCTGGCGGGCGTGCTCGCCGGGACGCTGTTCACCGACGTGACGTTCCCGACCATCATCCAGAAGATGTTCGACGGAATAGATTCCGAGGCCCTGCTCGCCATTCCGTTCTTCCTCCTGGTCGGAGAGCTGATGAGCTCCGCAAACGTGGTGGTCCGGATCTCGAATTTGTCGTTGGCGCTGGTCGGCCACATTCGCGGCGGCCTGTCGCAGACTGTGGCGGTGTTCAGCATGTTCTTCTCTGAGATGTCGGGCTCGACGACGGCGGACGTCGCGGTCATGACGCGCGCGCTCGGCGGGCCGATGAAGCGCGAGGGCTACGAGCCGGCGTTCATCGCCGCGTTGATCGCCGCAGCCTCGACCATCGCCGCGCTGGTGCCGCCGAGCATCACGGCGGTGGTCTACGGCGCGGTCGGCAACGTGTCGATCGCCGGCCTGTTCATGGCAGGGGTCGTGCCCGGGCTGATGATCGGTTTCGGGTTGATGATCTACTGCTATTTCTTCGGTCCGCTCGGCATGCACCGCAAGCGCGCCACCTTCGCCCAGCTCGGCATCGCCTTCAAGGACGCATCGCTGCCGCTGATGATTCCCGTCATTCTGCTGGGCGGCATCCTCACCGGCTGGTTCACTCCGACCGAGGCCGGGGTCGTCGCGGTCGTGTGGATTCTCGTCGCCGTGATCCCATTCCTCAATCCCAAGCATCTGGCGCGGCTGCCCTACGATTTCTGCCAGGCCGGGCTGATCTTCTCGCTGCCGTTGATCACGATCGGCGCCGCGGCGGCGTTCGGCTGGATGCTCGCATATCTGCGTGGAGCCATCGTGATCGCCGAGTGGATCACCGGTTTGGCCGGCAACGACCCGCACCTCATGATGCTGCTGCTCGTCGCGCTGTTCACGGTGATCGGCGACTTCATCGAGCCGGTTCCGACCATCATCATCTTCATGCCCCTGGTGAATGCGTTGACCGACGCGGGCAACATCAATCCGGTCCACATGGGCGTGGTGCTCATTGCGACCTTGGCGTTCGGCTTGATCACGCCGCCGTACGGGCTCGTGCTGCTGATGGCATCGAAATTCGTCGGCGTGCGCTTCTCGCAGGCGCTTCGCGCCGCGCTGCCGATCTATGTCGTGTTCCTGATCACCATCGCCTTCATCATTTATTTCCCCCAGGCGGTGCTGTGGTTGCCGAAGCAGGTGATCCCGGAATCGGTCGGCTGCTTCAAGAACCCGAGCGGCACCGGCTATATCTGCCCGCAGCTGTGATGGGCTTCGAACGCCGCTTCACCGGTCGTCGTCCCCGCGACAGCGGGGACCCATGATCACGGATCGTGAAGATTGCGAGATCCGAGGCCATGGATCCCCGCTTTCGCGGGGATGACAGCGCTGATGGTTTCTCGCGGCATCAGAACTCGCTCTCCGGGCTGGCCGGCGCCGCCTGCATCGCCGTCCGCGAGCACTCCATGAGGATGCAATGATCGCCACGACCGCCGAAGCACACAATTTGATCGTGGTGACCCGCAATGTGCGGGACTTCGAGCAGCTGGGCCCTTGAATCCCTTCTCTTCCGTCCCCCGCCGCGACTAACAAGACGGTCTGCCGCTCGGCATGCTTCGTCTTCATTGCGGCGGTTGCCGCGTCGGCCCGGCGAGCAGCAGGATCGCGCAGCTCAGCAATGAGGCGGCGGAGACCACGAAATAGGGCAGCGTGTAGCCGCCGCTCGCCTCGTAGATGGCCGACCAGCACCGGTCCGCCGGCGACGCCCGCCGCACCGATCAGGTTCGAGGCCGCGTAGATGCGGCCGTAATGGCCGGTGCCGAACGCCTCGGCGAGCAGCAGCGGATGCAGCATCAGCACGTTGCCGATCGTGACGCCGAACAGCACCGCGCCGACGAGCAAGAGATTCTTCGCGGCAACCGCGAGCAGCGCCAGCGCCAGCGCTTGCGCGAGCAGCATGCCCACGGCGAAGCCGTGGGCGGGGAGTCGGAGCAGCAGCCAGCCGCCGCCGAGCCGTCCGACGACGCTCGCGCTCGCCATCAGCGCCAGCGCCAGCGCGGCGAGCCCGGGGCTCGCGCGGGTGCTCGCCAGCCGGAACAGATGGGTGATGGCGCCGACTTGTGCGCCGAGCCCGAACAGATACGCGGCGGTGACGCCCAGGAAGAACCGGCTGCGGCGCGCCTGCGCATAGGAGATGCTATGTCGCGCTGCGAGTGCCGTGCCGCGCTGCGGGAGTTTGGCGCCGTCCGGGACGAGTCCCATCTCCTGCGGGCTCGACCGCACGACCCATGCGGTCGCCGGCACGACGCCGAGAAAGAAGGCGAGTCCGAGCCAGGGCGCGGCCCCGGCGATGCCGAGGCGCTGGATCAGAAAGGCGGAGAGCGGGGCCATGATCACGCCGCCGAGCGACAGGCCGGTCGAGGCGATCGAGAGTGCCAGCGCGCGCCGCGCCTCGAACCAGCGCGCCACCACGGCCGTGGCCGGCACCAGCCCGCAGAACCCGTAGCAGAATCCGAACAGCAGGTGGAACCCGTAGAGTTGCCAAGCAGATTGCAGCAGCGACAGCGAGCCGAGCGCGATCGCGCTCAGACACGCGCCGAAGATCATGATGGCCCGGGCATCGATGCGGTCCATCAGCTGCGCGGCGAACACGCCGCCGGTGCCCGAGGCGATGAAGAAGCTCGCGGTCGCGCCGCTCGTGAGCGCGACCGGAAATCCGCGCTCCGCCACGAAGGCATCGAGCAGGATCGACAGGTTGTAGAAGGCCAGGCCGGAGGTCGTCATCAGCACGAAGCCGATCGCGTAGACGACGTACCAGCCGTAGAATATCCGCGGTGGCCAAAACGCCATGATCGGCTCGAGCGCGAGACAGCGGCTTCCGAGGCACCGGAAGCCGCGGCCGGCGATTCTATGCAGGCTCGGTGCCGATGTTCAAAGCGCCGCGGCCAACAGCATCGCGGCCGACGCGGCAGCCATCACGGCCGTCGCCGTCCAGCCGAGAATCTGCAACGGCCGGCTGATGACGAAACGGCCCATGATGCGCTTCCGGGTCGCCATCAGCATGATCAGCGCCATCACCGGCGCGGCGACCACGCCGTTGACGACGGCGCTCAGGAACAGAGCTCGGATCGGATCGACGGGAATGAAATTGAGCAGCACGCCGCACAATGTCGCGGCCGCGATCGTGCCGTAGAACCCCCGCGCATGTTCCAGCCGCTTACCGAGGCCCGCCGGCCACTTGCGTGCCTCGGCCAGTGCGTAAGCACTGGAGCCAGCCAGCACCGGAATCGCCAGCATGCCGGTGCCGACGATGCCGAGCGCGAACAGCACGAATGCGGACTCGCCCGCGAGCGGCTTGAGCGCCGCAGCCGCCTGCGCCGACGTGCGGATGTCGTGCATTCCCTCCGCGTGCAGCGTCGCCGCGGTCGTCGCGATGATCGCGAGCGCCACCAGGTTGGATACCGCCATGCCGATCAGGGTGTCGGCCCGGATGCGGTCGAGCGCGGAAGCGCCCTGGCGCGGCGCCTTGCGCAGCGCCTCCCGCTCGGGGTGCGCGCGGATGTCCTCGGATTCCTGCGCAGCCTGCCAAAAGAACAAATACGGGCTGATGGTGGTCCCCAGCACCGCCACCACCGTGGTCCAGAACTCGGAATCCGCGGCGAAGCTCGGCACCAGCACGCCGCGCGCGAGCTCCAGCCAATCCAGCTTGACGACCAGTAGGGTCGCGAAATACGCGAACAGCGACAGCGTCATCCATTTCAAGAACGGCGCGTAGCGCGCGTAGGAGACGAAGATCTGCAGGCCGGCGCAGGTCGCCGCCAGCAGCACGACGTAGAGCGCGCGCGGTCCGCCAATCAAGAGCTGCACCGCGTCTCCCATCGCGCTGAGATCGGCACCGATGTTGATGGTGTTGGCGAGGAACAGCAGCATCACGATGAAATGCAGCAGCCAGCCGGGATAATGCTCGCGGATCGTGCCGGCGATGCCGTGTCCGGTGGTGCGGCCGATGCGGGCGCAGGTCTCCTGGATCGCGACCATCAGCGGATAGCTGAACAGCATGGTCCAGCCGATCGAAAACCCGAACTGAGCGCCGGCCTGGGAATAGGTGCCGATGCCGCTCGGATCGTCGTCGGAGGCACCGGTGATGAGGCCCGGGCCGAGCGCGCCGAGAATGCGTTTGGCTAGCGGGAACTTGTCGAGGCGCGCGGCGCGCGTCCGCCTCGCGTCGTGCACAACCATCACTCTGCTTTCATGCGAACCCGGGACGCGGGCTAACGCATTGGCGGAAAATAGGTTCCGGTCTTCTCCGCGCGCAGCGGCCTCGTCCATGGGGTGCGCCGGCCGCCCGGGCCGGCGCTCGCCTTTGCAATCAGCGCCGGGATCGGCCCCGCCTCAGGGGGGCAGTATCAGCATGCCGGTTTCGGCGTTGGCGGCCATTGCCGCGCTCGGGTCCGATGATCCCCCGAGCAACATCACGAGCGCGGTCAAGCCTAAGACCACCAGCATCAGAAGCGCGAGCGCGATCAGCGCGTCGATCGCGAAGCTGCCCCGAACATTGCGCCAGGCGGCGAAATCCATTCCGGGAATGATCGAGAGCGGCATCGGATACTCCACTTGTTCTCGCGGGTTCTCCCGCCCGCCGGCTCGCGCCGGCTCCCGGTGCCCGAATCGTGCGCACAGAATAGGACCGAAGCCGGAGGCGCTTTGTGAAGCAATTCACATAACCGCGTGCGGCCCGCCGTATCGGCAGGAACGCGAGGGGCGAAAGATGCGGGAGGTCCGCCGGCCGTGCAGAAAGCATCGAGCGCGCCGTGCGGATCGGCGCGCGATGAAGTTTGGGTGATAAAGCCGCTAGAAGCGCAGCATCAGGCCTTCGGCCGCAACGACGGTTTGCGCACGCTGTGCCTTGGCTTCGCGGCCGATGCGGTCCAGGAAGCCGTCGACGTGCTCCGGATCATGATGGAACAGCGCCAGCAGCTTGGCGCCTGCCGCGTCCGCCAATCTCACGCCCTGCTGCCACGTCGAATGGCCCCAGCCGATATGGGAAGGATATTCTTCCTCGGTGTAATTGCTGTCGTAGATCATCAGATCGACGTCGCGGGCGAGCTGCAACACGTCCTTGTCGAGCACCCCGGGACGGTGCTCGGTATCCGTGATGTAGGCGATCGCGCTCGTTCCGTATTCCAGCCGGTATCCGGTCGCACCGCCCGGATGATTGAGCAGCGCGGTCCGTAAGGTCACGCCCGGATGCGGCTTGAGCACGTCGCCGGCATAAAAATCGTGGAATTGGATGGCGGCCTTGAAAGCATCGGGAGGGATCGGGAACAGCGGCTCGGACATCATTTGCTCGATCGCCTGGACCACGCGCCTCGCGGGAAGCAGATTGCCGCCCCAGAGCCGCAGCCGGGTCTTCGAATCGTACATCGGCGCAAAGAACGGCAGCCCGCAAATGTGGTCCATGTGAAAATGACTGAAGAACAGGTCGGCATCGGTAGCCCGGCCGGACTCGGTGAGCACCTTGCCGAGCGGCCGCAACCCGGTCCCGGCATCGAAAATGAGCAGCCGGTCGCCGCACCGCACTTCGATGCAGGAAGTGTTGCCGCCATAGCGGGCGACCTCGGGCTCCGGACAGGCGAGGCTGCCGCGCACGCCCCAAAACTGCACGGTCATGCCGGAGCTCGACCGCCAACGGGCGCTTCGAACCTCCGCGGCAGGCGGTTCGGCCTCAACAGTCATGACCGTCGAACCTCCGTATCCGTGCGTCATCCGCCTACAACCTTAAATCGATCATCGCGGCGCAGGTACGGCGCGCCTTTCCCCACCACAGAATGCCGGAAGGGAAGGATCGGGGCCTGTGACCTAGGTCACACCTTGTGGAAAGTGCAGGCGAGGCAAGCGATTAGCTCGGTCCACGGCGGGCCGCCGGCGCGGGAATCGGCGATCGGGCCTCCGCGGTCCGATGCGCGCGACAAGCGCGGATCGCGCGCCCGGTCAGCCTTTCTCGGCAACGTCCTTGAGCATCCCTCGATCGGAGATTGTGATCGAAGTGCCTTCGATGCGCACGAGGCCGGAGCGTTGCCACTCTCGCAGGCACTTGTTGACGCTCTCGCGCGCCGCTCCGACGATGTTGCCGAGCTCGCGCTGGGACAGCTGGATGGTGCCCGACGCGCTGCCGGGTGCCCCGCTCGCCTCGGAATCCGCCATGCGCAACAGCGCCTTGGCGAGCCGGACCGGCAGCTGCAGCAGCGCCACTTCGGCGATGTGCTGGTCGGTCGTGCGCAAGCGATCGCACAACACCTCGATGAGCCGCGGCCACGCATTGGGCTGGCGCTCCAAGAACGCGAACACATCCCGCCGCTCGAGAATGGCGAGGTCGCAAGCCGTCATCGCCCGCGCATCGGCGGTGCGCTCCTTGCCGTCGAGCAGCGCGATCTCGCCGAACACCTCACCCGACTGAAAGATCGCCAGCACGATTTCACGGCCCTCGGGGGAGGGCACGCTGATCCGCACCTGGCCGCTGAGCACCGCCATCATGCTGTCTCCAGGCGAGCCCATCAGGAATATCGTCTCCCCGGCGGCGAAGTGGCGCAGCCGCGCCCGCGCGACGACGGCGTCGCGCTCGTTCTCCACCAGGCCGCGGAACAGCATGCAATTTGCGAGCAGCCGCCGTGCATCCTCGATCGCGGCATTCCGCGGCGCCATCGCAATGTCCTCCTCTCGCGCCCGCGCCCAACCATCGCGCCCGGCCCTATCATAGCAATCCTGCCCCCGGGCTCGCCACCGGTCCGGGGCAAAAAAGCGCGATCGCGCGGGGAAAGCCGGGCTACCCGCGCACTCGGTCAGAATCGTCAATTCGACTAATTCAGCCGGCGCGGGTAGGCCTCGGAGGGGAGCGGGAAAAACCGGCGCCTACTCGTTGCTCGACGGGTTCAAAGCACGGTGCAAGAATTTCTCGATCGGCCCCCCGAATACCAGGAGCGCAAACACCAGCGTCAGCGTCACCGCGATCGCAATCCACGCGCCGATCGCGCAAACCACGCCGATGCAGGCAGTGAGCCAGATGCATGCCGCCGTGGTGAAGCCGCGGACGTGCATCTCCTCGGCGTTGCTGCGCACGATCACCCCGCCGCCGAGAAATCCGATGCCGGTGATGAGGCCCTGGATGATGCGGCTGCGCGCGTCCCATTGCGCCGCCTCGGTCGACGCAAAGCCATCACCCGCCATCACGATCAGCGCCGAGCCGAGGCAGACCAGGCCGAGCGTGCGCATCCCGGTCGGCTTGCCGTGGAGATCGCGATTGAGCCCGATCGCCGCGCCGACGACCGTCGCGGCGGCAAGCCGAAGTACGATCTCGGAGAATTCCATCATGGCTGTCTTGCGCGCGAGCGGTTCACCGCGGCAATTCTCGACCCATATTCGACTAGCGCGAATGTGAAAGCAAATGTTCGGCGAGACCCCACATAACGGCAACCGGATGGTCTGCATCCGCCGCGGAACCATGGTGATGCTGGATCGTTCTGGTGGTATCGGATTGCGCGGTCGCGCAGAGGACAGGATGACGGGCGGTGCTTTTCACGCCGGCATGAAACACGGCGTTTCGCTTGTCGCGACCCGCGCGGACGCGCGGGCGACCTCGTGGGCGACTTGGCTCGACGTCTACAATCAGGTGCGTCGCGAGACCGAGCGCCGCGCTGCGCCGCTGACCGCCGAAGATCAGGTCGTGCAATCGATGCCCGACGCGAGCCCGATCAAATGGCACCGGGCGCACACGACCTGGTTCTTCGAGCAGTTCCTGCTCGTTCCACACGATCCCGCCTACCAGGCGTTCGATCCGCGCTTCGCCTACTTGTTCAATTCCTATTACGTCGCCGCGGGACCGCGGCACGATCGGCCCAAGCGCGGCCTGATCACGCGACCGAATGCGGCAGAGGTCGGCGACTATCGCGCGCACGTGGATGACGCCGTGAGTCGGCTGCTCGCGCAAGCGAGCAGCGAAACGCTCGGGGAGGTGTTGCGCATCGTCGAGATCGGGCTCAACCACGAGCAGCAGCATCAGGAATTGATGCTGACCGACATCCTCCACGCCTTCGCCGAGAATCCGACGGCGCCGGCCTACGACGTCCAGTGGCGGCCCGAGACGGACGGCGGTGCCCGCGGGTTTGTCACGCTCGCGCAAGGTATTCACACCGTCGGCCACCAGGGGCCGGGCTTTGCGTTCGACAACGAGCGGCCCGCGCACCGGGTGCTCGTCGGTCCGGTGCAAATCGCGCGTGCGCTCGTGACCAACGGCGAGTGGCAGGAGTTCATGCGCGATGGCGGTTATCGCACGCCGTCGTTGTGGCTCTCGGACGGCTGGGCGAGCGTAGAAGCGCAAGCGTGGAGCGCGCCGGGTTACTGGCGGCAGCAGGACGGGCAATGGCTGGCGATGACGCTCGGCGGGTTGCGTCCCGTCGATCCGGCGGCACCGGTCGCGCACGTGAGCTATTACGAGGCGGACGCGTTCGCGCGCTGGGCCGGCAAGCACCTGCCGACCGAGTTCGAGTGGGAGGTTGCGGCGCGCAGCCGTGAACTTTCGCATGCCGATGGCGTTGCCTGGCAGTGGACGCGCAGCGCCTATGCGCCCTATCCTGGATTCAAGGCGGAGGCGGGCGCTCTCGGCGAATACAATGGCAAGTTCATGGTGAACCAGATGGTGCTGCGGGGCGGCTCGACGGCCACGCCCGCCGGCCACACGCGCGTGACTTACCGGAATTTCTTCTATCCCTCCGCCCGCTGGCAGTTCACCGGAGTCCGACTTGCGCATTACGCCTGACTCCCGCGAAGCAATCCCCGTCACCGGCTCGATCATGAAGGCGTCCGCATCCGCCAAGAGCCAGAGCGGCGTGCAGAATCTCGCAGCGGCGTTTGCGGCCGACGTGCTGGAGGGGCTCGCCGCCACGCCGAAGCGGCTGCCGGCCAAATATTTTTACGACGAGGCAGGGGCGCGGCTGTTCGAACAGATCACGCGGCTGCCGGAATATTACCCGACCCGGACCGAGCTCCGGATCCTGGAATCCGCGGCGGACTCGATCGCGCAATTGGCCGGGCCGGGCGCGGCGCTCGTCGAGTTCGGCAGCGGCTCGACCGCGAAGGCGCGCGTGCTGCTCGCGCGCATGGCATCGGTGCGCGCCTACGTGCCGGTCGACATCTGCCCGGAATTCGTCAACGGCGAAGCCGTCCGGCTGCA
Organism: Pseudomonadota bacterium; assembly: GCA_046727735.1. Lineage (GTDB taxonomy): Bacteria > Pseudomonadota > Alphaproteobacteria > Rhizobiales > Xanthobacteraceae > AP-16. The sequence continues at coordinate 3,243 of JBKPDF010000108.1, read as the reverse complement.
GGCGGATTTCCCGACGATCGAGGTGCTGCCGGTTGCGGCGGACTTCACCAACGTGTTCCAATTGCCGGCGGCGGCACGCTCCGGGCCGCGGCTCGGGTTTTTCCCGGGATCGACCATCGGCAACCTCGAGCCCCACGAAGTGACGGGATTCCTGCGCCGCGCCAAGACCGCACTGGGCCGCGGCGCGCCGTTCGTCGTCGGCGTCGATCTCGTCAAGGACCCGGAGGCGCTCTACGCCGCCTACAACGACTCGCAAGGGGTCACCGCGCAGTTCAATCGCAACCTGCTGGTCCGGATCAATCGCGAGCTCGGCGGAAACTTCGACGCGAGCGCGTTCGAGCATCACGCTTTTTACAATCGCGAGCTGCGCCGCATCGAGATGCATCTTGCGAGCCTGCGCCGGCAAAAGGTGCGCATTCTCGGCAAGTGTTTCGATTTCCGCGCCGGCGAGACCATCCACACCGAGAACAGCTACAAATACAGCGTCGAGGGCTTCGGAGCGCTCGCGCGCGGCGCCGGTTGGAATACCGGCGCGGTCTGGACCGATCCGGACCACTATTTCTCGGTGCACGCGCTGGTGCCGGAAGCGGGCGAACGCCGCTGACTCGTTCGCAAGGGGGGCGATGATGGGCGACAAGCAAACCGTGCTGGTGATCTGCGGCAGCTTGCGCCGGGGCTCCTACAATGCGTTGATTGCGCGCAACCTGCCGGCATTGGCACCGCCGGAGATGACAATCGTGCCGGCGCCGAGCATCGGCACGCTGCCGCTCTACAATTTCGATGTGCAGAGCGAGCGGGGCTTTCCGGCTGAGGTGACGGAGCTCGCCGATGCCATCCGGGCCGCAAGCGGCGTCCTGTTCGTCACGCCGGAATACAATTACTCCGTCCCGGGCGTGCTCAAGAACGCCATCGACTGGGTGTCGCGGCTGCAGAATCAGCCGCTCGCCGGCAAGCCGGTCGCGATCCAGTCATCCTCGCCGAGCGTACTCGGCGGCGCGCGCGCGCAATATCACCTGCGGCAAACGATGGTTTTTCTCGACGCCCTGGTCTTCAACCGGCCGGAAATCATGGTGACCTTCGTCAACACCAAGGTGGACGAGGCGCAGGGCGTGCTCACCGACGAGCCGACGCGAAAACTCATCGCCCAGCAGCTCGCGGCTTTCTCGAAATTCATCGCCCGCATGAGCGTGCCGGCCTGACGACCGGTCACCGGCCTCGACGGGGGGCGAACATGAGCGCAACGCTGACGCAGATCCTGCCGCGACACGATCTCTCGATTACCGAGATCGATCAGCTGGAGGATCAACTTTACGACCATAACCGCCGAGCGACCGGACGGGATGACGGCAGAAGGCTGGCGTTCGTTGCCGTGGATGCACAAGGTACGCAAATAGGTGCGATCGCCGGCTACAGTTGGGCGGGGATGGCAGAGATCAAACAGCTGTGGGTCGACGAAGTCCACCGCGGCCTCGGTCTTGGGCGAAGGATGGTGGAGGCCGCCATCACGGAAGCCACCATTCGTGGCTGCCAGTCCGTCTGGGCAATGTCCTACGACTTCCAAGCGCCAGGCTTTTACGAGAAATGCGGCTTCGACCGCACCGCCGAACTGTCGGACTGGCCCCCCGGTCATACCCACATCATCCTACGCCGCCGGCTTCAGGTGGTGGGTAGCTGCTGACGTGAGCGCGAACATCCGGCCACTCCGAGCATTCTTGCCCTATCAAAGAGCCCGCTACTGCCTGCCGGCGTCGTTTGGAGGGCTCCCATTGTTGCGGTAATCTCTCGGACAATCGCCAACGACGACGGAGTAGGCCATGACAGTCTCGAGCGCGCGAAAATTTCCCGCAAAGCCGGGCGGGTCCGCGGCGAGCAAGGACGTTGCGGCGTCGCGGCGCGCCTATTACGACCGCATTTCCGAGCTCGACATGGCGCCGCTCTGGGAGGTGCTGCGGGATCTCGTCCCGCGCGAGCCGTCGACGCAATGCGTGCCGGCGATCTGGCATTTCGAGGACGTGCGGCCGTTCGTCGCCGAGGCCGGCGAGCTGATCACTGCGAAAGAAGCGGAGCGCCGCGTGCTGGTGCTGGAAAATCCCGCGTTGCGCGGCAGGTCCCGCATCACGCAGACGCTCTATGCCGGCCTGCAGCTGATCCTGCCGGGCGAGATCGCCCCTGCGCACCGCCACACCGCTTCCGCGATCCGCTTCGTGCTCGACGGGGAGGGCGCCTACACGGCGGTCGAAGGCGAGAAGACCATGATGCGGCGCGGCGATTTCGTGATCACGGCGAACTGGGCGGCGCACGATCACGGCAATACTTCGAAGCGGCCGATGATCTGGCTCGACGTGCTCGATCTGCCGACGATCAATTTCTTCGAAGCGGCGTTCTCCGAACATCTCAACCGGGAAAGCCAGGCGGCCGAGCGCGAGGATGGGGATTCGCTCGCACGATTCGGCTCGGGCGTGCTGCCCGACGGCGAGAGGCCGAACCGCGTCCGCACGCCGATCATCAATTATCCGTATGCGCGCATCCGGCCGATCCTGGAGCGGCTCGAGCGTGCGGGCGACGTCGACCGCAGCCACGGCGCGCGCGTACGCTACGCCAATCCGTGGACCGGCGGCTGGGCGACGCCCACCATGGGTGCGCACCTCTCGCTGTTGCCCAAGGGCTTTGCGGGCGAACCTTATCGGTCGACCGACGGCACGATCTTCGTCTGCGTCGAGGGCGGGGGCGCGACCAAGCTCGATGGCGAGACGCTGGAATGGTCGCCCGGCGACGTTTTCGTCATCCCGCCGTGGAAGCGTTATGCGCATCGCGCGCGCGGTGAAACCGTGCTGTTCGGCATTTCCGATCGTCCCGCCCAGGAAGCGCTCGGCATCTGGCGCGAGGACCGCTAGCTTTTCCCTCCCCGAAGGGGAGGGTCGGCGAGACGCGGCAGCGTCGAGCCGGGGTGGGGCGCTTTGATGTGCCGACAATGTGGCTACGCAGATTCCCCCACCTCGACAGCTCGCATTCGCTCGCTGGCGATCCTCCCTCTCCGGGGGAGGGAGGGAGTATGCGGCTCGCGCGTACCGAACAGATAATCGGAGCAAACATGCCATCCGGTCTCCTCAACCTCACAATCACTACCCACCTGCTATTTTTCGCTTCCGCTGCTTTTGCTGCATTGAGCACCCCTGCCTCGGCGCAGATGCAGAGAATCGGCGACGCGCCGGAAGCGCGGAACATGCGGCTCGTCGGCCACGA
>JBKPDF010000107.1:0-26089 GCA_046727735.1 Pseudomonadota bacterium | reverse complement strand
CGCTCTCGCCCGACGGGGATTTCGAATTTGCACTCTCGGTCGCCGACGCGTTTCGCCGCAAGGGGCTGGGTGCGCTGCTGATGGCCGATCTCGAAGCCCAGGCAAACAGGCTCGGCGCGCATCGGCTCGTCGGCGACGTGCTGCGCTCGAATCTCGCCATGCTGGCGCTTGCGCGCAAGTCGGGGTTCACGCTGACCGCCGTGCCCCAGGAGGCGAGAGCGGTCCGCATCGTCAAGGATTTGAGGCTCTCGAGAACCGCGCCGCGCGAGGCCGCGACCGTCCCCACGCTTCCGATCGCCGCATGAGGGCCTGTAATCTGCAGTGATGGTAATCTGTAGCCCGCGTGGAGCGCCGCTGATGCGGCGCGCAATCCGGGAATCCCGGATTTCGCTTCGCTCCATCCGGGCTACGGATCTTACGCCATGCGCATCGGCATCGATTTGGGTGGCACCAAGATCGAGGCGATCGCGCTCGACGATGACGGCGCGACCCTCGTGCGCCGCCGCGTGCCGACGCCGGCCGGCGACTATGCGGCAATCCTCGATGCGGTCGTCGGGCTCGTCGCCGCGATCGAGCGCGAGCTCGGCGCACGCGGCAGCATCGGGGTCGCTTCGCCGGGCGCGATCTCGAAAAGGACGGGGCTGATTAAGAATTCGAACAGCACCGGGCTCAACGGCAAGCCGCTCGACAGGGATCTGGCCGAACGACTGGGCCGAAACATTCGGCTGGAGAACGACGCCAACTGCTTTGCGCGCTCCGAGGCGGTGGACGGCGCGGCGGCGCATGCCCGCGTGGTGTTCGGCGTCATCCTCGGCACCGGAGTGGGCGGCGGTCTCGTCATCGACAAGACGACGATCGCTGGCCGCAATCGGATCGCCGGCGAATGGGGCCACAATCCGCTGCCCTGGCCGCACGGCGAGGAACGGCCGGGGCCGCCTTGCTATTGCGGCAAGACCGGCTGCATCGAGACGTTCCTGTCCGGTCCTGCGCTTGCACGCGAATATCGCGAGCGCAGCGGCAAGACGCTGTTGGCGGAAGCGATCGCGACTGCGGCCCAAACCGGCGACGCCGATGCCGCAGCGTGCCTCGAGCGCTACCGCGATCGGCTGGCGCGGGGGCTTGCCACCGTGATCGACTTGCTCGACCCGGACAAGATCGTGCTCGGCGGCGGGCTTTCGAACATCGCGCAGCTCTACGAAGGACTTGCCGCGCTCGTGGCCCGCTATGCGTTTTCCGACGCCATCGACACTGCGATCGTCCGCGCGGCGAATGGCGATTCGAGCGGCGTGCGCGGGGCCGCCTGGCTCTGGCCGATCGCCTCGACATAGCCGGATCGATCATTCGTATGGTGAGCACGTAACCAGGATACGGCCTCGCGAAGACGGTAACTTGGGAGCGCGTAGGGATCGGCACGCTCGGGCCGGTCCCCTCCCCCCGCGAGCGAAGCGAGTGGTGGGGAGGGGTTAGGGGTGGGGGCCGAGTCTTGATCCTCGCACAAGGCCTCATGAACAGCAGCGATCACAGCTTGCGTCTGCTGCAGAACCTCATTGTTCCAGAATCGCAGCACGCGATAGCCTTGCGAATTGAGAAATTCGCTTCGCACCGCATCTGCCCTGAGACGGGTCGCATGTTGGCTCCCGTCCACCTCGATGACGAGACGCTTTTCGTGGCAAGCAAAATCAACAAAATAGGGGCCGATCGTGGCTTGGCGACGAAAATGAAATTCCTTTCCCAACAGCAGCCGCAGATGCCACCAAAGCTTCCGCTCGGCGTCGGTCATCGAGCGGCGAAGCTGGCGCGCTCTCTGCACACGGTGGTCGATCTTCCGAGGTTTTCTTGTTTGCGGCACTGCTCCCCACCCCCATCCCCTCCCCACCACTCGCTTCGCTCGCGGGGGGAGGGGAGGAGTAAACTCGCGACCATACCGCGGGATCGTCGAATGTCGGGCCAGGTAACCAGAACTGTCGTTTTGTCCGGGATTTATGCTTTCTTCGGTATTTAGGTAAAGCAGGAGAGATCGACCATGGCCGCAACGCCCCCACCGCTCGAGCTCGGCACAACCGCGCGGGATTTCCGGCTGCCCGCCGTCGACGGTCGCACTTATTCGTTCGCGGACGTCGCCGGCCCGAACGGGACCGTCATCGTCTTCATCTGCAATCATTGTCCGTACGTGAAGGCCGTGATCGATCGCATGGTGGCAGACGCGCGCACGCTCGCCGGCGAGGGCATCGGCTTTGCGGCGATCTGCTCGAACGACGCCAAATCTTATCCGGAAGACTCGTTCGCGAACATGCAGCGCTTCGCCAAGGCCCACGCATTCCGGTTTCCGTATCTGCACGACGAAGACCAATCGGCGGCGCGCGCCTATGGGGCGGTGTGCACGCCGGATTTCTTCGGCTACGACGCGGCACGCAAGCTGAAATATCGCGGCCGGCTCGACGAGGGCCGCACCACCGCGCCGCCCCCCGGCGCACGCCGGGAACTCGTCGAAGCCATGCGCGCGATCGCCGCGACCGGTGCGGCACCCGCTCCGCAATTCGCCTCGATGGGCTGTTCGATCAAATGGAAGGCGGCGTGACCGCGACCTGAATCCTGTCCGACCAAGAGAGGAAGCGCGTTCGCGGCTCGGCTTCACATTCATCTTGCGCAAGAGTCGTCTTGCGCAAGCGGACTAAAATCATCCCGTCCCGCTCCGCATCAGCTGCTCCAGTCCCCACGCAGTCGTGACGGGCGGCGACCAGCCCAAGCGCATCAGCGCCGCCGGATCGGCGACCAGCGGTCCGGCTAATCTCTGGTAGATTTCGGGCTGTCCGACCGCCCGCAGCGCGGCCGCGAGCAGCGGTGCCGGCACGCGAAACAGTGCGGGCCGGCGCGCGAGGCCGCGCCGCATCGAGGCTACCATTTCGGCAACGGTCAGCGGTCCGGGGTCGGCGACGATCAACGGCCGCCGCAGCGGCGCCGGCGCGGCGAGCAGCAGATCGATCGCAGCCACGAGATTGTCGACCGCGAGCAGCGAGCGGCGGGCCGCGAGCCCGGCCAGCGGCAGCGGCCAGCGCGAGCGCGCCAGCGCCGCGAGCCGCGCCATGTTGCCCCGCATGCCAGGCCCGTAGACGAGCACCGGGCGCAGCGCGACCCAGTCGAGGTCGAGCGCCGCCAACCCATGCTCCGCCGCGAGCTTCGAGCGGCCGTAGGCGTCCGTCGGCCGCGGTTCCTGATCCTCGGTCAACACGCCTGCGGCGGTCGGGCCCGATTGCGCGCGAATCGACGAGAGAAACACGAAGCGGCGGACGCCGGCGCGCTGCGCGGCGCGCGCCAAGCCGATGGTCGCTTCGGTGTTGAGCGCACGGTGGTCGTCCTCGGGCAAGCCGGACATCTCCTGCGCCACGCCGGCGGAATGGATCACGGCGTCGGCGCCCGCGAGCGCCGCGGCCATGTTCTGCGGCCGTGCGAGGTCGCCCACGACGGCGCTCGCACACTCGGCCGGCAGCGCGCTCGGCCGGCGCAGCAGCACGCGCAGCCGATAACCGCGCCGGGACAGTTCGCGCACCAGATACCGCCCGATGAACCCGGTACCCCCGGTGAGCGCAATCAAGGCGGGGCGCATGACGGTGGGATTCTCATTGCGGAGCAGCACCTGCCCAGACTGCCGCGAGACTCATCGATAATGCACGGCGAGCCACACCGTGGGCCGGCCCGGCTCTGTCCATTCGACCCGATGGCGCCGGTGCGCGGGGATGACGACGTAATCGCCCGGTTCGAGCCGCAGCGTTTCGGCCTCGTCCTCGAAGCTGAGCGTTGCCGCGCCCTCGAGCAGGAGCACCCATTCGGAAACATCCTGATCGTACCAAAAACCCGGCGGACTCGCGTGCCCGTGGGACACGATGCGTTCGATGCGCACTGCCCGCGAACGCAGCAAGTCCGTGGCGTGCTCGTCAGGTTCGCGAGGCGGAACATCGGCGAACAGGTTGGCCTTCGCGAGCATCGGTGGTCGTCGCCCCATTCCGATGGGTAGTGACACGCACGGGCGGCATCGGGCAAGCTCGCGCCGTATTGCAGTTCGGAGGACGCGCCATGGCAACCGCAACGCTCGCCCCGGCAAAGCCGGCCATGAAATCCATTCCGTTCGACGCTGCCCGCCTTGACGATCTCATGGCGGACGCCGGGATCGACGTGCTGCTCGCGACCTCGAAGCACAACGTGCAATATCTGTTGGGCGGCTATCGATTTTTCTTTTTCGATTACATGGACGCGATCGGCGTGAGCCGCTATCTGCCCGTGCTGGTTTATCGGCGCGGTAGGCCGGACGAGGCCGCCTATATCGGCTACCGGCTCGAGGCCTTCGAAAACGAGCTCGGCAGGTTCTGGACACCGGCGGTCAAGACCGCGGCGTCCGGATCGACCGACGCGATCAAGCTCGCGGTCGAGCACGTTCGCGCTCTCGGCGGGGGCATTCGGCGCATCGGGGTCGAGGCTTCATTCCTGCCCGCCGATGCCGACGCGGCGCTTCGCCGGGCTCTGCCGGAATGCGAAATCGTCGAGGCGCATTTTCCGCTGGAGCGGCTGCGCGCGCGCAAGACCGCGGGCGAGCTGCGATTCTTGCGCGAAGCCTCCGAGCGCGTGGTCGCCTCGATCCTGGCGGTGTTCGCAAGCTGCGCGCCCGGAATGACCAAGACGGAAGTCGTCGAGCGGCTGCGGCGCGAGGAGGTCGGACGCGGGCTCACGTTCGAGTATTGCCTGATCACGGCCGGCACGAACCTCAACCGCGCACCCTCGGAGCAACGGCTCGCGACGGGCGACATCGTCTCCCTCGACTCGGGCGGCAATTATCGCGGCTATGTCGGCGACCTTTGCCGGATGGGCATTTTGGGCGATCCGGATGCGGAGCTGCAGGATCTGCTCGCGGCGGTCGATGCAATTCAACAAGCGGCGCGCAGGCCGATCCGCCAGGGGGCGCGCGGCGGCGATATTTTTGTTGCCGCCGAAGAGCTCATGCGCGCCTCCCCGCATCGCGGCTATCTCGATTTCATCGCCCACGGCATGGGACTGATCAGCCATGAAGCGCCGCGGCTCGCCACCAATCGCGCATACAGCGGTTACGATGCGGATCGCCCGCTCGAAAGCGGCATGGTGGTTTCGATCGAGACGACGATGAAGCATCCACGGCGCGGCTTCATCAAGCTCGAGGACACGGTCGCGGTCACGGACGGCGGCTTCGAGGCGTTCGGCGATACCGGCCGCGGTTGGAACCGCGCCGGCAAGGGTTGATTGGAACCGAGCCGTCCCCGACCGGATCTTCGTTCGAACGGCCGTTCTCACTACCGCCCGCGGGTGCGCGAACGAGCTCGCGCACCGTTCACATGTCGGGACACGCGAGCGGCCTGACCTTATCTCTCATCATGTCCGGCAATTTGCCGTCACCTGGTTCCAGCGCGGGGTCGGAACGTATTTCGACCAGTTCGGGAACAGATTGCGGCGAAACGCGGTTGACGGAGTAAATTTGCGCGCTCGGCCGAGCCAAGTATGGCGTGGCCGTTAGGTTGCATGAATCCCGTTCGGTAACGAGAGGCCATCATGGACAAGATCAACGAGCTCGATGATGCAGCGCAGCAGCCCGACAGCGAATGGAAAGAGCAGGCGTCCTCGACCGCCGAACGGGTTCGGGCAAAGGCCGCCGAAGTGATCGAGCCGTTGAAGGAGAAAGCCCGCGACGCTGCGGAGCAGCACAAGGATGTGGGAGCCGAGCAGATCGGCGGGGTTGCGCGCGCCGTCCACGGCGCAGCGAGCGAGATCGAGCGAGAGCTGCCGCACGCGGCGGCCTACATCCACGACGCCGCGGATCGGCTCGACACTGCCGCCGCGGCATTGCGCGAGCACAGTGTCGACGATCTGTTCGCGAGCCTGAACCGCTTCGCCCGCAATCAGCCCGCGACGTTCTTTGCCAGCGCGGCATTCGCGGGATTTGCGCTCTCGCGCTTTCTCAAGAGCTCTTCCCGCAGCGAGGGCTGAACAACCGAGATATCGCAATGCAAGGAGGCCCCCATGGCGCTTGCGTCTGATGCCCGCTCGATCCCGCAGATCTTCACGGATCTCGTCAATCAGCTGACAAACTTGTTGCGCAAGGAATCCGAGCTGGCGCGCACCGAAGTTTCCGAGAAGGTCACCCAGGTCACGGTCGCGCTCGCGTTGATCATCTTCGGCGCGGTGCTGCTGATCCCGGCGCTCGTGATTCTGCTCGAGGCCGCGGTGGCGGCGTTGGACCGGGCGGGATTTGCTCCGTACTGGTCGGCGCTGATCGCCGGCGGTGCCGCGCTGCTGCTCGGTCTCATCCTCATGCTGGTCGGACTGAACCAGCTCAAGGCCGAGCGCCTGATGCCGCGCAAGACCATCGAGCAACTGCGGCAGGATGCGTCCGTAGCCAAGCAACAAATGAGGAACGGCCATGGCCCAACGCAGCGAGCAGCTTAAGCGCGAGGCGGAGCAGACACGCGCGCAATTGACGGAAACGCTGGAAGAGCTTCGCGCCCGGATCACGCCCGGGCAGGTGGTCGATCAGCTCGTCGATTACGCGGGCGACAGCGGCGCAGGGGAATTCTTTCGCAATCTCGGCCGGCAGGCGGCCCGCAATCCCATTCCGATGACCCTCATGGGTGCCGGCCTCGCTTGGCTGATGCTGGCGGGCAAATCCGGCCCGCGCACGGCAAGTCCGAGCCGGGAAGGCAGCTCCGGCATCGCCGATGAATCCATGGCGTTGTACGGCAACGCCGGCCCCGAGATGCCACGCGCCGCCGATGAAGCAGGTTCCGCCATGGCGGACATGAGCGAGGAGGCGGTGCACGCCCGGAAGGCGATGAGCGACAGAGCAGCCTCGACGTATGGGGCGGTGAGGGATAAGGCCGCGTCCGCCTATGACGCAATGAGCGGCAAGGCGGCATCGGCTTACGAGTCCGTCAGCGACAAAGCGGCCTCGGCCTATGGCTCGGTGAGCCACGGCGCGGCGTCCGCCTATGAGGATGCGAGCACCGCCGCGGCGCGCGCGGCGACGGCGGCTCGCGATCGCGCGCAGGCGATGACGCATTCGGCCGCGGAGGCGAGCCGCAGCTTGCTCGATTTCTGCAAGGAGCAACCGCTGGTCGTCGCCGGGCTCGGACTGGCCCTCGGCGCCGCGATCGGCGCGGTGTTGCCTTCCACTCGCAAAGAGGACGAGCTGATGGGCGAGGCCAGCGACCGGCTGAAAGAGCGCGCGCAGACGCTCGCGCAAGAGCATTACGAAACGGTCAGGGAGGCGGCGCAGGAGACCTACGAGGAAGCCGAGCAAGAGCTGAAGGAGCAAGCCTCGGAACTCGTGTCCGAACTCGCGCGAGCAACCAGTGAGAGCGTGACGACGGCCCCATCGCTGCCGGAGGAGCCGGCGAGCTCCGAAGGCGAATCCGCGTCGGAGCCCTCGCATGGTCGGCGCTGACCCTTCCGTCAAGCGCATTCCGATCTGGGTCACGGCGATCACCGCCGCCCTGTTGCTGTTGGGATTTCGGCGGCAGCGATTCGCCACCGCCGGAAACGAGGCGCGTCGAGCGATGTCGGAGGCCGACCGCGGACGGCTCGCCGAAACACCGTCGCAGATTCCGGCGCGCGGCTGGAAGGACATCCTGTGGCGCGTCTACGCACGCATCACCGAATGCCGGGTGATCGCCGTTGCCGCGGGAGTGACGTTCTACGCTCTGCTCGCGATCTTTCCGGCGATCGCCGCGCTGATCTCGGTCTACGGACTGTTCGCCGATCCCGGCACGATCGCGAGCCAGCTCGATTCGATCGCGAGCTTCGTGCCGGGCGGCGCGATCGAGGTGATCGGCGATCAGATGAACCGCGTCGCGTCGCAGGGCGCGGGCACGCTCGGCTTGGCTTTCATCGTCGGCCTCGCCATCTCGCTGTGGAGCGCGAATGCCGGCATCAGCGCGCTGTTCGATGCACTCAACATCGTCTACGGCGAGAAAGAGCAGCGCAGCTTCGTGCGGCTCAATCTGATCTCGCTCGCCCTCACATTCGCCGCCATCGCGTTCATGCTGCTCGCGATCGGGTTGATCGCGGTCGTGCCGGTTGCGCTCAAATATATCGGCCTCGAAAGCGCGACCGAGTGGATCGTCAAGATCGCTCGTTGGCCGCTATTGTTCGTGGTGGTCGGTTTGGCGCTTTCGATTCTCTACCGTTACGGTCCGAGCCGTACCGAGCCGCAGTGGCGCTGGGTGACGTGGGGCAGCATGTTCGCCGCCCTGGTGTGGATCGCGGCTTCGCTGCTGTTCTCCTGGTATGCGGAGAATTTCGGCAGCTACAACGAGACCTACGGGTCACTCAGCGCGATCATCGGTTTCATGACCTGGATCTGGCTGTCGACCATCGTGGTCCTGGCGGGAGCCAGCATCGACGCGGAAATGGAGCACCAGACGGTCCGCGACACGACCACGCGGGCGCCGCGGCCGATGGGACAACGCGGCGCCACAATGGCCGATACGGTCGGCGCCGCTCAAGACTAGAAGCTTTCGCAGCGCCTCGTCCGGGCGCAGTGCTAAGGAGAGGTCGATGGGTTTACTTGACGTCCTGAACGGAATGCAGAACGGGCCGCGCGGGCAGGTCGATCCGAATGCCGCGCGAGGCATGTCGCCGATCACGATGGCGGTGCTGGGCCTGCTTGCCTACAAGGCGCTCAAGAATTTCGGCGCGAACCGACCCGCACAAACGAGCCCAATACCCGGCGGCGCAGGCATGCCGGGCCGCGGCGGCGGCGCCATGCCCGGATCCGGCGCGCTCGGCGGCCTACTCGGCGGCTTGGGCGGGCTGCTGGCCGGCGGTGCAGCCGGAAGCGCGTTGAGTGGCGGACTCGCCGATCTCGTTCGCCGCTTCGAACAGGCCGGGCACGGCGATGTCGCTCACTCGTGGGTCGGCCCGGGAGGGAACCAGCCGATCGCGCCGAATACACTCGCGGAAGCGCTCGGCGCCGATCGGATCGATGCGCTCACGGCGCAAACCGGCTTGTCGAGGGACGAGTTGCTCGATGGGCTCAGCCGCGAGCTGCCCGGGGCCGTCGATGAATTGACCCCCGAGGGCCGGCTGCCGACCGAGCAGGAAATGTCGCAGCGGGTTTGACGCGCCAGGCGTTGAGTGTCACCGCGGCGGGTCTACCATCCTCCGCGCGTGGGCAGGCCGGCGCCGGGCACCAGCCCGGGAGGCCGCAAGGCGTTGTCGGCCGGTGCGCGGCGCCGTGCCGGCTCACGGGGTTGACCCTCGCCGAGCGAGGTCGATCGGCGGCCGCCTTCGCTCGCCGCAGCCGGAAGATTCCGCCTCGCCGGCGTGGATTTGGGCGATCCCGGGGAGGCGGTGCCGGGTTTCGTCGGGCCCGATCCTGGGGCTGCAGGCGGTTCCGGTTCCGGCGGCAAATTCGCCTCCGGCCGCGGCCACGCGAAATCGTCCGCCCGTCCATTGATGCTCGTGAGCGGCTCGCCTCTGATCAGAACGCGATTGACGTTGGGATCGGGCATTGCCCCGCGCTGCGCGCCGACGCCGAGCAGGCCCTCCTGCGTGCTCGCCGATGCGGCAAGAGGAACGACGGGCCCGGCCGCCGGGCGCGCCGCGGGCGAACCGGCGGGCCGGCTCGCGTCCGGCGGCTCCTCCGGGGCCGGCAGCGCCATCGGAGCGCCGCGGCTGAGCATCAAACGGCGAATCTCGCGCTCGACATAATGCGCGAGCTTGCGGGCCCCCGCCTTGGTGAAATTTGTACCGTCACCGGCCCGCAACTGCCGAATTTGGCCTTCGAAATCAGGACCGCGCGGCGCGAAATTCCCGTTCTCGTCGACGAACCCGTCCCAGACGTCGACGTAAACGATCCCGGCTTTTTCAGAATGGCCGCGGTAAAGCTCGTTGAGATAGGCGATGTCGCTGGTCGACCGCGTGCCGCGGACCGCCGGCAAGCCGACCCAGAGCACCGGCACGCCCTTCGTTTTGAGCACTGCGATCATCTCGTCGATGCGGCGGCCGTAGGCTTCGCCCCATTTCTCGGAACGGAATTCATAAGTCATCATGGGCCCCGCCGGCTCGGCGGCGGCAGCCGGTTTGTGGGCATCGCCGGACTTCTGTTCCTCGGCGCCTTTTTCCGCATCAGGCTCGGCAGTCGACTCCTTGGATTCGGAGGGTTGCGGATTGATCGGCGTCGGCTGCGCGCCTTCGAGCTTGGTCGCCGGTGCGACCGGCTGCTTGGCAGCAGGTTTGACGGGCCGCTCGCGAAGCGATTGGCGGTCGTTCGGACCGATCATCATGACGATGAAATCCGCTTTCTCGGCCGCAAGGATCTCCTTGGCCCCCACCGGCCAGTCGAATTCCTTGCGCGATTCCGGGCGGATCAGGCCGGTATAGGTCCGGGACTTGCGAACGACACCCATTTCCGGGGTCTCGGCGAACGCGTCTTCGAGGCCGAAGCCGAGCCAATCGGCCATGGAATCCCCGAGCACGAGCACCGTGTTCGTGGGCGCGCCTTCCTGCTTGCGCGGTGACGGCGCCTTGCTCGCATCCGCGGGCGGCTGCGGCCGCGAGTCGCGCCACGGCGACCACTCGCGTTGCGGCGACCCTGGCCGCCGACCCCAAAACGGATAATCCCAGAACTGCGCGCCGGCGGGGGTGGGAATCATCGAAGCCGCACACGCGAGCCAGATCTCCGCGGTGAGCACCGCGAGCGGCGCAGAGAGCCTGCACAGAATCCTTGCGATTTTCATGCGGCAGCCCCAGCGCACCCACGAAGCGCGGCGTTCCCCGCGAGGATCATGATCATCCACCCTTGGCCGAAGAAAATGTCAACTTAGCGATCTCTCCTCGCAATGCCGCGCGGGATAGCCCCCGCGATGAAGCTGCGGGTCGCGGGCGGGTGTTGGGACCCGAGCCTATTGTGCGCGCAGGCGATCGAGCAGCTGCGCCGATGCGAAACCGTCCGGGATGAGGCCGGCGCGCAGCTGAAACTCCCGGATCGCCGTGCGGGTCTTGGCCCCCAACCGGCCGTCCGGCTCGCCGACGTCGAAGCCGTAGAGCGCGAGGCGCTGCTGCAGCTCGTAGCGCTCGCTGAGATTGAGCACGCGCTCGTCGCGCGGCCAGGGCTGCGCCAACGGCCCCTCGCCGCGCAAGCGATCGGCCAAGTGCCCGATGGCGAGCGCATAGGCCTCCGCCGGGTTGTAGCGCATGATCACCCGGAAATTGTTGAGCATCAGGAAGGCGGGACCGCGCGCACCCGCAGGCAGCAGCAGATAGCCGCGATCGTTCGCCCGCGGAAAGGCCCTGCCGCCGACCCGCTGCACCCCGAGCCGCTGCCATTCCTGCACGGTGAGCTGCCGCGAGCGGTCCGCGAAGAGATAATTGAATCCCGCCGGCACCACGACCTCGTAGCCCCAGGTCTGCCCCGCGGCCCAGCCGTCCATGCGCAAGTTGTTTGCGGTCGAGGCGATTACGTCGGGCACCGAGTCGACGACGTCGCGCCTGCCGTCGCCGTCGAAATCGACCGCATAGCGCTTGAACGACGTCGGCATGAATTGCGTCGGTCCGAACGCGCCCGCCCACGAGCCCTTCAGGCGATCAGGCCGCACGTCGCCGCGCTGCAGAATTTCGAGCGTGGCGAGGAACTCCTCCCGGAAATAATCCTGCCGCCGGCCGATGCACGCGAGCGTGGCGGTCGATTGCAGCACCGGCCGCTCGCCGATCGCCGTGCCGAAATTCGACTCGATCCCCCAGATCGCAGCGATGACGTGGCGATCGACCCCATAGGCTTTTTCCACGGCCGCAAAGGTCGCCTGATAGGTCGTGAGAATCTCGCGCCCCCTCGCGATCCGCGCATCGTTCACCAACAGATCGAGATAGTCCCACAGCGATTTGGTGAACTCCGGCTGCGCATCGAGCAGATCCATGATGTGCAGGTCGGGCTCGAGATTGGCCGTATGGACCTGGAACGTCTGCCACGACACGCCGCGGCGGGCGGCCTGCGGCCACAGCCGCGCGATGCAGTTCTGGAAGTTGCTGGCCGCCGCGAGGATCGCCTGCGGGGTCATCAGCGGGTGCCCCGAACCGCCCGCCTCGCCGCTCCAGGGGCGAGGGGTCGGCATGGTTGGCGTTGCGGCCGCCTCGCCGCGGACGAGCACGGCGCGTTCGTCCTGCGCCCGCGAAGGGACGAGAGCTGCGCTCCCGCACAGGACGATGATCGCCATCAGCGCCGCAAGGCCGGACGCGGACTCGATTCGAGCTCGCTTGCTGTCCATTCCCCGCCCTTTCCCGGCGTGCTGCGCGCGCCGGCGGCCTATTGGAACCGGCGATCCTTTCCGGTCGCTTAACCGGCTCGCGCGCTTGGGCCTATTGGGAGCGAATTTCTGGCCAAAGCAGGGCAGCCAGCAAGGGCCCACAGCAAATCTCGCCCATCCCGGTGCTTGCCGCCAGACCTTGCGGCGATTGCCGGCGTTTCCTTGCAATCGTCGCGGATTATGCCCAGTAAGGCGGCGCCCGCCTTCCCGCACGCTCAATTCAGGACCTTCCCGCCATGCCTCCGATCCGCAAGGCCGTGTTCCCGGTTGCCGGGCTCGGCACCCGCTTCCTGCCCGCCACCAAGGCGATGCCGAAAGAGATGCTCACGGTGGTCGACCGGCCGCTGATCCAGCACGTGGTCGATGAAGCGCGGGAAGCGGGCATCGAGCACTTCATCTTCGTGACCGGGCGCAACAAGGGCGTGATCGAGGATCATTTCGATCGCCAGTTCGAGCTCGAGTTGACGCTCAACGAGCGCGGCAAGCATGCCGACCTCGAGCTGCTCAATCGCGAGCTGCCGGAAGTCGGCACGACGAGCTTCACGCGGCAGCAGACGCCGCTCGGGCTCGGCCACGCGGTGTGGTGCGCGCGCGAGCTCGTCGGCCACGAACCGTTCGCGCTGTTGCTGCCCGATGTTCTCGTGCAGGCGCCGCGCGGGTGCTTGCGGCAGATGATGGACGCTTACGCCGAGCTCGGCGAGCGCGCCAATCTGATCGCGGTCGAGGAAGTGCCTCCCGACCGCACCCACATGTACGGCGTGGTCGGGGTGGGCGAGAAAAGGGGAAACGCGTTCGCGATCACCGGCATGGTGGAGAAGCCGCCGCGCGGCGGCGCGCCCTCAAATCTGATCATTACCGGCCGCTACATCCTGCAGCCGGAGATTTTTCAGATACTCGAGAGCCAAGAGCGCGGCGCTGGCGGCGAGATCCAGATCACCGATGCGATGATCCGCCTGGCGCTCGAACTGCCGTTCTACGGCTTCAAATTCGAGGGTCGCACCTTCGATTGCGGCGCCAAGATCGGGTTCTTGGCCGCGAACGTCGCATACGCGCTCGCCCGCGACGACCTGCGCTCGGAGTTCCGCGCCGAGGTCGAGGCGCTGCTGGGGAGGAAATGAGGGAACGTGTCCCGGACGAGTGAGCGCAGCGAACGAAGATCCGGGCAGGAGCGACTTCGCGCAGCGGCAATGCGGCGTCCGGCGCGGAACCCGCGGCGGTTTGGTCAACGGGCGTAAAGCAGTTATGGTTGATGGCCTGTTGACGCGGCCGCGTCGGGCGGGCGCAGGCGATCCGCGTGGTCGCGGCGGGAGGCGATTCGTGCTAACCGGCACGGATCGCGGGACGAGGGACGATGGCCGAGCCGAAACGATCGGGCGGGGCGCAACCGCGGCTGGAAATCGAATCGGCGCTGCGCACGCTGGAAGCCGAAGCGAGCGGCATCCGTGCGCTCGCGGCGGCGGTGCGCGACGGCTTGCGCGCGCCCCTGCTCGCGGCCGTGGCGATGATCGAGCGCGCCAAGGGCCGGCTGATCGTGACCGGGATGGGCAAATCCGGGCACATCGGCCGCAAGATCGCCGCCACATTCGCGTCGACCGGCACGCCGGCCTTCTTCGTGCATCCGGGCGAAGCCAGTCACGGCGACCTCGGCATGATCACCGCGGACGACGTGATCATGGCGCTGTCGTGGTCGGGCGAGACGGTGGAGCTCAAAGACCTGATCGACTATTCGCGCCGGTTCCGGATCGGGCTCATCGCGGTGACCGCGAAGGTCGAGAGCGCGCTCGCGCTCGCCGCCGACGTGGTGCTGGCGCTCCCCGATGCGCGCGAGGCGTGTCCGCACAATCTGGCGCCGACCACCTCTTCGCTGATGCAGCTCGCGCTCGGTGACGTGCTGGCGATCGCACTGCTCGAGAGCCGCGGCTTCACCGCGCTCGATTATCGCCGGCTGCATCCCGGCGGACGCCTCGGCGCCATGCTGAAATTCGTGCGCGACATCATGCACACGGGCACGGCGGTGCCGCTGCTGCCGGTGGGCACGCGGATGTCGGAGGCGTTGGTCGAAATGTCGACCAAGAGCTTCGGCTGCGTCGGCATCGTCGACCGGGCCGGCGCCCTCCTCGGCATGATCACCGACGGCGATCTGCGCCGCCACATGCG
Organism: Pseudomonadota bacterium; assembly: GCA_046727735.1. Lineage (GTDB taxonomy): Bacteria > Pseudomonadota > Alphaproteobacteria > Rhizobiales > Xanthobacteraceae > AP-16. The sequence goes on along the minus strand of JBKPDF010000107.1, from coordinate 11,615 downwards.
GCCCGACCTGCTCGATGCGCGCGTCGAGCAGGTCATGACCCGCACGCCCAAGACGCTGCGCACCGATCAGCTCGCGAGCGAGGCGCTGGAACTGTTCAATGCCTCGAAGATCACCGCGGCGATCGTGACCGAGAACGATAAGCCGGTCGGCATCGTGCATCTGCACGATCTGCTGCGCGCCGGCGTGGCGTGAGTAGCCGGCGTTATCTCTCCCCGGACCGGATTATCGCAAAGCGGATCAACGGACGCGCTTTCCCTCTCGCCTTGTGGGAGAGGGTGGGCGATCCGAGTGCAACGAGGATCGGCCGGGTGAGGGGTTTGCTCCGCATGGCTCGATGCTCGCTACCCTCTCCCCCAAAGGGAGGGGGTATAGTGATATCCGACAAATTAGGCCAGAAACACAACCTGTATATGTGATTTAGCACGCCACATCCGAACTGAGGCCTTGGCCTTTTCACCCGCAAATGTCCGTTGATCGGGGTAAAGCAGCCAAATGCTGAGGCGGCCAAATCGACGCGATTGACCCATTGCGAATCTGGGGAGCGGCTGCGGTTCACTGCCCTATTCGATCACCTCGTCGGCTTGGGCGAGCAAGGAAGGCGGGAGGGACAGGCCGAGCGCCTTGGCGGTCTTCATGTTGATCACGAGCTCGAATTTGGTCGGCGCCTGAACCGGCAGGTCCGCTGGTCTCGCCCCATTCAAGATCCTGCTGACGTAGCCTGCCGCTCCTCGAACCATATCGGCCAGATCGGCGCCGTAGCTGAGGAGACCGCCAGCCTCCGCAAATTCCCTCGTGAAGTGTACAGCAGGCAGACCGTTCCTGGCTGCGAGATCAACGATCGTTCGGTGCTCGTCCAGAAAGAGCGGACTTGGAAGTATCATGAAAGCGCCGAGTTGCGCTCGCGCAATAGCGGCGAAAGCCGCTTCCAACTCGTGGGGGTCTCTCACCGTCAAGATTTCGGGATAGAGGCTCAACTCGTGGGCCGCATCTCTCACCTCCTTCAACATTTCAGCCTGGGTCCGCTCGTCTAAGCCTTCCGGGTGCCAGAGCGCTCCCAATCGCGTTAGCTTCGGAACGGCCTCTTTGAGAATGGACAGTCGCTTCGGACTGAGCCCGACATTGACGTGGGTGAAGCCAGTGACGTTGCCGAAGGGTCGGGGCAAGCTCGTGACGAGACCGCTGCCAATGGGGTCGGAGACGTGACTGAAGACGATGGGGATGGTTTCCGTTGCTCGCTTCGCAGCCAAGGCCGAGACGGCTGGCGCCGCGAAGAGCGCGTCCGGCCCTCGCTCTACAAGCTCCCTTGCCAACCGGGGAAGCTGGTCAAAGCGCCCGTCGGCAGATGCGTAGTCGATGATCAGGCTTTCCCCTTCACGCCAGCCCAAGGCGGCCAGGGTTTCGCGGAACACTGTGACGCGGAATCGCCCGGGCGGATGAGAGGTCAGGTAGGCAAGGCGAGCGACCGTCGTCTCTTTCTGCGCCGCGGCCGCGAAAGGGTCGGTCGTGCCAGCGAACAACGCCGGTGCCGTCATGCCACCGAGTAGCGCGATGAACTCCCGCCGCCTCATTCGATCACCTCGTCGGGCGATTGTTCGCGACATGCAGGAACAAATTGAGCGCACGACGGTCCTGGACAGAACCATGGGTGACGGCGCCCGATGCAAACATGGCGGCAAGCCCGCGCATTGCCATCGTCGTCTTCAACCGTCTCATCGCCTCCTCCTTGAGCTTCCTTCCCCGCTCGTTGATCATGCACTTGGCCGCTCATGCGGCTGCTTCCTCCCGAGCATCGTAAAGAATCAGGGTTCCGCCGTGCGCCGGCGAAAACACGTACAGCCGATCGGGTGCGGCAAGCGCCGTGGTCTTGGCACCTCGCGCGGTCGCAAATTGGCTGCTTGTGCCACCGCGCGGGTCAGTCGTCTGGACGAGTCCCGGGTCCCCGATCGCCACGTGCACACGGCCGGTGGCCGGATTGAAGAAGGTCGCGTCCGGATCTTTGAGGAGCGGCCAGGTGTTGCGCACTGCGCCGGTACCGGCATCGACTTCGATGAGCGCGCCGGCGTCGCAGGCGACGTAGAGGCGGCCGGTTTGATGGTCGATGTCGAGCCCATGGGCGCCGCCCGCGGGAAGCATCCAATGCTGGACCTCGCCAAGCTCAGGCAGCCGAGCAACCAAGATCATCGAAGGTTCGCGGACCGCCAGGAAGACGCGCGTCCCTTCGCTGTCGGTGACGCACCAGCGCGGTCGCCCCGGAAGGTTGATCGCATGGCGCCGGCGACCGTCAAGGCTCAGCACCTGCAACGCGGGCCTGCGGCTTTCGTCGCCGATGCAGGCGGCGATGCCGAAGCCGGATCGCGCGACGATGGCAACGCCGTTCGGCCGCGGGGCGGTATCGAACACGACCCGCGTTTCGAGCGTCTGCGCATCGACCCACGCCAGGCCCGCCGAGCCGCGGTTGGTGACGAGGACGTGTCCGCCGTCGGCAACGACGCCGGCCGCCTCTGGAAAGCCCGGCAACGTCGCGATATGGCGGCCGGCGTCGTGGTCGATCACCTCGACGCGGTCGCGCCCCGTGTGGGCAATAAACACGCGGCGCGTCTGCGGCTCGAACGCCCCGTGATCGAAAGAGCTGCCGGCAGACTCCGGTATGGTGATCGTGCCCCCGGCCGTCAGCGACATGGGGACCTCCTTCGGAGGAGGGGCGCACACGACCGCACGCAGGCGCCTGATGCGGGCGCCGGTTCGAAAAACGCGAAATGGGGCTGTGAGAAAGTTCGGGTCTCGTCCATGCGCAATTGCCTCGACGCATCGAGCATTGCGCAGCGCTTGGACGCTAGACCGTCTGACGGGGAGACTGCGTGTCCCCGGAGACGGCAATCTATGCAATGTGCGCCGCAGCCGCAAGGGCGCGCAACGCCGGCCGAACAAAACGGCGTGATCGCGTGCCGGCACACGTTCCGCGCTCGCAAAAACACAACAAACAATTGAATCAAACGCGGCTCTGCACTAATCACGCGGCGTCGGGCTCGAACGCGGCCGCCCGGCTACCCAAAGGCATTCGCCCAAGCACTGCACTTGGCTTCGCGAAGGTACTTGGCATAATCGCCCCTAACGGCGCTGCGTTGGTCGAAATGTCGACCAAGAGCTTCGGCTGCGTCGGCATCGTCGACCGGGCCGGCGCCCTCCTCGGTATCATCACCGACGGGGATCTGCGCCGCCACATGCGACCCGACCTGCTCGATGCGCGCGTCGAGCAGGTCATGACCCGCACGCCCAAGACGCTGCGCACCGATCAGCTCGCGAGCGAGGCGCTGGAACTGTTCAATGCCTCGAAGATCACCGCGGCGATCGTGATCGAGAACGATAAGCCGGTCGGCGTCGTGCATCTGCACGATCTGCTGCGCGCCGGCGTCGCGTGAGTAGCCGACGTTATCTCTCCCCGGACCGGATTATTGCAGAGCGGATCAACGGACGCGCTTCCCCTCGCCCCTTGTGGGAGAGGGTAAGCGCGTTTGCCGCTCGGTTTCGCTCGCTCTAGTCGAATGTGTAGCTGCCGCCGATACCAGGCTCAGGCGGCGGCCCGGCTTCCGAGCGCGCCGCGCCTTGCCGCGGCGAATTGCTCGGCCTGGCGCGCGATCTTGCGCCCGTAGGTGTGGCGCGCGACGACGTCGGTCAGGAACCTGTTGAACAGGTCCGGCATCCTCGGCAGCGGCCTGCGCACGTCCACGATCAGCACCGCGCGGGTATCGGCGCTGTGGTTGACGACCGAATGCGGCCAGCTGTCGTCGAACAGCACCGCCTCGCCTTCGCGCCAGACGTACTCCTGGGAATTGACGATCAGCCTCGGCGGATTTTGCGCCGGGACCCGCAGGCCGAGGTGATAACGCAGATAGCCGAGATACGGCCCCTCGTGCTCGGGCACGGACTTGCCCGGTTCGAGGATCGAGAAGAACGCCTGGATCAGATTGGGAACTTGGTCGAGCACGCGGCAGGTTTCCGGGCAGCAGGCGCGATTGGCAGCCGGCTGGTGACCCAGAACCTCCAGCATGAACACGTTCCAGCGCTTCGGCGTCGTCGCCGAAATGTTGCGTTCGCCGGAATCGATCTCGTGATATTGCGGCAGCTCGCCCGCTTCCGCGAACAGCGCGTCGAACTCGCGGCGGATCGCCGGATAGGCTTCGCTCACCCTGTGAAGCGCCGGATAGGTTTTTTCGATGTCGAAATAGGTCGGACGCCGCGCCCGGTCCACATAGAGGCCGAGGTAGCCGTTCGCCATGGATTTGAACACGTGATAATCGAGTTTCACGACCGAGAACCTTCCATCATCGAGCGTACCACGGCATCGGCGTTGCTACGCCGAAACATGATCCGCGCGTTGCGTGCTCCGCTCAGATCCAGCCGCGCAGCTCGCGCAGCGCAAGATGCCGCAACAGCGCCATGCCGGCTTCGCTGTCGTTGAGGCATGGGATTGCGGCGAAATTCGTTCCGCCGTGGCGTCGGAAGATGTGCGCGTTCTCGCCTGCGATCTCTTCGAGCGTCTCCAGGCAGTCGGCCGCGAAACCGGGCATCACGACTGCCAGATTCTTGACGCCGCGCTCGGCCAGCGTCTGCACGGTCGCGTCCGTATAGGGCTTGAGCCATTCGGCCGAGCCGAACCGCGACTGAAAGGTCATCAGGAAGCGGTCTTCGTCGAGCGCGAGGCGCTCGCGCAGGAGCCGCGCGGTTGCGGCGCAATGGTCCCGGTAGGGATCGCCCTTGCGCGTGTATTCCTCGGGCATGCCGTGGAACGAAGCGAGGATCGCCTCCGGGGCGAACGGGAGCTTCGCGAGCGCCGCTTCGAGCGAGGCGGCGACGGCCTCGATATAAACCGGGTCGTCGTAATAGGGCGGCAGGATGCGGAGCGCCGGCTGCCGGCGCATCCGCATCAGCGTCTCGAATGCCTTGTCGCACACGGTGGCGGTGGTCGCGGCCGCGTATTGCGGATAGAGCGGCATGATCAGGATGCGATCGCAGCCCGCTTGTTGCAGCGCCTCGAGGCGCGAGCCGATCGACGGCTCGCCGTAGCGCATCGCCCATTCGACGCGGACGCAATCGTCGAGTGGCGGCGTTGCGGCGAGCTTTTGCGCCTGCGCGCGCGTGATGGTTTTCAACGGCGATTCGTCGAGCTCGCGATTCCAGATTTTCTCGTAGTCGCGCCCCTTGCGACTCGGCCGGACGCTCAGAATGACCAGGTTGAGGATCAACCACCATTTGATGCGGTTCTCCTCGATCACGCGCCGGTCGGACAGGAACTCGGCCAAATAGCGCCGCATCGACCAGTAATCGGTCGCTTCCGGCGTGCCGAGATTGACCAGCAGCACGCCGATCCGCCCGGCCAGAGGCGACGCTTGCTCAGCCGACGCTGCGCTCATCGGCGATGATCTTGCCGTCGTTCGGCAGCGTGCCGGGATCGACGAGCTTCACGCGGCCGCGCAGCTTGGTCACGACCTGCAGCGTCGCGCCGATCGCCTCTTCCAAACCCTCGGGCGTGCCGCGGCATTCCGCGAGCAGCGTCATGACGTCCTGCTCCGCTTCGCGCGCCACCGCAAGCCGCACCCGGCCGAGCTCGGGATGACGCTTGGCAATCTCCGCGACCTGACCGGGATGCACGAACATGCCCTTGACCTTGGTGGTCTGGTCGGCGCGGCCCATCCAGCCCTTGATGCGCAGGTTGGTGCGCCCGCAGGGGCTCTGCCCCGCAAGCACCGCCGAGAGGTCGCCGGTGGCGAGCCGGATCATCGGATAATCGCGATTGAACGAGGTCACCACCACTTCGCCGACCTCGCCGTCGGGCACCGGATCGCCGGTGCCCGGCCGCACGATCTCCACGATGACGGTCTCGTTGACGATCATGCCCTCGCGCGCGGAACTCTCATAAGCGATGACGCCGAGCTCGGCGGTCGCGTAGGTCTGCAACACTTCGATGCCACGGGAAGCGAGCTCCCGGCGCAGCGAGGCGGGCAGCGCCGCGCCCGAGACGAGCCCGCGCTCGAGCGAGGAGGCGTCCTTGCCGAGCTTCTGCGCGGTATCGAGCAGAATTTTGAGAAAATCCGGCGTGCCCGTATAGCCGCTCGGTTTGAAGGTCGCGATGGCGTCGACCTGCTGCTCGGTATTGCCGATGCCGCCGGGGATCACCGCGCAGCCGAGCGCATGCGCGCCGGATTCGAGAATGAAGCCGCCGGGCGTGAGGTGATAGGCGAACGCGTTGTGCACGATGTCGCCGGCGCGGAACCCGGCCGCATGGAGCGCCCGCGCCGCGCCCCACCAGTCCTTGCCGTGACCTTCCGGCTCGAAAATCGGGCCGGGCGACATCAACAGGCGCTTCGCATTGCCGGGCTGCGTGACCGCAAAGCCGCCGAACGGCGGATTCCTCTGCTGCAGCTCCTTGAGATCGGCCTTGCGCAAGACCGGCAGCGCGGCGAGCGCCTTGCGCGAGGCAACCGACTTGGGATCGATGCCGGCGAGCTGCCGTGCCCAGCCCGTCGCCCGCATCGCATTTGCAGCGGCTTCAGGTAGCGCGGCGAGCAGCTCGCGCTCGCGCATCTCGGGATTCCGCGTTTCGAGCTTGTCGTAAAATTCCGAGTTCAGTCCGCTCACGTCGGCCAACGGAGCATCCTCAGCATATGATTACAAGCTCGCGCCTCGATGAGGTTTTTACCTCGTCGTTCCGGCCGAGCGCGCAGCGCGAGAGCCGGAACCCATGACCACTGAGCTGCGGATTCCGCCGGACGTTGGGCATGCATCCCGGTTTGCCTCGCTTCGCTCGGCTCCCGGGATGACAGTTCCTTATGACGCTCACGCGAGCCAGCGCTTGCGGCGTTTGTAGTGCTTGCTGTCGCGGAAGGATTTGCGCTTGCCCTCCGCGACCCCGAGATAGAATTCCTTGACGTCCTCGTTCTCGCGCAGTGCGGCGGCTGCACCGTCGAGCACGATGCGGCCGTTTTCGAGAATGTAGCCGTAGCCGGCAAAGCGCAGCGCCATGTTGGCATTCTGCTCGGCGAGCAGGAACGAGACCTTCTCGTTCTCGTTCAGGTCTTTCACGATGCCGAAAATCTCCTCGACCACCTGCGGCGCGAGTCCCATCGAGGGCTCGTCGAGCAGGATCATCTTCGGATTCGACATCAGCGCACGGCCGATCGCGCACATCTGCTGCTCGCCGCCCGACGTATAGCCGGCCATGGCCTGGCGCCGCTCCTTGAGACGCGGGAAATAGTCGTAGACCTTGTCGAGGTCGCGCCGGATCGCGGCGGCGCCATCGCGGCGGGTGAAGGCGCCGGTCAGCAGATTCTCCTCGATCGTGAGGTGGCCGAAGCAGTGCCGCCCCTCCATGACCTGGATGCAGCCCCGCCGCACCAGCTCGTTCGGGGAGAGCGCCTGCACTTCCTGGCCGTCGAACAGGATCGCGCCCTTCGTCACCTCGCCGCGCTCGGCGTGCAGCAGGTTGGAGATCGCTTTGAGCGTCGTGGTCTTGCCGGCGCCGTTGGCGCCGAGCAGCGCCACGATGCCGCCCCGCGTCACTTCGAGCGAAACGCCTTTGAGCACCAGGATGACGCGGTCGTACACGACCTCGATGTTGTTGAGCGACAGAATGGTAGCGGGGCTTGCGGCCGGCGCTTCGTCGCGATCGATCTCGGCGGCGGTCATGGTAAGGCTTCGCCTCTTGCTCCAGACACCTCCCCCCTTGAGGGGGAGGTCGGCTCGCGCGCCGACCGAAATCGGCTCTTGCCGATTTCGGCGTTTGTATTGGCCAAGTCGGAGACATCCGACTTGGCATGCGCGAGCCGGGAGGGGGGTGCTGTCTCCGGGGAATCAAACAAAGCCCCCCCTCCCCATCCCTCCCCCTCAAGGGGGGAGGGAGGCGATTGCGGCCGGATTCCGGTCCTAAGCACCGCTCCGCCTGGGAAGGTCAGATCACGACGACTTGTCGCAAGCCTCGGTGCGCTTCGGCCACGGCTGGTTCTTGGTGACGTAGTCCCTGGCCGCGGCGTCGAGCAGCGGAATGACCTTGTCCTTCATGGGCGGGATCCAATCGGAGGACTTGACCCACTTGGTGCCGTCCCATTGCTGCACATAGGCCGCGTGGTGGCCGTTGTGGTCGTCGCAGGTCACGTCGATCGGCGGACCGAACTCCGCAAGCCCGATCTCCTTCCAGCGCGCGGCGGTGATCTGCAGCGTCTCGAGTCCGCGCCGCATGTCCTCGCCGGTGACGACCTTCTTGCCGCTCAGCCTCTGGGCATTGCGGATGGCCTCGGCGATGATCACCGAGTTCATCACGCCGCGGTTGTAGAAGTTCTCGCCGACCTTGTCCTTCGGGGTCTGGCTCTTGCCGGCGTCGACCAAATATTTGACGATGTCCTTGATGGCCGGATAGTCGGCGCCGACGCTGTTGATGTTGAGCGACAGATAGCCCTTGCCGCCCGTCCCCGCGGGCCGCGCGTCGTCCTCGCTGCCCGCCCACCACACGCCGATGAAATGATCCATCGGGAAGCCGTTCTTGGCGGCTTCCTGCACCGCGGTCGGGTTCATGGCGCCCCAACCCCAGTTGATCATCCAGCTCGGCCGGTCGCGGCGCACGCTCAGCCACAGGCCGGACTGGTTCTGCATGTCGGCCGGCGGCACCGGATATTCCTTCACGGTGAAGCCGTAGTCCTTGGCGAATTGCTGGAGCAGCGGGATGGGCTCGCGGCCGTAACCGCCGTCGAAGAACATGTAGCCGATGGTCTTGCCTTTGAGCTTGTCGAGCCCGCCCTCCTTGCCGGCGATGTAGTTGAAGACGATCGAGAGGCCGTCCCAGTAGGTCGAGGGCGGATTGAAGATCCACGGGAAATCCTGCCCGACAGCGGAAGCGGACAACCCATAGGCCATCGACAGGATCGGGATGCGGTCGGCCGACGCTTTGGGGATCAGCGCAAGCGTGATGCCGGTGGAGTACGGGTTGATGACCAGCGGACGCTTGTTCTTCAGCGCCTCGTAGCACTCGACGCCCTTCTCGTTCTTATAACCGGTCTCGCATTCCTCGATCGCGAGCTTGGTCCCGCCGATGCCGCCGTCGCGCTCGTTGAGCATGGCGAGATAGTCGTGCATGCCATTGGCGATCGGAATGCCGGAATTGGCGAACGGTCCGGTCCGGTAGGTCAGAAGCGGTACGAACAGGCTGTCCTGGGCGGCGGCTTGCGAGGCCAGACCGGCAGCGCCGATCAGGCCTCCGACGACCGCACCGAGAACGAGGTGTTTCAAGCGCATCGCATTTTTCTCCCTTGCATCGGCCGGCGCTTGCCGCACCGGCTTGTTTCCTTGTTCCCTCGGCCCGAGCGGATCCCCGACTGGAGCTTCCGGCCCGGGCCGGAAAGTGGCCGCAGTGTGCACCCTCAGTAGGGGAAAGGCCACACCCTGAGCTTCTGCTTGGCGATTTGCCACAGCCGGGCGAGCCCGTTGGGCTCCACGATCAGGAAAAAGATGATCAGCGCGCCGAGCACCATGAAGGTGATGTGCTCGACGGTAGCGGCGCGGATCGACAGCCCGAAGAAGCCCGGCGCTGCGCGCAGCACGATCGGCAGCCCCCAGATCAGCGCCGCGCCCAGGAACGAGCCGAGCAGGCTGCCGAGCCCGCCGATGATCACCATGAACAGGATCAGGAACGACTGGTTGATGTTGAAGCTCTCCGATTCGGCGTTGCCGAGCCACAGAAAAACCATCATGGCGCCGGCGACGCCGCAGTAGAACGAGGAGACCGCGAACGCCAGCAGCTTGGTGCGGGTGAGGCGGATGCCGATCAGCTCCGCGGCGATGTCCATGTCGCGCACCGCCATCCAGGTCCGGCCGATGCGGCCGCGGATCAGGTTGGAGGCCGCGAGCGTCATCAGCCCCACGATCGTGAGCACGATGAAATAGCGGGTGACCGGCGTCGCGTTCGGGCCGGTGACGGGGATGCCCAACACGACCTTGGTCGGCACCTCGATCGAAGCCGAGACGTTGTAGTTGTAGAGCCATTGCACGCGGATGAAGCACCAGGAAAGGAAGAACTGCGCGGCCAAGGTGGCGACCGCGAGATAGAAGCCTTTGATGCGCAGCGACGGCAGCCCGAACACGGTGCCGACCGCGGCCGCGAAAAATCCCGAGCACAGGATCAGCAGGATGATGTCGACTTGCGGAAAATACGTGGTGAGCTTGTAGCACGCGAACGCGCCGACGCCCATGAAGCCGCCGGTGCCGAGCGACAACAGTCCGGTATAGCCGACGAGCAGATTGAGCCCGATCGCCGCGAGCGAAAACACGAGCACGGGGATCAACAAAGAATCGATCACGAAACTCGACGCCAGCAGCGGGACCAAAAGGTAGGCCGCCACGAGGATCAGCAGCATGCCGATGCGATCCTGCAGGATCGGGAACAGCGCCTGATCGGCCGCGTAGCTCGTCTTGTATTGGCCGGCCTCGCGATAGAGCACGGTCGAATGCCCTCAGATGCGCTCGATGATGGTCTCGCCGAACAGGCCCTGCGGGCGGAACAGCAGGAACACCAGGGCGATGACGTAGGCGAGCCAGGTTTCGATGCCGCTGCCGAGCAGAGGTCCCCAGTAGAACTCGCCGATCTTCTCTCCGACTCCGATGATGATTCCGCCGACGATCGCGCCCGGGATCGACGTGAACCCGCCGAGAATCAGCACCGGCAGCGCCTTGAGCGCAATGATCTCCAGCGCGAAGGAGACGTTCGAGCGCGCGCCCCACATGATCCCGGTCGCGAGCGCGACGATTCCCGCCGCGAACCACACGATTACCCAGATCTGCTCGAGCGAGATGCCGACCGAGAGCGCCGCCTTGTGGCTGTCGGCAACCGCGCGCAGCGCGCGGCCGATCCGGGTCTTCTGGAACACGACCGCCAGCGTCGCCACCATGACGAGCGCGATCGCGGCCGCGGCGATGTCGAGCTTCTGCAGCGACACGAAGCCCCCCAGCATGTCGAGGCGGATCGCGCCGCTCGGCAGATGCAGGTCCTCGGCGATCATCACCTTGGGGTCGCCGCCGAACACCAGCTCACCGAACCCGATGAGGAAATAGGTGAGCCCGAACGTCGCCATGAACAGGATGATCTCGGATTGGTTGACCAGCGGGCGGAGCACCACGCGCTCGATCGCGAACACAAGCCCGAGCATCACCACGATCGTGAGCAGGAGCGCCGTGTAGGCGGCGAGATCGTACGGGCGCACCCCCCAGCGCCGCAGCATCTCGTAGAGGCCGATCAGGGTGAGCGCCGCGAACACCACCATGATGCCCTGAGCGAAATTGAACACGCCGGAGGCCTTGAAGATCAGCACGAAGCCGAGCGCGATCAGCGCGTAGAGCACGCCGCCGACGAAGCCCTCCCACAACGTCTGCACCAGAAGGTCCGGCGCCGTGCCCATCTGCACGAACGGATCGAGGAAGATCTTGTAGAGCAGGTCCATCAGCGGCTGCCCGATGTAAGGTCGGACGTCGCAGGACGACGGGCCGGGAGTGCAGGCTCCCTCTCCCCGTTGGGGAGAGGGATGGGGTGAGGGGAAGCGTGACTCGAGATACGGAACGATCGTGGCGGGGGGGG
>JBKPDF010000106.1:0-15160 GCA_046727735.1 Pseudomonadota bacterium | reverse complement strand
GTCAGCGCCAGTTGCGCGTCAAAGCCGCTGCTCCCAACCGAGTAGCGGGCAATATCAAAGCCTTTGCTTCGGAGCGGGGTGGCCTGGCTGCTCGCAACAACGACTTTTGCAACAAAATTGGCACGAAGCGGCCTATTGCCGACGAGCCATCTAGGTCGGCTCTGAAAGGGCAAAGCGGACGAGGTCTTCAGCATCCCCTAGCCCCCGCGGCTGCCCGTAAATCGCGCGGCATGCGGTTCCTAATAACTTAAAGCAAGCCGCGGCGGGCGAGGTTGCGCATCAGGTGCGAGACGCCGAAGCTCCACGGCTCGCATTCGTGGGTGTATCGCATCCGGTTGACGAGCCGGCCGAGCTCCGGCGCCGCAATGGTGACGCGGTCGCCGACTTTGTGGGTGAAGCCCTGACCGAGCGCGTCGCGGTCCTCGATCGGCGCGAACATCGTTCCCAAGAACAGCACCGCGCCGTCGGGATATTGGTGATGCGGCCCGATCATCTGGGCGACGAGGTCGGCGGGATCGCGGCTGATCTTCGCGATCGAGGAAAAGCCCTCCAGGCGGAAACCGTCGTCGCCCTCGACACTCAGCGTCACGTTCATGCGCCGCACGTCGTCGAGCGTGAACGTCGCGTCGAAGAAGCGCAGGAACGGCCCGAGCGCGCAGCTCGCGTTGTTGTCCTTGCATTTGCCCAGCAGCAGCGCGGAGCGGCCCTCGATGTCGCGCAGGTTGACGTCGTTGCCGAGCGTCGCGCCGACGATGTGGCCGGTCGAAGCCGCGATCACGACCACCTCGGGCTCCGGATTGTTCCAGCTCGACATCGGATGGATGCCGGCGTCGAACCCGGTGCCGACCGCAGACATCGGCTGCGCCTTCGAAAAAATTTCGGCGTCGGGTCCGATGCCGACTTCGAGATATTGGCTCCAGGCACCCTGCTCGATCAGCACTTCCTTGAGTCGCATCGCCTGCGCCGACCCGGGTTTCAGCCGCGCCAGATCCTCGCCGACGATTCGCGAAATCTCGGCGCGGATCGCGGCGGCGGCTCCGGGATTGCCGCGCGCCCGCTCCTCGATGACACGCTCCAGCATGGACACCGCGAAGGTGACGCCGGCGGCCTTGATCGCCTGCAGGTCGATCGGCGCCAGCAGCCAGGGCTTCGCCGAGTCGCGCGCGTCGGAGGGCGTGTTGGCCAGGACGGCGTCGAGAGCACCGAACGGCTCGCCGTCGGCCGCGCCCAGGGCCGCGGCCGGATCGTCCGCTTCGCACAAATCCCGCATCGTCGGAAAAGCGCCGGAAATGTCGAACACGCCTTCGGCGCGGATGGCCGCGACCGATGGGCCTTGCCGGTCCGGCCGCCATACCCTGCCGGCGAGCGCGCCAGCATAGCCGTCGGCCGGCAAAGCGGTTTCGGAGCTGAGCTTTATCGCGGGCATTGCGTCACTCCAAAATGATGCAGTCCGTGGCCCGGAGGGAACCCTGCGCAGCAGCGCGCAATCCGAGGTCCCCGGTCCAATCGTAGGGTGGGCAAAGCGCGAAGCGCGTGCCCACCAGTTCGGATCTTTGTCCCGGAAGCGGACCCGCTGCTTGCTCGGATCCTGGCTCCTCTGTGCTCGGGTTTTCGCTCCGGTGGGCACGGCGCGCGAGCGCGCCTTTGCCCACCCTACGCTGAACCGTCAGCGGACCGCGTTCTGCGGGGCGCCGGCGACGAAGCTCTCCAGATTGTTGACCAGCTGGTCGGCGAGGTCCTGCATCGCCTGCGCGCTCGCCCAGGCCACGTGCGGGGTCAGCACGAAATTCGGCAGCCGCAGCTCGAGCAAAACATTGCCGGAGCGCGGCGGCTCGACCGAGAGCACGTCGAACCCGGCGCCGCCGATGCGGCCCGCGCGCAGCGCATCGGCGAGCGCCCGCTCGTCGACGAGGCCGCCGCGCGCGGTGTTGATCAGCAGACAATTCGGCTTCATGCGCGCAAGCTCGGCCGCGCCGATGAGATTCGCGGTGCCGGAGCCGAGCGGGACGTGCAGCGAGACGACGTCGCTCGTTTCCAGGATCTCTTCGAGCGAGGCGGCCTGCACGCCCGACGCGCGCACCGGCTGCACGTCATACGCCAGCACCCGCATGCCGAACGCAGCGCCGAGCGCCGCCACCGCCCGGCCGAGCGCACCGAAGCCGACGACGCCGAGCGTCGAGCCCGCAAGATCGCCGATCGGATGATCGAGGAAACAAAAATGCTCCGAACGCCGCCAGCGGCCGTTCTCGACGTCCGCACGATAGGCGAACAGATTCCGGCGCAAGGCCAGGATCAGGGCGAAGACATGCTCCGGCAGCGAGGCATTGGCATAGTTGCGGATGTTCTGCACCACGATGCCTCTTGCCCGGCATGCCGCGAGGTCGACGATATCGATCCCCGTCGCGGCGACCGCGATCAACTTCAGCGACGGCGCCTGCGCGAGCGCGTCGGAGCGGATCGGAACCTTGTTGGTGATCGCGATCGTCGCCGCTCTGAGCCGCGGGCCGACCTGATCCGGCGTCGTGTTCGGGAAATTGTTCCAGACGTGCGCAAACTTCGGGTTGCGGAGGTCGGCGTTCAGGCTGCCGCTGTCGAGGAAGACGATGTGCTGCATCCGACCGATCCTACGGCATTCCGCGGTGAAATCCGACGGCGGGGAGCGGAGACGATCATGGCACCAGTGATGCCGTCAGGGCATCGCGCTCGAGCGTCGGCATCGCGCGCCATCGGCGGCGGCCGATGTAGCGCATGGCGGCAAACCCGATCAGGAACAGAACGATCTTGCTGACGATGCCGTAGACCGGCATGAAAGAAGCCCAGGCCACCAAGCTGAAGTTCAGGACCACGACCACGTTCACGGCCGCTGAGGCGAACATCAAGCCCGCCCAAGCGAAGCCAAGTATGACGGCAATGTCCGGCACCACTGCCTTGGCGAGCGGCGGCAGGTAGCGGTTGATCCACCCGGGCTTGAGCATCACGACGCCGACGATCACGTAGATCAAGCTCGGCTTGAACATCACAAAGCGCGGATCGCTTGTCATGAGAGTGGCTGCGCCCGAGCCCACCACGAGGACCAGGCTCAGCCACTCCATGACCTCGATCGGCTTCTTGCGGGCGAACTGCCAACCGATTTGGGCGACCCCTAACGCCATCCCGAGTCCGACGGACACGACAATGTCGTGAGTCAGCAGAAAAACCACGAGAAAAAAGATCGTCGACGCCAAGTCGAGCAGCAGCAGTTTCCCGGCATAGAACAGATTTCTCATGGGAGGCGTGATCTCTCCTCTCAGCCGTCGAGGCGCATTGTGAGTACTCGCTCCGGCACGGTATGCCAACCGACTTGGCGCATGCCGGCAGCGATGCGGGTGGCGCGCATACGCAACGCCGGACGGTGCGGACTCGTCGCGGAGGGCCGAGATCTCGGCACCAATCTTATCGGGGGAGTCAGCGTCGAGTGACCTCGGAATACGCCGCGCCCGTCAAGACAGCGAGCTGATCCGGTGTGAGGGCGAAAACGGACCGCGGGGTTCCGGCCGCCGCCCAAATGACGTCGAACTCGCGCAGATCCTGGTCGAGGATCGTGATCGGCGCGATGCTGTGGCCCACCGGCGGAACGCCCCCGATCGCGAATCCGGTCGCCTCGCGGACGAAATCTGCACTCGCCCGCTCGATCGGCTCGCCGATCAGCCCGGCCACGGCTGCTTCGTCGACGCGGTTCACCCCAGAGGCGACCACCAGGACGGGACGACCCGCGGCCGTCCGGAACACCAGCGACTTCGCGATCTGGGCGACCCCGCAACCGATGGCCGCGGCGGCATCGGCCGCCGTGCGCGTGCTCTCCTCGAATTCCAACACGCGATATTCTGTCCCGAGCAGGGCCTGAATCCGCAACGCGGTCGCGTTCGCCGCCGGCTTCATCGCTCGTCTACCCATGGTGAAACCCCGCCCGCACATCGGACCAAACGGCGCCACAAGTCCAGATGGACGCTGATTCCCGTGTTTTTTCTGCTCTTCGGCGTCTGCTCAAATCCCCGTCATCATCCGGCGCGTCCGGATGACAGTCTTGTGATGAACTTATTGGCCAGGGTTCCGAGCACTTGTGACCTACATCACATACGTGGCTGCGGCAGTCGCCTATCTAGCCGGATGGTGCGTTGCAACCAAATGGTAAGGGAATGGATCGGAGTGTCCGTATGTCCGAGTTCTTTTGGCAAGATCGCAGGTTTCTCGGTTTCGATTCCGTCGAATGGCTGGTGTGGCTGGCGGTGATCGTAGCGCTTGCCGGCGTTGTCGGATCGACAGCGATCTAGTCCTTTCTCATTGCGCGGCATTCAACCCGACAAGGATCGGCCTTTGCCAGTCTTGGCCATGCTCGGCGTTGTCGCCCATCGAGTGTCGGGGAGAACAAGGAGGTCAAAGCGGGAAGCGCCACATTCGTTGACTGGAATGACAGGAAGAAGCTCATGAGCACGGAACAAGCTGCGAGAACCGGAGTCGATCTCGCCGAGTCCGCCGCGCCGGAACCAAGGCGCGGCGGTCGCCGCCACGTTCTGAGGCGAATTGCCGGCATTCTGGCCGGGTTCGCCGGCGTGGGCGCCATTCTCGGCGGGCTCACAGGTTACTGGACGACGTACCGCGCCGTGCGAACCGAGATCAGCTCACCGGCAGAATCCGAAATTTCCGATGGCCGTCTTTCGATCATCGTTTTGCCGTTCGCCAACCTCAGCGGCGATGCCAGCCAAGACTATTTCGCAGACGGCGTGACCGATAGCCTGACCACCGATCTTTCCCAGGCATTGCCCGGCAGCTTCGTTGTCGCGCGAGACACGGCGTTCACTTACAAAGGACAGGCCGTTGATGTGCGGCAGATCCGCCGGGAGCTGGACGTCCGCTACGTGCTCGAAGGAAGCGTCCTCCCCGACCGCCAGCAAGTTCGGGTGAACGCCCGGCTGGTCGATGCACTATCGACCCGGGGGCTGTGGTCGGAACGGTTCGATGCCGTGCGACGGGACATTCTCGAGGTGCAGGACGAGATCGTCGGCCGGCTCTCGCGCGCGGTCGGACTCCAGGTCACGGACATCGAGGCGCGCCGCAGCCAGCGCAAATCCAAGGATCCCGAGGCCGTCGATCTCGTCATGCGCGCGCGCGCGGTCGGGAATCGACCGACATCCGCCGCATCCATGGTGGAGACGCGCGAGCTGTTCGAGCAGGCACTGCAGCTTCAGCCGAGCAACGCCGACGCGCTTGCCGGCCTTGCCACTACGTACCTGTTCGAAGTGCTCAACGATTATTATCCGACCGGGAACGAGCAGCGGCTGCAACGCGCCGACGCGCTGCTGGGGCAGGCTCTCGCGATCGATCCGCGTCATCTCGCGGCTCTGAAGGCGAAGAGTGCCCTGTTGCGCGCGAAGGGGCAATTCGATGAGGGCATCGCGGTCGCCCGGGCGGTGCTGGCGCAAAACCCCGGCGAGCCCTGGGCCTACAAGGAGATCGGCCTGTCGACACTCTATCTGGGGCGGGCCAATGAAGCACTCGATTGGTTTACGAAGGCGGAGCGGATCGGCCCGCGGGATCCGGGACAATGGACTTGGTTGAACGCCCGGGGACACGCGCTGATCCTGCTCGGGCGCGATGGCGACGCCATCGGCGCTCTGCGTGCGGCGTTGCACGCAAATCCCCGGGCGTCCGATACCTACGCGCTGCTCGCATCCGCCTATGCGCTTGCCGGCCATGCGGCGGAAGCTCGCGCGGCGCTCGCAGATTACGAGCGCTACCGGCCGGGCGTGCGAGTCACGACGTATCGGGTCCGCGCGCCGGTGCCGATCGAGCTGACGGCTCCCGCCTACCAGCGCCAGCGCGAGCGTCTCAAGCACGGATTGCACCTGGCCGGCATGCCGGAATAAGGCGCGTTCCCCGGCGGCTTCAGCGCGTGAACGAGTGAGCGAAAATCTGATACGCCGCAATGGCAATTTCGACCACGAGCAGCGCCACGATGATCACCTCCAAGCGCAGCGAGCGCTCGGTATCGATGATATCGGTGAGCGCTGTTGCCGTCTCGGCGATGACGTTGAGTTTGCGGTCGAGCGCTTCGGCGCGCTCCTTGAGCTCATATTCGGTTTCGAGCCTCGAATACAGCCGCTCGAGATCCGGGCGGTCCCACAACACGTCGGGCTTTTCGGTGACGGCAACTCGTCCCGACACTCGGTGTTGAACCAACAGCGCGTTGCCGATGTGCCTGAGCATGGACCGGCGCCCCCCGGGCGTCCGTCCCTGCTCGGCGAGTTCACGCGCAAACGGTTCGATCATGTCGAACACGGTTGCAACCTCGCGCTCGTCGCGGGCCAGTACGACGCTTTTCGCCAACGCCTCGCTGATGATGAGAACGCGTTCGACGGTCAGATTCTTGAGGTAAATCGGGCCGCCGGGCGGAATCTGCTCGTCGCGCTCGTCGGACAGCTCGATCGATGCCGTCTCTTCCTCACGGTGCGGAAACGCGCCGCGGACGTGGGAGGCGAGCTTGCCGAGCACTTGCTGTTCGTCGGCTGCGGCGAGGCCGGTCAGCACCACGGCCCCATAGCGAAAAACGGTTGCCACCCCATCGCCCACCTGAACCGCAAGCGGGGCGGTGGAGAGCACCCGATCGTAGGCAAGGCCCGTGGTGTCGATGCGATCTCCGATCAATACCGCGCGCGCCGTCGCGCGACGATCGGTCAGCAGAAGCTTCGAGGGAGAACTCATGCGCGGATCGGTCGCGCCGGCGCGCAGGGCGGACTGCGACCGGTGCCCGCCCAGGCGGATTTCGCTCACGTCCAGAACGGCTTGACGGCGCGGAAATCGCCGAGGGCGGTCTCGGCCCCCTCGTGAAGCCTGGCAGTCATTGCCTCCTGCTGCCCGGCAATCTGGCCGGCGAGAAAGACTTGATCAGGGACGAGCCTGCGACGATCTGCAGCCTGATGATCCAGCACGTCCAGGCTGAGCTTTTCCTGCGCCGCGATGTCGTTGAGCTTACCCAAGCAGTCCTGGATCTGCTTCACCGTTTCCTGCACAGCCTGCCAGCGACGTTTGGCTTTCTTGCCTGAAAACACGCTCGCGACCGATTCCGAGGCATAGCGGAATTTTTTCACCGCGATGCGAAGCTTGTGGCGTTGGGGGGCGTCGAGCTCTTCGAACTTCTTGCCCTTCTTCAGGATCTTCTTGCGCCATTTCGCAAGCTGTCCGGCCGCATAGTCTTCGATTGCTACCCCGCGGATGTTGCGCGCCGCTTCCTCCCCGGCCAGCCCCCAATCGCCGGTCTCGATCCAGGCGGCAACGTCGATCAGCAGCTGCCGATAGCGGTCCGACCGGACCGCCTCCGCTGCGTGGACGAACGCCTCGGTTCGTCTGCGCTCGAACTCTCGGCACAGACCGTCCACGTCGCCATCGCGTGCGTGTTGCGCGCGGAACGGCGTAAGCACTTGGGAAATGTAAACGTCGAGCTCGCGGGCGGAGGCGAGCTCGCGGGTGATCCACTTGAGCTCCGATTTCACCGTATCGGTTTGAGGATTACCCACAAGGGGGGAAAAAAAGGAGATGGTGGCGCGCAGCCGCCGTATTCCGATACGGATTTGGTGCAATGCTTCGGAATCGCGGGCCTGCACACCCGCTTCATTCGCGACGATCTGCGACAAACACGAGCGCGCGATGACCCGGAACGCCTCGGCGACGCTGGTTCCAGCTGAAAGCTCGACCGCGCGCGCCTTGACCGCTGCTGCAGCTCCGCCGTTCAAAAGCTCATAGCCCCTCTCGGCCTTGCTTTTGAGCGACAATCGGACCGGGATAGCCCGCCCCAGCTCGCGTGCGATGCGAAACACCTCCGAGCCCTCGCCGCCCTTGAGCTCGAGCTCGACCTCCCGGATCGGCTCCGAGCGCTTACCCGCATCGATCGAGCCATCGTCCACCGACAGGTCGATCTTGGCGGCTTCGGTCGCGATCGGATAGACGGTCCGGCGCACCTTGGTTTTGAATACCGGCTTGATGGCGCGCCGCAGCTTCTTGGTTGCCAAGGGCTCGAGTGCGGTGCCTCGGACCAAGGTCCAATCGGGGGCTTTACCGTCGATTTCCGCTTCGAATTCCCCCCGATCGAACAAAGCCGAGCGTTTTAGCCATTTGACGGTCTGGAGACCCCGCCTGCCATTGCGCCGAATTCGCAGCGATATCCCGTGCCGCCAAAGTTTTCGCCCGGAAGTATCGAAGTAGAGGGATTCGAGCTGTTCGACGCGCCGGGGCTCGGCCCAGTCTCTCCCCAGAGCCCGCGCGAAATGCGCAATCGCGGGTGTGCTCCCGGACTGCAGCTCCAGCTTCAGTTCGAGCTCGTGTGACACTTTGGTAACACCGCACAGATTCTGTGCATGCCCCGATCTGTCCGGCCGCAGATTTTTATCAAGTCCGGAGTTTCAATGCAATTGGCTTAAAAAGCGGCGGCCGGCGCCTTCGATGCGCCGGAAATTTCCGCGACGCGTACGGAATCCGAGGACATTTACACTGAGGCTCGCCACTCGCTCGTGGGTGGACGAAGAAAACTCAAATCGTCCGCCTTGGGACGGTCACCTTTCAGGCGGTGCCCCGTCACCATGTAATGCACCGACTCGGCGATATTGGTGGTGCGATCTCCCATGCGTTCCAAATTCTTGGAGCAGAACAGTAGATGCGCACAGAACGCGATGTTTCGGGGGTCCTCCATCATGTGGGTCAGCAGTTCCCGCAGCAAGGAAGCGTGTGCTGCATCGATGTCCTTATCCCGGGACCAAATCCCGAACGCCGCGGCCGCATCCCTGCTGTCATAGCTATCGAGCGCGAGTTGCAACTGATGGATCACCTGCGACGACACGCGCCGGATTCCTTCAAGCAGCGTGGCCGGAGGCGCTGAATCGATCATGCTGACCCGCTTGCAGATGCTCTTCGCCAAATCTCCGATGCGCTCCAGATCGCACGCGATATGAAGGGCACTGACGAGTTCGCGCAGATCCACCGCTACCGGCTGGCGCCGCGCAATCGTCTCGACGGCTCTGTTCTCGATTTTGCGCTGCATCGAGTCGATCGCAGGGTCGAGAACGATTTGGCCCTTGGCCAGGTCGAGGTCCCAATCTGTCAATGCCTTGCTGGCGGCGTTGACCGATTGGCGGACCAGAGCTCCCATTTCGAGGACTTCGGACCGGAGCCCGGACAAATCCGCATCGAATACCGTCCTTGTATGGCTCGACATAGCCCCCGATGCCGGCTCTGGTGTCGCCGCGCAGGAACGGTATTTTGAACCGGCTTCCGACGGGTCAAGCAAAATTTGCGGTGAGACGGCGTTTGGATTTGCAAGGCGGCGAACAAGGCCCCAAAATGCGGAAGCGGTATTCGAACCGGTATGATGGGGCCGCGCGTAACGCATACCTACACGACACCGCATGGCTTGCATTTCACCCCGGGTGTTATCAACTGATTCGGTAACGGTTCGGTGACATCGGTCGACGGGAGAACTTTCCGTGCAGATAAATCTCGACGATGCGATCAAAATGTATGCGAAGGCATGCCACGCTCGGTATGGAGGTCGCGCTCGCAAGGTCGCGTTGCGAAGGGCACAGGAATTGCGGGCCAAAGGCGATGCGGAAGGGGTGAGGGTTTGGGAGCGGCTCGCCGACGAGCTATCGATTCCCTCGCCTCCTGAGCGTTAAGTGATCAGGGCGCGCTATGCGCCCCCTGCCCTGCGGTCCGCAGCAGGACGTTGCTGAATCCTCGCCCGGCAAGTTCTTGCTCCAAGGCCGGCTAGACGCCAAGACGCTCCGCCCGCGTTGGGGAACCGCCGCCGTCAAGCCCGGGTCCGGCATTCGGGCACGGGTCTTGCGACCAGAATCCGGATCATGCCGCCTGCACCTTGTTGCGCCGCAAACGCGGCTTTGCGGCCTCTGCGGAATCCGCCCAGACGATGATCTCGAGCCTGCCGTCCATGTGCTCGGCGACCGCCGTGCAGCTTTCGACCCAGTCTCCGCAATTAACGTAACGGACGCCGGACGTTTCCTGAATCGTGGGGTGATGAATGTGTCCGCAGATGATGCCATCGGCGCCGTGTCGGTGCGCTTCCGCGGCCAACGCTTGCTCGAATTCGCCGATGAATTTGACTGCATTCTTGACCTTCGATTTTGCCCCGGCTGCCAACGACCAATAGTTCAACCCCAATCGCCGCGCACGCCGTTGAACAGCGTATTCGCGACGATTGCGGCGTCATAGGCTTTGTCCCCGAGCAAGGCAAGCCAGCGCGCATGTTTGATCACGATGTCGAACAGGTCGCCGTGCAGGACGAGATAGCGGCCCCCGTCGGCGCAAACGTGTACCGCCTTGTCGGTGATCTCGATCTTGCCGAATTTCATTCCGCAATAGTCACGTAAAAACTCGTCGTGATTTCCCACCACGTAGACGACGCGACTCCCCTTCCGGACTTTGCGCAAAAGCTTCTGCACCACATCGTTATGCGATTGCGGCCAATGCCAACTCGCTCTGAGCTGCCATCCGTCCACGATGTCGCCGACCAGATAAAAGGTATCGGCCTCGTAGTGCCGCAGGAAATCGACCAGTCGTTCGGCTTGGCAGGCGCGGGTTCCGAGGTGGATGTCCGACAGGAACAGGGTCCGGAATCGCCTAACGTCCTGAGCTGGTGCCAGCATGCCTCGATCTACTCCGCGACGCGACTCCGGAAATATCTGGCCGATTCTTGTATCAATTCGATGACTTACCAGGC
This sequence comes from Pseudomonadota bacterium, assembly GCA_046727735.1. Lineage (GTDB taxonomy): Bacteria > Pseudomonadota > Alphaproteobacteria > Rhizobiales > Xanthobacteraceae > AP-16. The sequence goes on along the minus strand of JBKPDF010000106.1, from coordinate 4,401 downwards.
CGGGACGCCGGCGACGCAGCGACGCGGCGGGCGGAACCCGTGACAATCCGCTGCGGCCGGCCGCTGCTGCACAGGGACAACGGAGGGAGAAGGCCCCTGCGCGCGTCGTGTCGCGGAACAGGGTCAACCCGATCGCGGCAGAACCTCGGCGCCCGCGAAACGGGCACGCGGCCCGAGCGCGTCCTCGATCCGCAGCGCTTCGTTCCATTTGGCCATGCGCTCGGAGCGCGCGAACGAACCCACTTTGAGCTGCCCCACGCCCCAGCCGACCGCAAGATGCACGATCGTGACGTCCTCGGTCTCGCCGGAGCGCGCCGAGAGAATGGCGCCGAAGCCGGCGGCGCGCGCGGCGTCGAGCGCCGCGCGGGTCTCGGTGACGGTCCCCGCCTGGTTGGGCTTGAGCAGCGCCGTATTGCACGCCCCCGCGTGCGCGGCATCGCGGATCCGCCCGGCATTCGTCACGAGGTAGTCGTCGCCGACGATCTGGACGCGATCGCCGACCGCCTTGGTGAAGGCGATCAGCCCCGCTTCGTCGCGTTCGGAAAATGGATCCTCGATCGAGCGGATCGGATAGCGCTCGAGCCAGCCGGTCAGCATCGCAGCCATCGCCTCGGAATCGAGCACGCGATCATCCCGCGCGAGATGATAGCGGCCATCGCGGTAGAACTCCGACGCCGCCACATCGAGCGCGATGGCAATCTGCTTGCCCGGGGCAAACCCCGCATGCTCGATCGCGCGTACCAGCGCCTCGATCGCGGCCTCGTTGCGGTCGAACGCCGGCCAATAGCCGCCCTCGTCCGCCACCCCCTGCAGCCGACCCGCCGCGCGCAGCAGCGCGCCCGCGGCGCGGTAGACCTCGGCGGTCCATTCCAGCGCTTGCGCAAAGCTCGCCGCCTTCGGTGCGATGACCATGAAATCCTGAACGTCGAGGCGGCGGCCGGCGTGGGCGCCGCCGCCGAAAATCTGGATCTCGGGAAGCGGCATCACGGGGTCGCGCTCGCCCAGCAGATAAAGGTAGAGCGGCTGCTTGGCCGACGCCGCCGCGGCATGGAGCACCGCCATCGATACGGCCACCATTGCGTTGCCGCCGAGTCGCCGTTTGCTGGGGGTCCCGTCGAGCTCGATCAGCGCCGCATCGACCGCGTGCTGCGCGCCGGCATCGCGGCCCTCGAGCGCGCGCGCGATCTCGCCGTTGACGTAGCCCACCGCGCGGGCGACGCCGAAACCGCCGAAGCGCGGCCCGCCGTCGCGCAGATCGAGCGCTTCGCCGCTTCCGGTCGAGGCGCCCGCCGGTGCGATGGCGCGGCCGCAGGCGCCGCCGGCGAGTGTCACCTCCGCTTCGACGGTCGGGCGCCCGCGCGAATCCCACACGCTGCGGCCGCGCACCCGAACGATCTCGGTTTCCTTCATGCGCCCGACATTTCGCCCGCCCACTTGCGGCGAACCGCGTCCAAACAGTCGCTCGGTTCCGCGATCATCGCACGCGCGAACGTGCGCACGCGATCCTTGTCGCGCTCCGCGGTGACATATTCGACCGGCGACTTGCCGTCGAGGCGCGCGAGCAGCAGCGCGGGGAGAAGATGCGCGACGCGCGCCTCGATGTCTGCGCGCGGCTCCCAGCCCACGCCTGCGAAATACGCGGCCGCGAAGCATTCGAAACACGCCAGATAGCCCCGCGCGTGCTGCGGCCGCCACACGCATTTGAGCAGGAGATGATTGAGGCAGAACGCCGTGTCGAAGGCCGGATCGCCGTACCACGCGCACTCGGCGTCGATGAATACCGGACCGCGCGGCCCGACTAGGATGTTCTTCGGACTGACGTCGCCGTGGACGAGCGCGCGGCGATGCGCGGCGGTGATCTTCACGAGCGCGGCGAGGCGCGTCTCGAGGTCGCGATGAAACCTCGCGGTCGCGACCAGGTAGGGCTCGAGCCGGATCGCGTAGAAGCTCGCATCGGTCGCGAATTCCCGCGCGATCTCCGGCTTGCCCGCGGTCGAGCCGTGAATGCCGACCAACCGCTCGGCAACGGATCGTGCCGTGCCTTCCAGGATGATGCCGTCCCGCAGCTGCTGCTTCCAGGACGGATATCGCTCCGGGTCGAGGTAATCCATGACGAACAGACCGGCTTGCCGATCCTGCGCCACGAGTTTCGGTACTGCGTCCGGGCAGATGCCGCCCGCGACCTCGATCCACCGCCATTCGAACCGATTGCGGGAGACCGGCGCTTCCCACCGCTGCGCGACCTTCAGCCGCGGCAGCGCGCGTTTCAAACAATAGCGCACGCTGCCGATCGTGACCCGCCAAATGTCCGACGACACACCGCCCGGCAGCGGCTCGCAGACGCAGCGCTCGCCTTCGGCGATGAGATTCAAGCGCCGCATCGTCGCGCAGATCGCCTCCGGCGTGAGTGGCAAATCGGTGCTGTCGGCGGAATTCATCGGCGAGCAATTCGCCGCGAGCGAGCCGCAAACACCTCCCTCGCCCCGAACCGGTGAGGGATGGGGTGAGGGGGACGGGGAGTTCGTTTGACCCGAGAGATCGCGATCCCCTCACCCGGCAGCCTTCGGCTGCCGACCTCTCCCCCTCGGGGAGAGGTGAAACGTGCGTGCTGCTCGATAGCGAACAAATCAATGAATCTCACGACGGTTCTAAAACACCGCACCGCGGGCGCTGACCGGCCACACGCATTCCACGTGTTCGTTGCGGATGCCGACATACCAGTCGTGCAGGTTCACGGTCGGATCGCAGTGCCCCGGAATCAACCGGATCTTTTCGCCGAGCCGGAAGCGACGGTTGCCGCCGAGCGCGAGGCTGCCATGCTCGTCGGACGCGCCTGCATAAGATACGCCGTCGCCGCCGGCGAGGAGCGGCATGCCTGAATCGACGCTCAATGCTTTCAGGCCCGCATCGACGACGGCGCGGTCCGCGGCCGGCGTGCTCATCACGGTAGTCAGCAGGAACAGCGCGTTCTCGAACTCGGAGACCGGAGCCCCGCAGCGATCGAGATTGCGGCCGTAATCGGCATCCATGAACACGTAGGACCCGACCTGAAGCTCATCGTAGACGCCGCTCGCGATCTCGAACTCGAAGCTGCCGGTGCCGGCGCCGGTGATGCGCGGGCATTCGAAGCCGTCGCGCCGCAAGAGGTCGACCGTTGCCGAAACTTTCTCGGCCGCGCCGGCAATGGCGCGCCGGCGGTCCTCGTGCGCGCGAACATGCTGAGCGCTGCCGTGGTAGGCCTGCAGGCCGGCAAAACGCAGCGATTGCGTTTTCACGATCGCCGCCGCCAGACGCACCGCGTCGCGCGGGGTCTCGACGCCGCAGCGATTGCCCCCGACATTGAGCTCGACCAGCACGTCGACGTTGGCGCCGAACTTTTCCGCTGCGGCCGCGAGCTGCGCTACGTTGTCCATCTCGTCGACGCACACGCCGAGCCGTTTCGCGCGGCGCGCGAGCGCGGCAACGCGCTCGAGCTTCGCCGTGCCGACCACTTCGTTGCTGACGAGAACGTCCCCGATGCCGCCGTCGACGAGAATCTCGGCTTCCGAGACTTTCTGACAGCATACCCCGACGGCGCCGGCCTGGAGTTGCAGGTTGGCAATGGCGGTGCTCTTGTGCGTCTTGGCGTGCGGCCGCACGCGGATCCCGGTGCCCGCGACCCGCTGCTGCATGCGGCGGATGTTGCGCTCGAGCGCGTCGAGCTCGATCAGCAGCGCCGGCGTGTCGACCTCGGAGACATGCGCGCCGATTTTCGCCGGGGCCGAGATCATGGATCCCTCGTGGCGACTCCAGGTTCGCGTTGCGCCGAACCGGCGCGGCGGCGGCCCGGCATTCGCGCCCGCCGCTACTGCGCGCCCTGAGGGCCGGGTACGTCCAGGCTGAAATACACGTCGGCCTGCATGCCCGGCACCAGCGCGCTGGAATCGGCGAGATCGACCAGCACTTCCATCACGTCGACGTCGCTGAGCTTGCGCGGCCCGCGGGTATTGATCCGGCTCGGCCCGACGACTTGATCGATCGAGACGACCTTGCCCTCGAACTCACGGTCGCGGAACGCATCCGCGCGTACGAACACCCGCTGGCCGACGCGGACTTTGACGAGATCCTTTTCGTCGAGCTCGGCGCGCACCCGCAGCGCCGAGAGATCCCCGAGGGTCACCAGCGGCTGCTCCGCGGACGGCGCGGCGAGCTCGCCGACTTTGGCCTGGACCTGCAGCACGGTGCCAGCAATCGGTGCGCGAATGCGGGTCTTTTCCAGCTCGGCCTCGGCGAGCGTGAATTCCGCACGCGAAACGTTGAGCTCGCCCTCGAGCCGGCTCGGCAGCGCGGTGCCGGACGCGGCCTTCACCTTGCGCAAGGCGTCCTGCTGCTCGCGCAGCCGATCCTGCGCCAGCGACAGCG
>JBKPDF010000105.1:0-14156 GCA_046727735.1 Pseudomonadota bacterium | reverse complement strand
GCGGCACGGAAGGCTTCGAGGTTCTTTGCAATTGCATCCTCGTCCGCGCCGGCAAAGGCGGGAACGGCGCTCAAGAGGCCAAGCGCAAGCACAGGAAAGGCGAGCTGACGGCGATCGATTTGCATGGCGTTTCCTCCCGTTTTGATCGTGTCTTCGTTACACTGGCGGCGGCGCGGACAGCATCAGCCCCGACAACAATTTGAGACGACCCGCCAATCGCTTGAGAAGGCTACATAACCGAGACGCCGCCATTCTCGCTGCAGGCAGGGCAAACGTGACATGGGTGGGACTGATCGTGATCGGATGCAGATATCCAATCTTGCCGTTGACCGGCTCCGCCCGAAGCAATTGCGGCCAGGCTCCTGCGCCCAACGTGGCGACAAGGCTCAAGAATTCCCGCCGCTTCATTCGATTGCCCTGAGTGGATGCTCGACGAAACGCTTCATTTGATCATGAAGAGCAGCCCACGGCCATAGGGAATGGGCACCGAGAACGTCCGCTAAGGGTCATGAGCGGCAGTTCGGTCCGCCGCAGACCTCGTCCGCTTTGACCTTCAAAGCCGACCTAGATGGCTCGTCGGCAATGGGCCGCTTGGTGCCACAGGCAGACACCAGGTCAGCTGCCTGCATTTTGCCTATGCTCTATGCCTAACATGATCGACCAAGTACCCAAAACGACCATGACGAGAACCGTGGTGTACGAAACAGTCACAATGTGCATCCCCCAGTGAGAACCCTGAATCAGGGCAACGCCACCGGCTATACCGAGCAGAAAGGCCACACTCAATACGATCCCGCGGGACATCTTCATGCCGCCGCGATAACTCTTGTGCCCGTGCTTAAAGAAGAACGTGTAATAGGTCCTGAAAAAATCTACAGTCCCACTAAGTTAAGGACCATTAGCTCAGCACCGAGGAAGGGTACCGGCAGAGGAACGAGAATAACAACCGCTTCAACAAGTAATGTAAGAAGATAAAGCGTTTGGTTGTTGGAGCGAACACGAAGCCCGGGATTGCTCACGATCTCGCCGAGATGAATCGATGTAGCAACGAAAAGCAGGCCTAGGAGCGCGCCTGACGATGTGCCCAGCACTACGTAAAGATCGTGCCACGCGTTCAAGTCCGAGTTTTCGGTGTCCATATTATTTGACCCAGCAGCGTTCAAGCCTCCTCTGGAGTTTCCAATTCTGATCCGACCCATTCAGTTTGACAATGCCCGCTTTGGGTCACCAGCGGCTGTTTTGAGGGCTCAAGGCCTAGTCCGCTTTTGCCCCTCAGAGCCGATCTGGATGGCTCGTCGGCAATAGGCTGTTTCGTGCCATAAGCCAGAACTCGTGCCCATAGCCTGCTAACGACTGCATCTGTTCGCGGACGAGGCCACCTGATGAGGTGGTCTCCACCCCGCAGGCGCCTAATTTAAACTAGGTCCTTGAACCGCGTTGGATAATCGCCGCAAATTCCGCGACGCGTTTGCCGAGAGCACGGGCTCCCTCTAATTCCTTCTCATCGATTCCAGGCGAATCAGGCCCGGTTGTTGCACTCGCGCCGTATGCACCGAATGCTCCTCCGGCGCTAACGATCACCATTTGATTCATAAGCAATGCAGCATGAATAGCCTGCATAGCCGTTTCTTTACCGTTTGAGATGGCTGCGCCCGTTACAAATGCGGCGGCGACCTTGTTCCGCATCTTAGCATCTCGGAACACGCCGAACTTCAGAAACCAATTGTCAAGAAATGTCTTGACCTCGCCTGACACGTTTCCAAAGTAGACCGGCGAGCCAACAATTACGGCATCAGCAGACAGCAGGTCCTCCGTTGCTACATCGCTCACTCGTTTCAGGTCGATGGTCGTACCCGCAACCGACTTGGCACCGTCTGAAACACCCTGGGCCATTTTTTCGGTGTTCCCGGTAACCGAGTGGTACGCGATCAACAGCTTCACTTGCCCGCTGGGCGTTTGAGCCTGGCTGGATCTGCTTGCGAGAAGAACGCTGGCTGCCAGCGATGCGGCCCCAGCTTCCTTGAGAAAACTTCGCTTATCCATGACCTTCCCTCCTGTTGGCGAGCGGCCCTACTAGTAGTCGTGGCAAAAAGAATCTAGCCGATTTCAGGCACCTGAGAAATGAGCTTGGTACTGGACCCACGTCTCCACGGACGCGTCGGGCCGACACGCCGGCGCGTTCGCGGCTCCGTTCGCGAAGCGACACGCCAAGAGCCGTAGGCTCGACGCGGCTCGACGCTCCGCCGAAGTGGTTCCCCAAACTGCTCTGAGCAGATCGGGACGGTGAGGCTAATCGGCCGCCGTGTGGGGGCGGTTTGGCGCAACCCTTAGGAGCGAATGTCCACAGTGGGTCATCAGCGGCCGTCGACCGCCCTCGGGTCAAAGTCCGCTCTTCCCCTTAAAGCCGACCTGAACTGCCGATCCGGACACGCCGCTATGTGCCAAAAGGCGACGTCTCGCTTGGTAGGCCGGCAGAGAATTGTACCGCTCAAGGCGCTCGAGCGAGGCGGCCTGCTCCGCGCGTATGGCTACGAGGTGCGCGTGAAGCTGCAGCGTCGCCTACTCCTAATCTTGGTGTGGATTGCGCGAGCCTATTCCCGCGACGTCCAGCATCAAGCACGACGACGGTCCCGTTTTGCAGCGCGCCTCGCTGCGAGGCGTTCCGCATGAGGTCTCCTGTATGAAATCCCATCGTAGGAGCTCGGTACCATGGTCGCAGCAGAACCACGACATGCCCACTTGTCGCCGGAAGCACACTTTGATGGGCATTGCATTCTCACCACAGACGATTGATGATGACTCAAAGGCGCGCGAACATTCACGGTTCGATGTCATTCACAGACCTTAAATTTCTTGCCCGCCAGAAGGGGTACGAACTGCTTCCCGCCGATGACAGACCCACCGGCTATCGGCTGTGGTATGAAAAAAAACCAGCCGGTGTAACGATCTGGGACTCGGCATTGAATCCAGCCACCGGAGATGATGTTTTTCCCTCCCTAGAAGCAATTTCCGAATTCCTTAAAAATTGCTGAGATCGGCTGTCGCCGTGCCTTCTCGAGCGTTGCGAATGCTCCGGGACCTGCTCCTGAGCAGATAAACGCAGCGATCGAACGCGAGCACTCCATCAACCCTGCACGCACTTGGGTCAATATCCCCTGCGCTGCAGAGCACGAGGGCGAATTGGTTCGGGGTAGTCGGATCCTGGCTTCGCTCGGTTCAGCAGGAATGATCCGTCAGTCCATTCTCGTCGGTTCTGAAGGAACATTGTTGGCTATATGCCCATTCATACCTCAATGTTATGCCTTCCGCATATCTTGGTTGTTGTACGCGTATCGCGAGCGCGCATAAAAGTGCCGGCCCGGAAGGAGATTGACCCTCTTGAACGATACCGCAAGGGCGCTTCAACCGTGCCGCGCGAGGAGAGCAGTTCATGGAACAGCCGACGCAAGCTATCTGGCTCGGGACTCTCGACGTAACCGCGGCCATCGACCAAAGCCCGCTCGGAGCGCTCGGATTGCGCGTGCTTGTCCTGTGCGGGCTTGTTATCCTGATCGACGGCTTCGATGTCCAGGTGATCACATATGTGGCGCCTGTCCTGACGCAGGCGCTGGGCGTCGACCGCTCGATGCTGGGTCCCGTCTTCTCAAGCGGGCTCGTCGGAACGATGCTGGGCGCGCTGCTCCTCGCGCCTACGGCAGACCGGATCGGGCGCAAGCTCATTTTGTGCGGCTGCATTCTCCTTTTCGCGCTCTGCTCGCTCGGAACGATCACAGCCTCGGGCATCGAGAGCCTGATGGCCTGGCGCTTCATGGCCGGGCTGGGCCTTGGCGGCGCGACACCAATCGCCGTTGCGTTCGGGGCGGAGTTCTGTCCGGCCCGCATTCGCGCGACGGCCGTGATGATCATTTACACCGGCTTCGCAGTCGGCGCAGGAGGCGGCGGGCTCATAGCGGCCAAGATGATCCCGGCTCTCGGCTGGAGCTCGGTGTTCCTGCTCGGCGGCATGGCGCCGCTCGTGCTCCTCGGCGTCCTTCTCGTTCTTCTCCCGGAGTCGATCAGCGATGTCGCCCGGCGTGGCCGCTCCGATCTCGTCGCCAGGACGATCGTGCAGATTGCGCCTGGCGTCTCCGCCGATCCGAACGCTCCGGTAAGACTGGGTGAACGCGAGGCCGGCTTCCCGGTCAAGCGGCTCTTTGTCGAGGGTCGTACTCCGCGCACCATCGTCCTGTGGATCATGTTTTTTACGAACATCCTGTCCTTGTACTTCATGGTGTCCTGGTTCCCCACCCTCGCGCACGCGTCTGGGCTCGAGCTCTCGGACGCCGTGCGCGCGGCCGCGACCATCCAGGTCGGCAGCATTCTCGGCACACTGTCGCTCGCGGCGCTCGTGCGGCGGGTCGACACGTTCACGGTTATGAGTCTCGGCTTTCTCGGCGGTGCGATTGCGCTGGTGCTCGTCGCCTTTGCCAGCGGGGTCGTGTATTTCACGGCTATCGCGTTCCTGGCCGGTTTCTTCGTCATCGGCACTCAGACGGGCGCAAACGGGATCAGCGCGCTCGTGTATCCGGCCAGCATGCGCTCGACCGGGGTCGGCTGGGCACTGGGAATGGGTCGCATCGGATCCATACTGGGCCCGAGCATCGGTGGCTTGCTGATCGCACTCGACTGGCCGACCCGCGATCTTTTCATTGCGGCCGCCGGTCCGGCTTTGCTCGCATCCCTTAGTGCGTTCGTGCTGTCGCGCATGCTGCGACGTTCTCCCGAGAGGCGCGCCGAGCTCGCGCCCCAGCCCGCCAAATGAGCCCGCTGTCGCCCCACGTCCTCGTCTGTGGCGGCGGCATGGCCGGCGTCGCGGCCGCCGTTGCAGCCGCCCGCTCCGGCGCCGACACGCTCCTCGTGGAGCGCTGGGGCTATCTGGGGGGCAGTGCGACCGCCGCAGCCGTCGGCCAGTTCGTGGGCTGGGAGACGGAGGCGGGACGGCAAGTGGTGCAGGGGATTGCAGAGGAGATCGTCGCGCGTCTCATCGCTCGCGGCGGTGCTTCGGGACACGACCATTTCGTCATGTCGACCGGCCATCGCATGGATCATGTCGAGTACGACCCGGAGATACTGAAGGTCGTGTTGGACGAGATCGTGTCCGAGGCAGGCGTAACGCCGCTCTTCCACGCATTCGTGCTGTCGGTCCGGCGACAGGATGCGACGATCGGCACCGTGTCGGTCCTCACGAAGGGCGGGCCCATAGAGATACGCGCGCGCGCCATCATCGATTCGTCCGGCGATCTTGACGTGCTCGCCAGGGCGGGCGCGTTGTTTCTCCCGCTCGGAGAAGAAGAGACCTTGCAGCCGGGCACCATGATGTTCCGTTTCGGCCCGGTCGATTTTGATACCTTCGAGGGCCTCAGTGTCGTCGACCGCACGGCGCTGGCTCAGCGAGGCTTCGAGGAAGGCGCGCTCGCGCGCGCGGCGCTTCATTGCAGCCGCATCCCTGGCACGCAGGACGGGTGGTTCAACATCAGCCGTGTCCCGCTCGACGCGACCGATCCGTTCGCGCTCAGCCGCGGGGAGATCGAAGGGCGTCGTCAAGCCATCGCGGCCGCGCGATATCTGACCGCGGCCGTCCCCGGCTGCGCCGGCGGACGTCTGGTTGCGATAGCGGCGCAGCTCGGCATCCGCGAAAGCCGTAGAATCCGCGGGCGCTACGTCTTGACCGGGGACGACGTTCGCGCGGGCAGGACCTTTACCGATGGGATAGCCGTCGGTGCCTATCCGCTCGACATCCATCCGGTGAAGGGTGGCGATCTCCGCTTCACGACGCTCGGGGCCGACCACAGCTATGGGATCCCCTACCGCTGCCTCGTTCCGGACGGGCTCGACAACGCGCTCGTCGCCGGCAGGGGGCTCTCGGCGACGCACGAAGCGCATGCATCGGTGCGGGTGATGCCGATCGGCATGGCGATCGGTCAGGCGGCAGGCACCGCGGCCGCGATGATGGCGCGAGGGAACATGCCGGCGGCCGAAGTCGACGTCACGCTACTTCGCGAGAGCCTCCGGGAGGGGGACGCCTATCTCGGCACATGAGCGGAGTCCCGCAAGGTGCGAAGCTCGTCGCGGACAAGATCGCGCAAACGCTTGGCTGCGATCGAGGGTGGTTCGTCAGCGCTGGTGATAGCCGAGAGAGCGAAGCGCGGGCTCTCCTTCACGGGGTGCGCCACGAGATCTTCGGAACGGAAGCTACGCGCCGTGAGGTCATCCACGAATGCGATGCCCATGCCGGCTCGCACAAGCGCGCAGGCTAGCTGACCCGAACGCACCTCCACCGATGCGTCGGGCTCGATCCCCCGTTCATCGAACCAGGAGCGGATCACGGCACCTTGGGCCGTATCAACGCTAAAGCAAACCATCCGTTGCCGGAGCATGTGGACCAATCCGGGCAGTTTGAGCGCCGAGAGTGGATGCTTCGACGGCATGACGCAGACGAGCCGCCACTCGCCGAGGGGCGCAGTATCGAGCAGCGGATGATCGATGCCGACCGATGAGATGGCGATCTCGGCACTGTGCGTCAGGAGCCGAGTCAACATCTCGGCTGCCGTTACGACTTCGACCGAGAGCCGAACACCGGCGAACTCGCGCGAAAGCCGGGCCAACGCACGGGGCACGAGTTCCAGGCCCATGTTCGGGCTCGACAGGATGCGCAGGGGCGCGCCTACACCGCGCTTCAGCCCGGCCGCGACGTCCTGCACGGCTTGCACGCCATGATAGACCCGCTGGACCTCACGATAGAGGGTTCGCGCCTCTGCGGTCGGGACAAGCTTGCCCTTCCGACGCAGGAACAGCGCGGTTCCGAGGCGGCTTTCGACGTGCCGGATCATCCGTGTAATGCCCGGCTGCGACACCCCGAGAGCACGGGCCGCGTCCGTGATGCTACCGGTCAGCATCACGAAGCGGAACACCTCGATTTGCCTGATGTTCAGTAACGGCGCACGAGAGGGCGGCATGGAAGGCCATTGCAAGTCCGGCTATTTTAGATGCGTCATGAATCTGAGCAATCTGGTGAATTCATCAGCATTGCGTCAAATCATGACGGAGACGTGTTACGCTGCTCGGCGCGTGCTCGAGTCTGAGAGCCCGAGGAAAGCTCGAGCCTCGGCTGCTGTCGCGATCTGTCCGCCCAGCTTCTCGACAATGTCGCGTGCCTTTTCTACCATCTGTGCGTTCGACTCGGCGAGCACGCCGCGACTGATCTGAACTCCATCTTCAAGACCGACTCGCACGTGCCCGCCTGAAAGATACGAGAGAGCAACCCCTGGGAAAACCCATCGACCGGTGCCGAACGCGGTGAATTGCGTATCGGCCGGCACCAGCCCGCGCGCGTAGAGCACGGTTTCCGGGGACGGCTGGAATCCGTAGCGCACCCCCATTACGATCGAAACGAGATGCGGTCCGGACAAGGTCCCGTCCTTCACCAGATCGGCCATCAAGGCGACGTCCCCGGAATCGAAGAGCTCGATCTCGGGCTTGACGCCGGCCTCGCGAATGACTTTGGCCATTCGACGCACGTTTGGCGGCGTGTTGATCACAACTTCCTTGCCGAAGGTCATGGTGTTCAGGTCAAGCGTGCAGATTTCGGGGCGCAGGATGCCGATGTGCTCGACCCGCTTCTCCGGTACCATCAGATTGGTACCCGGCCCGGCGATCTTGGGATCATGTTCCGAGGGCGCGAAGCGGCCCCCTGGTCCGGTAGTGATGTTAAGGACGAGGCTCCTATTCTTGGCGCGAATGCGCTCTACCACTTCCCGGTAATACGCCAGCTCCATGGACGGCTTGCCGGTCGAGGGCTCGCGCACGTGGATGTGCACGATCGCAGCGCCCGCTTCGGCCGCGCCCAGGCAGGCATCGGCGATCTGTTCCGGGGTGATCGGCAGATACGGCGTCATGTCTGGCGTGGTCTGATTGCCGGTAACCGCGCACGTGATGATAACTTTGTCCCGAGGTATGACCATGTCCAACTCCTTCTAAACTGAACGCCGCCTCCCGAATCGACAGCCCGGAAACCGCCCCGCCGACACAAAACTCACGGGTAGGCAAGACGCGCCTTTCCGAAGCTCTCCTCGCGCATCCGGTCGTAATCCGACTTCGGGACGGGAACCGCGTCCGGGCGACCGAGATCATTCAGGTGAATCCGATAGGTCTCCCGGGCACTCCAGGCCGCAAGCGCCGAAACAATCGTGATGCCGAACGCGAGCGCCCCGATCTTGAGCGGAATGTTGGCCGAACCGGGCGGTGCCACGGCGGCGAAAAGCGCCGGAAGCAAGGCGGTGATGGTCGTTCCGACATTCTGTGCGATTGCCATCGCGCTCACGCGAGTTCTCGTCTGGAACAGTTCGGGGTAGAAGCTCGGGAAAATCGCATTGTAGCCCTGATAGACGAGGCCCCACATGAGGAGCGATAAGGCGATTGCCATTGGCACGCTATGGATGCTGATCGCGTAAAGATAGCCGAACGACAGCAGCCCTGCGCCAAGAGAACCGACGATGATCGGTGGCCTGCGGCCGATCTTGTCCGACAGATTGCCCACGAAGGGGATGACGATCACCGCCAAAATGTTGCCTAGGACCGGAATCCACAGATAGACATCCGGGCGGAAACCGATCCCGTACGCTGCCTGTACCGCATAGGCTCCCCCAAAAATCGTGGCGACCACCGGGATCACGTTCATCAATGCCATGCACACGACCCGCAACATGTCGGTCCAGCTCAGCTTGAACGCCTCAATGATTGGCGACTGCGGAATCTCACCATGCCTGCCCTCTTCCTCGAAGGCGGGCGTCTCGTCGACGGCGCGGCGAATGATGTAGCCGGCGATGATCACCACGATGCTGAGGAGAAACGGGATTCTCCAGCCCCAAGTATCGAAGGTCTCCTTTGGCATGAAATGCGCCAGCGGCAGGAACACCGCCGCCGCGAGAATCTGTCCCGCCTGCACGCCCTGGAGCGTGAAGCTTGCATAATAGCCGCGTCGCCCGAACGGCGCGTGCTCAAGGATCATCGAGCTTGCACCGGAGATCTCGCCGGCGACCGCGAATCCCTGAATCAGCCGTAGGATCACCAGGAGCACTGGCGCCAGGATGCCGACCTGCTGATAGGTCGGCAGCACACCGACAGCCATAGTCGAGAACCCCATCAGGAACATGCATACCAGCAGCACGGTCTTGCGGCCGTGCGTGTCGCCCCAGTGCCCCAAAACGAACGCGCCGATCGGACGGGCAACGTAACCGACCCCGTAGGTCGCCAATGACGCGACGATGGCGACCGTAGGGTTGCCCGACGGGAAGAAGATCTGGGGGAAGATCAGGGAGGCCGCCGTCGCGTAGATGAAGAAGTCATAATACTCCAGCGCCGAGCCGATCCAGCCGCTCGCCGCAGCCTTCCTCGTCTGGTGCTCGCCGCGCGGCTCATGGTCTGTCGAGTCGGTCATTTTGGCGTTCCTTCACGATTTGCTCGATGATATACCGTTCGGCAATCGGGAGGCTAGCGGCCCCAACAGCTTTCCTCGTACCGAGAATGGCAGCAAAATCCGGTCGCCCCGATACTCCATACGGTCCGGGTGGGTATGTGGGTAGATGCACGCTTCATGATGCGGCGCTTGTCCGCCGTTCACGAGGTTTGACACGATCATGATCCGCGGAACCACAATTTTGATTGCACACCTCGGCTATCCGACCGAGACCTTCAAGTCGCCTATGATCTACAATCCATATTTCGAGAAGACCGGAATTGACGCAGTCGTCGTGCCCATGGGTGTCACGGCGGAACACTATCCTGCGCTACTCAAGTCGCTGTTTCAGCTGACCAACATACGCGGCGCGCTGGTGACGATGCCGCACAAGGTGACGACCGTTGCCCTGCTCGATGAGATCAGTACCACGGTAAAGGTTGCGGGCTCGTGCAATGCGATAGTTCGTCGTGCCGATGGGTCGTTGTTCGGAGACATGTTTGACGGCGCGGGTTTCGTTCGAGGTGTTCAGCGCTCGGGGCGCCGCATTGCCGGCGCCAGCGCTTTGGTTGTCGGTTGCGGCGGAGTAGGCTCTGCCATTGCCGCCTCGCTCGCAGCGGCCGGCGCCGCCCGCATAGCACTGTTCGATGCGAGCATGGGCGCCTGCGAGTCGTTGCGCGACCGCCTCCGCGCGCATTACCCGCGGATCGAGATCAAGACCGGTTCAAACGATCCCGCGGGGCACGATCTCGTGGTCAACGCGACGCCGCTGGGCATGAAAAATGGCGACCCACTCCCGATGGACGTCTCGAGGATTGACCCGACGACGCTTGTCGGCGAGGTCGTAATGAAAGAGGAACTGACGCCATTTTTGCGCGCTGCCCGAGATCGGGGGTGCCCCGTCCAGGTGGGCACCGAGATGCTCTTCGAACAGATCCCTGCTTACTTGGAGTTCTTCGGCTTCGGCACCACCACTTCCGATGAGCTGCGGTCCGTCGCGAAGGTACAATACTGATGGGCTTCGCGCTCAACTAAAATAAACCCCAGTATTTGCGCCGGGACCGTTACTGCCTGCCGGCAAGCGCCTTGATAGGAGTGGCAAACATGGATTTGGAGGGCGAGTTCTTCCAGCGCGATCGCGATATCCACCCGCCTGCTTTCACGCCGGAATATAAGACCAGCGCGCTGCGCTCGCCCAGACAGCCGTTGCTATCGCTCCAGAACTCGCTGTCCGAGGTGAGCGGGCCAATATTCAGCCCCGGCGAACTTGGTTCGCTCGACAACGATCTCATTCTGAATTACGCGAAGGAAGGTCAGCCTATCGGCGAGCGGATCATCGTCCATGGACAGGTAAAGGACGGGAACGGGCGACCGGTCCCCAACATCCTCCTGGAATTTTGGCAAGCCAACGCTGGGGGCCGCTATCGCCACCGCAATGACCGTTATATCGCGCCTATCGACCCGAATTTCGGCGGCTGTGGCCGCACAATTTCCAATGCCGACGGCGAATACTGGTTTCGGACTGTGAAGCCAGGACCCTACCCGTTTCGCAATTTTCTCAATAGCTGGCGGCCTGCGCATATCCACTTTTCCGTATTCGGAACGGGGTTCGTGCAGCGCCTGATCACGCAAATGTATTTCGAAGGGGATCCACTGCTTGCGAAGGACGTGATGTTCAGAATGATCCCCGACGAGGCGGCGTCACGGCGTCTCGTAGCATCCATCGATTTCGAGGCGACGGTGCCGCTCGACACCCTTGCTTACCGGTTCGACATCGTTCTGCGTGGCCGACGTTCAACGTGGTTCGAGAACAAGCTTCAAGGGAATTAGCCATGTCGCAGACGCTCGGCTATCTCGGTGAAACTCCGTCGCAGACGGCAGGTCCATACGTGCATATCGGCCTGATCCCGAAGCAAGCGGGCTTCGACATTTTCGCAAAGGATTTTGGCAACGTGCTGGTCGGGCCCAACACCGAAGGCACGCGCATCAAAATCGAAGGCCGCGTGATCGATGGAGCCGGCGCGCCGCTCAGGGATGCACTCCTAGAGATTTGGCAGGCGAATGCGGCGGGCCGCTACAACCATCCGGCGGATCGCCAGCCGAAAACCCTCGATCCGAATTTTCGCGGCTGGGGCCGTGCCGGATGCGACTTCCAGTCTGGGCTTTACGGCTTCGAGACCGTGAAACCCGGCCCCGTGGCCGGGCGCCGCGGGCATCGTCCGATGGCGCCCCATATCAATTTTTGGATTGTTGCGCGGGGCATCAATATCGGGCTCAACACCCGAATGTACTTTTCGGACGAGGAGGCCGCGAACGCGGCCGATCCGGTCCTCAACCTCATTGAACCCGAGGTTCGCCGTCAGACCTTGATCGGGCAGCGGGAACGGCGAGGCAGTGAACTCATCTACCGGTTCGACATTTATTTGCAGGGTGACCGGGAGACGGTCTTCTTCGACGTTTAGCGGTCGCACCGACGGGTCGCCGATGCTGTCCAGGGGATCTCATCGGAACCGAGGGCCTAGAAAGGGTCACATCGATGCAGACGGCTATCGCCACGGTTTCCCTGAGCGGTACCCTGAAAGACAAGCTCGAAGCTATTGCGGCCGCTCAATTCGAGGGGGTCGAGATTTTTGAAAATGACCTCCTCTCGCATAACGGAACCCCGCCGGATGTCCGTAACTTGGTGCGCGACTTGGGCCTCAGGACGGTCACATTCCAGCCGTTCCGCGATTTCGAGGGGATGACCGGAATCCAGCGCGAGCGGGTCTTTGCCCGAGCGGAACGCAAATTCGACCTGATGGGAGAGCTTGATTGCGACCTGCTGTTGGTCTGCAGCAATGTGTCGCCAGAATCCATCGGTGGAATCGATCGCGCCGCCGCTGATTTGCGCGAGCTTGGAGACCATGCAGCCAAACGCGGCATCCGCGTAGGCTTTGAGGCGCTCGCATGGGGTCGTCATATCAACGATTATCGCGATGCATGGGAAGCGGTGCGACGCGCGGACCACTCAGCGGTGGGAATCGTGCTGGATACATTCCACATTCTCGCTCGCAACACCGATCTCAAGATGGTCGAATCGATTCCGCGGGATCGAATCTTTCTCGTTCAGGTGGCCGACGCGCCGAAGCTTGATATGGATTATCTCTCTTGGAGTCGCCATTTTCGTTCGATGCCAGGTCAGGGAGACCTGCCATTGCTCGCGTTCATGGAGGCCCTCCAGACGACCGGATTCGACGGATTACTGTCGCTCGAGATCTTCAACGATCAATTCCGCGCCGGCTCCACGCGCCGCGTGGCGCTCGATGGCCAGCGCTCGTTGATGTTTCTATTGGATCAGCTGCGTCGGAAAACCGGGCAGGAGATCCGCGGCATGACCGCTCTGCCGCCCCAATCGGCGTGCCGGGGCGTGGAGTTCATCGAATTCGCGATCGACGAGGTCACCGCGCCCGTGTTCGAATCGGTGCTGCAGGCCTTGGGGTTTCATAAAGCAGGCGTGCACAAGTCAAAGGCCGTGGCCCGCTGGCATCAAGGCGATATAAACATCGTAGTCAATTGCGAGAAGGAAGGCTTTGCCCATTCATACAACATCACGCACGGCTCCTCGGTTTGTGCGGTCGGACTCAAGGTCGAGGATACCGATATGACGATGGAACGCGCGAGGAAGCTTCTGGATCAACCGTTCCGGCAAGCGGTACGGCCTGGCGAGATCGAGCTTCCCGCAGTACGCGGGCTGGGCGGCAGTCTCCTGTACTTTATCGACGAGAAGAGCGACCTCGCCAGAGTATGGGAGATCGAGTTCGATCCGGTCGACAGCCGCGATGCGAAGGAGAACGCCGGGCTCACGGCGATCGACCACATATCGCAGTCGATGCGCTACGACGAGATGCTGAGCTGGTTGCTGTTCTACACCTCGTTGCTGGATGTAGCCAAGAGCCCGGTCCAGGATGTGATCGACCCCGGCGGAGTCGTGCAAAGCCAGGTCGTGCAGACACTGGACGGTCGGCTGCGGATTGTTCTCAATGCTTCGCAAAGCGAACGAACGCAGTCGGCGCGTTTCGTTTCCGAATTATTTGGCGCAGGCGTTCAACATATCGCCTTTGCAACCAGCGACGTCTTTGCTGCAGCGGAGCGCTTTCTCGCCAGCGGCATCAAGTTGCTCCCGATTCCGGAAAACTATTACGATGACCTGGAGTCACGCCTCGATCTCTCACCCGAGCAGATCGACAGGCTCAGAACCAACAACATCCTGTACGACCGCGAAGGACGCGCAGAATTCCTTCACTTCTATACACAGAATTACGAGGAGAAGTTATTTTTCGAAATCGTCGAGCGGCGCGGCGGCTATCGGGGGTTTGGCGCGCAAAACGCGGCGATCCGCCTCGCGGCACAGAATCGATTGGCGCGCCACCCCGCGATTCCGAGAAGATGATACAGCTTCCGGAAAGTCACCAAGTGACCTCGGCAGTAGCCGGCTAATCGCTATGCAAACTGCTTGCATAAGGTAAATGCGGCGGCTGCCAACGTCCGCTAATGGGATGGTCCGGCCGTGCTCCTGCCCCGCCAGCAAGCGAAGCTGGGAAGGGGCGCCAAAGCCGAGGAGCACGCCATGTCCCAGCAAGTCAGCACGACGATCGCCGTAATGGGCGTCGATATCGGGAAGAAC
>JBKPDF010000104.1:0-52303 GCA_046727735.1 Pseudomonadota bacterium | reverse complement strand
CCTCATTTGTAGCGGCTCACTGCGACGGCGGCCTTACCGTTTAGCGCGGAAACATTACCGCTCGTTTCATCCGCGGGCCCACCAAAGCCGAAGCGATGCTAGGGAATTCGTGATTAGCCGCATGACTTCCGCTAAGGAGGCCCCCGTCTGACGGGCTATTGTCCGGTTTTCAACAGGTCCCTTGTATTGATCCCCTCGCGCTCCATGCAGCGGAGCCAAGCCTTGATGTCCGGAGCTTGCCTACAGTGTTCTACGGCTGCTTGCTTTGCATCCGTAAGGGACATCGAGGCGGGTCCTGCAGCCTTAATATCGCTTCCGTGTGCTTGTTCGGCCTGCTGTTGCGACCGTTCATGCGCCGGCTGTTGAGCCTTCAATTTTGCAAGGTGCTGTTGGCCGAACCACATCATTACTCCGACGGTCAGCGCTAGTACAAACGTGATGCCAATGGCTAAGAAAAGATTCGCTGATCGAATTTCCATGACGGTCCCCCTTTCCCGTCGATAGCCGGCGGTGCCAATCCAAGGTCCGAGTGCCGCGAGTGAAAAATACGTAAATCGTCAGTAATAGGCGTTTTTAAGACGAATCCGCGCCCAATCCAGTCATTCCGGGCGGCTCTTTCATTTCGGGTTTGTGTTCGTCCCAGCTCGAAAAACTCCCCGCGGCCTTACTTTTGGCGAATAGGCGCGGTTGAGAATTTTTCCGCTGCAACAGCGTCAC
The DNA here is from genome assembly GCA_046727735.1 of Pseudomonadota bacterium. GTDB lineage: Bacteria > Pseudomonadota > Alphaproteobacteria > Rhizobiales > Xanthobacteraceae > AP-16. The sequence continues at coordinate 51,586 of JBKPDF010000104.1, read as the reverse complement.
CAACTACACCATAGTACCTGCTCATCGGAACCGTTCTTGTGCATTTTCAGTTGTCGTGCGCATCGCTTAGGGAGGCGCGCATGGGATACGCGAATTACTGTCGTGCCCAGGCGAAGTTCTGGACGGAAATGGGTGAAAGCAGCAAGCGTTCAGACTTCCGAGATCGATGGCTGCGGTTTGCCGAGGAGTGGCGAGAGCGTGCTGAAACTGCGGAGAGCGGTGGCGCCCGCCGAAAAACGATGCAGAGTGGCGCTCGTGCCGCCTGATTGAACTCGAACTTTCGCTCCGTGGCCCCTTTACCCGGCTCGGCTTGGGTTCCTTCCTGCACCGAGCCGGGGCTATATTTGGGCCATGCCGAACGGCTCCTACTCGCTCGCCAAAGCCGCCCGCGCGAGAACCATGCTGGGCTAGGATGCCCGGCTTGCGGTCGAGGTGCGCAGTACAGGACCGAATCGGCTGTTATCAAAACCCCGGGGCTTCTCCTTTGCGCTATCCCGGCTTACCGTCCACCGCCTCCGCCGCTCCCGTTAGCCGAACGGCCGAGAACTACTGAAGAGTCCGTTATGTATGTGATTAAGTGGCTTCCAAAGGACCAGGATGTTGTCATTGACCATACGACCCGTTACGACGATCCATCGGTGGCTCTAGGTGTTGCTCAAAATTTGTTGCAACTGCAGCCGAAGACAATCTGGATCGAGAACGACGAGGGGGCACTTTACATGGACGACGCAGCTATACGCGCAATCCGGATCTAAGGTGATGTTTTGTCATTACTCATTTTTTGCGTCATCAAGACCATAGATCCGACGAAACTTCTTTAGCAGTTCAGGATCGCCATAGTCGAGGCTGACGATCTTGGCGAACTCCGACCGGTATCCCGCCTCGTGCTCGACGACTTCGCCCCAGATGTTGACTTTGCCAAACAAGAGCGTTCCGTGTCTTCCCTGTGTGTAGCCATACTCGTCCCTGGAACGTACTACATCCCGAAACGAATAGATGCCGTGCGTGCTTACATCGCCCGATGCTGGCCGATCAGGATACCAAACATAGTCCTGCATGAGGACGCTGTGCAGGAGATCGTCGCCTTTACGAAACCAGTTTCCCTCAATCACCCGCCAAGCCCGATAGGCAATAATCTCGCCTATCCGAATGCCCTCGTGCCTGAGCGTCTTCGTAAGCTCGTTGTTCGTCATCGGCAGCATGACGGGCTGCATTATCGCACTGGCTGCGGTTCCGGCTTCGTCACAGGGGATATGGGGTTCGGAGCTTCGGGGGCGGCGGCATGATCGGCTCGTTGGTAGGCGATACCGGCTCATCGAGTGGAATGACTGTATATCTTCTGACTGGCTCTCCGATCTGACCCACGGCTTCGCACTCCTGCAACAGGCCCATCCCCGCTCTATTCCAGCCATGTCAGTGGCGGCCGTCAACTGGGAGCGGAGGTATTTCGTTCTGGCCCTCGCGCAGTGCTGACATGGTTCCTGATGCCGTTGTGCTATACTGAAAGCGGGGGAGATCATGCCAACACTGTCGCAGCTTTTGGCCTGCCATGGCATTGCGCCGTCGCTGACTACGAATATTGAGCCACATCGAGACCATCAGGGCGTGTGGGGCATTAAGTTCAGTGCGCCGGGGAAACCTGCTGGAGTCTTGATGGATCTGGCTAATGCAACAACACTCGCAGGCGAACTCAGGACCATTTCCGCGCACGCCATCGCCGAACGCATAGACACGGCCGCCTCAAAGGCGAAGCGGTTCATGAAGTCCCCATCGCCACGGTGAATGGTCTCGGTCGATTCGTGCCGGCTCAAACTTTGATTAAATCTCCCACACCGGGTTCAACAGTGCATCCGCAAGGGCGTTGAAACGGGCCGCATCCCATTGGTGGCGTTGTAGCGTCTCGTAGTGCCGCAGGGCGGCGGCCATTCGTTCTGCCTCGCGCTGCTGACGTGCCGATTCCTCGCGGGCGGCGAGATCTCGCGCATAGGCTTCCCGCTTGGCCTCTATATCCGGCAACAGCGCCCAGCCGGCAAGCTGCCGAGCCAATTTGTCGGGATCTTGCATCCGACGCGGGCGATAGGGCCGAGATGCTCGTGCCATTGTTCCGTGCTCCATCAGGACTAGTAAATCGCCATGTCCGGCAATTGGCGGTTGATGTCCGCATTGCTCCCGAAAGCGGCCGTATACGCGACAGTCGATCGACGTCTCAAAAGTGCCATATCCAGACATCCCAAGCCTCGGCCGGAGCCACGACTAGGGTTCGGCCACAGGCGCGGCTCCAGCAGCGACACGCCATCCACCTCTACCGCCGCTAGGTGTAGAGTAGTCCTAGTGGGGAGACTTCCATGGCCGTCCCGCGGCAGAACCGCACGCGACGCCGACTGCCCGACGAGGTGATCGAATGAGGCGGCGGGAGTTCATGGGGCTTGTTGGTGGTGCCGTCGCGTGGCCAATAGGTGCGCGGGCACAGCAACCGGCGGGAAAGGTCCGACGGATAGGTTATCTCGCGGTCGGCTCTCAACAACGTGATCCCATTCTCCTTGATCGTAGCCGGCCAGCGCGAGATTGCGAGCGGACTTGCCTCGGTCCTAAATGCCACGACGCCACTTTTCACCGGTTTGGTCATGGCTTCCTTCGGCGAAGAGAAGCTCATCTTCCGAAAGGTGCTTGGTGTCCTGCTTAGACTTGGCGGGGTGGCCATCTTGAGAGGTCAGACGCCGTTTACTCTCGGCGACGCGCACACCTGGGGTGTCGCCCTCTGTCTCGGGGGCGCGGTTTCGTACGGGTTCGCAGGCCTCTGGGGGCGATGGCACCTTTCCGGTGTTCCGCCGCTCACCTCGGCGACCTGTCAACTGCTGTGCTCGACTGCGATCACGGGCGTGCTTGCATCGGTGCTCGAGCGGCCGTGGATGTTGGGCGCACCAAGCGTAGCCACGCTCTGGTCGCTCGTCGGATTTGCCGGTCTGTCCACGGCACTCGCCTATATCGTCTTCTTTCAAATCCTCGTGCGGTCCGGGGCGTCAAACGTCATGCTTGTGACGCTTCTCATTCCGGTGACCTCGATTCTGCTTGGTCACCTCGTATTAGGTGAGGTCATCAAACCCCGCGAAATCGCAGGCGCACTGGTGATCGCGAGTTCACTTCTTGTAGTCGACGGGCGGGTGTTCACATTTTTCGGAAAGCGAAATCGAACGAGATTTGACGGCCCTAGCGCCATCCGCGTGACCGATAAGCAACGCGACCGTTGACAAGATGTCTCGCAGAGGTCTGCTCTTGGCCCACCGCGACATATTGCGCTGCCGCACGAACTTGGTCGCTATAGGAGCAAAGCGGACGTAGTCACCAGTCACATGAGGCCGCCGGATTTATGGGTACACGGCCTAGAACATCTGACCCTGCAGGACAGTTCTATTGAGCTGTATTGAATTCCAGTGCTAGCGTACACAGCATCATTCTTAGAGGGGCGAAGAGATACGCATGTACCGTTTGATCGCTTTATTGATTAGTAGTTTTCTTTTCACCGCAGGCGTGACGATAGCCGCCGAACTGACTAGTGATGACTTGCTCTACCTAGAGAAGAACGAAATCTATGTACCTAAGGATCTAAGTTCCTCTCAGATGATAGGACTCCATGACGTCATTAATGATCCGAAGACAAAAGTGGACCCGCAAACTCGATTGAAGAATGTCAACCATTACCTGGACGTTGCGATGGCAACAATCTTAGCCTGCACTGTGAACCCGAAGCACCCGGATTGCAGAAAGTGCGCAGACTGCAGGTGGAACCGCCGAACCTGGATGCAGGAGCGAGTGCACGGAGGTGCCGGGTTTAGATGCGTACAAAGTCGGCCTGCTTCGGGCTTCTCTTTCAGGCCAGCCGCTAGGAAATCGCAATGCGCACCATGTTGGTTATTTTCGCGTTTGCCGTAGTTTTCGGGCTTCTATATGCGCTGGTTCAAGCGTTCGGTGGCTCGTAGGTTTTTAGTGGCCGGCGCCGCCCCTCACCAGATCACTCTCCAACCGCGCGCTGGTGATGGAGGAACACGCCCAAATAAAAAGGGCCACCCCGGAGGCGGCCCAGTTCGCAACGAACCTCATCGCGGGCGAAGCTTACGCGCTTTCGACTGGCACAGGCAAGCCCGCGAGTTGGTTCAGCCCGGAGAGGCGAGGGCAGGGACGACAAGCCCGGCCGTTGCCGCTGCGGCACTGGCGCCCCCGAGCAGAGCACGCCGGGAAGTAGTAGAGTCGCGATTAGCCTGTGACATGGCCCTTCTCCATGTTGCCGGTCAGGCCGGGCGTCGGCGGCTGGAGACGCGACACCCGGCCGCTTCATTCCGGCCCATGCCGGAAAGTCAATTCGACCGAGTGGGTTGCTACCGCTTTTGCTACCGAACTCCGTGGCACGGGCAGGTACAAACTGGAACGCGGCAACATGAGAAGCCGAGATAATGTAGGAAAATCGGCACTAACTGATACAAACTAAAACGGAGTAGCACGGCAGACGCAGGGTTTGCAGACCGCTGCGTAACCACTCCGCCACGTGGCCCCAAGCGGCTAGGTAAACCGCGCCCGGGCGGCAGGCAATACCCAAGCGTGGGGCCATGTACCAGGCGCTCGAAGCCCGCGGCAGCACAGTCGCTTCTCACGGTCCCGCGCAGAGCGAAGCAAATCCAGGCCTGGCGTTCAGCCGCCGAACCTGCAGTTCACACCCACCCTGGCGATAACGCCGGAATCCTCGAAGCGGTAGCGAAACGGGACGTCCCCCTGGACCAAAGTATGGAATGAAGACGCGGGCGGGTTAACCAAACTGTCTAATTTCCACGGTCCTGGGGCTTGAACCGTCGTCAACTCGGGCGTCAACTTGCCGCATGACGCGGAAACTCATTATTGCAGTTACGGCATCTGCAATTGCATCATTGGTCTCGGGCTGTGCAGCACGGCAAGCCTATTACTATTCCCCATATGGATATTACTATCCTTCCCCCCCGCAATATTCATATCCGCCCGGTGCAGAGTACTCCCCGAGTTCGCCGGAGTACTCGCCAAGCACGCCCTACTACGGCGGTGCTCCTGAACCGTACGGAGATGATAGTTACGGGTATGTCGGCCCATACCGGCGGCCCTAGGGAAAGAAGAAGGCCCCCCGGAATGGCCCGAGCGGCGCCCATTCCCCGCAGTAGGATCAGGCTTGGCTCACCACGTTGGTGAAATCGGGAGGGTTGCGGCGGCTACAGCCAACCGCCCGCTATCAGAGTCCCACGTGTTGTTAGGATAGAATTGCAATTAAACTGTGACATGGAGTTCCCCATGTTGCGGGTTAGGTCGGCGGCGTCTCTGCTACACAAGTTCAAACTCGGCCGCTAAACCGGCGTGCACCGAGTTGCGAACACGGAAACACCGCGCGCTCGCAGCCCGAATCGCTGGCCGGCCGATGTTCGAGACCGCCGCAACCAGAAACGCTCGTGCACAAGTCAGCGCGATGCGGGGACAGCCGAAACGGCCGAACGGCCGGGCGGAAAACCTGCACCTTCACTGGCGCCCGGCGCCATCGCCCATATAGCACGGACGTATCCGGTATCCGCCATCGTCACAGAGCGGCGTGTTCGGCCACATTTTTCGAGCATTCGCCATTGCAGCCGCTTCCGGCAACAAACTTGGCTGAGGCGCAATGACGACAGCACCGTACCCGGGCTTGCGTGCTTTGCCGGCCTCCGCCATTGAGAGGGAGGCCAGGGCGAAAGTCGCTGCCAGAAAAAGGACGATGAGCTTGTGCATGTCCATTTCCTCCGGGTCAGACCCCCGCTCTTGGCGCACGCGGCGCCGCCTCCATTGATAGACCAGCCGGCTAGGACGCGGTGAACACGATAACGAGAGCGGCAACGGTTAGCGAATGACCGCGGGGTCGCACCCGGTTGCTCAGCTACGCCAGCACGTCGCTCGGCCGCTTATCGTTCGGCTCATGCCGGAATCCGTGAACACCTCGCGAACAGCTTGCTACCATTTTGCAACCGAACTCCCTGGTACGGGGCGGCACAAGATAGACTGGCGAGGATGTCGGCTCGAGGTCCGCCGATCAGGGTACGGGGGGACAGCTCGGCGCTTCGGTAGAACACGATGGCGAAGCTTCGAACCCCGGATCGCCAGGAAACTATTAAGGCAGAAATTTAGTAGAGATCGCCGGAATGGAATCACTGCGGGTTTATATTTGTGATGACACGCTGATGGACCGTTGGCGGCATGCGAATGTTGGACCCGCATGTACGATGCTTGGCATTTCTCGGACTGATGTACTGTGCTCTCGTGTTCTGGTGAACGTGGCAGGCTCCGTGTTGTTTGCGTTCGTGCCAAATAGGTGAGGCCGCCCGGAGCGGACCCCGAGCGGCCATACGCAATACCGTTTTGCCCCCGCGAGCCGCCATGTATCCTGATTCGGCCTCCTGGCGAATCCATCCATGCTGGAACCCACAAGAAAAAACGCCGCCCGAAGTGAGCGGGATTGATTGCGGAGGGCTGCCGGAGGGCCTGCATTGCGCGGTGTCACGATCGGGCATTGGGCGGAACATGTGCAGCGTCTGTCATCAGGCGCGCCCGCCACCAAAATTGCTCAGTACTGATGAGCCGGTGCCGACAGCCTCTTATCAAGCATGGCGTCCAATTCCGGCAGTAACACGATGCCGTCCTGATCGCTGCCGGAGGAGTGCACGACCAGCCATTTGCAAGGGGCACCACTCTCATTCGACGGTGCGTGCGGAACGTCGGCTGGAACGAAAACCTGCTCGCCGGCCTGCACCGAAACCCTCCGTTCCACCGCATCGCCGTAGAACACGACACATTCGCCTTCCAGAAGATAGGCGATGGTCTCGATGCCCTTGTGGTAGTGGACCTTCGCGCGGCCGCCCGCCGGCATCGGAAGGACGTTCAGGCAGACGTGCTGCGCACCGACAGTCTCGGCGGACGCACCCGATCCATAGGTGAAGCCCTGGCGGCCGACATATGTGCGGCCGGGCGAAACCACCTGAACACGATCCGTTTCTGACGCTGTCATGTTGCACCCTTCGTGACCGGCAATGTACGAACTGCAGAATAGCACACGCCCGATCGGCAGCGCTTACCCGACCGAGTCATCCGCTTCGCACCGAACGGGGCGGCAAAAATCGACGTGCGTGCAGCCGGATCGGCCACCCTTGCTGCTGGAGGACCGCATGGCTTCTCACCATTGTTCGGGCGCGAACGCCGCAAGCTCCGCCGTCAGCCGGCGCGGCATCGTGACTGCCTTGGGTTCCGCCGCCTTGTTGTCCGCGACGCGGTTGCCGTGCGGTGCGCGCGCCGCGGCCGCCGGGTCGGCCGACGACGAAGGCTACATGCGCATGGCTCTGGAGGAAGCGAGCCGAGGCGATTTTCCGTTCGGCGCAGTGATCGTGCGGGACGGACGGGTCATTGCCCGCGGGCGCAATCTCGGGCGGACCAACGGCGATCCGACCGCGCATGGCGAGATGGTCGCGATCCGCCGCTGCCTCGCCGATCATGGCGCGGCCGCGCTCCAGGGCAGCACCCTCTACACTTCCGGCGAGCCGTGCGTGATGTGCATGGGCGCGATTCTCTCTGGTGCCGGATCGGTCGGCTGGTCTTTGCCGCGTCGATCGCGCAGATCGCCGCCGACGGACGACATCATGATCACGAGTGCGGAAGTCGCGGCGAAGGCGCCGTTCCTCCCGATCGCGATCACGGGCGGTGTCCTGGCCGACGAAGCGCAACGGCTGCTCGCCAGATAAGACCAGATCGAAGTGGCTGTTTGCCGGGCAGGCCGGAGGCGCGCGATGGACTTGAAGGGAAAAACGGCGTTGGTGACCGGCGCTTCCAGCGGCATCGACCGGGCCATCGCCGTCGCGCTGGCGCGCAAGCAGGCGCACGTGCTCGTGCACTACCGCAGCAATGAGGCCGGCGCGCTCGAGACTCTCGAACAGGTCGGAAAATCTTCGGGCGGCGCAGTCTATCGGGCGGATCTCATGGACCGCGCGCAGGTGATCGCGTTGTTCCGAGAAATCAACAAGACGACCTCCGCCATCGATGTGCTGGTGAACCACGCCGGCGATGCGCGGCCGGGAGACATCGGCGAACAACAGGTGTGGGACTACGAGTACAGGAACATTCTTCTGTCCGCCGTCCACGTAACCCATGAATTTCTTTCGGCACCTTCATCTCGGCCGCGCAAAATCATCAACATCACCTCGATCTACGGAAATCTGTACGCCGGAAACCCGGAATATCTGCAGTACTCCGCCTTCAAGGCCGCGCTCGCCAACCTCACGACGACGCTGGCGAAATCGGCTGCACCGCGCGTGATCGTCAACGCGGTCGCTCCCGGTTATACCGAAACGCCGGCGTGGGCCGGCGCCTCGAAGGAGACCAAAGCGGCCTATGCGCGCGCCACCTCGATCGGCCGGGTCGTGACGGCCGAAGAAGTCGCCCACGCCGTCGTCTTTGTTGCGGAAAACGACGCGCTGGTCGGTCAAGTGCTCACGCTCGATGGCGGAACCTCGCTCGAAGGCATCGCATAGCGCCGCTCGCGCTGAGTATTTTCATGACGCAATGCTTCGATTGAGGTGCTGTTACCTGAACCGCGAGCACCTAATTCCGTTCCTCGCGACGAGGCCAGTCTGTGAATTGCTTTTTCCGCACCCCCGTCGCCCTTTCTGGCGCAGCCCGCCGGCGTTATGCCGGGCGCCCTACAACATCCCGAGCACCCGCGGCAGAAACAGCGTCAGCTCCGGCCAATAGGTGACGATCACCAGGAAGACCAGCATGGTGAGCAGCCACGGCATCACCGCGACGGTGAGCTCGACGATGCGCATCCGGGCGATGGTCGAGGCGACGTAGAGGTTGAGCCCGACCGGGGGATGGCACAGGCCGACCTCCATGTTGACGTCGATCGTGATGCCGAAATGCACCGGGTCGATGCCGAGCCGCCGCGCCGCGGGAAACAGGATCGGCGCCATGATCAGGATGATCGAGGACGGCTCCATGAAATTGCCGGCGAGCAGCAGCAGCACGTTCACCAGCAGCAGGAAACCCCACGGACCGAAGTTCTGCGCGAGGATCCAATCTGCCAGCGCGTGCGGGATGTTCTCGTTGGTGAGCACGAACGAGAACAGCACGGCGTTGGTGATGATGTAGAGCAGCATGGCGCTGACGTTGGCGGCCTGCAGCAGCACCCGCGGCACGTCTTTCAGCTTGAGATCCCTGTAGACGAACACCGAGACGAAGAACGAATAGACTGCGGCCATGGCGGCGGCTTCCGTCGCCGTGAACACGCCGCTGTAGATGCCGCCGATGATGATGACGACGAGCATCAGGCCCCAGATGCTCTTGCGGAACGCGTGCCAGCTCTCGATCCAGGTCGCGCGATTGACGCGCGGATAGTTCCGGGTTTTCGCGAGGTACCACGTCACGCCGCACAGCATCACCGTGAGCATGGTTCCGGGCAGCAGGCCGGCGACGAACAGCGCGCCGATCGAGGTGTTGGTCGAGATGGCATAGATGATTTTGGGGATCGAGGGCAGCATCAGGATGCCGAGCGACCCGGCAACCGTAATCACGCCGGCGCCGAAGCGCATCGGGTAGCCGTGCCGGACCATTTCGGGCAGCACGATCGAGCCGATCGCGACCACGGTGGCGACGCTCGACCCGCACACGAGCGCGAACATCGCGCACGCGACGATCCCGGCGAGCGCCAAGCCGCCGTGCCAGTGCCCAACGATCGAGATCGCGAAATCGATCATCCGCCGGGCGACGCCGCCGTGGGTGAGGAAGCTGCCGGCGAGGATGAAGAACGGCACCGCCATGATTTCGAAGCGCTCGATGCCGGTGAACAGCTTGAGCGCGACCGACTGGATCGGCACCTCGGTCAGCGTGAACAGGAAGGTGAGCACGGTTAGCCCGAGCGCGATCGAGATCGGCATGCCGGTCGTCATCAGCGCGATCAAGAGCGCGAACACGATCAGTGCGCGCAGGCCCTGTGGCAGCACCACGACCCCGGTCGTCTGCGCCAGGCAGATCGCCAGGATCAGGATCGGCGCAAGGATCAGGATGTAGCCGAGCGGTTCGCGCCTGCGTTCCGTCGCCGGACCTACTGATGCCGGATGAAACGGATCCGCGACGCCTTCGACGATGGCGCCGTTCGCGGCGGCGGGCTGCGTTGCCACGCCCTCGACGTGACCGGGATCGTGGTGAGGAAGCTCGCCGGTGCGGGAAAAGGACCACGCGACCTGCAGGAAGCGGAAGCACATCAGCCCGGAGCCGCACGGCACCGCGAGGTAGACGAACCACATCGGCGCTTCGAGATCGTTGGATACCTGCCCGGTCTCGAACATCTGCGTGACGAACATCGCGCCGAACGCGGCGACCACGCCGGTGAACAGCGCGCCGCACAACAGGCTGAACAGGATCACCGGGCGGCGCGCCTCGGGGCTCAGCCGGTTCACGAACACGTCGACGCCGACATGGATGCCGGTCCGCACGCCGTAGGCGGCGCCGAACTTCGCCATCCAGATGAACATGTAGATGCACAGTTCCTGTGCCCAGGAGAGATCGAGCGAGCTGAGCCAGACGAACACGAGCCGCAGCGGCTCGGCGAGGAGCGTCAGGCCGCGCGCGTCCGCCCATTTCGCGAGGTCGATCGCGGCAACCGTGCCATAGCGGTGCAGGACGGCGATGAAGATCAGCGACGTGGCGGCACCCATGAGGGTGGCGATCAGCCACTCCTCGAGGTGATCGAGTGCGTTATTGAGTGCGCGATTGAGCACGAGTTCCCCCTCTGCGCGGGCCGGGCCGGAGCCCCGCGGCAACCCCGGTCCTGCGCGTTAGACCCCCGGAAACTCAGTTCGTCTTCGATTCCATCGCCTTGGCGAGCAGGTCGAGGACCTCCTTGCCGACGCGGCCTTTCGCCCACTCGTAGGTCGGCAGCATCGCGGTCTTCCACGCCTGGCGTTGCTGCTCGTCGATGACGTGGATCGTGGTCTTGCCGGAAGCCTTGATCTGCGCCAGCGAGTCCTCGTTCTCCTTCTGCGAGATCGAATTGGAATAGTCGGTGGCTTCGTTCATCGCCTGCTCGAGCTGGCCGCGGATATCGGCGGGCAGTCCGGCCCAGTATTTCTTGTTGACGATCACCGCATATTGCAGATGCGCATGATTGGCGGCGGAGATGTGCTTCTGCACCTCGTAGAATTTCTGCGTGTAATAGTTCGACGGCGTGTTTTCGCAGCCGTCGACGACCCCGGTCTGCAGCGCCTGGTAGACCTCGGAAAACGCCATGATCTGCGGCAGTCCGCCCAGCAGCCGGAAATACTGATCGGCGATCTTGGAGCCGGAGATGCGGAATTTCAGGCCCTGGAAATCGGTCGGCGTGATCAGCGGCCGGTTCGCCGAGACCATGTGGAAGCCGTTGTCCCAGAACGCCAGCCCGCTGAGGCCCTTGGGCTCGAGCTTCTGAAACAGCCACTTGCCGACCGGCCCCTTGCTGATGCGGTTGTATTCCTCGTCGTTCGCGAACAGGAACGGCAGATCGAGCGCTTCGAATTCTTTCGCGCCGAGCGGCGCGAATTTCGCGGTCGAGGGCGCGAGCATCTGGACAGCGCCGAGCTGCAGCGCCTCGATCTCTTCCTTATCCTTGTAGAGGGTGGAGTTGGGATAAACTTCGATCCGGACCTTGCCGCCGGTGTATTTCTCGGCAAGCTCCTTGAATTTGTCCGCGCCTTTGCCCTTCGGGGTGTCCGCGGTCGTCACGTGACTGAATTTGATGACGATCGGCTGCTGCGACTGCGTCGCGCGGGGCAGGCCGAGGCACAGGAGCCCGGCGACCGCGCCGGCGCACAAAGCGCTCAATGTCCATCGAAGCCGAACTGCAGTCCGGCCGGAATTCACCGCCTCGAGCCTCGCCATCGTTTCCTCCCTGGAAGTTGGTTTTTATTGCCCAGTTTGGCCCTCGGGCGGGCACGAAGCAACTGCTATCCGCCCGCCGATCACCCGAGAAACGCCCCGCCGTTGACGTGGAACGTCTGCCCGGTGATGTAGCGCGCCTGCGGACCGCACAGGAACCGCACCGTTGCGGCAATGTCGTCCGGCGTCCCCCGGCTCCCGGTCAGCGTATGGCGCACGCCGTGGTGCGCGGGTTCTCCCGCGCCCGGAGCGCGCGCGGTCGCGATCAGCCCGGGCGCCACGCAATTGACGGTGACGCGTTCGGCGGCGAGCTCGTGGGCGAGCGCGCGGGTGAAACCGACGAGGCCGGCTTTGGCGGCGACGACGTGAGCGCGATGGCGCGCTCCGGTATGCGCGCTCAGCCCGCCGATATTGACGACGACGCCCGCGCCGCTCGCGCGCAGCTGCGGCAGCGCGGCTTTCACGCATAGGAACGCGCCATCGAGAATGACGCCGAGGATTTCCCGCCAGTCGGCGAAGCTCATTTGCTCGAGCGGCTGCTCGCGGCGCAGCGCGGCATTGTTGACCAGAATGTCGATGCGCCCGAAGCGTTCCACCGCCGCGCTCATCATGGTTTCGACCGCCTCGGCGTCGGCGACATCGGCGAGGTGCGCCAGCGCCCGGCCGCCTTGCCGCTCGATCTCGCCCACGACCGCCTGTGCTTCGCCGCGGTTCGCGCGCGCATTGACGAGCACCGCGGCGCCCGCGGCGGCGAGTTCGCGCGCAATGGCGCGGCCGATATTGCGCCCGGCCCCGGTCACGACCGCGACGCGGCCGGCAAGCTCGTTGCGCTCGGTCATGAAGGTCCTTTCCGCCGACGGCGCAGCGCCGGCGATCAGTTGTTGCGCAGGCGGATCGCGATGCCGAAGCCCGGCAACCGGTTCACCAGCATGACGATCGCATAGGTGATCGCCAGCATCATCAGCCCCAGCACGGCGATCGCGCCGAGGTCGCCGCTCTCGTTGAGATCGAAGATCAGCACCGAGACCACCTTGGTCTGCGAGGTGAACAGCATGATCGCCGCCGAGAGCTCGCGAATCACGCCGATGAAAATGAAGCACCAGGTCGCGATCACCCCGCTGCGCAGCAGCGGCACGGTGACGTAGCGCAGCGCCTGCAGCCGGCTCGCGCCGAGGATCCGGCTCGCCTCTTCGAGCTCGGGATGCACCGTGCGGATCGCGGATTGCAGCTGCTGATAGGCCGCCGGCAGGCTGATGGTGATGAACGCGACCAGCAGGATCCACAGCGTGCCGTAGAGCACGAACGGCGGCCGCGTATAGGCCAGAAACAGCCCGACGCCGAGCACGATGCCGGGGATCGCGACCGGCGCCGTCGCCAGGAAGGCGAGCACGCGATGCCCGGCGATCGCCCGCCGCGTCGTGAGATACGCGATCACGACCGCCAGCAAAGTGCCGAGCGTCGCGGCGGCGACGCCGAGCAGGAAGGTGTTTTTCAGGGCGAGCTGCGTCGTCGACAGCTCGAAGAACACGAACTCGATGTTGTGGAGCGTGAGGTTCGAAAGGGACATGAGCTGCGTCGCCACGGGCGAGAACGCCGCGTTGAGCAGCGCGCCGTAAGGAAGAAACACCGGATTGAGCAGCACGAGGAAACAGAGCGCGAGCGCCGGCCATTTCGCGGCACCGAGCCGGACGCGGCGCGCCTCGCCGGGACGGCCGCCGAGCACCGAATAGCCGCGGCGGCCCAGGACCACGTGCTCGGCGCGCAGCAGCACGATCGTCAGCAGCAACAGCGGCAGCGAGGCCGCGGCGGCGAGCTCCGGTTTCGGTGGAAACTGGAACAGGCTCCAGATCTTCGTCGTCATGGTGTGGAAGCCGGCGGGCAGCGCGAGGATCGCCGGCGAGCCGAACAGCGTCATCGCCTGCAGGAACGCGATCAGCGCGCCGGCGACGAGCGCGGGCAGCGCCAGCGGGATCGTCACACGGCGGGCGGTGTGCCAGGCGCTGCCGCCGAGGATCGCGGAGGCGTCTTCGAGATCTCCCGGAATGCGCTCGAGCGCATTGGCGACCAGCACGAACACATATGGGAACGTGTAGCAGGACAGCACGAAGATCAGGCCGGGCAGCGAGTAGATGTTCAGGAGATGCTCGTCGGCCTCCGCCCCGGAGACGGCGCGATAGAGCTGATTGATGAGACCGCTGTTCGGCGCCGCGAGCAGCTCCCAGGCGATGGCGCCGAGGAACGGCGGCGTGACGAACGACGCGGTGACGAGCGCCCGAATCGTGCGGCGCAGCGGCACGTCGGTGCGCCCCACGAGCCAGCCCATCGGCGCGGCGACGAGGCAGCACAGTACCGAGGCGCTGATCGCGACGACGAGGGTCGTGATCAGCGGGTCGACGAATGCCGGATCGGTGAGCAGGCGGCGAAAATTGTCGAACGTGGGCGAGCCGGCGCGGTCGGTGACGCTGTAGAGCGCGATCCAGGACAGCGGCAGCACGATCAGCACGCACAGCACCGCCGCGGCGAGGATCAGGACGAGGCGCGAAGAGTCGAAGCGCAGCGCCGGGCGCGCCGCCGGGCGGGGCAGGGCGATGCTCACGGCTGGGTGCCTTGGCAGCTTGCTCGGAGCACCTCCCCCCTCGAGGGGGAGGTCGCCTCGCGCGCATCGCGCGCGAGGCGGGAGGGGGGTGGCAGCTGCGCTGAATCAAAAAGATACCCCCCTCCCCATCCCTCCCCCTCAAGGGGGGAGGGGGGCGAATGCGGATTGCCCCGAGCCATACGGCTCCCCTCACACATGGAAGATCTGCGAGTAGCGCGCCTTGATCTGTTCGCTCTGCGCCTCGACCGCGGCCGCATCGTCTTTCATCAGCTTGACCTCGCGCAGCGGCTTGCGGCCGGCCTTTTCTTTGACGGCGGGATGCGCCGAGCGCAGGCCGCCGACGTCCGACATGAGCTGCTGCGCCTCGGCCGAGAACATGTAGCTCTGGAACAGCCGCGCGGAGTTGGGATTCGCCGCGTTCTTGAACACGCCGTTCGGGCCCACGATGAGCGGCGTGCCTTCGCTCGGATAGACGAGCTCGACCGGCTGCCCGGATTCCTTGAGGAGAAAGATGTTGTACTCGTTGCCGTCGGCCATCACCGCGCGCTCGCCGAGCGCGAGCTTCTTCGGCGGATCGGCCGAGGACTGCACCTGCATGATGTTCTGCTTGGCGAGCTTCTCGAAATAAGACCAGCCGAGATCGCGCGCCATCTGATAGGTGGCGGTCAGGATCGTGCCACTGTAGCCAGGGTGCCCCTTGACGATCTTGCCCTTCCATTTGGGATCGAGCAGGTCGGCGAAGCTCTTGGGCGCGTCCTCGGCTTTCACGAGATTGGTGTTGTAGGCGATCACGCTGAGCGATGCGCGCCAGGTCGCGAACAGGCCGTCGGCATCCTTGTGCTCGGCCGGATAGAAGCGCGCCACGTCCTCGGGCACGTAGGGCGCGAGCAGGCCTTCGCGCTTCCATACGATGAAATGCGCGGCGTCGGAGGAATTCACGACATCGACCGCGTAGATGCGGCTGCCGTACTCCTGGCCGATGCGCTGAAACACCCGCTCGGCCCCGGCGCGCTCGACCCGGCAGGCGACACCCGGATATTTCGCCTCGAACGCGCGCGCGATCTTCTCGGCGACCGGAAGGTCGACGGAGGTGTACCAGGCGAGCTGGCCTTCCTTTCGCGCGGCGGCGATCAGCTCCGGCGTGACCGCGGCGGGGGGCGGCGCCGCCGCGACAATGCGGGTTGCACTCGTGCCGACGGCGAGCATCGCCGAGCCGACGAGCACGTCGCGCCGCGAAAATTGTTTGCTGCGCATCGCGTTTCCTCCAGCTCCTTCGCTGATTTCACCGGAGCTTGCTGCAGCGACGGTGGAAATCAAGCCCTGCGGCCGGCAATCGGAACCCCGCTCATGACCGGCGCGTTGGCTCCCCGCAATCCATGGAGGAAAGCCGGAGACTGAGGAAGAGGATTTCGCCGTGACGATCGCCAGCAGTGCGCAAGGCGTCCCCCGCAACACCGAGGAGGAGATCAACCGCCGGATTCAGGCCGCCATTGCCCGCAGCGTGCGATGGCATGCCCAAAATCCGCAGCGCATCGCCAAGCGGCTGTGCGAGCTCGATGCCGAATGGGATATCGAGCGCGGGATCGAAGCCAATGCCTCGACGCTGGCGTTCGCCGGGATCGTGTTGGGCGCGAGAGGCAGCAGAGGCTGGCTGCTGCTCAGCGCGACGGTCACCGCATTCCTGCTGCAGCACGCGCTACAGGGCTGGTGTCCACCGGTCCCGCTACTCCGCCGCTACGGCTTCCGTACCGCCCAGGAGATCGAGCGCGAGCGCCATGCCTTGAAGGCGTTGCGCGGCGACTTCGCGGCGGTCGACTCGGGAGCGGAACCGGCCACGCGGGCGGAAGCCGCGCTCCGGGCGGCGGAACTCTAGGCCGAGCGGCGCGAACGGGCCGTCAGCCGTGGCGCCGCTCGAGATCGGCGATCCAGCGGAATCCGTCGGCAAGCCCCAGCCATTTTCGTTCCATGCGCAGATAATAATCGCGGTCCGCTGTGCGCTTGGCTGCCGCGGCCAGCTCGGAGTTCTCCACGGCCTTGATGAAGCAGTCCTTGATTTCCGGCACGTCCGGCCACTTGTCGCGATCGGCCAGCAGGGCGTGCTGTCTGGTCCAGACGTGCTCCTTACGGCAGAACGGGCACTGAACCGTCTTCGGTTCGCCCGGGCCGCGTTCGAAAGTCTCCGGGTCCACCTCGATACCGGTCGAGATGCAGCGCCGGGTTCGGGGACATTGGACGAGGATCAACGCCATCCAGCGCCTCCTGCGATACCCCGGCCGCTACAGTCCGCGATACCACGCCGGTCAACTCGCGGAATCGTCGCAAGTTTCTCGCGCCGGAATTCCTGCCAGGCAGCCTTGTTCCGCATACCGGCCGCACGGCCTCGCAATGTTGCGTTTTGCCCGGTAAAAGTCTCGGATCGGGGGCACGACGGGACCATGCCATGATCGATTTCGCCGAGGCTCGCCGGATGATGGTCGAGGGCCAGGTCCGGACCTATGACGTGAGCGATACGCGGGTGCTGGCGGCGCTGCTCGAAATTCCGCGGGAAAATTTCGTTCCCGCCGACCGGCAGGCGGTGGCGTACCTCGATCGCGATCTTGCCGTGGTCGATGGGGCGGCCGGAAAGCCGCGGCGCTTTCTGCTCAAGCCCGCGGTACTCGCGAGATTGATCCAGGAAGCGGAGGTAATGCCGACCGATCATGTTCTCGATGTCGGTTGTGCGGGCGGCTATTCGTCCGCGGTTCTGAGCAGGCTTGCGGCCCGCGTGGTCGCCGTCGAGGAAGATCCGGAATTGGCGAACGCCGCACGGGAAAGGCTCGCGGCCGCCGGCGCAGCGAACGTGACCATCGTGTCGGGGCCGTTGACTGCCGGGGCGCCGTCGCAGGCGCCCTTCGACGTCATTTTGCTCAACGGCGCCGCCGAGATCTTGCCGCAATCGCTCACCCGACAGCTCAAAGACGGAGGCCGGCTGGCTGGCGTCTTCGGCCGCGTACCCGCCGGTCGCGCCACGATTTTCCGCGCCATCTCCGGACATTTGACTGGCTATCCCGTGTTCGATGCGGCCGCGCCGATGTTGCCGGGTTTTGCCAAGCCAGCCGAGTTCGTGTTCTAGCCGGTGCTGGTCGCCACGCGAGCGGGGCGCGTCCAGCCGGAAATCGTTCATTCTGCGCGAGAATTGCCCATCGGACTGTGACCCGAAAACGCTACTCGCGATCTTTTTGCCGGAACGTCGGACCCGGGGGTTTCAAGACTCTACCCGCCCGCCTAGGCTTGGCGCGTACTCTGTCACCTTCGGACCGCAAGTCCGGGGCAGGGAACCAAATCGGGGACCGTCGACGGGTGAGTAGATCGCGTAGCAGGAACGTCCGCCGAGCGAGCGGGGCGGCTGCAATCGCTTTTGTCGGCGGATTGATGGCTTGGCCGCAGGTCTGCGGAGCCGAGACGATGGAGTCTGCCCTCGTCAAGGCCTACCAGAACAACCCGCAACTCAATGCGCAACGCGCCAGCGCGCGGGTCACCGATGAAGCCGTTCCCCAAGCCCTTTCCGGCTATCGTCCGCGCGTCAGCCTGACCGGCACGCTCGGCGAACAGTATCAGGACATCACGACGCGCTCGAACAACCTGGGCATCAACACGTATGTGCGCAGCCATGCCATGACGACGCCGTATACCGGCGGCGGGACGATAACCCAGACCCTGTTCAACGGCTTTCAGACCTCGAACCGCACCCGTGCCGCGGAGAGCCAGGTCTCGTCCGCGCGCGAGGGGTTGCGCGTCATGGAGCAGACCGTGCTGCTCACCGGCGCGACGGCCTACATGGACGTGCTGCGCGATACCGCGAACCTGGAGGTCCAGCGCACCAACGTGAAGGTGCTCGAGGAGACCCTCAAGCAGACTCGCGACCGCTTCAACGTCGGCGAAGTCACGAGAACCGACGTGGCGCAGGCGGAGGCGCAGCTGGCAGCCGGGCAATCCGCGGTTGCCGCGGCAGAGGCGACGCTGAACAGTTCGCGGGCCGCCTACCGGCAAATCATCGGCACCGAGCCGGTCAATCTCGCTCCGGGCTCGCCGGTCGATCGCTTTTCGCCCCGGGTGCTGCCCGTCGCGATCGATACCGGGCTGGCCGAGAACCCCAACGTCACCGCCGCGATGTACGGCGTCGACGTCGCCTTCCTGCAGGTCAAGATCAACGAGGGCGCGCTGTTTCCGAACCTGAGCCTGCAGGGGGCCGTGCAGTATGCGAGCTTCCCGCAGATCTCGATCGTCCACCAGTTGAGCACGTCTGTCATCGGCCAGCTCACGATCCCGATCTACCAAGGCGGCGGCGAATTCTCGCTGATCCGCCAGTCCAAGGAGGGCCTCGCCCAGCAGCGCCTCAATCTCGATCAGGTCCGCAACCAGGCCCGGCAGGCGGTGGTGCAGGCGTGGGGCCAGCTGCAGGCGGCCAAGGCCCAGGTCATCGCCGCGCAGTCGCAGGTCGCTTCCTCCGAGGTGGCGCTCAACGGCGTGCGCGAGGAGGCCCGCGTCGGCCAGCGCACCACCCTCGACGTGCTGAATGCGCAACAAGCGCTGGTCAATGCCCGCGTGGCGCTCGTGGTAGCGCAGCACGACCGCGTGGTGGCCTCGTACAATCTGCTCGCCGCGATCGGCAGGCTCTCGCCGCAGGTGCTCGGGCTGCCCACGACCATCTACGACCCGATGGTGCATTATCAGCAAGTGCGCGACGCCTGGACCGGAATTCGCAATCCGGACGGCCGCTAGACGCCGCGGTCGCTCGTGTCCACAGGCCGTGGGCGAAAATCGATCTGCCGTGACTTGCGCGCAATCGTGGCGGATGATGCCGGACGGGTGATTCGCTGCATCCGATGACGGCGGCGCGTTTCTCGCGCGGGGATGGGGAGCACGCATGACTCAGCCGGCCAAGGCCCAAGAGCCGTCGATGGAGGAGATTCTCGCCTCGATCCGGCGCATCATCGCGGACGAGGAAGCGAAGCCTTCGCGTGCCGAGCCGGCGCCGACGCGGGCTGCAGTTTCTGCGGAGCCGGAAGCAGCCGAAGCCGAGCAGCCGTCGGCGCCACTTGCGCGGCCCGAGAGCGAGGCCGCACCGGTCGCTTTCCCTGCGCAGGAGGCCTCGCATCGCGAATCCCAGCTCGATCCGCCTAACCTGGCGGAAGCCATGAACGATGCGCCCGATGCCGCCTTCCCGGATGCGGATGCGCATTCCAATGACGATTTCGAGGACGCCGGGCCGGCGTCGCCCGGCAGTTCGCGTCCCGGCGGCCAGCTGCACGCGTTCGAACCACCGGAGCGTTTGCTGTCGGCGCAAGCGACTGCCGCGGTCAATTCCGCATTCGGCACCCTTGCGCACACGGTCCTCATGCAGAACGCGCGCACGCTCGAGGACCTCGTCAAGGAGATGCTCCGCCCGATGCTCAGAACCTGGCTCGACGACAATCTGCCCAATCTGGTCGAGCGGTTGGTCCGGGCCGAGATCGAGCGCGTCTCGCGCGGCCCTTCGGGCTGAGAAGCAGGTCCGGCCGGCCTTCTGAACCGGCTGACCGGTTCGGAATTCCTTCAAATCCGTGGCGTTGACAGCGCGGGGCTGCGTGCGCTTGGTACCGGGCCTTCGGGCAGAGCCGCATGCTGGAAAAGACCTACAAGCCCTCCGAAGTCGAGTCGCGAATCTACGAAGCCTGGGAGGCGGCCGGCGCGTTCAAGGCCGGCCGGCCCGAATGGCGCAGCGCGTCGCCGTTTTCGATCGTCATTCCGCCCCCGAACGTCACCGGCTCGCTGCACATGGGGCACGCGCTCAACAACACGCTCCAGGACGTGCTGGTGCGCTTCGAGCGCATGCGCGGGCGCGACGTGCTGTGGCAGCCCGGCACCGACCACGCCGGGATCGCGACCCAGATGGTGGTCGAGCGCCAGCTGATGGAACGCCAGGAGCCCGGCCGCCGCGCCATGGGGCGCGATGCCTTCGTCAAGCGCGTGTGGGAATGGAAGGAGGAATCCGGCGGCACCATCATCCGGCAGCTCAAGCGGCTCGGCGCCTCCTGCGACTGGTCGCGCGAGCGCTTCACCATGGACGAGGGGCTCTCGCGCGCCGTGCTCAAAGTGTTCGTCGATCTCTACGAGGCCGGCCTGATCTACAAGGACAAGCGGCTGGTCAACTGGGACCCTGTGCTGCGCACCGCGATTTCCGACCTCGAAGTGCAGCAGATCGAGGTGAAGGGCCATCTGTGGCACATCAAGTATCCGGTCGAAGGCCTCGCCAACACCTTCATCACGGTCGCGACCACGCGTCCCGAGACCATGCTCGGCGACGTCGCGGTCGCGGTGCATCCCGATGACGAGCGCTACCGGCATCTCGTCGGCCGCCATGCGATCCTGCCGCTGGTCGGCCGGCGGATTCCGATCATCGCCGACGAATATTCCGATCCGGAAAAGGGCACCGGCGCCGTCAAAGTCACGCCCGCGCACGATTTCAACGATTTCGAAGTCGGCCGGCGTCACGATTTGCCGTTGGTCAACATTTTCGATGCGGACGCGAGGCTCAAACTGAAGGGCAACGAGGCTTTCCTTCAGAGCGTTCCGACCTCTCCCGAGCTCGAAGAAACGCTGGCGCTCGACGGCCTCGACCGCTTCGATGCCCGCAAGCGCATCGTGGCCCGGCTCGAAGCCGCGGGGTTGCTGGACAAGATCGAGCCGCACGCCCACGTCGTGCCCCACGGCGACCGCTCCGGCGCGATCACCGAGCCGTTCCTCACCGATCAATGGTACGTCGACGCCAAGACTCTCGCACAGCCGGCGATCGGCGCGGTGCGCCAAAGCCGCACCGGCTTCGTCCCCAAGCAATGGGAGGCGACGTATTTCCACTGGATGGAGAACATCCAGCCGTGGTGCATCTCGCGCCAGCTATGGTGGGGGCATCAGATCCCGGCGTGGTACGGGCCCGACGGCGCGGTGTTCGTCGCGGCCACCGAGGCCGAGGCGCACACGACTGCGCAAGCGCACTACGGGCGCGCGGTCGATTTGAAGCGCGACGAGGACGTGCTCGACACCTGGTTCTCCTCGGCGCTGTGGGCGTTCTCGACGCTCGGCTGGCCCGATGCGACGCCGGAGCTCGCCCGCTATTACCCGACGAGCGTGCTCGTGACCGGCTTCGACATCATCTTCTTCTGGGTCGCCCGGATGATGATGATGGGCCTTTATTTCATGCGCGAGGTGCCGTTCCGCACGGTCTACATCCATGCGCTGGTGCGCGACGAGCGCGGGCAAAAGATGTCGAAATCCAAGGGCAACATCATCGATCCCTTGGAGCTGATCGATCGCTACGGCGCCGATGCGTTGCGTTTCACGCTCGCCGCGATGGCGGCGCCAGGCCGCGACATCAAGCTGTCGCAGAGCCGGGTCGAAGGCTATCGCAATTTCGCAACGAAGCTGTGGAACGCGGCGCGCTTTGCCGAGATCAACGGCTGCGTCAGGGTGGCTGGATTTGCGCCGGCGGACGCCAAGCAGACGCTCAACCGCTGGATCGCGCACGAGACGACGCGTACGGCGCGCGAGATCACGGCGGCGCTCGAAGCCTTCAAGTTCAACGAGGCTGCCGCCGCGGTCTATCGTTTCGTCTGGAACATCTTTTGCGACTGGTATCTCGAGCTGGCAAAGCCGGTGCTCACCGGCCCCGACGGGCCGGATAAGGCCGAGACGCGGGCGATGACCGCCTGGGCGCTCGACGAGATCCTCAAGTTGCTGCACCCGTTCATGCCGTTCGTCACCGAGGAGCTGTGGGGGGTGACAGGCCAGCTCGGGCCGGCGCGCGAGGATCTGCTGGTCCTTGAGCCATGGCCGACGCACGAAAATCTGGAGGACGCCGCGGCCGAGGCCGAGATCGGTTGGGTCATCGACCTCGTCACCGCGGTCCGCTCGGTCCGCGCGGAGATGAACGTGCCGCCCGCCTCGCACCTGCCGCTCGTGCTGGCGGCAAGTTCGCCGGAAGCGCGACGCCGGGCGGAGCCATGGCGGACGTTCATCGAGCGGCTCGCGCGAGTCTCGGAGATCGGCTTTGCAGAGGCAGCGCCCGCGGGCGCCGTCCAGTTCGTGGTGCGCGGCGAGACCGCGGCACTGCCGCTTCAGGGCGTGATCGATCTTGCCGCCGAGCGCGGCAGGCTCGAGAAGGAGATGGCGAAAGTTGCCGGCGACATCGCCCGCATCGACGCGAAGCTCGGCAACGCCGATTTCGTCCGCCGCGCGCCGGAGGAAGTGGTCGAGGGCGAGCGCGAGAAACGCGAGGAGGCCGAAACCCGCCGTGCCAAAATCCTCGAAGCGCTGGAGCGGCTGAAGGGCGCCGCGTAGGACTGGTTCGCCGCTCAATCCGTAGCCCGTGGGGTGGGCAAAGGCGCGGAACGCGCCGTGCCCACGCGAACGCGCCATCCTGCCTCATCGCTCTCCGAAGGAACCTCTTAGATCACCCACGTCGCCACCCCAGTCAGCCGGCAACATGCCGCGTGCCACGTAGCGATGAAAGCTGCTGTGCGACCAGTCGCATACGCGTGAAACCAGCCCGTGCTTTACGGTATTGAAGTGAATGTAATCAACGTGACGCGCCAAATCCGCGTCGTCGCGAACAGCATGCTCCCAATATCGGCGTTGCCAGATTCCCTTCTCGCGTTTGCCGACTTTGCTGGGCGAGCGCCAGAATGCGCCGGAGAGGCCGCGCGAGAAACCGCTCTTGATCAAATTCCAACGTAACGGGAAATCCGCATCCCGCGGGGGCAGTGACCAAATTGCATGTAGGTGATCCGGCAGAATACAGATCGCGATCGTTTCAAACGGATATCGCTTCTGAACAGAACCATATGCCCGCCTCAGGTGGTCGATGTGTCGCACCAAGAGGTCACTGGATCTTTCGGCAAGGGTTACCGTGAAGAAGAAAGTGCCACTCGCGATTCTGACGCGCCGATAACGAGACATGCCGGCTAGGATAGACCTCTTTACGCGTGGGCACGGCGCGTTCCGCGCCTTTGCCCACCCTACAGGCAATATTCAAGTCACCCAAACGGCCGGCTCAGAAATCTCGATCCCGCGAGCCCGTAGCGCCAGGGCTTCTCCGCCGCCTTGGTGATGCCGACGCGCGGCCCGGCGACGATTTCGACCGGCGCGGCGCGCCCGCGCAGCGCGAAGGGCGGGCGGTCGAGGGGCAGCCCGTCGTGCGCGCGGGCGATCCCCAGGGCTTCCGTCAGCCGCCCCGGCCCGGCACAGAGCAGGCGATCCTCATCGAGCCCACGGCGCGAGCGCATGGTCTCGGCCCCGATCCGCGGCTCGAGTGCCCGGATCAGCACCGCGCTGGCGATGCCCTCGGCTTCGCAGACGAAATTGAGGCACCAGTGCATCCCATAGGACCGGTACACATAGGCATGACCGGGCGGGCCGAACATCGAAGCATTGCGCGCCGTGCGCCCACCGAACCCGTGCGCTGCGGGATCCTCGTGGTCGTAGGCCTCGACCTCAACGATCAGGCCGCCCACGCCGTCGAACATCAGCTCCGCCCCGATCAGGTCGGGGGCGACATCATGGACGCTGCGCGCGAAAAACCCGCGGCGGAGAAGGGGCGCTCTGGTCATTCGGAATGGCAGCCGGCCGGAAAGCGGATAGCATAATGCGATGCGCGTGTTTCTGGCCGGCGCGGCCGGCGCGATCGGGCGCCGGCTCGTGCCGCTGCTCGTGGGAGCCGGGCATGGCGTCATCGGCACGACCCGCTCCGCTGCGAAAGCGGAGGAACTCAGAGCATCCGGCGTCACGCCGGCGCTGCTCGACGTGTTCGATGCCGGCGCGCTCGAACGTGCGCCGCGGCCTTGTGTCTCAGCCGCAACACATTACCTACATTGCGCAACAGTTGACCTGCGCCTGCGGACCGCCGCGATTCCGCCATAGAACAAAACGACATCGGATATATTGCCGGATCGGATTTGGTTTCGCCTGCCGGCCGACTGATGCAAATCCGCAACGCCGCCGGGTCTCGAGCGACGGAATCGATGCGCAAGGATTGAGAGCGACCGCGCGGTCGGACCTCGATGGACGCCAAAACGGACCTGAAGACGAGATTGCCGAGCCGGCACGTGACCGAGGGTCCGGAGCGGGCGCCGCACCGCTCCTATTACTACGCGATGGGGCTCACGACGGCGCAGATCCACCAGCCGTTCGTGGGGGTCGCGACCTGCTGGAACGAGGCGGCGCCGTGCAACATCGCGCTGATGCGGCAGGCCCAGGCGGTCAAAAAAGGCGTCGCGGCCGCCGCCGGAACGCCTCGGGAGTTCTGCACGATCACGGTTACCGACGGCATCGCCATGGGCCACGAGGGCATGAAATCCTCGCTGCCCTCGCGGGAAGTGATCGCGGATTCCGTCGAGCTCACCATGCGCGGCCACGCCTACGACGCGCTGGTCGGGCTTGCCGGCTGCGACAAGTCGCTGCCCGGCATGATGATGGTCATGTGCCGGCTCAATGTGCCGTCGATCTTCATCTACGGCGGCTCGATCCTGCCCGGCAGATTCCGCGGCCAGCAGGTGACGGTGCAGGACCTGTTCGAGGCGGTCGGCCGGCATTCCGTCGGCAGCATGTCGGACGCCGACCTCGACGAGCTCGAAAAGGTGGCCTGCCCGTCGGCGGGCGCCTGCGGGGCGCAGTTCACGGCGAACACGATGGCGACCGTGTCGGAGGCGATCGGCCTCGCCTTGCCGTATTCGGCCGGGGCGCCCGCGCCCTACGAGATTCGCGACCGCTTCTGCATGACGGCAGGCGAACAGATCATGGCGCTCGTCGTGCAAAATATCCGGCCGCGCGACATCGTCACCCGCGAGGCGTTGGAAAATGCCGCCGCGGTCGTCGCCGCCTCCGGCGGCTCGACCAACGCGGCCTTGCACCTTCCGGCGATCGCCCACGAGTGCGGCGTGAAGTTCGACTTGTTCGACGTCGCCGCGATCTTCAAGCGCACGCCCTATGTGGCCGACTTGAAGCCGAGCGGCCGATACGTCGCCAAGGATCTGTTCGAAGCGGGCGGCGTGCCGCTCTTGATGAAGACGCTGCTGGAACACAACTACCTGCACGGGAATTGTATGACCGTGACGGGGCGGACGATGGCCGAAAATCTGAAAAGCGTGCGGTGGAACGCGGATCAGGACGTGGTCCGTCCCGCTGATGAGCCGCTCTCGCCGACCGGCGGCGTCGTCGGGCTGAAAGGCAATCTCGCGCCCGAGGGCGCGATCGTGAAGGTCGCCGGCATGAACGGGCTGCGCTTCTCCGGCCCGGCGCGCGTGTTCGACGGCGAGGAGGCCTGCTTCGAGGCGGTGAAGAATCGCAAATATCGCGAAGGCGACGTGCTCGTGATCCGCTACGAAGGCCCGCGCGGTGGGCCCGGGATGCGGGAAATGCTGTCGACGACGGCGGCGCTCTACGGTCAGGGCATGGGCAGCAAGGTCGCGCTGATCACTGACGGGCGGTTTTCCGGGGCCACCCGCGGGTTCTGCGTCGGCCATGTCGGGCCGGAGGCCGCGATCGGTGGGCCAATCGGGCTTTTGCGCGATGGCGACATCATCGAGCTCGACGCGGAAGCCGGCACGCTGAACGCCAAGCTCTCGGAGGATGAACTCGCCCGGCGCAAGCGCGACTGGAAGCCGCGCGCACCGGAATTCACGTCCGGCTATTTGTGGAAATACGCCCAGCAGGTCGGGCCGGCGCTCAACGGCGCGGTGACCCATCCGGGCGGAGCGGCCGAGAAGGCGTGCTATGCGGACTATTGATCGCGCCATAGGCATGGCGAGTCTGGTGCTCGCGGTCGGCTTCGGCTCGGCGCTCGGTTTCGAAGGCAATCGGGTCGAACCGAGTGCGGTCGACTGCGGCCCACAGGCGGTGAAAGCCGGCGATCCGCCGAAAACCATGGGCACGCTGCAATACGCCGCCGAGCAGGGCAATGCGGTCGCGCAATGGAAGCTCGGGCGCATGTACGCGACCGGGGAGGGCGTGCCGCGCTGCGACCTGCGCGCTTTCGAATATTTCAGCCGGATCGCCAACGGCCATGCCGACGAGTATCCGGACGCACCGCAGGCGCCGTTCGTGGCCAATGCGTTCGTCGCGCTCGGGCAATATTACCTCGACGGCATCCCCAACTCGCGCGTCAAGCCGGACCCGATCCGCGCCCGCGAGATGTTCTCCTATGCGGCTTCGTATTTCGGCAATGCCGACGCGCAATATCAGCTCGCGCGGATCTATCTCGACGGCCACGGGGTCGCGCGCGATCCGCGCCAGGCGGCGCGCTGGCTCACCCTTGCGGCCAACAAGGGCCAGTACCAGGCCCAGGCGACGCTCGGCGCCATGCTGTTCAAGGGCGACGCCGTCCCGCGCGAAGCCGCGCGCGGACTGATGTGGCTCACGCTGGCGCGCGACAGCGCCAAGAGCGAGGACAAGTGGATCGGCGAGCTCTACGAGGGCGCGTTCAAGCAGGCCAACAACGACGAGCGCGCGCAGGCGCTGGTCTATCTCGAACGCTGGCTCAAGACCCGCCGGGACTAAGACGCAGCGGACTTCGCCCCGCCCGGCGCGTGATTCATGCAAGTGCTGTCGTCCCGGCCAAGCGCGAGCGCAGCGAGCACGAGCCGGGACCCATGAACACCGGGCTACCCCCATTGCGCGATTGCATCAAACAAATCATGCCAATCCGGATTATGCGTTTCGATCAGCGCAATTTTCCAATCCCGTCGCCATTTCTTCACTTGCTGTTCTCTGGTGATAGCGGAAATCGCATCATCGAAGATCTCGAAATACACGAGCCGATCAATGGCGTGCCGCTTCGTAAAACCGGGAACGGCCTGGATGCGGTGTTCATGAACCCTTGAACGAGCTCACTTGTGACTCAACGTGCAATGTCCCATGGCGGCGGCTCGCCAGAATGTAAAGTTAGTATTGTCGATCCGTATTCACGCCTGATCGGTGTTCATGGGTTCCGGCTCTCGCGCTTCGCGCTCGGCCGGAATGACGGCCTCGGTCGCGGGTTCGCTCGCCGCGCTCGCGCCCTGGAACGACCCGTGGCCTCAAACCTCGATTGCGAGATCCGCCCAGACCGGGACGTGATCGGACGGCTTCTCCCAGCTGCGCACACGCTTGTCGATGCCGACCGCGACCAGCCGGTCGGCGGCCTGCGGCGAGAGCACGAGATGGTCGATCCGGATGCCGTTGTTCTTCTGCCAAGCGCCGGCCTGGTAATCCCAGAAGGTATAGACGCCCGGATCGTCGCTCGCCGCGCGCACCGCGTCGGTCAGCCCGAGGTTCATCAGCGCGCGGAATCTCGCCCGGGTCTGCGGCAGAAACAGCGCGTCGCCGACCCACAGCGCCGGATCGTGCACGTCGATCTCGGCCGGGATCACGTTGAAATCCCCGGCGAGCACCAGCGGCTCTTCGAGCAGGAGCCGCTCGCGCGTATACGCAAGGATGCGGTCCAGCCATTTGAGCTTGTACGCGTATTTCTCGGTGCCCGGCGGGTTGCCGTTGGGCAGATAGAGGGAGGCGATCCGCAACGCCCCGCCTTTGGTCGAGACCACGGCCTCCACGAAGCGCGCCTGCTCGTCGAGCTCGTCGCCCGGTAGCCGCGGCGTCACCTCGTCGAGCGGCAGCTTGGAGAAGATCGCCACCCCGTTGAGGGCCTTCTGGCCGTGGATCGCCAAATTGTAGCCCAGCGCCTCGAACGGCTCGCCCGGGAACGCTGCGTCGATGCACTTGGTTTCCTGCAGGCACACGACGTCCGGCTGACGTTCGGACAGCCAGTTGACCATGTTGTCGACGCGCTGCTTGATCGAATTGACGTTCCAGCTGGCGATGCGCATGGGAAACGGCTCTCGCGTGTTCAAACCGGGGAGACGAGGATGACGGATTTCGCGCCCCGCCGAAAGCGCCGCGGGACTTGCGGCCGCAGGGCGGCGGGTTCGGCCGAAAGATGCAGAGGGAGAAGCGCTTGTGCTAAGAATAGGCCCACGGGGCGACGGCATAGCATTCTGCATGACCCTCGCCGATCCGCGATCCGGTCACGAAAGGGAGTCCAGGCAGGCGTAGCCCTCGCCGAAACCAGCCTATGAAGCAACGCACTCGGGTCATAGCGGCCGCTCTGGTGCTCGGCTTGGCGGCCGTGGCAGCGGCAACGCGGCCGTATTGGAGCCCGCCCGGCGCCGTGGCGCAGGCCCCGCCGACACTCCGCGTGGTTCCGGTCGAGGTCGCGAAAGCCGTCAAGAAGCCGGCCCCGGTCATCATCGAGGCGCTCGGGACGGTGATGCCGATCCAGAGCGTGGCCGTGCGCAGTCGGCTCGACAGCGAGATCGTCGGCGTGCATTTCGCCGACGGCGCGAGCGTGAACGAGGGCGACCTCCTGTTCACGCTCGACAGCCGGGCGCTCGAAGCGCAGGTCAAGCAGGCCGAGGGGCTCGTGGCGCGCGACAAGGCGCAGCTCGCCGGCGCCGAGCGTGACGTGCGCCGCTACACCGAGCTCGTCGCCAAGGCCGCGACGCCCGTCGTCAATCTGGACAACGCCAAAACCCAGGCCGACACCTTCCGCGCCGCCATTGCGGGCGACGAGGGCGCGCTCGAGAACCTGAAAGTGCAGCTCAGCTATTGCTTCATCCGCGCGCCGATCTCCGGCCGGATCGGCGTCGCGAACGTCAAGGTCGGCAATTTCGTGCAAGCGGGCGACGCCATGCCGCTTGCGGTGATCAACCAGATGACGCCGATCTACGTGAATTTCTCGGCCCCGCAACGCAACCTGCCGCCGATCCGCCGCGCGCTCGCGGAAGGCACCGCGCAGGTCGCGGCGGGCGTGCCGGGCGACGCCAAGATCCCAGACGGGCGGCTGACCATGATCGACAACAATGTCGACGCGGCGACCGGCATGGTGGCGATGCGGGCAACGATGGAAAATCCCGACCAGGTGCTGTGGCCGGGCGCGCTCGTCGAGGCCAAACTAACCTTGCGCGAGGAAGAGGCGATCGTCATTCCGGCCGCAGCGATCCAGACCGGTCAGGCCGGCAATTTCGTCTTCGTCGTCAAGGACGACACCGCGGCCGTTCGCCCCGTGAAGGTGGCCCGCATCAACCTCACCGAGGCGGTGCTGGACAGCGGCCTCGAACCCGGCGACCTCGTCGTTACCAACGGCCAATTGCAGCTCACGACCGGCACCAAGGTCGCGCCGCGTGAGATGAAGGTCGGCTCCCGATGATGCCAGAGCTGGTTGATCCGTTCGGATACGGCGCGGACGCGCCGGACGCTCCCTTTTCCCTCCCCCGCGCGCAAGCGCGGTGGGGAGGGATGGGGCGCCGCGTGAGATGAAGGTCGGCTCCCGATGAATCTCTCCGAGAGCTGCATCCGCCGGCCGGTGATGACGACGCTGATCACCGCGTCGTTCCTGGTGTTCGGGGCGTTCTCCTACCGGCTGCTGCCGGTCGCGGCGCTGCCCTCGGTCGATTTCCCGACGATCAACATCACGGCGACGCTGCCGGGCGCGAGCGCCGACACCATGGCGGCGTCCGTCGCTTCGCCGATCGAGCGGCAATTGACGACGATCTCCGGGGTCAGCGCCATGACCTCGACGTCCTCGCTCGGGCAGTCCTCGATCACGGTGCAGTTCGATCTCAATCGCAACATCGACGGCGCGGCGCTCGACGTGCAGACGGCGCTCACGGTCGCCGCGCGCAAGCTGCCGGTCGAGATGACGACCCCGCCGAGCTTCCGCAAGGTCAATCCGGCGGACTTCCCCATTCTCTACATGAACCTCAATTCGCCGACGCTGCCGCTGTCGGTCGTCGACGAATATGCGGAAACGACGCTCGCCCAGCAGATCTCGCAGCTGCCGGGCGTCGCCCAGGTGCTGGTCTACGGCGCGCAGAAATTCGCGGTGCGGGTCCAGGTCGATCCGCTAGCGGCCGCGGCACGCGGCCTCTCGCTCGAGGACGTGCGCGCGGTCGTCGCCAAGACCAATTCCAGCACGCCGTCCGGCACCGTGTCGGGTCCGCAGCGCGACGTCACGCTGCGCGCCTCGGGCGCGCTCGAGCACGCGGCCGACTACCGCAGCGTGGTCGTCGCCTGGCGCAACGGCGCGCCGATCAAGCTCGAGGAGATCGCGCGCGTCGTCGACAGCGTCGAGAACGACAAGATCGCGACCTGGTTCAACGACAAGCGCGGCGTGGTGCTGGCGATCCAGCGCCAGCCCGACGCCAACACCGTCTCGGTCGTGGATTCGATCCGCGAGCGGCTGTCCACGTTCCGCGCGCAGGTGCCGGCCTCGATCAACATGGACGTGCTCAATGACCGCTCGGTCTCGATCCGGCATTCGGTCAACGACGTGCAGCGCACGCTGATGATCGCCGTTTGCCTGGTCGTGCTGGTCATCTTCCTGTTTCTGCGCTCGGCCTCGGCGACCATCATCCCCTCGCTTGCGGTGCCGGTGTCGCTGATCGGCACCTGCGCGGCGATGTACGCGTTCGGCTATTCCATCAACAACATGACGCTGTTGGCGCTGACGCTCTCGGTCGGCTTCGTGGTCGACGACGCGATCGTCATGCTGGAGAACATCGTGCGCCACATCGAGGGCGGCATGCGCCCGTTCGAGGCGGCGCTGAAGGGCTCGCGCGAGATCGGCTTCACCATCATCTCGATCACGTTCTCGCTGATCGCGGTGTTCATCCCGGTGCTGCTGATGGGCGGCATCGTCGGCCGGGTATTCCGCGAGTTCGCGGTGTCGATCTCGGTGGCGATCATCGTGTCCGGTTTCGTGTCGCTCACGCTCACCCCGATGCTGTGCGCGCGCGTGCTGCGCACGCATCGCGAAGGCGAGCGGCAGAATTTCGTGCTCCGCGCCTTCGAAGCGGTGTTCCGCAGCTGGCTGCGCGCCTACGAGTGGAGCCTCGACAAGGTGCTCGCCTGGAAAAGCGTGACGCTGATCGTCACGCTCGCGACGATCGTCGGCTCGGTGGTGCTCTATGTCGTGATCCCGAAGGGCTTCTTCCCGCCCGAGGACACCGGCTTCATCCTGGCCTGGACCGAGGGGCCGACCGACATCTCGTTCCAGGGCATGGTCGAGCGCCAGAAGCAGGTCGCCGACATCATCTTGCGCGATCCGGGCGTCGATTATTTCAATTCCACGGTCGGCGCCGGCGGGCCCAACCCGACCAACAATTACGCCCGGCTGTTCATTGCGCTCAAACCCAAGGCCGAGCGCAAGGCGGGCGCGACCGCGATCATCCAGCGGCTGCGCAAGGCGGTGAACGTCGTGCCGGGGATGAACGTCTATTTCCAGAACGTGCAGAACATCAATCTGACCGGCCGGATTTCCAAGAGCGAATACCAATATACGCTGCAGTCGAGCGACACTGACACGCTCTACCGCGTCGCGCCGCAGATGCGCGACCGCATCGCCAAGATCGAAGGCTTGCGCGACGTCAACACCGACCTCTACGTCACCAATCCGCAGATGACGATCGACATCGACCGCGAGAAGGCGGCGGTCTACGGCATCAGCATCGACCAGGTCCGGCAGGAGCTTTACGACGCCTACGGCAACCGTCAGGTCGCGACCATCTACACCCCGAACAACGATTATCAGGTGATTCTGGAGAGCCAGAAGCAGTTCCAGGCGGATCCCTCGAGGCTCGCCAGCCTCTACGTCAAGGCTGCGAGCGGCCAGATGGTGCCGCTCGACTCGGTGGCGCAGCTTGTGCCGAGCGTCGGGCCGCTGCAGGTCAATCATCAGGGCGCGCAGCCGGCGGTGACGATCTCGTTCAATCTCGCGCCCGGCTATTCGCTCGGCTACGCGGTCGACGCGATCCAGCAGGCCGAGCGCGACTCACGGCTGCCCGCGACGGTCTACACCGGGTTCCAGGGCACCGCGCAGGTCTTCCAGGACTCGTTGCGCGGGCAGGGCATCCTGATCCTCGCCGCCGTGTTCGCCGCCTATGTGGTGCTCGGCATCCTCTACGAGAGCTTCATCCATCCGATCACCATCATTTCCGGCCTGCCTTCGGCCGGCATCGGCGCGCTGCTCACGCTGATGGGCGTCGGCATGGAGCTCACCGTGATCTCGATGATCGGCATCGTGATGCTGGTCGGCATCGTCAAGAAGAACGCGATCATGATGATCGACTTCGCGATCGACCGCCGCCGCGCCGGTCTCGGCGCGGAAGCCGCAATCCGCGAAGCCTGCCTGCTGCGGTTCCGGCCGATCATGATGACGACGTTCGCGGCGATCTTCGGCGCGCTACCGATCGCGCTCGGCGCCGGCGAGGGCTCGGAGCTGCGCCAGCCGCTCGGCATCTCGGTCGTCGGCGGCTTGTGCCTCTCGCAGCTCCTCACGCTCTACATCACGCCGGTGATCTATCTCTATCTCGACCGCATCGATCGCCGGCTGCGCCGCAGCCTCGAGCCGCAGCTCGAAGCCGTGCCGGCGGAAGCGGCGAAGCCCGAGCGCCAGATCGCCGCGGAGTGATCAGCCGAGTGTCACGACGTACCCGGATGGCGGCGGGGCATAGCCCCGCGCAATCGCGGAACCAGCGGTCCCGCGTATGCGGTCCGAAGTACGGCCGCTCCCATGCAGGCCGGCCAGCGGCAGCGAGGCCGGCTGGTTCGCTCAATAGCCCCAGTAAGCGCCCGCGCCCCAATAGCCGGGATAGCCGCCCCAGTACGGCCTGCCGTAATACCCGCCATAGGCGTACGGGTAGCCGCAACCGTAGCGATAGCCGTACGGGTAACCATACCCATATGGGTAACCGCAGCCGTAATAATAGGGTGAGGCGATCGCCGCACCGAGTGCGAGCCCGCCGATGAAGGCTCCGGGCCCCCACCAGCCGCGTCGCCAGCCCCAGCCGCCGCCGCGCCAGCCCCAGCCGCCGCCGCGCCAGCCCCATCGCACGTCGGTGATGGTGTCGGGCACCGCGGTGCGCACCGCAGCGATGTTGGTGGGTAACGGAGCCGCCTTCACGTCGGCAGCCGCCGTGATCGCGAGCGCGCCGGCAATACAAAACGCCGCCGAATGACCGATCCTACTCATCATGCGCTCCATGGGTTGCCCGTTCGCTCCCCTGCCGGATTGTCACTCGGCAACGTCGTGCTGTCCAATCAGGAGCTTACCGCGCCGTAACCGCGAAGCCGCTGTGCCCCATGGTAGGGTTGTTAAAATTCAATAAACATCTACAGGGTGCATTTCTGCGAATTGAATCAGCTTAAAGCTCTGGAATCCCCTGCATTTTTTCTAAAGTTACCTCCAAAATCGGCGCATTTTCGCGGGTCCTGCGCCCCTTTTCGCCGATCTGATGCGGCGCTGCCATGGGCGTAGCGCCTGCGAGCGGAAGCTCCGGATTGCGCCCCGCTCGATCCGGGCTACAAAGCGCGGCGCGAGGGACGACAGATGCGGGAAAAGCGGAACATCGACGGCGACAAGCTGCACCAGATCGTGGTGGTCGGCGGGGGCGCGGCCGGCCTGGAGCTCGCGACCCGGCTCGGCGAGCGGCTCGGCCGGCGCTCCCGGGCACGCGTGATGCTGGTCGAATGCGCCCGCGTGCATTTGTGGAAGCCGCTGATCCACGGGGTGGCGGCTGGCAGCATGGATCCGGGCGTCTACGAGGTCGACTACCTCGCCCAGGCGCACTGGCACGGGTTCGGCTACCGCCTCGGTGAGATGATCGGGCTCGACCGCGCCGCGAAGGAGGTGCGACTTGCCGCGACCTTCGACGACGAAGGCCGCGAGATCACGCCGCCCCGGTCAATCCGTTACGACACGCTGGTGATCGCCATCGGCAGCATCACCAACGATTTCGGCACGCCGGGCGTGGCAGAGTTCGCAGTGCCGCTGGAAACGCCGGTCCAGGCCGCGCGCTTCAACCGCCGGCTGGTGAATGCCTGCATTCGCGCGAACACGCAGGCCGGACCGGTGCGGCCGGGGCAGCTGCACGTGGCGATCATCGGCGCCGGCGCTACCGGCACCGAGCTCGCCGCCGAGCTGCATCGCACGACTCGCGAAGTCGTGGCCTACGGGCTCGAGCGCATCGATCCCGAGCGCGACATCCGTATCCTCTTGATCGAGGCCGCGGATCGTATTCTGCCGGGCCTGCCCGAACGCATCTCCGAGGCCACCCGCAAGCTGCTCGAGGATCTCGGGGTCGAAGTGCGGACCGGCGCCAAGGTCGCGGAAGTGACCGCCGAAGGCGTGCGCCTCGCGGACGGCGCCTTTCTCGCATCCGAGCTCGTGGTATGGGCGGCCGGCGTGAAGGCGCCGGAGATGCTGCGGGATTTGGACGGGCTCGAAGCGAACCGCATCAACCAGCTCATGGTCGAGCGCACCCTGCAGACGACGCGCGACCACGACATTTTCGCGATCGGCGATTGCGCGGCTTGCCCGCGGCCCGGGCAGTCCGCTCCGGTGCCGCCGCGGGCACAGGCCGCGCACCAGGAGGCGACCCACATGGTCCGCCAGATCGAGCGGCGGCTGCGCGGCGAGCCGCTCGAGCCCTACACCTACCGCGATTTCGGCTCGCTCGTTTCCCTCGGCGACTACACCACGGTCGGCAACCTGATGGGCTTCCTGATGGGCCGCAGCATTTTCATCGAGGGCCTGTTCGCTCGCTTGATGTATCGCTCGCTGTTGGCCATGCACGAGCGCGTGCTGCACGGGCTCGCCAGGACGGTGCTGACCCTGCTCTCGCGCAGGCTCGCGCGCTACACCGGGCCGCAAGTCAAGCTGCACTGAGGGCACGAGCTCGGGTTGGCTCCGAACGAGCCGCGTTCTCCTCCCTCTCCCCGCAGGGGAGAGGGAGGGGGTGAGGGGGATCGGGCTGTCGTTACATGTTGTAGATCGCAATCCCCTCACCCGATCCTCGCCTTCGGCGTGGATCGACCTCTCCCCTCCGGGGAGAGGTTAACGCGCCGCATCGCAGCAGATCGAGGAAATTACACCGAGAAGCTCGTCCCGCAGCCGCAGGAAGCGGTGGCGTTGGGATTGGCGATCTTGAACGCGGCGCCGATCAGGTCCTCGACGTAATCGATCTCGGCGCCTTCCATGTAGCGCAGCGAGATCGGATCGATCAGCACGGTCGCGCCGTCGTGCGCGATCACGATATCGTCGGGCTCGCGGGTTTTTTCCATGTCGAAGCGATACTGGAATCCGGAGCAGCCGCCGCCCTCGACGCTCACCCGGAGCATGGTGCCGGGCGGCTCGGCGGTGAGAATCTCGCCGATGCGCCGCGCCGCGCGTTCGCTCACCGTGACGTTCGCCATTGCTGCTCCGGGGCTTCTCCGCCCGCTTCGGCCCGCGCTCATCGTTGTCAGGCCGCCTCCGATTAGTTAAGTGCGCCGGCAGTCGAGGTCAATTGCCGGCGAAGCGAGGCGAAATGGCTGTCGAGACGGGTCGGGCCCGCGCCCCCTATGCGTCCGACCCCGGGTCGAGCCGCGGCCGGGCCCATCCCGAGCCGCCGAGCCCATTGCGCACCGTTTTTCGCCGCGATTGCGACCGCATCATCCACGCCGCCGCGTTCCGCCGGCTCAAATACAAGACCCAGGTCTTCGTGTTCCACGAGGGCGACCATTACCGCACCCGGCTCACCCACACGCTCGAAGTCATGCAGATCGCCCGCGCGCTCGCCCGCGCGCTCGGTCTCGACGAGGATCTCGCCGAAGCTCTGGCGCTTGCCCACGATCTCGGCCATCCGCCGTTCGGCCACGCCGGGGAACGGCAGCTCGACGAATGCCTGCGCCGCTGCGGCGGGTTCGACCACAATGCCCAGACGCTGCGCGTCGTGACGCTGATCGAGCGCCGCTATCCGGAATTCGACGGCCTCAATCTGAGTTGGGAAACCCTCGAAGGCCTCGTGAAGCACAACGGGCCGCTGACCGACGCTTCCGGCCGGCCGATCGGCCGCTATGCCGAACGCGGCGTGCCCGCCGCGATCGCGCGCCACGCCGAAACCTCCCACGTGAACCTCGCGACCTATGCGGGTCCGGAGGCGCAAGCCGCGGCGATCGCCGACGATATCGCCTACGATGCCCACGACCTCGACGACGGGGTGCGCGCAGGCCTGTTCGCGCTCGAGGACCTGGCCGCCGTGCCGGCGCTCGAAGCGATCCTGCGCGACATCCTTGCGCGCTATCCGCGGCTCGATCCGCCGCGGCGCGTTCACGAGCTGATCCGCCGGCTGATCGGCAATTTGATCGACGACGTGGTCGCGGAGTCCGGCCGGCGCTTCGCCGCGGCGGCGCCCCGCTCGGTCGAGGAGGTGCGGACGGCGGGAAAGCCGCTGGTCGGTTTTTCGGAGCCATGGGCCGAAATCGACCGGGCGATCAAGCAATTCCTGCTGCCCCGGATGTATCGTCATGCGCGCATCCTGCGCATCATGGGCGCGGCGCAGCGCGTGATCGCCGACCTCTTCGCAAATTACGTTGCGCATCCTGAAACCATGCCGGCCGAATGGGCAGAAGCCTGGGATCGTCTCGACGAGGGAGCGCGCGCTCGCCGGGTGGCGGATTTCATCGCCGGAATGACCGATCGTTACGCGCTCGGCGAGCATGCGCGGCTTTTTGACTCGACCCCCGAACTGGTCTAGGGCCGCCACGCCCCCCGCCGCCGCTGTGCCCGCCAGCCCGAGATCGCGCCGTCGCTGATGAGCTCGACCCGCACCAAGCATCTGTTTGCCGAGATTCTCGACCGGGTGTGCGCGGCGAATGCGGAGCTGATCGCTGCCGGGACCCTGCCGGCCAACGCCGACCAAACGCGCGTTCTCGTCGAGCCGCCCCGCGAAGCGGCCCATGGCGACATGGCGACCAACGCGGCCATGGTGCTCGCCAAGGCTGCCGGCCGAAAGCCGCGCGAGCTTGCCGAAGCGCTTGCCGAGAAGCTGCGAAACGATCCGCTGCTCGACCGGGTCGATGTGGCGGGCGCCGGTTTCATCAATCTGACGCTGAAAAAACACGCCTGGACCGAGGAGCTGCACGCGGTCCTCGCTCGCGGCGAGGACTACGGCCGCAGCAAGATGGGCGGGCGCGCGAAGGTCAATGTCGAATACGTCTCGGCCAATCCGACCGGTCCGATGCATGTCGGGCACGGCCGCGGCGCTGTGTTCGGCGACGCGCTCGCCGCGTTGCTCGAATTCGCCGGCTATCGGGTCACGCGCGAGTTCTACGTCAACGATGCCGGCGCGCAGGTCGATGCGCTCGCGCGCTCGGCCTACCTGCGTTACCGCGAGGCGCTCGGCGAGAACATCGGACCCATTCCGGAAGGCCTTTATCCGGGCGAGTACCTCAAGCCGGTCGGCGCCGCGCTCGCCGCTCAGTACGGCCGCGCTCTCCTCGAACGCACGGAATCGGAATGGCTGCCGCTCGTCCGTGCCAAGGCGGTCGAGGCGATGCTCCAGGAAATGCGCCGCGATCTCGCGGCGCTCGGGGTCGAGCACGCGGTGTTCTTTTCGGAACGATCGCTGGTCGAGGGCGGGGAAAATCAGGTCGCGGCAACGATCGATGCGCTGCGCGTCGCCGGGTTGATCTATCAGGGCCGGTTGCCGCCGCCGAAAGGGCAGCTGCCCGAGGACTGGGAGGACCGCGAGCAGACGCTGTTCCGCTCGACCGCGTTCGGCGACGACGTGGACCGGCCGCTCATGAAGTCCGACGGCAGCTACACCTATTTCGCCTCCGACATCGCCTACCACAAAACCAAATTCGACCGCGGCTTTCGCACCCTGATCGACGTTTGGGGTGCCGATCACGGCGGCTACGTGAAGCGGATGCAGGCCGCCGTGAAGGCCATCACGGGGGGCGTCGCGGACCTCGACATCAAGATCGTGCAGCTCGTCAGATTATTCCGAGCCGGCCAGGCAGTGAGAATGTCGAAACGCGCCGGCGAGTTCGTGACGCTGCGGGAAGTGGTCGACGAGGTCGGACTGGACGCCGTCCGCTTCATGATGCTGTTTCGCAAGAATGACGCGGTGCTCGATTTCGATCTCGCCAAGATCGTCGAGCAGTCGCGCGACAATCCGGTGTTCTACGTCCAATACGGCCATGCTCGCGGAAAATCGGTGTTTCGCAACGCGCGCCAGGTCTTGCCCGACCTGCCGGAGGCGGACGCGGACTTGCGGAATTTCCTCGCGCAAGCGCCGGTCGAGCGACTCACCGAGGAGGGAGAATTGGCGATTCTGAAGCGGATCGCGCTCTATCCCCGCACGCTGGAAGCCGCCGCGGCGGCCCATGAGCCGCACCGGGTCGCCTTCTACCTTTATGATCTAGCAAGCGAATTTCACGCCCACTGGACCCGGGGCAAAGACTTGCCACATTTACGTTTCATTATCCAAGATGATCCACAACTAACCCTGGCACGCCTTGCGATGGTCCAGGGCGTTGTCACCGTCCTTGCTTCCGGCCTGAAATTGCTGGGAGTAAAGGCGCCGGAAGAGATGCGGTGATCCGGCTCGAACGCATCGGCGGGGGTTGTGGGGCTCCACCGTTCGACCGAGCACGAGGCTTACGCCGGTAGGACTAGATGGCCGACGATTCCCGGTACCGTTCCCAAGCGCTCGATCCCTATCCGCGGGATCGCCCTTCCCATTCCTCGAAGCCGCAGGACGATCCGCTCGCAGAGCTGGCCCGCCTGATCGGCCGCGACGAGGTTTTCATCGCGGCGAGCCGCGAGAGTGCGCGGGCGCGCCAGCGCGACGCGCAATCGGATCGCAAGCCCGCAAGCGCGGCGCCGAGTTGGCTTGGCCGCGGCACCGACCATCAGAGACCGGACGAGCATCGGCCGGAACCGCATGCCCATTCCGAGTGGCGGGATGCCGGTCGGGACGACGACTTCGCGTCGGACGCCGGCCATCAAAGGCGGCAGGGTCCGACCGAGTGGGAGGAACGTTCCGAAGAGCACGATCGCGAATACGGCGGCCGAGATGCCCGCGACGATTGGCATGGGAACCGGTCACCAGCGGACGAGGAGTTCGACCCGCGTCGAATCGCGGGAGACCGGCACTACGACGACTTCCACGGCGAAGGATCCTACGCCCAATATGACGAGGATCGGGGCCTCCGGCCGCGGATCGACCCGTTCGATTCCCCCCATGAGGACGCTGGCGCGGACGAGGAGCGGGATTCCGGGCGGCGGCGGCGCGGCGGGATCTTGACCGTTGTGGCGGTGCTCGGATTGGCTGTGGTCGGCACGGCTGCCGCCTTCGGCTACCGGGCATGGACCGGCGGATCGAGTTCGACCGGACAACCGCCGCTCATCAAGGCGGATACGGCGCCCACCAAGGTCGTGCCCGCCCAGACGAACGACGGGCAGCAGAAGCTGATCTACGACCGTATCGGAGAAAAAATTCAGAGCTCGAACGACCGGATGGTTTCTCGCGAGGAGCAGCCGGTCGAGTTGCGCGACATGGCGCGGCAGCCGGGAGCGCGCGCGGGTCTGCCGGTTGCCGGAACACCGGGGAACGTGACCATCGGCGGGCAGCCGCCGGCCTATGCGGCGCCGCCCCCGCCTGCCGTGGGGACGAACGAGCCCAAGAAGGTCCACACCATCACGATCCGGCCGGACCAAATGGGGCCGCCGCCGGGGCCTGGCCCAGCTGCAGGCGACGCCGTGCCGACCCGTTCGCTCCCAACCACGAGCATTGGACCGGCCGCGACGCCCGCGCCGCCGGCCGCGCGTGCGGCACCCTCGGGACCGAGCCCGATCAAGCCGCTCGGGCCGCCGGCTGCGGGCGCCCCGCTGGCGCTCAATGCCGAAAGCGCTCGCCCTGGTGCTGCCCCCGAGTCTGCGCCTTCCCGTACGGCGGCTCTCCCCGCCCCCTCGGAGGGCGGTAATTACGTCGTGCAGATCTCGTCCCAGCGCAGCGAAGCCGAAGCGCAAGCCTCGTTCCGCGCCCTGCAGGCGAAATACCCGACGGTTCTGGGAAGCCGGCAGGCCGTGATCCGCCGCGCCGATCTGGGCAGCAAGGGCGTCTATTACCGTGCTCAGGTCGGGCCGTTCGCGACCGCCGAGGACGCCAACCAGCTGTGCAGCAACCTCAAAGCTGCCGGCGGCCAGTGCATCGTCCAGCGCAATTGACCGGGTTGACCCGCACGCCGGCGCGGGGCTAATCCGCGTCGATGCACCCCCGCGCCTTCATTGTCGGGCTGGCCGGCCATCGGCTCGGAGCCGGCGAGCGCGCTTTCCTCCGAGACGCCGGCCCCTGGGGTCTCATCCTTTTCGCGCGAAATATCAACACGCCCGCGCAAGTGCGTGCGCTTATTGACGAGTTCCGGGACGCGTTGGGCCGCTCCGATGCCCCGGTGCTCATCGACCAGGAAGGCGGACGGGTGCAGCGGCTCGGCCCGCCCCATTGGCCCAAATATCCGCCAGGCGCTGCCTATGGCCGCCTCTTCGAACGCGACGCGAATCTCGGCATGCGGGCGGCGCGGCTCGGCGGCCGCTTGATCGCTGCGGATCTCGCCGCGCTCGGCGTCACGATCGATTGCCTGCCGGTGGCGGACATGCCGATCCCGGGCTCCGACGGCGTGATCGGCGATCGCGCCTACGGCAGCAACGTCGAAACCGTCGCCCGCGTCGCGGCAGCCATTGCCGAAGGGCTGCAGGAAGGCGGCGTGCTCCCGGTTCTCAAGCACATTCCCGGTCACGGGCGGGCACGGGTCGACAGCCACCACGCGCTGCCCGCGGTGAGCGCCGATCGCTCCGATTTGGAAGCGACCGACTTTGCCGCATTCCGGCGGCTCGCCTCGCTGCCCCTGGCCATGACCGCGCACGTTGTGTTCACGGCCATCGACCCGGTCGCGCCCGCGACAATTTCGGCGACAATAGTGCGCGAGGTGATTCGCGGATCGATCGGGTTCGGTGGCCTGCTGATGACCGACGACGTTTCGATGGAGGCGCTGAGCGGCACGCTGCGAGAGCGTGCCGGCGCGGCGATCGCCGCCGGCTGCGACGTGGTGCTCCACTGCAATGGCCAACTCGATGAGATGCAGGCCATTGCCGCAGCCGTGCCGCGGCTCGATGGCGACGCGCACCGCCGCGCCGCAGCCGCGCTCGCAGCGCGTCGTCCGGCACCGCCGATCGATGTTGCCGCGGCGCGGAAAGAGTTTTCGGCGATGCTTGCCGGCGATCCCGCCGTCGGCACACCGGTATCCTCATGAGCGACACCGAGCACTTCCAGCTCGACACGGACGTCGCGATGGGCCGCGCGGCGCAGGAGCCGGCGCTGATCGTCGATGTCGACGGTTTCGAGGGCCCGCTCGACCTGCTGCTGATGCTGGCGCGTCAGCAAAAGGTCGATCTCGCCAGAATCTCGATCCTGGCGCTGGCCGATCAATATCTGGCCTTCATCGCGGCGGCGCGCGAGGTGCGCCTCGAGCTTGCCGCGGATTATTTGGTCATGGCCGCCTGGCTCGCCTACCTCAAATCGCGGCTGCTCATTCCCGAAAGCGGCGATGGCACCGGCCCGAGCGCCGAGGAAATGGCGGCAGGGCTGGCGTTGCGTCTGCGCCGGCTCGAAGCCATTCGCGCCGCGGCCGAGCGGCTTGTCGCGCGGCCGCAGCTCGAACGCGACGTGTTTCGCCGCGGCGCGCCGCAGCCGATCGTGGACGTGAAGCGCCCGGACTGGACGGCGACGCTCTACGATCTGCTTTCTGCTTATGCGGCGCAGCGCCAGAAGCTGGCGCTTGCCCGTGTGCGTGTGCCGCAGCGCCGGGTATGGTCGCTCGCGGAAGCGCGCGCCGCCCTCGAACGGCTGTTCGGCAGCAGCGACGACTGGTCGCGTCTCGACGAATATCTCGTGGCCTATGTCACGGAACCGGAGCTGCGCGCTACCGTCTATGCTTCGACGTTTGCAGCGACGCTCGAGATGGTGCGCGAAGGCGTGGTCGACATCAATCAGCACGCGGCATTCGCGCCGATCTACGTGCGCAAGCGGGCCGGCGGCCCGGACGGCGCGATGGTGATGGGTGCGTCCGCGGGCAACGCCGGCGGGAATGGGGCAGAGGAGGGCCGGGGATGAGGAGCGTGGCAAAGCAGCATGAGGTCATCGCTCATCCGCGGGCGATCGACAGCGATTACGACCGCACGGCGGCCCCGGAAGCGCGCCCGGAGGAACTGCGGCTCCTCGAGGCGCTGCTGTTCGCATCCGCCGAGCCGCTCGACGAGAGCACGCTGGCGGCGCGCATGCCGGACGGTATCGACGTTCGCGCCGCACTCGATCGCCTGCGGCAAGAATATGCGTCGCGCGGGGTCAATCTGGTGCGCATCGCCGGTAAATGGACGTTCCGCACCGCGGTCGATCTCGCCTGGCTGTTGGCGCGCGATTCCGTCGAACCCCGCAGGCTGTCGCGTGCCGCGACAGAGACGCTCGCGATCATCGCCTACCACCAACCGGTCACCCGGGCGGAAATCGAGGAGATCCGCGGCGTGTCCGCCTCCAAGGGCACGCTCGACGTCCTGCTCGAGACCGGCTGGATCAAGCCGCGCGGCCGGCGCAAGGCGCCGGGCCGGCCGATTACGTTCGGGACGACGGACACGTTTCTCAGCCATTTCGGGCTCGACTCGATTGCCGACCTCCCGGGCCTCGACGAGCTCAAGGGCACCGGGTTGCTGGACGGCCAGCTGCCCTCCGGGTTTGCGGTTCCGGTACCTTCGGACGACCCTGCGCTGCGGGAAGACGAGGACCCGCTCGATGCGGGCGATCTCGATCTTGGCCTCGGCCCCCGCATAACCGAGGAGTGAACGGCGTCGCGCTGTGCGAGGGTTCCGGGTCACGGCAGCCGCGAGCGCACGTCCCCTCTCCCCGGCGGGGAGAGGGACAGGGTGAGGGGATCGGACCCAAAATTCACTGTTATCGTAACCCCCTCACCCGATCCTCGCCGGAGGCGAGGACCGACCTCTCCCCGCCGGGGAGAGGTGGGAGACTGCCTCGCGCAATCGGTGTGTGATCCACGTATCGGCAAAACGTTACGTCCAGAAAATCAGCCAAGGAGCGAATCGGTCGCGCGCACAAACGGGCGGAAATCCTTGTTTTTGCCCCCTCCGACGCCTAGCTTGTCCTGGAATCAGGCGGATGGCCGCGCGCGATCCGCCGCGACGGAGGAAATTTCATGGGCGGCCTGAGCATTTGGCACTGGATCGTGGTGATCGCCGTCCTGCTTCTGCTGTTCGGCCGGGGAAAGATCTCCGAGCTGATGGGCGACGTCGCCCAGGGCATCAAAGCCTTCAAGAAGGGGATGCAGGAAGAAGACAAGACGGCCGAGAGTAAAAACTCCGAACCGGCGAAGACGATCGAGCATCAGCCGGCGGAAACGGTTGCGCAGACCGAGAGCCGCAAGGCGAGCTGAGGCCGCGCCGGCGCTGCCGACCAGCGCCCGAAAA
Source organism: Pseudomonadota bacterium (assembly GCA_046727735.1). GTDB lineage: Bacteria > Pseudomonadota > Alphaproteobacteria > Rhizobiales > Xanthobacteraceae > AP-16. Next base: position 7,655 of record JBKPDF010000104.1, on the reverse strand, counting down.
ATGCAATTTTGCATGAGCGGCAAGGAATGACTGCGTCCCTGGGAGTGCAGGCCTTCATCTTCGACGTGGGCTGGGGCGAGCTGGTCCTGATCGGGATCGTCGCGCTGATCGTGATCGGCCCCAAGGAGCTGCCGGCCGTCCTGCGCACCTTCGGCCAGTACATGACCAAGATTCGCCGGATGGCGGCGGAGTTTCAGAGCCAGTTTCAGGAGGCCATGCGCGAAGCGGAAATGGCCGAGCTGAAGCAGCAGTTCGATGCCATTCACGACGCCGCGAAGGACCTTCGCGGCTTCGACCCGGTGGGCACCGTCCGCGACCAGATCGAGACAGCCGCAGCCGAGAAGCCGGCCGACCCCAACCAGCCTGCCTCGACGGCCACCACGCCGTCCGCCGAGCCAGCGCCGCCGCCTGCAGCAGAAAACCCCGCGCCCGTGACCGACCCGCTGGCCTCGCCGCCGGCACCCGCGAGCGCGGAAGCGCCCGCCAGTGCGGCCCCCCCGGAGCCCTCGCCGCCCACACCCGAAGGCGAGGGCGAGGTCGCCGCCGCGGCAGGGTCCGGTCAGCCGGAAGGCCGTAAAGGGCAGCCGGGATGACCCAGGAGGACATCGACGCCACCAAAGCGCCGTTGATGGAGCACCTGATCGAGCTGCGGTCCCGCTTGATCAAGGCGCTGATCGCGTTCGTGATCATGTTCGCCGTGTGCTTCGTGTTCGCGAAGCAGATCTACAACATCCTGGTGTGGCCGTTCGTCTGGGTCGCGGGACCCGAGCACTCGAAATTCATCTACACGGCGCTGCTCGAATATTTCGTCACCCAGATCAAGCTTGCGATGTTCGGCGCGGCCTTCCTGGCGTTTCCGGTGATCGCGACGCAGCTCTACATGTTCATCGCGCCCGGGCTTTATCGTCACGAGCGCCAGGCATTCCTGCCGTATCTCGTCGCGACGCCGGTATTCTTCGTGCTCGGCTCGCTCGTCGTCTATTTCCTGGTGTTTCCGACGCTGGTGCGCTTCTCGCTCGGAATGCAGCAACTCGGCACGCCCGGGGAGGCGGAGATCGAGCTCTTGCCGAAGGTCGGCGAATATCTGTCGCTGATGATGGCGTTGATCTTCGCCTTCGGCATCGCGTTCCAGCTACCGGTGATTCTCACGCTGCTCGGGCGCGTGGGAATCCTCACCTCGAAGCAATTGCGCGACAAGCGCCGGTATTTCATCGTGCTCGCCTTCATCATTGCGGCAGTGCTCACGCCTCCCGACGTGATCAGCCAGCTCTCGCTTGCCTTGCCGCTCATGCTTCTCTACGAGGGCTCGATCTGGGCGGTGCGGGTGGTCGAGAAGAAGGCCGCCGCATCGGCCGGTCCTGCCGCGGCTCAGACCAAGCCCGCCGAATAGATTCTGTTGGGCGAGGTCTACGGGCCGGGGCTCCGGGGCGCTGTTGGCATGCACGACATTCGATGGATTCGCGAGCATGCGGAGGAATTCGACCGCGGGCTCGCGCGCCGCGGTCATCCGCCCGCCGCGCGCGAGCTCATTGCGCTCGATCAAGAGCGCCGCGACTCCATTGCCGTTCTGGAAGGGGCGCTTTCCTGGCGCAACTCCCTTTCGAAGGAGATCCGTGATGCTAAGGCGAAGAACGACGAAGCCCGCGCTTCCGAGCGCATGAGGCAAGTCACCGCGCTGAAGGCGGAAATCGAGTCATACGAGGAAAAGCAGCGGCAGGCCGTTGCTGCGCTCGATGATGCGCTCGCGCAAATTCCCAACCTGCCGCTCGACGATGTTCCCGACGGCGCCGATACGAACGACAATGTCGAGCACCATCGTTTCGGGGCCAAGCGCGAATATGCGTTCAAGCCGAAACAACACTTCGATCTCGGCGAAGGGCTCGGCCTGATGGATTTTGAAACCGCGGCGAAGCTTTCGGGAGCCCGGTTCGTGGTGCTGAAGGGAGCGCTGGCGCGGCTCGAACGCGCACTGATGCAATTCATGCTCGACGTGCATACCGGCGAGCACGGCTACTGTGAAGTCGCGCCACCGCTGCTGGTGCGCAAAGAGGCCATGTTCGGCACGGCGCAATTGCCCAAATTCGCGGACGATCAATTTGGGACGTCCCGGAAGGCTACTAGTGAAGCCGCGAATATTGCCATCGATACTGTACTCCAGAGAAGAGGGATAGCTCGCGCGTCCGAAATCAATCCTTCCGAATTTGAGGACATAGTGCGAGAAGCAAATATAGAGATGATAGAGTTGGACCGCCTCTGGCTGATTCCGACGGCCGAAGTCCCGCTGACGAATCTCGTGCGGGAGGAGATTCTTCCGGAGGACCGCCTGCCGCTGCGCTTCACGGCGGGCACGCCGTGCTTCCGCGCCGAGGCCGGCGCCGCCGGCAAGGACACCCGCGGCATGATCCGCCAGCACCAGTTCGACAAGGTCGAGCTCGTCTCGATCACGACGCCTGAGCAGAGCCGGGACGAGCACGAGCGCATGCTCGCCTGCGCCGAAGAAATTTTGCGCCGGCTCGATCTGCATTACCGCGTCATGGTGTTGTGTGCCGGCGATACCGGCTTTGCTTCGCAAAAGACTTATGACATCGAGGTCTGGCTGCCAGGGCAGGGGGCGTACCGCGAAATCTCGAGCTGCTCGGTCTGCGGTGAGTTCCAGGCCCGCCGCATGCATGCGCGCTACCGCGGCAAGGACGGACGCGTCCACTATGTCCACACGCTCAACGGGTCGGGTGTCGCCGTCGGCCGCGCGCTCATCGCCGTGATGGAAACTTATCAGCAGGAGGACGGCTCGATCGCCGTTCCCGAAGTGCTCAAGCCGTACATGGGCGGCATCGAGCGCATCGAAAAGCCGGTCTGATGCGCATCCTGCTCACCAATGACGACGGCATTCACGCGCCGGGTCTCGCCGTGCTCGAAGAAATCGCGCGCTGCCTCTCCGACGACGTGTGGGTGGTGGCGCCGGAATTCGACCAGTCCGGCGTCTCGCACTCGCTCTCGCTCAACGATCCGCTGCGGCTGCGCGAAGTGGGTCCCCGCCACTTCGCCGTGAAGGGCACGCCCACCGACTGCGTGATCATGGGCGCGCGCTATGTGGTGGGCGAGCCGCGGCCCGACCTCGTGCTTGCCGGGGTCAATCGCGGGCAGAACGTCGCCGAGGACGTGACCTATTCGGGAACGATCGCGGGCGCGATGGAGGGCACCATTTTGGGGATCCCGTCGATGGCGCTGTCCCAGGTCTACGGCCCTGAAACACGAGAGAGCCCGCATTGGGACACGGCGATCCGCCACGCGCCGGACCTGATCCGCCGCGTGCTCGCCGCCGGCATGCCGCGCGACGTCCTCGTCAACATCAATTTCCCCGATTGCGCGCCCGACGAGGTCAAGGGTATCGCCATCACCATGCAGGGCAAGCGCGACCAGGAGCTGCTGCGCGTCGATGCCCGGCGCGACGGCCGCGGCAATCCGTATTACTGGCTCGCATTCGCGCGCCGCGAGCGGCGAGACCTCGGCACCGGCACCGATCTTGCGGCGATTGCCGAGAACCGGATCGCCGTGACCCCGCTGCGGCTCTACCTCACCGACGAGCCGTTCATGACGCGCCTTGCCGAAGAGCTCGATGCGGTCTCGCCCGTGAAGTGATGATGCTGTTATTTTGCACACGCACTCTTCCCTCTCCCCTTGTGGGAGAGGGTGGTCCGAGTCGAAGGCGAGGACCGGGTGAGGGGGTAATCATTTCACGGGACCCCTCACCCGCCTCGCGGACTTCGTCCGCTCGGCACCCTCTCCCACAACGGGAGAGGGAAAGAGGAGTGTGCGGCCCGCCTCAATTTCAGCGGAAGCTGCGGTAGAATGCATACAATGTGAGTACGATGGATCGAGCCGGAGGAGGGGAGCGTGAACATTCAGCAGGCGGCGCAGACGACGGCGGCGGAGCGCGGGCGCTCGCTCGACAGCCTGATCGCTCACATCGTGGAACGCATCCGCGCCGCGCGCGCCGTGGAGCGTCCGTTCCGTCACCTCGAGTTCGAGGAAATTTTTCCCGACGACACTTATGCGGCGATGCTGCATGCGCTGCCGCTGTCCGCCGATTACCGGAGAATGTCCGGCCGCAGCAAGGGACATGACAAGGCTGACGGCACGCATACCCGGGTCAAGATCGATCTCTTTCCCGAATACATCCGCCATCTGCCGCCGGACAAGCGGCACGTGTGGCGCCTTGTCGGCCGTGCGCTGTGCTCTGCGCCCGTCGAGGCAGCTTTCGTCGAACGCCTCGCGCCTGGCCTGAAAGCGCGGTTCGGAACACATTTTGCGAAGGTACGCTTCTATCCGATCCCGATCCTTACCCGCGACATTCCCGGCTATCGCATCACGCCGCATACCGACACGCACTGGAAAGGCATCACGGTGCAGCTCTATCTGCCGCGCGATGAGCGCAATGCGCACATCGGCACGATCTTCCACGAACGCCGGGCCGACGGCGGGCTAGAGCGCGTGTCGCAAGTGCGGTTTGCGCCGAACAGCGGCTATGCATTCGCGGTCGGAGACGATACGTGGCATTCGGCCGATCCGGTGGGGCCGGAAGTCGAGACGCGGGACAGTATTCTCTTGACCTATTTCGTCGATACCGGGCCGGTGCGGTTTCTGCGCAATCGGGGCAAGCGGATCGGCAATTTCCTGGGCAACGAGCTGCGTCAGCGGACGCGGCAGTGAGGCGAGCCGGGTATTCTGATTCCGAACACCCCTGAGTCTTCGGACGCACGCCGAAACTCCGGGCCAAATCGGAAACGAAATCCGCCGCGGATAGGAAGCGCATCGTGGCTCGGTCCTCGAAAGCGGGCGCCAAGAGCGGGATCGGCGAGAACGCCGACAGCGTCGGCCGCATGGAGTTTCTGCTGACCCTGCGCCGCCGCGGCATCGCGGATGCGGCCGTGTTGCGCGCGCTCGACGAGGTTCCGCGCGAGGAATTCGTCACGCCCAGATACAGCGACGTCGCCTACTCCGATCAGGCGCTGCCGATCGAATGCGGCCAGACCATCAGCCAGCCCTATGTGGTCGCCTACATGACCGAGCAGCTTCAGGTCGGGCCGGAGCATCACGTGCTCGAAATCGGCACGGGCTCGGGGTACCAGGCGGCGGTGCTCTCGCGGCTGGCGCGCGACGTGATCACGGTCGAGCGCTACCGCACGCTCGCCGACGCGGCGCGCCGACGCTTCGAGAACCTCGGCTATCGCAATATCACGGTCGTGCTCGGCGACGGCCTTGCCGGGGTCCCGCAATACGCGCCCTACGACCGCATCCTCGTCACCGCCGCCGCAGAAACGATTCCGCAGCCGCTGGTGGATGAGCTCGCAGAGGGCGGCACCCTGGTTCTGCCGCTCGGCCCCCACGACGACGCACAGCGCGTCGTGAAGCTGAGGAAGACACCGGACGGGATCGAGCGCGACGAGCTGATCTGGGTCCGCTTCGTGCCGCTGCTGCCGGGCCAAGCCAGGGAGCTGTGATCGCTGCCTGCGCTTCGAACGAGCCGCACTGTGCTCCCTCCCCCCTTGTGGGGGAGGGATGGGGAGGGGGGCCATTTGTTTGATTCAGCGGAACTTGTACCCCCCTCCCGGCTCGCGTCCATCGACGCTCGCCGACCTCCCCACAAGTGGGCAGGTGATCGGACTGCGTTGATCGTCCAAGCGCCGGCGCCTCGAAAGTGAGGCAAACAATCGGCAAAAATCATCCGCCACGTTTTCGGCTTCCCGGAAAACGCTGGTTAATTATTAACCGTTCGTCTTCAAGCCTTGTTTACTCCCCGCTGCTTAACTCGACCGGTTCGTTTGCGTACGGGTGGGTTGCGTCATGCGTTTTGGGGAGCCGAGCGGATCGCGTACGCTTGCGCGGTGCTTCGCAGTGGCGCTCGTCGCCGCCGGTGCCGCCGGATGCAGCGACTCCAAGCGTGTCGGCGAGAATGCCTGGTCGAACCCGTTCGCCCGGCGCGAGGCGGCGAGCCAGACTGCGCCCGCGGATGCCGCACCGATCGGCCGCGTCGAGGCGCAGCCGCTCGGGGCTCAGAGTGCGGCCCCGCTGCCGCCCTCGCCCGATCCGACGCATACTTATTATCCGCCGCGGGACACGACCGGCTCGCTTGCGACCGATGCTCCCGCTTCGAGCGGAGACGTCACGATCACGGTCGCGACGGGTGATACGGTCGATGCCATTGCGCGGCGTTACGGGGTCTCATCTGCAGCGATCGTGCGGGCCAACCATCTGCCTGCCGCGGGATCTATCCAGGCGGGACAGACGCTCGTCATCCCGCAGCATGCTTCGCCGCGCCGCCGGGTCGCGTCGGCGCCGAAACCGCACGCGCCAGTGCATCATGCCGCGACGCGAGCGGCGCCGGGCGGTGTACATACCGTTGGCGCCGGCGAGACGCTCAGCTCGGTCGCGCGGCGCTACCGTCAGTCGCGGTCGGCGATCGCCAAAGTCAATGATCTTGCGCCCGATGCCAAACTCAAGGTCGGCCAGCAGCTGACGATCCCGGCGGCAAAATCGACGCGCGTCGCGGCGGGGCCTCCGGCTCCTTCACCCGCGGCGTCCGCGAACGCGCGCGTTCCGGCTGCGGCGCCGGCGCATTCGCAGCCGCCGCAGCGGGTCGCGACCGCCGAGGCGGGAGCTCCGCTCGGCGCCGCGGAACCGCCGGCAGCCAGGATCGACACGCCCACCGATTCCACAAACGCAGCCGGCGGATTCCGCTGGCCGGTGCGCGGGCGCGTCATTTCCGGCTATGGCCAAGAGGCGAACGGGCAGCGCAACGACGGCATCAACCTCGCAGTCCCGGAGGGCACGTCGGTGAAGGCCGCGGAGGAAGGCACGGTCGCGTACGCGGGCAACGAGCTGAAAGGCTACGGGAACCTGGTCCTGGTGCGCCACAGCAACGGATTTGTCACCGCCTACGCGCATGCCAGCGAGCTCATGGTCAAGCGCGGCGATCAGGTCAAGCGCGGCCAGATCATCGCGCGCGCCGGACAGACCGGCGCCGTGTCGTCGCCGCAACTGCATTTCGAGATCCGCAAGGGTGCGACACCGGTCGATCCGATGCGCTACCTGTCGGGCACCGAAGCTAGTAGTGTAATCCAATGATTTCGAAAGGTAATTTTTCGAGTGTCCTTCCCCGGTAATCACCGGGTTATTGCCTTCGGACTCCCCCTGTGCGCTTAATGGCACTGGTTCGCACCGCGAAGCGGCCGAGCGTCGCGTCTCCAGCCGCGTCGCCCGGCCTATCGAATTCCGGCGTTAGCCAGAATGAAGCGGCCCCGACGGGGCGACGCTCGCGAGTCGCCCGCCCGGCCTAACGCAAACTGCGGACGCCTGCTCCCTAATTTACTGCTTTTTCTCCTCGCCACCTGTGTGCTGCTTCTTGCGGTGCTGTGCGCGGCCCGTCCGCCGCTCCTCGCGTCGTTCCTTCCGCGCCGTACGCCGCTCCTCGCGTCGTTCCTTCCGCGCCGTACGCCGCTCCTGGCGCCGTTCCGTCCGCGCCGTGCGCCGCTCCTGCCGCCGCTCTGTGCGGCTTGTGCGCCGCTTCTGCCGCCGCTCGGTGCCGGTCGTAGGAGCGGTCTGCGGAGTGGTTTGCGGAGTGGTCTGCGGGGCAGCGGTCTGCTGCGCCATCTGCT
>JBKPDF010000103.1:0-11927 GCA_046727735.1 Pseudomonadota bacterium | reverse complement strand
GGGATCTTCTTTCTTCCCGGCAACTGCCCCTGTTGAATGACTTGGGCCAGCACTCGCGTCTCTGCCTTCTTGGCCTTTTCTTCGACGGAAGTCTTGCAACTCCCGCGGTAGCGCCGGCCATTCCAGCGAAATGCGAAATGCCATGTGTTTCCTCGTTTATAGAGCGACACGTTTTTCCTCCGTTGTCGCTCTCGTTTTTGAGACACGCAGGTTGCGCTGGATAAATTTCTCTAGCGCACCTGCATCATATCTCACCAAACGTCCAAGTTTCACATAGTTGGGACCGTCGCCTGAGGCCCGCCAGTAACGGAGTGTGTTGACGCTGACGCTTAAGCGCTTCGAAACTTCGTGTTCGTCCAAAAGCTGAATACCGGATTGGGATTTGGTCTTCTCGAATGGGATTACGGTGCCTGGCTGGCTGGACATGGGACCCTCGTCTTCACGCAGGAGCTAGGACTTCAGTGCGAATCAGCCACGGTGATTCACAATCAGTTCTGCTGGCAGCGCGTCTTTTGAGGTTCTATTTAGAATGGAAATAGGCGTCGGTCAAACGCCGCCCAAAAAGGCGCCTTATGGCCAGGCCGTCACTCACCCTTCTTGCGACAATCCCTTGCAACGACCTGCCCTTCAAGCCTCGCCCCGAGACGTGTAACAACTGCTGCCAGTTCACCACCCAAGGCGCGTACGGCCGCAAATGCTCGGTGGCTCCGCTCGGCGAAACGGACGTAATGGAGGAGAAAGGGAGGGCAGCTTAGATACGAGCGGATCCTCAGTGCCGAGAAGCTACAGATTGATGTCAAGAACCGACGGCGAGGGCATTCTCACCCGAGTTGGGTCGCGTCGCGACCTCAGATCTTCGTGGGCAGGACGACGGCGTAAAGCACTGCCAGGTAATGGCAAACGCTTCCCGCCATCACGAAGATGTGCCAAACGGCGTGCCCAAATGGAATCTTTCGAGAGGCGAAGAACACCACGCCGACCGTGTACATGACTCCGCTCGCGACTAACCACCGCAGACCAACGGCGGAAACATGTGTGACGAGCGGCCTCGCCGCGATCACAATGAGCCAGCCCATCGCGAGATAGAGCACCGTGGACAGGATCTTGAAATGGTCTACGAACCAGAACTTGAACACGATCCCCGCCATTGCGCAGCCCCAGACGATTCCGAGCAGGGACCATCTCCATTCGCCCCGCAAATTGACCAGCAGAAATGGCGTGTGGGTTCCCGCAATCAGCAGATAGATCGCCGAGTGGTCCACAATTCTCAGCGCACGCTTTAGCCGGCGTGAGGGAATACCGTGGTACAGCGTTGACGCCAGATAGAGGCAAATGAGAGTACTGCCGTAGATTGCGCAGCCGACGACATGCCGCGCCGTGCCGTGTCTAAGTGCCATCGCAAGCAAAACCACGAAGCCTGCAACACTCAGGACCAGGCCGACTCCGTGAGTAGTACTATTTACGATTTCTTCGAGAGAAAAACCCCGGGATGATCGCTCCAATATTTCCTCCTCAGCCATTGTTTCTCTGCATCACGGTCTTAGCAAGAACAATGCAGCGAATGTCGGAAAAAGGAATTGTCGAAGCGCTTGGTGTCTTTGCGGCGCCAGCGCGCTCGCTCTGCCATCAGCTCAGGGTTATAGCGCTGGACGATCAGTCCGAGAGCGGTCATGCCGACAACCGACAAGACAACGGAGACACAGCCACGCGTCCAATTCAAGCGACCGGCAGAAACAAATAGCGCGCCGATGAACCAGACATAGGTGGCAACTATCTGGAACAGCCGCTTGGCAGCGCTTGGTTTCGACTGCAGCGGTGCGGTTGCTTCCACAGGCGATTCTGCAACGGATTGTTCAGGCATGGCGACTCCAGCGGCCGGTATGCGAGCTTTCAGACCGAGCGAATCACCTTCGAGTCCGTATCATGAACGCCGGATAGCTCTGCGATCTGATCGATCACGGCATCCATCGTGGCAATATCATCGCCCTCTACGATCGCGATGACGTCGGGGGTACCGAACAGTGCGTCTGCCCGGACCACGCCGGCGATCTTGCGCACTTCGCCGACGATCCGCTTGGGACCAGTATTCTCGGTGTCGATGAATACGTAGGCTTGGACTTTCATTGTTCCCGTTTCCTACTTCGTGGATGAAGGATCTCAGACTGCCGGAGACTTCTCTGGCAGGTATTGCCAAAGGCAGATTTCGTTTCCGTCGGGGTCCTCGAATGAGCCGAGAATGCCCGTGCCTTTGTCCTGAGCTTGACTCGTAGGAACTCCCTGGGATTCCAATTCTCGCAACGCTTCTGCAACGCTATCGACGCGCAAGCAGAGGCGTGCATTTCCAGATTGCTTCCGCTTGGTTTTCGAAGTGGATGGCACGACTTCGAACAGAACGCCGTCGACATTGAAGCGAGTAACTACGTCGCGGGAAACAAATTTGAATCCCAGGTCGCGATAGAAGCGAATGGCTCGATCCATGTCAGACACGTAATAGAAAACGCAATCGAAGTGAAATGTCATTGGAGACTTCCAAGGCTGGCCAGAAATCCGGCCAACTCTCGCCTGACGTCGCTGCCATGCCCTACCAAGAGGTGGCCCCCGGTTGGATAACCAATAAAGTGAGCATTAGGGACATGTTCGGCTGTGTAACGGCCAGCCTTGAAGGTGCCGAACAGGTCGTCCTCGGCGCTGATCACCAGTGTTGGAACCTTGATCTGTTCGAGGCTATAACGTGGAACGAAGGGAGCAATCGCGGCATCGTTCCGAAGTCCCTTTTCGCGCTCGCTAATCGGCTCGACGTTACGGAGGACTCCGAGAACGCGCGCTTGCTCTTCCGGCGACGCGTTGTTGACATCAGCGGGCGGCGTTGCGCCAATCGTGCGCATCACCGTGTCGCGCGAGAGCTTCGAAGCTGCCCAAAAAGCAAAATCAGAATGCAAAGTCGTGTTCATCAAGAACTGCGCGAAACGGGATGACCCTGGCGGCGGCTCGTTGCCCGGACGGGGAGCAAAGGAAATCGGAAACAGCAAAATCAATGCGGAACAGCGGTCAGGATGCCGAATGCAGAGCTGCATCGCCGAGGGTGCGCCCATCGAGCCGCCGACGACAACTACCTTCTGCAGTTTCAGCGCATCGAGTAGGCACGCGTGTGCGTCTGCCTGAGCCATCGGCGATGCATCCGCCGGAGTCGGAGTGCGGAGATATCCAAATCGCGAAGGTGCGACGACTCGAAATCCCGAGGGAAGAAAATCCCGGGCCAGCTCCAGGCTTTGATCGAAGCCGCCGCCAGCGCCGTGAATTGCGAAAATAACGGATCCTGTCCCCTCGTCGGCATATTCGATCCATCCGCACGGAGTATCGATGAGTTTGCTGCCTGATGCAACCCGGGCCCGCGCTGCTTGTATGTCACGATGATAGGCAATGCCGATGAGCACTGCTAGCATGGCCGCGAGCAGACCAAGGATCGCCAATATCTTTCGAATCATTTAGTGACCAACACCATCGCCAAGAGCCACGATGTGCCCGGAGCCACCGTATCGAGACTCCCACCACTGAGAGGCAATGCTTTTGACATGGACAGTCTTCTCCCCGGGCATCAGACACTTGAGCTTAACCGTCGTAACTAGCCGCGCAGTGATCCGAGTCACGCGGCGGCGTGACCGCGAAGCAAGTTTGTGCCGGCTCGGCCAGCCGGCCTCGAGGGTCTGTCACAAATCACAGACTTAGCCTTGCAAAATGGCTACAAATAATCATTCAAAGGGAAGTACAAATGGAGAGGTTGGACAGGGTTGCAAAGAAGCAGACTGTAAGGCTGACACACTATGGGCGCAAATCAGGGAAGCCATACGAGGTAACGATCTGGTTTGTCGTCGACGGCGAGCGGGTCTACCTCGGAACAGCGAACATCAACCGGCAGTGGGAGCGGAACGTCCAGACAACACCGCAGGTGAGGCTATTGATCGGAGCTGAGACATTCGAGGGCAAAGCTAGATTTCTTTCCGATCGCTCCGAGCACGAACGGGCGCAGGCAAGAATACGAAGGAAGTACTGGATGTATTGGCCGATCCTTGCGGTCGCGCGAATTCTGATGGCTCTCGGGTTAGTGAAAGATAGGACCGGATCGTTCGAAGTGACGTTGAACGGATAAGAGCGTCGGATAGATATCTGCTTCCGGCCGAGGAGGGCAAATGACAACTCAGCGTGCGTCGCTAGAGACCATCGAGGATTTCCTGTCTCAGAAACGCATTGCGATCGCTGGGATCTCGCGAGATCCGGCGAGTGACAGCGCGAGAATGTTTGAGGAGCTCAGCCGTCGGGGGTATGACGTGATTCCCGTAAATCCCAACACGGCGGAAGTGAAGGGGCGGCGATGCTTTGCTCGCATACAGGACATCCAGCCTCCTGTCGACACCGTGTTGCTGATGACTTCCCCGGACGTCACCGAAACAGTTGTCCACGACTGTGCTGAGGCGGGTGTCCTGCGGGTCTGGATATACAGGGGGATGGGCAAGGGTTCCGTCAACGCGAAAGCTGTTGCATTCTGTCGTGGCCAAGGAATTCAGTTGGTTCCTGGAGAGTGTCCATACATGTTTCTTCCTGGTGCTGAAGCCGGCCATCGCGTGCACCGCTTCATCCGGAAGATCACTGGTGGATACCCGCGCCGTACGCGCAAGCAAGCGACCTGATTACTGCCACAAGGCCAGACCGGAGAAGACGGCCTAATGTCGTTCCTGATGGAATGCAGAAGCTGGGGAGAAGAAGTAAGGATGGACTTCGCTAACTGCTATGAAGATATCAGCCGTGCGGGCGCGTACGCCACGCTCGAATTCGCTAATACCTACTACCTTGCCTACCGCGATCTGCCGGCGATCATTGCAAATCACGTCACAGGTACGAAGGCGCTTGATTTCGGTGGCACCGGTCGGTCAACGCGGTTCCTAAAGAGACTCGGGTTTAATGTGACTGGCGTCGATATCTCGGGGGACATGCTGCGGATCGCACGCGCCACCGACCCTTCTGGTGATTACCGGCTTGTGCCTGGCGATAATTTCGACGCATTGGAAGTTGGGGCCTTCGACCTCGTGCTCTCTGCTTTCACGTTCGACAATGTTCCCGGGGCGATGAAGATACGAATCTTCCGTGACCTCGGAAAACTGCTGACACCAACGGGTGCCATGGTCAGCATAGTCTCCTCACCCGAGGTCTACACGCATGAGTGGGCTTCATTCACTACCAAAGATTTTCCGGAAAACCTGGCTGCACGCTGCGGTGATATCGTGCGCATCATCGTTACCGATCACCAGGACAGGAGGCCCGTCGAAGACATCTTCTTTACAGAGGAGTCATATCAAGAAGTGTACACAGCAGCAGGTCTGAAGACGATCTGTGCGCTGAGGCCGCTGGCCGAAGGCGACGAGCCATACTCGTGGGTGAACGAAACGAGGATCCCTCCGTGGGTCATCTACGTGCTGAGGCGAGCGACGCAGGACAACACTGCCCGCGTGTCGTTTCCGAAGTAGGGCGGCTGAGGTTGAAGGGCACGGCTGAGCGAACTAAAATGTTGACACAGTAAAGCCGGGGAGGTTCACATGCCCCACTACGAATTCTTCTGCCACGCCTGCGAGCAGCCCTTCTCGAAGACTTTGACACCCGCCGAATACGAAGAAGGCAAGGTCCTATGTCCACACTGCGGCAGCGAAGAAGTCGAAGCGCGACTGTCGGCCTTTTATGCTGTTTCGGCGAGAGAAAGAGCCTGATGACTGGTTCCAGGTGTGGGAAAAGCGATTGCGATATGGAGCCCCGTCCGGTCAGGAGGATGCAATGAAACATGCACTGAAACCATCCAGTAAACCCAAGATCACCCAGGTCGCCGAAACCTCCAAAGGACTTGAGTCCCAAATCCGGATCCGCGCCTATGAACTATATGAGCAACGTGGCAAGGGAGAAGGACGGGAAATCGATGATTGGCTGGAGGCTGAAGCGGAATTGGTCCGCCAGAAGGCCAAGGCAGCAGTTGCAGCGGGAGAATAGGCCGCGGCCTCGGGCGACAATCTGCGTCGTGTCGATCCACACTCGTGATATTTTGATGACCCGCTGGCACCAGATCCTACTGCCAGACGCATTCGTAAAACTGACGGAGCGCCATCGAGTCGTGAATTGCGGGGGATGGGTAAGCGGACTTGGAAGCTGTTTTACACCCAACGGGTGGCCTTCTCGTTGGGAATAGCTTCCTTGGTCGCAGCGTTGTTACTCACCTATGGTGGGGAGTTGAAGTGACGCTAGTCGCAAAATGGGGAATCTCACAGTAGTGGGTCGACGATGCTCTGCGGCTTGCCATCGATGTCGGCGCATTCCACATCCGCTGCACTGTTGGTGCGAGTCCTGCCTTTCACTGCTTGCCATGCCCGATGGATTGGGATGACGCTCAGGTAGCCGAGTCTGATCCCGACGAGAAGCGGACGATTGCGACGGAACTTTAATTTACCTTGCCTTGGTTGTACTCAGGTAGATCTTCTGAGACGGCCAGGATACATGGTTGGCCGTCAAAATGAATCCTATCCGCTGAGTAGGCTGTAAGCTTCACCTCGCCCGACTTGGTACGAAGCCATGTGATCTTGTTTCGCACTGCGATTCCTTGCCTCAATTGCTCCATCATGAACATGCGATCGGCTGGATCACACCACATGTGCAGTTCGTGGACCGTCCGTCCTAGCACTTCAGCCCGTGCGTAGCCATAACGCCGCTCAAAAGCTGCGTTCACGTCGATAAACCGCCCCTCTCTCAGGGTTGTTATTGTGAATGGAATCGGGCTGGAGCGGAAGACCTTCTCGAACTTATCGATGGAACCTGAATACTCTCCCTGCACTTCGGCCAGCGCGGTCTCCGCTTCCTGAAGGTCGACCAAGCGTTTCTGCAGTTCAGAGCCATACATATCGGCCGTTGAGTAGAGGCGAGCGTTTTGAATCGCCGCCGCGGCGGGAATCGCGAGTAATTCAGCACGTCGGAGATGGTCTTGGGTGTAGCGATTCGGTTCGGTGTGACCGATCGAGAGAAAGCCCAAGTACTCATCGGATGCCTTGAGGGGCACCGACAGCCATGAACGCAATTGACTGTGGCCGGTGAAGGTCTGCCAGTCTTTTTCTCCGCTTGTGTCAGGAAGAAGGACACTCTTTTGTTCTTCCAGGACCCTCTTCAAGAACGGGCATTCATCGGCAATGAGCGTCAGCGGATGCCCGGGGCGATATTTCGGTAAGGCTTTCGGCTGCTCCGGGATTTCTCTCTCCCCCAATGCCAACAAGTGAGGACCACCTTCAGGGACGATTACGCGGGCCGAAGTGTAGGGACTAATTCTTCCAAAGAGCGAAGTAGTGCCTCCATTACCGAATCCATGTGGAGATCTTGAGTCAAGGCGAGAGTTGCCTCGCGCAATGCGTCGGCTTCGGCCCGAGCGGACTCGGCGATCTCTAAGTTCTTAATTACTTGATCTTCTGCCTGTTTCTGTTCGGTAATGTCCTGGGCTGTGCCGACGAGCCGCCAGATTTTGCCGGCGGTATTGCGCATCGGAAATCCGTGAACCCGAACCCAACGAACGTCTCGGTTCGGGAGCGTAATCCGGAAACGCTCGTCGAATTTTCCAGTGCGGGTGGCCTCGTCCAATCTGGCGAGCACATGCACACGGTCTTCGGGATGAATAATCTCCTCATAAGAAGTTGGATTGTCCAAAAGGCTCCTGCGCGTTCGTCCGGTAATCGTCTCGTACGCCTCATTCACCTCCAGCACGCGCTTCGATTCGGCGTCGAGCATCCAGAAAATCTCCTCGATATGGCTGGCCATCTGGCGATAACGTTCCTCGCTCTCCCGGTGCTCCCGCACACCTCGAATCAGGAACCAGGTCCCGGCCAATATGACCACGACAAAGCCCAGAGCTTCGATGAAGATCACGAAATCAGGCAACTGCACGCCGCTAAGCTTCGCCTGGATCACAACGAAGAGAAGAATTGCCGCGAGCAGAGGTATGAGAATTGAGAAAACCACGCCCGCCTTGTTCCGTGGTCTAGTCTCTTTCCCGGGGATGCCGGATCGCACCATATCGCTGCCGCTGCAGGGGTCGGATGGAGGCAGTGAACGCCTGCCCTGCCGTAGCGTAGCGTAAATCAATTGCGCCGGTTGTTCTACAGGAAGCCCTAGGCGCAGAGGCTGGCCTAGAATAGACCCATGCCGGTGATTCGAAATTGCCTTGCCTGTGGAAGGTCCAACCGCATACCCGCCAAGCACCTTTCCCACGTTGGCAAGTGCGGTGCCTGCAAGGCGGAGTTGCCGGCAATCGGCGAACCGATCGAAGTCAACGAAGAGCAATTCCACGAGATCGTTCGCGAGAGCAAGGTCCCGGTTCTGACCGATTTTTGGGCGTCCTGGTGCGGACCGTGCCGCATGGCCGCGCCTCACGTGGCGCAAACGGCGCGGGAGCTGGCCGGGCGCGCAATCGTGCTGAAAGTGGACACGGAACGTTATCCGAAGCTCGCCGCGCAATACAACGTGCGCAGCATTCCCAATTTCGCGGTGTTTTCCGGAGGTCAGCTTCAGTTCCAGCAGGTAGGCCTGGTAGACGCAGCCACCATGGAGAGTTGGCTTACACGAGCAGCATGACTGAAAGGCGAACAAGAAAAGCACACACGAAGAATTCCCTTGAGCTTCGTCCGATCGGGGTGATCCGCTCGAAGATCAAGGAGCGCAGCAAGGCCCCAAAGCAGGGTTCGGAAGGCGCACCGGATGCTTGGGTTGAGGTTCACCCGTTCGCCGTGCGAGCCCTGGATGGCTTGGCGGCTGGCGATGAAATCATCATTCTGACTTGGTTGCACCAAGCGCGTCGAGGGACCCTGAAGGTACATCCGCGGTCAGATCCCAACCGGCGGCTCGCAGGTGTCTTCGCAACCCGCTCACCAGACCGGCCCAACCCGATCGGTCTTCATAAGGTCACCGTCCGAAAGATCGAAAGGAGCCGTTTGCAAGTCGGCCCGATCGAAGCCATCGATGGGACGCCAGTAATTGATATCAAACCTGTGCTATGCGGAGTGCAAAAGACGTAGTTGTACTGTTCGACTGTCCAACATGAAGAACACGACCGTCGCTCCACGGCAGCGTCATGCTACTATCTTGCCCTACAGCCGCTCGTGAGGCCGATCGCGCAGGCATGAGCTCTGGCGAGCCGTCCGCGACCTAAGCCTATGGGCGGCTTGCTTCTCAAGCCCGTTTTGATCTTCTACTCCGGCTTGTCCCAGCCTTTCAAGCGAGGCGACCACCGGCTCACGTTCCGGCAATACGCCTCGTACTCAGCACCAAATTTCCGGCGGAGTGTCGGCTCTTCATACAGGATCACGAACAGATGCACGCCGAGAGCAACTACTGCAACAGCGGCAATCGAGAGCAGGTTGGCGTGTCCGAAGACAATCCACAGCCCGATCCAGCCCGCGGCAAAGCCCACATACATGGGATTGCGCACGTGGCGGTAGAAGCCCACAACCACCAAGCGCTGCGGCGGCGCGATCGGCGCCGGAGTGCCGTGTCCAGTCCAGCCAAAATCCCAAACGCAACGCAGGGCTACGGCGAATCCCAAGACAGACGGTATGGCGGCCAGCCAGCGCCAATGGCCTGCGCCCGCCAGTTCGACCTGGAAACCAAGCCATTGCGGCAAAAGCCAGAACCACAGCGAGAAGAACGCTGTGCCCACCGCAAGAGCGGCGACCGTGGTTGGCCAGTGTTGTTCATGCGAGCTTATCGGAATGTTTCCGGAATTTGGGTTTGTCATAATTCCTCCGATTTGCACTTACGAGCTTGCTACTCTGCTATCCCTGCCACTCGATTGCAGAATCCGATCAGGTACTTCCAAACAAGGTAATAGACGATCAGCGCGAAAGGAAAGACGACTGCGAGAAATGTGTAGTGGATCTGGACCACTCCGAAATAGGTGAAGCCGTACTGCGTGGTATGCAGAAAGCCCAAGCCACGGCCGAGCAGGAACCCCGCCGGAGCGATGATGAAGGGCAAAATGGCGCCGTGAATCCCGAGCGGCAGGCGTGTGCGCGCGCGAGAAGCCAGGTGCAGCATGTTCCAGACGCCGAACAGGTTCGGGATGATCGCCATCGGAAAGATGATCACTCGTTCCACCGGGACCGGGATGTTGTAGACAAATCTAGCCATGAAGAAAGCCGTCAGGGGGATCAGCAGAAGCGGCGTCGGCACCGAGATTCCCGCCATGTAGGCGCGCAGATATGGATGGTTGCTCATAACGCCTCCCTCTTATAGGTGGTACGCGAACACAAGAAGCAGCCGCGGAAAGGCTAGCAACAGCGCGGCGCTCAAGCCAACCAGGGCCCAGTCATACCACGGCACACGAACGGGGCGAAGGTCGAGTTTGCGCAAAACATCCGGCCACAGATCCCGCCTAAGCTCAGTGTTGACTGACGGAATGGATTGCTTCAGCGCATCGCGAATCCGGTCGTTGTCTTTACTCATGTACTTGTCCTCATGTTCTTCATTCAGGCCTGATTCCAGCCTGGCTCAAGCGTTTACGGAGGATGCGAACGGCTCGAAAGACGCGCAGTTTCACCGCGCCTACTGACGTTCCTAAAGCGCTGGCAATTTCGTCGTACGGCAGCTCCTCGACCAGAGCGAGCGTTGCTGCAACCTGCAACTTGGCCGGCAAACGGCGAAATGCCTGCTGGATCCTCTCTCGGGTTTCGCGCTGTAACAAAGAGTCAGGCTGCGGTACTCCCGCAGGCTCAGCCGCGAAACTCTGCTCCGGCCGGATGCGCCGCAGATGGTCGATCGCCAAGTTGGTAGCGATCCGCCGCGCCCAGGCGCTAAAGTTGCCGTCGGGGCGAAACCGGTGCCGCGCACGGTAGACGCGCCAAAGAGTCTCCACGGTCAGATCCTCGGCAACGCCTGGGTCGCGCACAATACGCACGGTCCAGGCGTAGATATCGCCCTGAAACTGACGTACCAACGTCTCGAACGCATCGATCTCGCCATGCGTGAACCGCTGGAGCAGGTCCATGAGCTTCTCTACCTGGTATTACGGGATATGAACACGCAGGTTACAGGTTTTTTGGTGCCCGCCAAAGACGTCGTTCGCCACACTGTGACGCACTGAAATCGTGCTATATTGGCATCGAACATGACTATAAAGACCAAATCCATGATGAGACGGCGCGTCAATCGCGCTCGGCTTTCGGGATTGGTCTGTCCATAGCACTACTAAGTTCAGATTCAAGTTCTCGAAGGCTCCGACCAAAAATCGGGGCCTTTTGGTTTTTTGCGGATGTTGCTTGGCCGGTAGCCAAGCTGGAAAGGCACGTGACTGTTACTCACGCCATGCGCAGGTTCGAATCCTGCCCGGCCAGCCAGATTTCGAGGGAATATAACGGCTCGCTAGTTCAGTAGGAAGAACGCGGCTCTCACAAAGCCGTCGCGGATGGTTCGAATCCATCGCGAGCCACCATGGAGGGGCCTCCGGGAGGAGCAGTGGCTTATACTATCGCTTTGTTTGGATGGGACACTTCATGAGTCTCGATCTGTCAGCTCAGGGGGCAGCGGCCTCTCCCGTCATGGAATTATGCATGCTGACGATTCGCCATCGTCCCACCGAATCCTTTCTGCACATCGTCATCCCATGTCCGACGCGGTGTTCTTCCGGAGTATCTGTCCAGAAGTCGTACGAAAACCACAACACATCGCCGAACATGCGCACGTCTTGCGGACTCGCGTTGTAATGAATATTAGGAGCGAAGTTGAAGTAACGCTGGCTCAGGTAACGCATCACCTCGTCGCGTCCCCGGTACTCGCCATGCTGCGTGAAGAAAACGATGTCGGGATCGAAGCACTCCGCCATTGCCTTCGCGTCGCCTCGATTGAAAGCCACGTTGCATGAC
>JBKPDF010000102.1:0-14382 GCA_046727735.1 Pseudomonadota bacterium | reverse complement strand
CCGTTGCCGGTGAGCCAGCGTGCCAGCGCATAAGCGTCGGCGAGATGCGGCAGCACCAAGCCTGCGAAACGCGCGTTGCGTTCGGAATCAGGGATTGGGTTTGGGTCGCGGTTGGTATCGGCGCGCGGGAGCGCCGACCGGTTGCTGGGTAGCTTCGGGTAATTGGAGTGCGGCGGGCCGCCGCCGTCCGCTACCGCAACGGGATCGGATGGCGAGTCGATTAGCTTCACATGTTGATGCGACGAATTCATTGAACCGCGCTACGTGGCAGCCGCATGATTTGGCCTGTCGTGCATCCCGCTCCGGTCGGGCGGGCTACTCAAGGGCAGAGCGCCACGCTCCGGGGCGGCTGTTCGTCCGGCTGCAGCTCACCGCCGCGACAGCATTCTTGCAATGGACGGGCAGTGGTTAGCAGCTGGAAAAGAGGTGCCCTGGAAAACCTAATAAAGACAGCGGGTTCCATGCAATCATCCCCTGCTTGCCTGGTGCCGAAGGTTGGGGCAGTACTAGCGCCGGGGTTTGCCATGCAAGCCAACGGCCCACCCAGGTGTTTGCGGTTCGGGGTCTTCGAAGTCGATCTTCGAGCCGGCCAGCTGACGAAACGCGGTCTGCGCCTTAAGCTGCAAGAGCAGCCGTTCCAAGTTCTGGCAATGCTGCTAGAGAGGCCGGGAGAACTGGTGAGCCGGGAGGAGTTGCGAAGCAGGCTCTGGCCGCGGACGATCGTGGATTTCGACCACGGCCTCAACAAGGCAATCAATAAGATTCGCGAAGCGCTCGGTGACTCGGCTGAGAATCCGCGCTTTGTCGAGACGGTTGCGCGTCGCGGTTACCGGTTCCTCGCTGACGTTGAAGCGATCGATTCCTCGAGCCCGCCGCCCGCGTCGGTCTCCCATGTTGCCGGTGATGTCGGTCGTTCCGGCGCTGCTCACCTGGGAGCGGCATGGACGCTACTGCCGAATTCTCCCGCCTGGAAGCTGTTCCCATTCGGTCTGGCGCTGGCTCTCGCGGCCGCCTTGCTTTGGGCTGTCTATCCCCGGAACTACTCGTCGTCCCCGATCCGGTCTTTGGCTGTGCTGCCGTTGGAGGATCTTTCCGGCGATGCTTCGCAGGATTACTTCGCGGAGGGCATGACCGACGAACTCATCACCAATCTCGGGCAGATCAGTGCATTGCGCGTCATCTCCCGTGCCTCGGTGATGACCTACAAAGGCATCCGCAAGCCACTGGCCGAGATTGCTCGCGAGCTCAACGTTCAAGCGGTGGTGGAAGGAAGCGTACTGCGGTCCGGCGAACGAGTTCGGATCACGGCTCAGTTGATCGAGGTGCCGATCGACAGACATATGTGGGCGCAGAGCTACGAGGGGGATCTCCGGGATATGCTCACGCTGCAAAGCACAGTGGCGCGCGCCATCGCCGAGCAGATCCAGGCCACTTTGAATGGACAGGAAAAAGCTGCGCTCGAGAAGTCAAAGGCGGTGAACCCGAAAGCTTATGAGGCATACCTCAAGGGTCGATATTTTTGGAACAAGCGCACCGGCGACGGCCTGAAGAAAGCGATCGGCTATTTCAGTCTGGCGATCGAGAAGGATCCGAGTTACGCCGAAGCATACGCAGGCCTGGCCGATTCCTACGCTCTGTCCGGGGATTGGGAATATGGGATCCTATCGCCACAGGATGCTTCCCCCAAAGCGAAGGCGGCCGCCACCAGGGCGCTGACTTTGGATGACAGTCTTGCTGAGGCCCACACCTCGTTGGCATTTGCCATGGACCTGTACGACTGGGACTGGGCGTCCGCCGACAAGGAATACCAGCGGGCAATTGCACTCTATCCCGGCTATGCGACGGCTCATCACTGGTATGCCTGGCATTTGATCGTGATGGGACGCGGCAGCGAGGGCATTCTCGAATTGAGAAAGGCCGAGAACCTGGATCCCCTTTCCCTCATCATCAGCGCGGACTTGGGGGATGCATTGTGCATTGCTCACCTCTATGACGAATCGGTAAAGCAAAGTCGGAAAACGCTGGAGATGGACCCGAACTTTGGGCTCGCACATTATCAACTTGGCCAGGCTTTTCAGCAAAAGCACATGTATGAGGAAGCAATCACGGAGCTTCAGAGAGCAATCGAGCTTTCCGGCAGCAATGCGGCATTCGTCTCCAATCTCGCATATGCTTACGCGGCTTCAGGACGGCCGGACCAGGCGATGAAAATAGCCAACGACCTGGAGGCGCGGCAGCGCCAAAACTCAGCTGCGGACGCGAATATTGCCTTGATTTATGTAGGGCTCGGCGACAACGACCAGGCGATAATCTGGCTGAACAAGGCCTATCAAGCGCGATTCAACCCCTCGATCCTGTTGCGGCCAGCCTTCGACCCGCTGCGACCCGACGCTCGGTTTCAGGATCTTCTGCGCCGCATCGGCCTCCCTTCATGAGTTGAGGCCCGACATTTGCGCAGGCGGGTTTGACGCGAACGGGCGATCGCCATGCGTCTTGGTTTCCGTGCGGGTCTTGCCTCTCAAAGATACGCCGCCTGAATGTCGACCGTGGAACGCGAACCCAGGTCATCGAAATGGCGATCGATCCATGCTTGGGCGCGCTCTCGCCCCAGTGCGTGGAGATGTCCGAGGAACTTGCCATCGGCGTTGAGCTTACTCGCTACCCCAAGAGCGCGCATGACGTCGTTGGCGCAAACCGAATGGATGAGCATGCGTTTGGCATCGCCCTGGCCGAGCTTCCCATCGTCAATCAGCTTTGTCACGAATGCGACGGCTCGCATTTCTCGCATCAGCGAGGAGTTGAAACTGATCTCATCAACCCGATTCATGATTTCGCGTGCCGTTCTCGGCACTTCTGTCCGTTCCATCGGATTGATGTGCACGACGAGAATATCGCGCGATCGGCAAGAATAGATCAGTGGAAACAGCGCCGGGTTACCCATGTAGCCACCATCCCAGTAGTGCTCGCCGTCGACCTCGACGGCCTGATACAGGAACGGCAGGCAAGCCGATGCAAGCACGCAATCCGCAGTGATCTCCTTATCGGTGAAGACCTTGACCTTTCCAGTCCGCACGTTTGTCGCCGACAAGAACAGCTTGATTGTCGATCCCTGCCTCAGTCGATCGAAGTCGACAACCCCTCCAATGAGTTGGCGCAGTGGATTGTAGTTGAACGGATTGAGTTGATAAGGAGACAGGAACCGCGACACGACCTCGAACCAGAGATGAGCCGACGAGTTATCGGGCCCATGGTTGTGAAGTCCGCCGCTCGGGGATGACTGCAGCGGATTGAACAGGGCGGCAACCCGCACGACCTGGTGCCAGAAATTCTCGAGCGCCTCGCGCGCGCACTCGCGCCCACCGATGGTGAGCCCATGGGCCATGACTACCGCGTTCATCGCCCCGGAGCTCGTCGCGCTCACCCCCTCCACCTCGAGGCGCCGCTCTTCCAGCAGCCGGTCGAGCACACCCCAAGTGAACCCACCGTGGGCACCGCCCCCCTGGAGTGCCAGATTGATGTGCTTCACTCGCGTCGCCCCCGGCCCGGAGTTCGAAACGGTCGGTCTAAGGTTGATTTCTCGCGCACGCGAATTCATCAGGGTCTCGCATGCACTGCTGCGCCGTGTGTCGTGAGCGTCGCAACGGCTCGATACTTCGACGGCGACGGCCCGGGGGTTCTTCGCACTTTCTTGAAAACGACTGTCCACATTGCTGGAAGATGCTCTAGCAGCCGCGGCAGATCGTCAGCTTCTGATCGATGGCTTTGTCCAAGGCTTCCAGCTCCAGGTCTGACGGCACCGGAGTGAAATTGTCGGGAAGATCCGCGGCTGAAGGCTGGCGGTGGCCGACCGGCGCTTGCCAGGGCAGGCAGGCGGTTTGGATCGCGCAACGTCCTCCCTGCGCCGCGTGGATCACGGCGGTATCGCTGGCCATCCCCGCGGAACTCGATCCGAGGATCGTCGCGATGATGAACGCGTGTGTCATCTTGGTCGACATGGGTCTGTTCCTTTGATTCCTAATAGTTTCGGTGAAGAGACCGGAGCGGTCTGGGTCTTATTCCAAGCACGAGACTCGGGTTCCGCTCCACTGTTCGCCCGCCGCATTCCTGTAGCTGCTGTTCATTGAGCTGTTTGCGATAGCGATCACCTGAGAGTGCGGCCGGTCCGGAGACTGGACCGGCCGCGTCGCGAACCCGGCTTCGGGACGGGGAGGGGAGCGGCCGGGTACGCAGATCCATCGAGTCGTGAAATGCCTTCGCTGTCCTCGTAAATGCGCCGATGCCGAAGAGACCCAATAACGTTGTCGGCTATTCCTGATAACGACGGCTTCGAGGTCTCATCACGCAATTCTGAACCGGCGGTGATTTGGGTCGGGCCGCCAGGGCGACGATGGCACACACCTGCCCTGGGCCAGAGACGAACAGGGCCACCAGCGTCGATGGTCGATGCAGCTGAGCATCGTAGAGAGCTCCGGTCGGCGCGCGATTGTCAAGATACGTCATGGCGGGTCTCCCGTGATGTCACGCCGGTTTGTGGTCAGGAGTTCGGACGAAAGCGGTATTGTTCCCTGCCTGAGACAACGCGTGTCACCGAATCACGGAGTGCAGCCGTTTCACCTAGAACCTCCAAACATGTGAAGTAGCTCACGCTCGGAAGATGCACGGCGTCGCCATCCGGTCCGCGGACTGGAATAAACCGTAATTCCCGCTGGTCTGTCATGCATGGCTTTGACGCGCTCTGCGGCGGCTTGTCCACGTAGGGAGAGAGCATTGATCAAAAAATGGCGACCGCCGCAGTTGCGCTGTTAAAGAGCTTTGATCTCACAGACCAGCGATGCCGAGAAGGAAAGAGGAATCTTCATGAGCCAGCAAGTCATGACGAACGTTTTCAAAGTTTCGCGCCCGCGCGATGTAGGCACCTGCATCATGGCCGATCGCATGCTCGCGCTCGCCCTGATCGTCGCGTTGTTTGCAGCGGAGATCGCTATCGTGCGATTTGCGGGGCCCGACTCGCCCCTCGCCGTCGACGGCCAGACTTATATTGTGCCGATCACTTAGCGGAGCCCGCCGCCGAGCGGTACAAATGACCGAAAAATCCGCAATCTCGAGGAACTTCCCTCCCAGGCACATACGAAATAGGTGAAGATCATTCGCTCAGTGGCGAGACCTCCGCTGGCACTTCGCCCAGGGGCGGCCAGTCCCACGGAGTTGACCGGCGTGCGAACCGGGCCAGGCACGAGGGACCAGGGTGATCCATTAGGATCGTCGGGACGGGATACCAAAGCCTATGACGCGCTTGGGCGCAGATGATGATCCCGATCATGGGTCCATTTCGATCGGAATCGGCCGTCATCGTCCACTATGCACACATGCGCGCACTCCCCCGGGCACCGAGCTTTAACGCGGCATCGATTGCAAAGATAACCGCCGCGTCGCGGCCCGTGTAGGGACCGCATTCCCCGTCCTCGACTTTGACCACCCACACCTCGCGGTCTCCAACAACATAATACCGAGCTCCCGCCATGATCGTCTCCCTAAGGGTCTGGACGTCCCAGTTGAGGTCGATGATGTTCGTCGCCCCAGACGTAAGAATGATCTGGATGTGAGGGTGTGAAACAACTCACATTGAACAGACTTGCGCCTTCACAAGCTCGTGCACGCCGCCAGGAAATAAACCGGCGCTTCATTCAGTTCCTCTTGCATCGGTCGTGGAGCCGGCGGTGTTCCGCCGTTGCAACAAGAGGAGTGTCATGAGGAACAAATTGGTGACTGGAGCGGTCGTGTTGCTGGCCGGAACATTGATGCTCGGCGATCACGAAGCGTTGGCTCGCGGTGGCGGCGGCGGGTTTGGTGGCGGCCACGGCGGGGGCTTTGGCGGAGGTGGCTTTCACGGCGGCGGATTTGGCGGCGGCGGTTTTCACGGCGGCGGCATCGGCGGGGGGTTCCGCGGCGGCGGATTCGGCGCTAGTGGCTTGCGCGGCGGAGAGTTTGGCGGCCGCGGATTCAATCACTTTGCGGGCGGCCGGGGATTTGATCACCGGGGATTCGGCCACCGCAGATTCAGGCGCGGGTTTGGCGGCGGGTTCGGATATGGATTTTATGGCGGTTATCCATATTCGTACGACTGTGACCCTTACTACTTCGACTATTACGGATGCTTTTATTAGAAGTCGTGGCCAGCGCCCGTCCGCCTTCAGCAACTTGATGCTCGGCGATCACGGAACATTGGCTCGCGGTGCCGGCGACAGCGGTGCCTGAAAAACTACAGGAACGGCAAGTGTCAAAACTAACCGTGCTTGTTTTTGCCGTAATGGCTGCTACCAGCTCCGAATCGATGGCGAGGTCACTTCAATACGGCAGTCGCGGAGTGGTCGCCATGCCGGAAGACCCGCAAGCGTACGCAGAGAGGATTGCACGCGATACCTGGGCTGGCCGCATCGTATGTGATGAAGGTGGATACCGCATTCGTCCGTGCGATATGGGGAGCGGTAAGTAGTGTCCCGAGCGCGTCCGCTTGTGCCTGTGCCAGTGCAAAGGTGTGAAGGGGCCTCAGCCGGTCTCACCATCTTCTCATCAGGGGTCGTACACGGGCCAGCATCCCTCACGGGCGAACATTTCTGGCGGACATCCGAACATCGGGAATTGTTCCGCAGTGTATGGGCGGACACAACACACGAACCAAACGTGTCGTCATACTGCTCTTCTGTGATGGAGCCGAGGGGCAGCATCGAGCCACCGCCGGCATTTGCAGCGTCGCCGGTCCCGGGGAACCGGGGCTGGCTTGCTCCCGATTTCATGTGCATGACGTGAAGACTCCCACCTACTCGATGAGCGTCCTTATCGCGCACTTCCGGTAATGGCACGCTGCGGACATGCCTAGGCCTCGGCTACCGGGGATTAGCGGGTGCCCTAAACTAGACAGTCCGCAATGACCGACTCTGCCCCGAGCCGACATAGACTGGATTGAGATCCCGCAACGTGCGCAAGGTAGCTCTTAAGCGAGTTTGGCACGCCAGCTCGACTTCTCGCTGCCGGAAGTCTAAAGCCTTTACATCCATAGTTGCGGAAAATTGAGATGTCGAAACTTCCCGATTTCGAAGGTTTGGCGATCTTTGCCAAAGTGGTTCAGGCACGCTCATTCGTCGGGGCGGCTACCGAATTGCGATTGTCGAAAGCCACGGTCTCAAAGGCTATCGGTCGGATCGAAGATAAATTTGGCGCGCGGCTCTTCAATCGCTCAGCGCGCCGCCTCGCGCTGACAGAAGCTGGACGTCAGCTCTACGACCGAGCCGCTCACATCCTGGCAGAAGGTGAAGCCGCAGAAAACGATGGTCTTGCGCAATCAGCACTGCCGCGCGGTCACGTCCGCCTCACCGCGCCCATGTCCTTTGGCCTGCTGCACATAGCGCCTATTTTGCCGGAATTCTTCGAGCTCTATCCGGGCGTCACCGTCGACCTTCATCTCAGCGACGCCCATGTCGATCTGATCGGTGAAGGATACGACGCCGCGATCCGCATCGCGTCCCTCCCGGACTCCGCGCTGATCGCCCGGACGCTGGCGCCGGTCTCCCGCTATCTCGTCGCGGCGCCAAGGTACCTTTCCAAGTATGGCCGCCCGACCCACCCGCTGCACCTCTCGGATCACCGGTGCATCAGCTACGTCTCGACAGCGGGCGAGACCTGGCACTTCAGCAATCCGGCGGGAGAAACGGCTACCGTGCGTCCGACCGGGCCTTTCCGCGTCAACAATGGCGATGCCATGCTGCCGGCGCTGATCGCGGGTGTCGGCCTCGGAATCCTGCCGGATTTCATTTTGCGCGAGGCATTGGCCGATGGTCGCCTGGAAATCGTGTTGCCCCAATGGACGCTCAGCGGCGGCTCGGTTCACTGGCTCACTCCGCCAGGCGGACACCGCCCGAAGCGGGTGGACGTGCTGGGGGACTTCTTTCACCGCAAGCTGTCGCCGAAACGACGACCCGCTGGTCGGTGACGAGGGTTCACCAGGCCTTCGCGCCGCCATCGACGATCGTCCTCTAGTCGGCTTTGGGATTGACCGCGGATCGTCGCGACGGGGCATCGACCAGCACGAATTCGCTGTCGTTCAGCGCCGTGATTGTGAGCTGACGAACGCCGCTGATGGCGGCGCCATCGCGGGCGTCGACTTGGACGCCGTTCAGGCTCACCGATCCGGCCGCCGGAACGAGATAGAGGAAGCGGTCGCTTGCGATGTCATAGGTCAGCCTCTGGCTGCGATTGAGCGTCGCGCCGAGCACCCGCGCGTGCGCGCGGATCGGCAGCGCCTCGCAATCGGCCGCAAAACCGCTGGCCAGGGTGACAAACCGGCCAGCGCGGTCCTTTTTCGGGAAAGGCTTGGTGCCCCACGCGGGCGAGCCGCCGTCGACGTCCGGCTCGATCCAGATCTGGAAGAGGCGCGCAGTTTGCGGCTCGAGATTGAACTCGGCGTGACGGATACCACTGCCGGCGCTCATCACCTGGACGTCGCCGGCGACGATGCGACCCTGATTCCCGAGGCTATCGTTGTGGCTCACCGCACCCTCGCGGACATAGGTGATAATCTCCATGTTGGCGTGGGGGTGCGGTGGAAACCCGCTGTTGGGCGCGATCTCGTCGTCATTCCAGATGCGCAGCGCGCCCCAGCCGGCATCGGCATCCTCGAACGGGAAGTGATGCCTGGCCCTGAGCCAATTGCGCTGGTCACCGGAAAGGGACTGAAACAACCGACGTTCGATCACGACTGAGTCTCCGCGGGATTACAGGCCGCGCGATTGAGGCGACCAGCGGCTGTAAGTGGCTTAGTTTCTCCGGCCCGAAAATAGCAACGTTCGAAACGCTTGGTTTCCGAGAACGAGCTCTGGCACCTAAGCCGCGCGCCAAACGCCCGGTCGGTTCAGGCGACTAGGCTCATTTTGAGAAACCATGAGTTTCGAACGTTTCTATTTTCAAATTCAAACAACGAAGTCAGTTTTGAGGGCATCGAACTCAACACTCAACCACAGGAAAGAGAGCTGACCATGGAAAACATCGGGTTCATCCCACTGCTTGGTCGCGTCCTGATCGGCCTGCCGTTTCTCATGAGCGGTCTCGGCAAGATCCCTGCCTATGGACCGACGACCGCATACATCGCCAGCGTCGGTTTGCCACTGCCCCCGCTCGGTTGGGCAATCGCGGTTGCTTTCGAGGTGGGCGGCGGCTTGTTGCTGCTTCTCGGCTTTCGGGCGCGGGAGGTGGCGTCCGGGCTTGCGTTGTTCACGCTGGCAGCGGCGATCTGTTTTCATGCCAACTTCGTCGACCAAAATCAGACGATCCATTTCCTCAAGGATCTCATGATCGCAGGCGGCCTCTTGCAAATCGCGTATTTCGGCGCTGGACGTTACAGCCTCGATGTACGGATATCGCGCGATCCCAAATTCGCGGATGCGAGCGCTTGAGCGGCGTCCAATGCAAGTCCATAGCCGGCGAGAAAAACGACGATTCCCCAATCGTTCTACCTCGCCGGCCGTCTTGTTTCGGAAAATAACCAGGCGCGGCGCTGGCCGGGAGACCAAGTGATGATCGAGGAGTGCGACATCAGAGTCGCCATGCGGGATGGCACGCGGCTGGCGGTGGACGTCTATCGACCGGACAATCCCGGCAAGTACCCGGTGCTCTATGCGTCGGCTTTGCATAACAAGGACCTTCAGGGCCCGGACATCGCCGATATACTGCCGCCGCAACCGGCCCACGCACCGCTCTGGTTCGGCCCGATCGAGGCCGGCGACACGCGCCGCTTCATCGCCAACGGCTACGTTCACGTGATCGCGCAGCCGAGGGGATCAGCCAAGTCGGAGGGGCACTACGGCCACGAGGATACCGACCACTACGATCTCATCGAGTGGATCACCCGGCAGCCGTGGTCGAATGGCAAGGTCGGAATGGTCGGCATCTCCGGCTATGCAGGCGAGCAATGGCGCGCCGCCGCACAGGGCCATCCCGCGCTGAAAGCGATCTTTCCGTATGACGCGTGCAGTGCATATGGCGGCATGTTCGGATTCCGTGACTTCAATCCCGGCGGGGTTTTGCACACGTTCCCTTATTTGCTCGACGTCTTCAGCACTGTCCACGAGTCGCGCGACCGACCCGCGGAACTTCCTGCCGCAGAGGAGGAACTCTGGCGCCTGGCCATGCGGAATTCGGACTACAAGCAATACATCAATCTCTACAACATCCTCACCCAGAAGGGGCAGCGCACGTTCATCATGTATCTCATGATGACGCAGCCCTGGGAGTTCGACGGCACGGTGGAGCGGGCGGAAGAGACCTTCAAGAAAATCCGGATACCGTTGTACACGGGCTCGGGCGCCTATGCCTACACCTATAAACTTCATTGGCTCGGTGCTCAGCACTATTTCCAAAACGTCGATGCTCCGAAAAAACTGATCTTCACCGGGCCCGCCCACCTTGAGCGGCCATTCCATCAATACCACGACGAGATTATCCGCTGGTATGACCATTGGTTGAAGGGGATTGACACCGGCATCCTGGACGAGCCGCCGGTGCGCTACTGGCTCATGGGGGCCAACGAATGGCGAACCGGAACCGATTGGCCTCTGCCGGAAACGCAATGGACGAAATTCTATCTTTCCCACTGGGAGACACTGTCGACCGAGCCACCGCGACCCGGCTCGGAGCTTGGAGCTGCCGCGCGCGAGCCCGACGTCTTTACCCAAATGCCGGTGACGCGGACGACGAAGATCGAGCGGCTGCGATACATGACAGACCCCTTGCCGCGCGACGTCACCGTGGTCGGCCCGATCACGCTGACACTTTACGCGGCGATCGATCAGGACGACACCAATTGGATCGTCGTGCTCAAGGACGTGGGGCCTGATGTCTCGGTTCGGACCGCGCGCGAGGGCGAGCGAAACCTCCCATCTTCACTGCCTGAGCGCGAGCTGACGCGAGGCTGGCTGAAGGCGTCCTACCGAGCGCTTGATGAGAAGCGCTCAAAGCCGTGGGAGCCGTTCCACAAGCTCACGCGCGATGCAATTGTGCCCGTGAAGCCGGGTGAAGTGGTCGAGTACCGAATACAGATCCTCGCCACCGCGAATCAGTTCAAGGCTGGTCACCGGATCTGCCTCGAAATTACCTGCCTGGACGTTCCGACCGGCACTGGAGCGATGACAAACGTCGAATATATTCCGTACCACGTCTGCAGCAGTAAGACCGTGACCCACAAAGTTTATCGGGATGGCGAACGTCCGTCGCATCTGCTGCTCCCGATTATACCTGAACCCAGCGATCGGCGTCCGACCTGAGGTCGGCAAAACGGAGAGTTACGATGATGACGATCCGATTTGAACGAGACGGCCCTATTGGAAACATCGTGCTGGCCAATCCGCCTTTTAATCGGCTCGACCTGCGCTTCGCCGAGGCATTGCGAGGCGCCGTCCATCAGGCCAGCGTGAGCGACATCCGCGTAGTGGTCGTTCAGGCTGAAGGGCCTCACTTCAGCTTTGGGGGCGAAGTCCGAGAGTGGCCGGGAAAGGACGTCAACTGGTTCCGAACATTCGTCGCCGAAGTCAACGCCTCCTATCGCGCCATCGAGATGCTGAAGATACCGACTGTCGCCGTGGTGCAGGGGATTGCGTTCGGCGGCGGCTTCGAACTGGCGTTGGCGTGCGATTTTCTCATCGCCGCCGAGAATGCCACCTTCCGCTGCGTGGAAGTCACGACCGCGATGCTACCGATCGCCGGAGCCCTGCAGCGGCTCGCTGAGCGCGTCGGCCGTGCTCGGGCGTCGCGCTTTGCCATGCTGGGCGAGCCGATCTCCGGACGTGAGGCTGGTGCGCTTGGAATTGCGACGCATGTGGTGCCCGCGGACGAGCTTTTAGCCACCGCCGCCGCATTGACACGGCAGCTCGCGACGGGGCCTACCCGGTCGTATGCAGCGACGCGCACACTGCTCAAGGCCTGGTCAAGCGGAGGAGTGGCTGCTGCGGATCTCGTGATGCTCGACGTGGCCATGGAGCTGTACGACGGTCCCGATGCGCAACGGGGCTTTGCGAACACGGCGGATGCCTTCAACAAGGATATCGAGCCACCGGCGCTCGTATTCCAGGGCAGGTAGACGTCGACGGTTGAGGACGAGACAGTGGGTCCCTTCGAATACACGGCGCTGCCAGCACGGGTCGTTTTCGGCTTCGGCACGCTATCACGAGCAGCCGACGAGCTTCGTTCGCTCGGCTGTGACAGGGCTTTTGTACTTTCGGATGCCCATCACGCAAACGGCGCCGCCGCAAGCTTGAAGGACGTTTTGGGCAACCGATGCGTGGATCTTTCCACCGACGCCGCGATGCACACTCCCGTGGACGTGACCGAGCGCGTGGCGACGAGGGTTGCCGACAGCGATGCCGATTGTCTCATCTCGCTTGGCGGAGGCTCGACCATTGGTCTTGGGAAAGCACTGGCGCTGCGTACCGACTTGCCGCAGATGGCGCTTCCGACGACCTATGCCGGCTCTGAGGCGACGCCCATACTCGGGGAGACGAATGAGGGACGAAAGACCACAATACGGTCACTGAAGGTCCTTCCAGAGGTCATCATCTACGACGTCGAGCTGACGCTCGGACTGCCTCCCTCCCTGTCTCTGGTTTCCGGAATAAATGCGATCGCGCATGCCGTGGAAGCCTTATACGCAAAGGACGCCAATCCGATCACATCGAGTCTTGCCGAGCAGGGCATCGCCGCGCTCGGCCGCGCGCTGCCGCGGATAGTCACCGACCCGACCGATCGCGCAGCCCGCGCCGATGCGCTGTTTGGTGCCTGGGTCTGCGGAAGTTGCCTTGGCGCGGTAGGGATGTCGCTGCATCACAAGCTGTGTCACACGCTCGGCGGAATGTTTGGCCTTCCCCACGCGGAGACCCATGCGGTGATCCTGCCACATGCGGCGGCATACAATGCTTCCGCTGCTCCCGACGCGCTCGCTCGTGTCGCCCGCGCTCTCGGCGCGGCCGAAGCCGCGGGCGGCTTGTTCGACCTCGCGGCAAGGAATGGTGCACCAACTTCGCTGCGGCAGATCGGGCTGGCGGAGTCGAACCTGGACAAGGCTGCCGATGCAGCCGTCCAGTCGCCGTACTGGAACCCCCGCTCCATCGAACGCAAGGCAATCAGAGACCTTCTGGACGACGCCTACCACGGCCGCCGGCCATCTTGAACAGCGGCAAAGGGCGACAATCATGATCGACAAGGTTGCGCCACGAGAAGAGACCTTTCCTGAGCTGACGCGCGACGTCATCGATCGCATGAAGAATGCGCAGAGCGCCAGACTGCGGGAGGTCATGTCGATTGTCGTCCGTCATTTGCATGCAATCGTCCGCGAGGCGCGAATTACGCAGGATGAATGGCGGCAAGCCATCGACTTCCTCACCCGCGCCGGCAAGATGTGCTCCGAAAGCCGTCAGGAGTTCATTCTGCTTTCGGATATTCTGGGCATTTCGATGCTGGTCGACGCGGTGGACAATGTGGCGGGTCCAGGCATCAGCGACTCGACCGTGCTCGGCCCATTCTATGCGGGGCACCAGCGCGAGCTCGCTCAAGGGGAGAGCATCCTGCTGCGCGAAGAGGAGGGTGAGCCGTTGGTGATGAGTGGCCGTGTCACGGATCCCGATGGGCAGCCAATCGCCGACGCGCTGATCGAGGTTTGGCAGACGGCTCCCAACCAACTGTACGATGTCCAGGATGAACACCAGCCGAAGGGTCACCTGCGGGCGAGCTTCCGTACCGATGCCGCCGGTGCTTATCGATTCCGAACCATCATGCCGATCAGTTATCCGATCCCCGATGATGGTCCCGCTGGTCAATTGCTCGCGGCGATGGGCCGCCATCCATTCCGGCCCGCACATGTTCATTTCATGATCAGCGCACCGGGCTATCGCACCCTCGTCACCCATCTTTTCTTGGAGGGGGACAAATTTCTGAACAGCGATGCGGTCTTTGCGGTCAAACCGTCACTCATCGTTCGCCCCAAGTTGAAACAGGGTATAAACTCGGTGGAATACAGCTTCGGACTTGCCCGGGAGCCGCGGGCGATGATCGCCGGCGACCATCGCGCACGGCCGGGCCCGTAGCAACCCCCGCGCCAAGGAGCCATGTACGTCTGCTCTGAGAGGTAAAGCAGACCACGTCTTCCGCAGTCCGAATGACGGCGATGACCCAACTGAGACATTGATACCGCCAAACTTGTTGTCATGCACAACAGCATCGTCGCCGAATGTGATAGGGTCAGCCGGCCCGGGGGTCTCGGTAGGAGGGGGAAGCTCCATGAGGCGGCGGACATTCATCGTATTTCTTGGCGTCGCGGCCGTCGTGTGGCCGCTTGCCGCGCAC
>JBKPDF010000101.1:0-16616 GCA_046727735.1 Pseudomonadota bacterium | reverse complement strand
CACTTCCATCCGCACCGGAGCGACGCCCGCGCCCTTCATGCCGATGACGCCGGCGGCGCCGTCCGACAAGTCGATCGAACGATTGCGCACGAAGGGGCCGCGATCGTTGATGCGCACCGTCACGGATCTTCCGTTGTTCAGGTTCGTGACCTTCACCTTGGTGCCGAAGGGCAGGGTGCGGTGTGCGGCGGTCAGCGCGTTTTCGCCAACGCGCTCGCCGGTCGCCGAGCGGCCGGAATAGAAGCTCGCGACCCCGCGCGAATCGCCGCCGCGCTCCGCGACGGGCTCGCGCACGGGCGCACTCGACCTCGCGACTTCATTGCTGCGATGATGCGGAGCGTACCCCGCCGAATAGCGCGTCGCGGGTCCGCTGCATGCGGCAAGCCCCAAGAATGTCAGGATCGCGACCGCGCGGCCCAGCGTCCCCACGCCGAATCCCCCCGTTCCCCGTTGGGATGATTGTGCGAAGCGGTTGTGTCCAAAATGGGACAGCATCCGGGAGTATCGCCGGTGAAGTTTAAGGTTTCGTTCCACTGCCGAAAACCAACCGGAATCATGCGCGGAATTCGGCAACAATTTTGCCCGGGTCCTACGCGGCCTTCGCCGCGCGCTGCAAATGGTTGGAGGCTGCCGTCCCTTGTTACCGTCGCGGCGGCTCGAGGTCGGGTGGCGGCGGCAGCATCTGCTGCAGCCTGCGCTGCAGCTCCTGGTCGCTCATCGGGATTGTGGGTGTACGCCTGGACTCTTCGAGGTTCTCGCCGACGTGCACAAGCGCCGGGAACAGCAGCACGGCGGCGAGCACAGCCCATTGCGCGAGCAGAAACGGCACGAGCACGCGCACCATGTCGCGGAATGCAAGATTTAGGCGCAGCGTGCCCCGTGCCATCATCAGCGCGTAGCCGAACGGCGGCAGCAGAAAGCTCGTCTGCAATGTCAGCAGCACGAGCACGGCGACCCAGCGCGCGTCGGCCACGCGGATCAACAGCGGCGGCACAGCGATCGGCACGATCACGAAAATGATCTCGAAGGCGTCGAGCACGAATGCGGAAAGCCCGATCGCGCCGAGCACGATCCCCACCACCGCGAGCTCTCCGACGGGAATGCCGGTGATCCACTCGCTCACCAGCTGGTCGGTCGCGAGCAGCCGCAGCACCAGGGTGAGCGTGGTGGCGGCGATCAGCAACGCGAACAACGCGCCGGTAATGGCGAGCGCGTCGTGGAGCACGCCACGCAGCACGCCGCCGCGCAGCGCTCCGGTCGAGAACCCGGCGGCGAGCAGCACGAAGGCCCCCATGGCGGCGGCTTCGACCGCGTAGAAATATCCGGTGGCGACGCCGCCGAGCAGTGTCAGCAGAGCGACGAGCGTAATCGCGGCGAGCACCGCCTGATTGCGGCTCAAGCTTACGGCGCGGGCGTCGACCTTGGCCGGAACGTGGCGGCCCGCGCGCCAGGAGAGCGCGAGGCAAAGCACCAGAAACAGCGCCGCGGGCAGCAACGCCCCATGGAATACGTCCTGTGTATTGATCACGCGGTCGCTGCGCCCGGTGGACGTGACCGCGATGGTGTGGGCGGAAAGCATGGCGTCGCCGAGCAGGATCAGCACGAGCGACGGCGGGATCACGACGCCGAGCGTGCTCGCGACGGCGACGCTCGCGAATTGCGTCGGTTGCGGCACGCCGCTCTCCGCCAGCCGCGGTGCCACGACGCGCGAGAGCGCCAGCACGCTCGCGCCGACCGAGCCGTTCATCGGGCCGAGCAGCGCGCCGAGCGCCATGCCGGAGACAAGCGGCGCGGCCGGCCGCCGCGGCAGGACGGCAAGGCCGGCGCGGTAGAGCGCATCGGCGACCGGCAAGCGGTCGAGCAAGAGCCCCATCATCACGTAGAGCGGCAGCGCCTGGAGCAGATCGTTCTCGAAGAGGTTGATGAGACGCGAGGGCAGTGCGCCGAGCAGCGACAGCGGCACGGCGTCGGAAAGCACGCCCACGACGGCGCCGATCGTCGCGGCGCCGATCAGGATCACGAACGCAGGCAGGCCGGTGAATACGATGCCGAGCGCGACCACCACCAGCAGCACGAGGCCGAACCCGGCCATCACGCTGTTCGGCGCCGCGCGACGTCGATGCCGGCCTGTGCGAGCATCAGGCCGGCGAGGATCCACATCGCGGTCTTGATCAGGAAATAACCGGGATTGTTGGTATCGGGGAACGTCTCGAGACCGCGGATCGAGTTCAGCACGATGTCCTTGCTGCCGATGAGCACGAACAGCGCCCAAGGTGCCAGCAACACGGCTCCGATCCGCGTCAGCGTCGCGCGGACCTTTGCTGGGTAGAAGCGCGCGACCGCATCGGTGCCGAGATGGGTGCCGGCGCGCGTCGCGGCCGTGACGCTGACCGCGACGAAGATCGCGAAGATCCATTGGCCGAGATCATTGGCCTCGCGCGAATAGGCCCGGAAAATGTCGCGCAGCGGCCATTGCAGGAACAGGAGCACCAC
Organism: Pseudomonadota bacterium; assembly: GCA_046727735.1. Classification (GTDB taxonomy): domain Bacteria; phylum Pseudomonadota; class Alphaproteobacteria; order Rhizobiales; family Xanthobacteraceae; genus AP-16. The sequence goes on along the minus strand of JBKPDF010000101.1, from coordinate 14,123 downwards.
GATCGGCAGCGCGAGCCAGCCGGCGGCGGCCAGCACCACCGCGATGGCTCGGTCGATCATGACCAGCAAGCGCGCGTGATTCATCGGTCCGGCCCCGCAGCGATACGGGCCAATATACCGGTTCCGGTGTCGATCGCCGAGCGGCCGAGGCTAGCCGTACCAAGTGGGAACGCCGCCGTCTCGCTCCGGGATCAGTGGAACAGCCAGTTTACGCCCGCCCTTACGGTATGAAAACGAGCGTCGGCGGCGCCGGCCTGATCGGTGCCGGCCAAGAAGTTCTTGTCGGGAAAATCCAGGTACAAATACTCGGCCTTGAACGTCAGGTTGGGTAGAGCTGCGACTTCGATGCCCGCTCCGGCGGCAAGGCCCGTCATCACTCGCCTGTCGTGCAGAACTTCCGGGTTCGGTGAGGTGATGGTAATGGTCGGTCTGGCGAGCCCCCAGGCCACCCCGGCGGTTTCATAAAGCAGAACCGGGCCGACCGCGTACCCGATCCGCCCGCGGAACGTGCCGAGCGCTTCGAACTTGATCACTCCGGTCCCCTTCGTTTGTCCTGAGTTGTCGGGCTGGTCGCCGCCATTGTTCTTGCCGCCCCCGCCCACGTCGAAGCTGCCCTTGATGTCCGCGAACGAGACATCTTGCTCGAAACCGAGCACCCACGGGCCCCAGAACTGGTAGTTCACGCCCGTCTGGATGCCGCCGAATGCTCCCCTTTCCTCGATTTTCACATCGGGCCCGGTCGCCCGTCCCATGCGTATCCACCGTGTGCTCCGATGTAAAATCCGGTCCAGGACCACGGTGCCGGCGGGGCGGCCGGCGCCGCCTTGTAGACAGGCGCGTTCGCGCTGACTGCCGCATAGGCTGAACCCGGCCTCGTCGGTTTCGATGCGGGCTGCGTGCTGGCCGCCGCGGGCGTCTGGCTCGTGGATTCGATGCGCCTTACCCGGTCGCGCAATGCGGCATTTTCCTTTCTCAGCTCGGCATTGCTCTGCTCCAATGCTTCGAGCCGCTGCAGAATGTCGGTGCCGGTTTGCGCCGCTGCCTGGCCGCAAACGATGATTGCCGCAACCGCGGCGGCGGCTGCCGAAAAGACCGCTTTCATGATGCCCCCCGAAACACTCGGATCGCGCTTTTGCGCGGCGGAAAAGCTAGCACCGGCGGCGCGCCCTGCCTGTACCGAGCGGGCAACACTCAACGGGAAATTTTTGCACCGCTGAAACGATCCGCATGGCGCGGCGCGCGTTCTGCTGTGCTAGTTTGCGCGGGGGTCCGCAGCCTCCCCGTCAGATGCTCGCCATCCAAGCGCTGCTCGCTTGCGCATGGAGCGAGCGATGGATGGCGTCTCTGCGTCCGACCTTGCGATTTTCCTCTCGGCGACGTTTGCGGCCGCGCTCGTTGCCGGCCTCGCCGGCTTCGCGTTCGGGCTGATTGCGGCCCCCGCCTGGCTTCACGTGCTTTCCCCCAGCGACACGGCCGCCTTGATCGTCGCCTTTGGCCTGCTCGTGCAGGGCGTCGCAGCCTGGAAGCTGCGTCGTGCGCTCGACTGGCGGCGGCTATGGCCGTTTCTAGCCGGCGGCGCGCTCGGCGTTCCGTTCGGGGTCGCGGCGATCGAATGGGCGCGGCCCGGTGTGCTGCGCGCCGGGGTCGGCGTGGTGCTCGTCGCCTACAGCCTCTACGCCCTATTGCGGCCGGCGCTGAAGCCGATCCGCGCTACGGCGCTCGCCGATGGCGGCATCGGGTTTTTGGGCGGGTTGCTCGGCGGCAGCACCGGGCTCGGCGGCATCCTGCCGACCGTGTGGTGCGGCCTGCGCGGGTGGACGAGCGACGAGCAGCGCGCCGTGTTTCAGCCGGTCGCGGTCGCGATCTTCGTCATGGCGGCGGTCTGGCTCGGCACCGAGGGCGGCATTTCGAAAAGCACGTTCGCGCTGATCCTGCTCGGCTTGCCGATGCTCCTGGCCGGCATTTGGCTCGGCCTGCGCCTCTACGGAAGCCTCGACGCGGCGGCATTCCGCAGGATCGTCCTGGTGCTGCTGCTGGGGTCGGGCATCACGCTGGTCCTGGAAACCCTCGCGGGCTTGTGGTCGTAATCCCGGTGCAGCCTGTGCGACGCAGCTCTCTCGCGGACGAACGGTACCCTTTGGCGAAACCGGCTCCCAAAACTTCGGCAACGACGGCCGACGCGCTGCGGCAGCGGGTCATAGCCGCGCCGCAACCGTCCTCGGCTGCCGAAGCAGCCCGCAAGGTCGACGACTGGCTCGGGGAAATCGGGCGCAGCGGCCCCGGAAAGAGCATCAAGCAGCTTGTGGCCAAGGTGGGCGCGGTCCGGCGTCTCCTCGAAGGCATTGCCGATGGCTCCCCGTTCCTGTGGCAGCTCGTGGCGGAAGATCCGGCGCGGCTGTTGCGCATCCTCGATTCCGAGCCCGAAGCGCATTTTTCCGCGCTGCTCGCCGAGGCGGCCGCCGCCGTGCCGGCTGCGAAAGCCGAAGCGCAGGCGATGCAGCAGCTGCGCCGCCTCAAGGCCGAAGCCGCCTTGCTGATTGCGCTCGCCGACATCGGCGGAGTGTGGCCGGTGCAACGCGTGACACGGGCACTGACCGACCTCGCCGACGCGGCGATAGGCGCTGCCGTGCGGTTCCTGCTCGGCCGGGCGGCGGCCGAGGGGCGGCTCCGGCCGGCCGATCCGGACCACCCGGATCGTGGTTCCGGCTATTTTGTCTTGGCGATGGGCAAGATGGGAGCCTTCGAGCTCAACTATTCGAGCGACGTCGACCTCATCGTGCTGTTCGATCCCGCGGCGCCGGCGCTCGATCCGGCGCTCGAGCCGGCTCCCTTCCATGTTCGCCTCACGCGCGGCCTCGTGAAGCTCCTGCAGGAGCGCACGCCCGACGGTTACGTATTTCGCGTCGACCTGCGCTTGCGTCCCGACCCGGCCTCAACCCAGATCGCGGTCTCGACGCCCGCGGCGCTCGGTTATTACGAGAGCACGGGGCAGAACTGGGAACGCGCCGCGCTCATCAAGGCGCGGCCCTGCGCGGGCGATCTCGCCGCCGGCGAAGCCTTTCTCGCCGATCTCACCCCGTTCGTCTGGCGCAAATATCTCGACTACGTCGCGATCGCCGACGTGCATGCGATGAAGCGGCAGATTCACGCCTATCGCGGCCACGACGACATCGCGGTCGAAGGCCACAATCTCAAGCTCGGCCGCGGCGGCATTCGCGAGATCGAGTTCTTCGTCCAGACCCAGCAGCTGATCGCCGGCGGCCGCCATCCGGAACTGCGCGGGCGCGGGACGCTGGAAATGCTGAAGCGCCTCGCCGAGGGGGGCTGGATCGATGCCGCGGCCGCGCAGGATCTGCATGCCGCCTATTGCTTCCTGCGCACGGTCGAGCACCGCCTGCAGATGGTCGCGGACGAGCAGACCCAGACGCTGCCGTCCGATCCGGAGGCGCTGGCGCGATTTGCCAGGTTTCTCGGCTTTGCCGATCGCGAGCATTTCGCCGAGACGCTGCTCGGGCATCTGCGCGCGGTGCAGCGTCACTATGCGCGGCTGTTCGAAGCCATGCCGGGTCCGACGCCGGCGCGCGCGCTCGAATTCCCGGAGGACGCCGACGATTCCGCCACACTTGCACGGCTCACGGAAATGGGCTTTCGCCAGCCGCTCGCGGCGTCCGCCACCGTGCGCCAGTGGTTCTCGGGCGGCTATCCTTCGCTCAAGGGCGAGTTCGCCCGGAGCCGACTCTCCGAGCTGATGCCGGCTTTGCTGCAGCAACTATCGCGCACCGACGATCCGGACCGCACGCTGGTGAGCTTCGACCGCTTCCTCGCCGGGCTGCAAGGCGGGGCGCGGCTGATCTCGCTGCTCGGGCGCAATCCGGATCTGTTGGCGCTCCTTGCGCTCACACTCGGCACCGCGCCGCGTCTCGCCGACCTCGTCTCGCAGAACCCGCAGGCGATGGACGGCCTGATCGATCCGGCGTTCTTCGGCGCGCTCCCCGATGCGCAGAAGCTCGGCACGCAGCTCGACCGCATGCTCGCGCAAGCGGCCTCTTATGAGGATCTGCTCGACCGTGCCCGCCTGTTCGGGCAGGAGCAGATGGTCCTGATCGGCGCCCGCATCCTGTCCGGGACCGTCTCGGCCGAGCAGGCCGGCGAGACGTTTGCGCGGCTTGCCGACGTGCTGATCGCGGCGCTGCATCGCGCGGTCGAGGAGAGCTTCGCGGCGGCGCACGGCCGGCTCCCGGGACAGCACACCGCAGTGCTCGCGCTCGGCAAGCTCGGCGGGGGGGAAATGACCGCGGCATCCGATCTCGACCTGATCCTGGTCTACGATTTCGAGGAAGCGGCGTCGCAATCCGACGGGCGGCGGTCGCTCTCCGGCATGAAATATTTCGCCCGCCTGACCCAGCGGCTCATCAGCGCGCTCACCGCGCAGACCAATTACGGCGCGCTCTACCGGGTCGACATGCGGCTGCGGCCCACCGGCCGGTCCGGCCCGGTCGCGACGTCGATTGCACGGTTCCGCGATTATCAGGAACGCGAGGCCTGGACCTGGGAGCACATGGCCTTGACCCGCGCGCGGGTCGTGTCCGCGGCGCCGGAGTTTTGCGCACGCATCGAGGCAGTCATCGCCGAGGTGCTCGGTCGCCCGCGCGACCGCGCCGCGGTCGCCGCCGATATCTTGGAGATGCGCGCCGCGATTGCGGCCGAGAAGGGGGAGGGCGAGCGCTGGGATCTGCGCTACGCGGGCGGCGGGCTCGTCGACGTCGAGTTCATCGCGCAATATCTCGAGCTCGTTCACGCCGCCGAGCACCGCGAGATTCTCGACGTCTCGACCGCGCGGGCGCTCGAAAAAGCCGCGCGGCTCGGCGTACTCGCACCCGAAGACGCCGACATCCTACGGCCGGCGGCGCGGCTCTATCAGAACCTCACGCACTTCCTGCGGCTGTGCCTGACCGCGAAATTCGATCCGGAGAACGCCGGCCCGGGGCTGCTCGGCCTGCTTGCCCGCGCAGCCGACCTCCCGGATTTCACCACCCTCGACGCGCACCTGATCGAGACGCAAAAGCAAGTCCGTGCCTGTTTTTTGCGGATCCTCGAAGCGAGGCGGTGACGTGGTCGCGCTTTCTCTCGCCGCCAGGAAGGATCGCGCGCGAAGGGCGCAGGGTGCGGGGCGATCTAGCTGAGCGTGACCGACCGACAGAACGAGCCGCAGGTACGATGGCGCGTTTCGACTCTCCAATCAAAAACAAGCCGACCTAGAGCTAGCAATGTATACTTCAGCGTTGCCGCCGAGCTGTGCCGATAGAATCGAGCAAGAACGCGAGGTTGAACATGAGCATTTCGGTCATTCAACAAGCCAAAATCCAGGCTCAGGTCTTGGTTCCGCTTGTGAAGGCCTTGCAGGCGGAGCTGGGCGAGCAGCGAGCGAACGCCTTGGCCCGAAGCGCTCTGGGCGGCGTCTATCGCCGCTATGGCGAAGAATTCTGGCGAACGAAGAACGAGAAGAACCTTGGGAAGATCATGGCGTCTGCGTTCGCAACGTTCGCCCGCGAGGACGCGCTCGATTATCGAGTGCGCGAGCAGTCACAAGATGCCTTCGAGATCGATGTCACGGGATGGCGCTACGCTGAATTCTACAAGGAGCTGGGTGAGCCGGAGCTCGGATTCCTGCTGGTCTGCAGCGCGGACTTCACCATGGCCGAGGGATTTGATCCCGACATAAAGATCACGCGCACGCAAACCATCATGCAGGGCGCCAGCCACTGCGACTTTCGCTACAAGCGATCGAGAGCGACCGATTGAGTGCCAACCGACGTGCCGCGCACGCTGTCCCTTCCCGCCCACGCAAACGCAGCGCGTCCGCCACGCGGCCGGAAAGTGCTTCAGTGCAGCGAGGCCTCCGGGCCGGCGCTCTGCTCGGCGGCTGGTGAGGTTTTGGACGCGGCAGTGACCGACTCGCCCGCCGGCGCGCCAGCTGAGACCGGCTTTCCCGCGATCGGCAAGCGCACCAGCACGATGGTGCCGATCCCCAGGGTCGAGCGGATGCGGATCGAGCCGCCGTGCAGCTCGACCAGCGATTTCGCGATCGCGAGCCCGAGGCCCGAGCCCTTGTGGCGCTTGGTGAGCTGGCTCTCGACCTGCTCGAACGGCCGGCCGAGATTTTTCAGGGCCTGCTTGGGAATGCCGATGCCGTTGTCCTCGATCGCGATCGTCGCGCTGGCGCCATGGGCGCGGCCGTGCACGCTGACCCGGCCGCATTCCGGCGTGAACTTCACGGCATTGGCCAACAGATTGAGCACGATCTGCTTGAGCGCACGCCGGTCGGCCTTGAGCGGGATCGCGCTGGCGACGTCGACTTCGAGTCGCAGGCGCTTGGCTTCGGCGCGGGTCGATACGACGCGCACTGCCTCCGCCAGGATCGTCTCGAGATCGACGTCCTCGAGCTCGAGCCGCGTGCGGCCGGCCTCGATCTTCGACATGTCGAGGATGTCGTTGATCACCTCCAGGAGATAATTGCCGCTGTCGCGGATGTCCCGGCAATATTCGTGATATTTTTCTGCGCCGAGCGGGCCGAACATCCCGGATTCCATGATCTCCGAGAATCCGATGATGGCATTGAGCGGCGTGCGCAGCTCGTGGCTCATGTTCGCCAGGAATTCCGATTTGGCCTGGCTTGCGTCCTCGGCGCGACGCTTCTGCTCGGCGTGCTGCTCGGCGAGGAACGCCAATTGCTGCGCCTGGCGCTCGAGCGCGAGCTGCGAGTTGCGCAGATCGGCGACGGTCGCCATCAGCCGCCGCTCGCTGTCGAGCAGCTTCTCCTCGTGACGCTTGAGCGCGGTGATGTCGGTGCCGACCGACACGAAGCCGCCGTCCTTGGTGCGCCGCTCGCTGACGTGCAGCCAGCGGCCGTCCTCGAGCCGGGCCTCGAAGGTGCGCGCGGTCGCCCGGCTCGTTGCGTCGGACATCTGTGTGCGCACGACGGGCTGGCTGCCGGCGCCGACCACTTCCTCGAACGGCGTGCCCGGCACCACCGCTTGCTCCGGCAATCCGTGCAGGCTCTGGAACTTGGAATTGCACAGCACCAGCCGGTTGTCGGCGTCCCAGACCACGAAAGCTTCCGAAATCGATTCGATCGCGTCGCGCAGGCGCAGATCGGCGGTCGCCGTCGTCTCCGCGAGATGCCGCTGCTCGGTGACGTCGACCGCGATGCCGATGAGGTGCGCGTCGGCCTCGCCTGCCTGCCGCACGAGCTCGCATCGCGCCCGCAGCCAGATCCACTCGCCGCGGGCGTGGCGCATGCGAAACGCGCGGTCGATCGCGCTCGTCCGCGCCTCCGCGAGCTCGCCCGCGAGCTCGTCGAGCTTGAGGTCGTCGGGATGCACCAGCGCGCTGACCTCGCCGAAGGTCAACAGCTCGTCGCGGGGCATTAGGCCGAGAATGTCGAACATCGAGTAGGACCAGAAGATGCAACCGCGGGCGAGGTCCCAATCCCACAGACCGCATCGCCCGAGGTTGAGCGCGGTATCGATGCGGCTTCGCACGGTATCGAAGATGACGTCGGCCTCGCGTGCGCGCAGCGACTGCCAATGGAATGCGAAGCCGAGGATGAGCAACACGAACCCCGTGGTTGCGAACAGCGTCACCGTGAGCACGGTGTCGGAGCGCCACGAAGCGAGCGCCGCCGCGCGCGGCTGGACGACCAGAAGCTGCCCAAGCGGCGGCTCGAGCACGCGCGCGGTGTGCAGCAGTTCCGTGCCGTCCGCCAAGGTGAGCTCCGCGGCGCCGGTGCGGATGCGCGGCTTCGGCGACTGCCCGCGGCGGAGGATTTCGGGCACATTCCGGCCGAGATCGGCGGCGAGTGAGGGTACCGCCGCGACCACATGACCGGCCGAGTCGATCAGCACGACGTAGCGCTCGGCCGCATCCGCCTTGGCCGGGATGGCACGGGCAAGCTCGGAGAGCGCCCGGTCCGGGAGTTCGCCGCGGCGCTCCGGCCGCTCGATCTGATCGAGCGCGACGTCGGCGACGGCGTCGAGATCTTCGAGCGCCGCGAGGACCGCCTGCCGGTGACGGTCATTGACCTGAACGATCGCGCCGATTCCCACCGTCACCAGAAAGGCGACGATCAGCGAGGGCACCGCCCGGCGCAGCACCGGCTCGGCGGTCAAGAGCCGCCGGTACGCCGGCTTGGCGATCGACTGGGCCAGTCCTTTGATGGAATCCGAACGTAGCGACGCGTGCGCTGCCTCGGCGCGCGCCATCCCGGCCTCCCCATGTCCCCGTCAGCCGCGATCGGATGGATGTGCCGCATCTCTCCGAATCACTGCATTGGAATCGAAAAGCCGCGATTTGTCGAGAGTATGGACGACGACAGAGGACAGGGGAGGGCAGGGATAGAGGACAGCGGGCGGAAGATGGCCGCGGGCTTGCCGCATGCGTCAGCCCTTATCGGTCGTCCGTCGTCCGTACTCCGTCATCCGGTTGACGATGTCGCTGACGTCGCGCGAGAGCGTCCCGACGGCGGCGACCGTGCGCAGCGCCGCCTCGGCCTTGGCGCGGCGCGTCGGCTCCAGCGCCCGCCAGCTCTTGAATGCCGAGAGCAGCCGCGCGGCAACTTGCGGATTCTTCGGGTCGAGATCGAGTACGGTCTTGGCAACGAACTCGTAGCCCGCACCGTCCGGGCGGTTGAACTGAGTGTGGTTGCTCTGCGCGAACGAGCCGATCAGCGCGCGCACGCGATTGGGATTGGTGAACGAGAAGGCCGGATGCGCCGTGAGCGCCGCGAGCCGCGCGAGCGTCGCAGGCTCGGGGATCACGGCCTGCAGCGCGAACCACTTGTCGATCACCAGCGGGTCGGATTCGTAGCTGCGATAGAAATCATCGAGGCATCGACCGCGTGCCGGGACGTCGTGGAGCCCGAGCGCGGCTAGCGCCCCCATTCGGTCGGTCATGTTGTCCGCGCTTCGATATTGCCGCTCGGCCATCTCGATCGCCGCGGTCTCGCCGGCCATCGCCAAGAGATCGAGGCATGCGCTCTTGAGCGCCCGCCGCCCTGCGCTCGCCGCGTCCGGGCGGTAGGCGCCGCGGTCGCTCATGCGCGCGTATGTTTCGTGGAGCATCGACCCGAGCTCCCGGCCTATCGCTCGCCGCAGCTCGGTCCGCGCGCGGAAGATCGCGTCGGGATCGACGTCCTCGCCGATCTCGCGGGCGATGTCGGCTTCTGCCGGCATACTCAACGCCTGGGCCGGGAACGCCGGTTCGAGCCGGTGGTCGGAGAGGGTCGCCTCCAGCGCTGCGATCAAGGCCGGATCACTGTGCGCTGCTTCGCCGGAGCGCAATCGGGCGACGTTTTCGACCAGCAGCGAGGTGGCGAGCCTCTGCAGCGCTTCCCAACGATTGAACGGATCGCTGTCGTGGGCGGCGAGGAATTGCAGATCCGCGGACGTGGCCTCGGCCGAGATTTTGATCGGCGCGGAGAAGCGGCGGTTGATCGAGAGCACCGGCGGTTCCGCTATGTCCGCGAGCACCACGCTCTCCGCGGGCTGCGAGATCACCACGACACCGCGCTCGACGCGCCGCCCGTCCGTGGTCACGAGCTGCAAATCGTGGCCGTCCTTGCCGAGCAGCCCGAGCGCCAAGGGAATGACCATGGGTCCGCTTTGCGGCAGCGCCGGGCGGCGCGGCAGCGATTGCGCGAGATCGAGACGGAACGTGCGCGCATCGCGATCGAAGCTGCCGCTGACCTTGAGCTCCGGCGTTCCCGCCTGCGAGTACCAGCGCAGGAATTGCGAGAGATCGGTCGCGGTCGCGTCGGCAAAGCAAGCGATGAAATCCTCTACAGTCGCCGCATGGCCGTCGTGACGGCTGAAGTAGAGATCCATGCCCTTGCGGAACCCCTCGTCCCCGAGCAGCACCTTGAGCATGCGCACGACCTCGGCGCCCTTCTCGTAGACGGTCGCCGTGTAGAAATTGTTGATCTCGTGATAGAGCGCCGGACGCACCGGATGCGCCAAAGGGCCCGCGTCCTCGACGAACTGATGCGCGCGCAGGACCCGCACGTCGCCGATGCGCTCGACCGCGCGCGAGCGCTGGTCGGCCGAGAATTCCTGGTCGCGGAAGACCGTTAGCCCTTCCTTCAGGCAGAGCTGGAACCAATCCCGGCAAGTGATTCGGTTGCCGGTCCAATTGTGGAAATACTCGTGCGCGATCACCGCCTCGATATGGGCGAAATCTGCGTCCGTCGCGGTTTCGGGCGACGCCAGCACGTATTTGTCGTTGAAGATGTTGAGCCCCTTGTTCTCCATCGCGCCCATGTTGAAGTCGGAAACGGCGACGATCATGAACACGTCGAGGTCGTACTCGCGGCCGTAGTTCACCTCGTCCCAGCGCATGGCGCGCTTGAGGCTGTCCATGGCGTAGGCGCAGCGCTCCTCTTTGCCGGGTTCGACGAAGATTTTCAGCGCCACGGTGCGGCCGGACGTGGTGCGGAAGGAATCTTCCACACCGGCAAGCTTCCCCCCGACGAGCGCGAACAGATACGAGGGCTTGGGAAACGGATCGTGCCACACTGCGAAATGCCGGTCGGTGCCCACGATGTCGCCGCTCGACACCGGATTGCCGTTGGCGAGCAGGACCGGCGCCTCGCTCTTCCGTGCCTCGATGCGCGTGGTGTAGATCGCCATCACGTCGGGACGGTCGGGGAAATAGGTGATGCGCCGAAAACCCTCGGCTTCGCACTGGGTGCAATAGCTTCCGCCCGAGCGATAGAGGCCCATCAGCTGCGTGTTCGCCGACGGGTCGATCAGCGTCTCGATGCTGAGCCGGAACGGCCGGCGCGGCGGCTGGGGGATGGCGAGCCCCGAGGGCGTAATCACGTAGTCTTCGGGGCCGAGCGGTACGTTGTCGAGCGCGATCGAGACGAGCGAGAGCTCCTCGCCGTCGAGCACGAGCGGGGCGTGATCGGGGCTCGCCGGGTTGGGCTTGAGTGCGACGCTGGAGCGCACCCGGGTAGCGGTCGGATGCAGGGCCACGTCGAGGTCGACCGTTTCGACGAGCCAATCGGGCGGACGATAATCTTCGAGGCGGACGGGCTTGGCGGTTTCGGTGCGCATGGATTCCTGAAAGCTCGGGGAACGGGGGGTGGTGTAAGCTGTCGCGTCGGCGGGGGAAAGTAGATTCGGGCGAATGTCCCGCATGCATGCCATGGTACTCGAGCGGCCGCGAACTTCCCTCGTAATGCGGGAGAATCCGCTACCGCAACCCGGCTCCGGGGAAGTGCTCGTAGAGATCAAGGCTTGCGGCGTGTGTCGCACCGATCTTCACGTCGTCGATGGCGAGCTGCCTCACCCGAAGCTGCCCATCGTTCCGGGACACGAGATCGTCGGCCGGATCGCGGTGCTCGGGGACGGCGTCTCCGGGCTTTCGGTCGGCGCGCGCGTCGGCGTGCCGTGGCTCGGGTGGACGTGCGGGGTGTGCGCCTATTGCCGCAGCGGGCGGGAGAATCTCTGCGATCGTCCGCTGTTCACGGGCTACACGCGCGACGGCGGCTTCGCGACCCACGCGGTTGCCGATGCGCGCTATACGTTCGCACTGCCGCAGGCCCTCGACGATGCGGCGATCGCGCTGTGGCTCTGCGCCGGGCTGATCGGCTGGCGCAGCTACCGGATGGCCGGCGAGGGCGAGCGGCTGGGCATTTTCGGCTTCGGCGCCGCTGCGCATTTGCTCGCGCAAATCGCGGTATGGCAGGGCCGCAGGATCTACGCATTCACCCGGCCGGGCGATACGGCGGCGCAGCGGTTCGCCGAAAGCCTCGGCGCGACCTGGGCCGGCGGCTCCGATGAGGCACCGCCGGAGCTGCTGGACGCCGCGATCATTTTCGCGCCTGTGGGCGCGCTCGTGCCCGCCGCACTCAAGACCGTGCGAAAGGGTGGCCGGGTGGTGTGCGGCGGCATCCACATGTCCGACATTCCGCAATTTCCCTACCGCATCCTCTGGGAGGAGCGTCAGCTCGTCTCGGTTGCCAATCTGACGCGGGAGGACGCGCGCGAATTCCTCGACGTCGCGCCGCAGGCGGGATTGAAGAGCGAGATCACGCGCTATGCGCTGGCCGAGGCCAACGACGCGCTCGCGGATTTGCGCGGCGGTCGCCTGCAGGGCGCTGCGGTGCTCGTGCCCTGACCGTGATCGGTCATTCCGGGGCGCCGCGAAGCGGCGAACCCGGAACCCATGAACACGGCACGAATAGTGGTCATGGATCCCGTGCTCCCTCGCTTCGCTCGGGCCCCGGGATGACGAACTGGGAGTACTATCTTCGCGGTTCGGCGTGACCGATGACGCGCTTGATCGACGCAAAGCGCGCTTTGAGCCCGCGCTCGACCTCGTCGACCTTCTGGTGCACGTCGTCGACGCTGAGCGCGGGATCGACCAGGCAATGGAAGTTCACGATCTCGCCCGCGGGCGTGTCCCGCACGCGCACGTCGTGGACATCGCCGATCGGACCCATGCTGCGGGCGACCTCGGTGAGCGCCGCCTTGACCACAGCGACGCGCTCCGCCGGCGCATCGCGGCCGTGATGCTCGTAGGACTGCAGCGGCTCGATATGCGTCTCCACCTCGACTTCCGCGCCGAGCTCCTCGGCGATCGCCGCTTCGAGCGAGCTGGCGACGTCGTGGGCGGCGCGCAGCGAAAGCCCGCCGTCAACCTCGAGGTCGAGCGCCACCAGGAGCTTGCCGGAGACTTCGTGCACCATGACGTGGTGCACGGCGAGCCCGAGATTGCGCGCGATCACCATGACGCGCTCGAGCACCGTCTCGTCGTCGAGCGCGCGCGGGTGCGTGGTGACCGTGAGCTCCGCCTGCGGCATTTCTGCGCGGATCGCCCGGGCGACCGCGTCTTTCAGCGCGGCGACGCGACCGAGCGGCAGCGTGCGGCTGACCGCGACCGCGAGCTCGATGAACAAGGTGGCGCCGGCCGGCCGCGTGCGTACTTGGTCGACTGCGACGATGCCGCGGATATTTTTAGCGATCGCGGCGACGCGTTCCGCGACGCCGCGCGGCGCGGTGTCGGTGAGCGTGTCGATGGTGCGCTTGCCGAGCCGCCAGCCCGCAAGACAGACGAAGGCTGCGACCACGATCGCGGCGACGGCATCCGCCTGCGGAAATCCGAGCGCGACCGCGCAGAGCCCGACCAGCACCGCGAGCGAGGACCACATGTCGGAGGAAAAATGCAGCGCGTCGGCTTCGAGCGCCTGGCTCGAGGTTTGCGCCGCAGTCCGCGACAGCGCTCGCGCGCGGAAGAAGTCGACCGCGATCGAAATCGCGATCACCGCAAAACTCGCGAGCGTCGCCTCGACCGCATAGCCGTGGGCACCGACCAGTCGCTGCACGGCTTCCCAGATCACGCCGATGGAGAGCAGGAACAACAGCGCCGTTTCGGCGAAGGCCGCAACGCTCTCGACCTTGCCGTGCCCGTATTGGTGATCGAGGTCCGCGGGCTTCCCGGAGATGCGCACCGCGAAATAGGTGAGCACGGTCGCGGCGAAATCGAGCAGCGAGTGCGCGGCCTCGGAGAGGATCGCCAGCGAACCCGACAGCAGCCCCACCACGGCTTTGGCCGCGGTCAGCCCCGCGGAAGCCGCGATCGATGTGAGCGCCACGCGTTCCTTCTCGTTCGGCATCGCGGTCTCCCGCGGGACCGGTATCGCCGCGGGGGAGAGGCGTCAATCGGCGCGGGTGCGCTTGCCCCGCCCGCCATTCTGCGCCATCTCAGCATCATGATCCGCATCGCCGAAACACCCGCGCCGCTGTCGCGCAAATTCGCGATCGCCCCGATGATGGACGGCTCGATCGAATCAGGAAAGCTCTTGTACTTTCAGCAGCTTATGAGGCGCAGCTTTGGTGCGTGTAGTACTGTTCGTAGTACCGCGGAGCGTTATCGTGGTTAGCGACCTGAAAGTCGCACCTCCAGATTGTCCGATTGCAGGTGGAATGTGTTGCAAAACTCGGCGAAGGGTGGCTGGTCCGCAATAATCGAATCGTAGCGAAGGGTTTTTTGAATCAATGGTGCGACGCAGTCGCTATTCTTGAATCAATATTGCTCGCCCAGACGCCCGAAATAGTTTTGCA
>JBKPDF010000100.1:0-27283 GCA_046727735.1 Pseudomonadota bacterium | reverse complement strand
CCGCGCGCGAACCGACCCCGGATCAAGTCCGGGGCAGGCTCTCCCCCTCAAGGGGGGAGGTAGTCCGAGCGAGCCGCAAATCACGCGCTGGCTCCCTGCGGCGGCGGACATGAGCCGGGTCGCGGCGTTCGCAGAGGCGCGGCCGGCCGGCGCATTGGCGCGGCGCCTGCACCGTGCTGACCCCAGCATGCTGTTGTGGTTCGCCATGATCGCCGTATTGGTCTTTCTCGTGGCGAGCCCGATGGTTCGGCTCGTGGTGTCGAGCTTTCAGGAGCCCGAAACCGGCCGACTCACGCTTGGCAACTATTTCGAGGCGTACGGCAGCCTGCGCCAGCTTCAGGCGCTGCTGAATTCGCTCGAGCTCGGGATCGGCGTCGCGCTCTTGGCCGGCATCTTCGGCGTGCCGATCGCGTGGGCGATCTCGCGCACCGACATGCCGGCCAAGGGCTTCGTGCGTCTGATGGTGTTCGGCGCGTTCATCACGCCGCCCTATCTTGCCGCGATCGGCTGGATTCTCCTGGCCGGCCCCAATTCGGGCTGGCTCAACCGGATCTGGATGGGCCTCTCGGGCGCCGACCACGGCATCTTCAACATCTATTCCATGACGGGGCTGATCGTCGTCGTCGCCGTCGCGTCGTTTCCTTACGTGTTCGTATTCACGAACTCCGCGCTCGATCTCGTTTCCTCGGAGATGGAGGACGCGGCCAACATTCTCGGCTCCGGAACCCTGCGGACCACGTTTCGCGTGACGCTGCCGCTGGTCATGCCGGCGATCCTCGGCGGCCTGATCATCAGCTTTCTGGAAGCGATCGCGCTGTTCGGCGCGCCGGCACTGATCGCGCTGCCGGCCCGCTTTCACGTGGTCTCGACGCAACTGTGGCAGTTCTTCGAATATCCGGTGCGGGTCGAGGAAGCGGCCGCCTATTCGATCCCGCTGCTGCTGATCACCATCCTGATGTTCTGGCTTCAGTGTCGGATCGTCGGCCGCAAGGGCTATACCGCCGTCACCGGCAAGGGCGGCGAGCGCCGGCCGATCCGGCTCGGCGCCTGGCGCTGGCCGATGTTCGGCTACGCGCTGTTCGTCTGCTCGCTCTCGGTGCTGCTGCCGATGCTGGTGTTGCTGCAGGCGGCGTTCGCCAAGGCCTGGGGCAGGGGGTTTTCGCTCGAAAACCTCACCCTGCACAATTTCGAATACGTGCTGTTCCAGCAGACCCAGGCGCAGCAGGCGATCCTCAACACGTTCCTTTATGCCGGCGCGACGGCATTCGCCGCGATCGGGCTTTCGCTCGGCATCGCCTATGTGGTCAGCCGCCGTCTCGTGCCGTGGGCGAACGTGCTCGCCTTCCTGTGCATGGCGCCGTTCGTCATTCCGGGCATCGTGCTGGCGATCGGGTTCTATGCCGCCTATGCGCCGCCGCCGCTCGCGCTCTATGGCACGGGGCTGATGATGATCCTCGCCTTCACCACCCGATTCCTGCCGATCGCCTATACGTCGAGCGCCGCCGGAATGCGCAGCATCAATCCGGAGATGGAGGAGGCTGTGCGCATCCTGGGCGGCGGCCGGCTGATGGCGATCCGCAAGGTGCTGGCGCCGCTCTTGAAGAAGAGCCTCGCCGGCGCTTGGATTCTGGTGTTCATTCCGGCGGCGCGCGAGCTCTCTTCCGCGATCTTCCTGGTCGGGCCCAACACGCGGGTGATCTCGGTGATGCTGTTCGACCTCTCCGAGGAGGGAAATTTCGAGGTGCTGGCGGCGCTCGGCGCGATCCTCCTGGTGGTGAGCGTGCTCATTGCCGGGCTCGGCTTCCGGATCATCGGCCGGGACTTCATGCTGCGGAGAAGCTCGTGAGCAAGCTCGTGCTGCGCGGGGTCGAGAAGCGCTTCGGCGATACGCTCGCCGTCGATGGCGTCGACTTGGCACTCGCGGAAGGAGAGTTCGTCTCACTGCTCGGCCCCTCGGGATGCGGCAAGACGACGACCTTGCGCATGATCGCCGGCTTCATCGATCCGACCGCCGGCACGATCGAGATGGACGGCAAGGTGCTGTCCTCGCCGTCCGGCTCCGTCCCCCCGGAGCGGCGGCAGATGTCGATGATCTTCCAGAGCTACGCGGTGTGGCCGAACATGACCGTCGAGCAGAACGTCGCGTTCGGGTTGAAGCTGCGCCGGCTGCCCGGTGAGGAGCTGCGCAGGCGGGTCGCCGAGATGCTCGACGTGGTGCAGATGCGGCATCTCGCACAGCGTTATCCGGCGGAACTGAGCGGCGGCCAGCAGCAGCGGGTGGCGCTCGCGCGCGCCATCGTCATCAAGCCTGCGGTGCTGCTGCTAGACGAGCCGCTGTCCAATCTCGACGCCAACCTGCGCGAGGAGATGCGCTTCGAGATCCGCCGCCTGCACGAGGAGTTCCGCATCACCACGGTCTACGTCACGCACGACCAGTCGGAAGCGATGGTCACTTCCGACCGCATCGCAGTGATGAACCAGGGGCGCATCGAGCAGGTCGAGGATCCCCACACGCTCTACACCAAGCCGAGGACGCGGTTCGTCGCCGGCTTCATCGGGCGGACGAATTTCATCGAAGGCGCGGCGAACGGCAGCGAAATCCGATTCGATCGGTTCAGCGTGCAAAAAAGCGCGCTCGAGAACGGGGCGGCGCTCACCGGAACCATCACGTTTTCGGTGCGGCCGCAAAGCATGCGCCTGTCCCGGGCGCCATCGGGCTCGCCCGGTCAGCGGCCGCAGGTCGAGGTGAAGATCGTCGAGCGGGCCTATCTCGGCGAGCATTGGGATTACGTCGTCACGCCTGCCCAGGGCTCGACGCGGCTGCGCGTGACCGCGCCGCCGCTCGAAGTCTACGCGGTCGGCGAATCCGCCTGGCTCGAGCTCGACCCCAGCCAGATGGCACCGATCGTGTGAACTTGGCCACGGCTTTCTCCATCAGGAGCAGAAGATGTCCCGCCTTCCCGCGAGCGAAGCGCTGTCCCGCTTCAAGGTGCTGGACTTGACCCGGGTGCGCGCCGGGCCGACCTGCGTTCGACAGCTCGCGGACTGGGGCGCCGACGTCATCAAGATCGAGATGCCGGAACGAAACCAGGGCGGCGACATGGGCGGGCCGCGCCACGGACCGGATTTTCAGAATCTGCATCGCAACAAGCGCAGCATGACGCTTGATCTCAAACAGCCGGAAGGCGCCGAGATCTTTCGCAAGATGGTCAGGAGCGCGGACGTAGTCGTCGAGAACTATCGGCCCGACGTGAAATTTCGCCTCGGCATCGATTACGAGAGCCTCAAGCCGCTCAACCGGCGGCTGGTCTATGCCAGCATCTCCGGTTTCGGCCAGGATGGGCCCTACCGGGAGCGGCCGGGCTTCGACCAGGTCGCGCAGGGCATGGGCGGTTTGATGTGGATCACCGGCCTGCCCGGACAGGGTCCGGTGCGCGCCGGCGTGCCCATCGCCGACCTCGGCGCCGGAATCTTCTGCGCACTCGGCATCCTGCTTGCGCTCTTGGAGCGGGAGGTCTCCGGCGAAGGCCAATGGGTACGCTCTTCGTTGTTGCAGGCGCAGATCGCGCTGCTCGACTTTCAGGCGGCGCGCTGGTTGATCGCCAAAGAAGTGCCCGGTCAGGCCGGCAACGATCATCCGACCAGCATTCCGACCGGGGTGTTCGGGACGAGCGACGGCCACATCAACATCGCAGCGGCGGGCCAGCATATTTTCGAGCGGTTCTGCGCCGCAATCGGCGCCGAGCCCCTCGTCAAGGACCCGCGATTCGCGACCGATCTATTGCGCTCGAAAAATCGCGCAGCGCTCAATGCGCTGATCGCGGACAAGATCCGCACGCGATCGAGCCGGGAATGGATCGACATTCTCAATGCCGCCGGGGTGCCGTGCGGCCCCATCTACAAGATGGACGAGGTGTTCGAGGACGCTCAGGTGCGCCATCTGCGGATGGCGGCCGACGTGCAGCACCCGAAACTCGGCGACATTCATGTCGTCAACCAGCCGGTCGAGCTGAGCCGCACGCCGAGCCACATCCGTTACGCGACGCCGGAGCGGGGCGAGCACACCGACGAGGTGCTGCGCGCGTTCGGCTACGACGATCAGGCGATCGCCGGCCTGCGCGCGCGCAAGGTGGTTTAACCGAGCGGCAGCGGTCCGGGAATTTCGGGAAGCTCGCGGCGCGCGCTAGATGGACAAGTGACGGGCGCTGATGAATCGGCGTGTGCTTCTGGGCCATGCGGCAGCGACGTTAGGTGCGTTTGCGTCCCCGCGCTCGCGCTCTTTCGCTCAAACTTCCGGTCCCGGAGCAAGCATGAACGAACTCGGCACTTACATGAGCCTCGCCGGAACCCGCACGCTCCCGCCGGAAGCGGCCGAACATGCCAAGCAGCATTTGCTCGACACGATCGCGGCGATGGTTTCCGGATCGCAACTGCCGCCCGGCCAGGCAGCCCTGCGCCACGTCCGAGCGTACGGCGGGAAAGGCGACGTCACGGTTGCCGGTTCGCCGCTCATGGCCGCGCCGGTCGATGCCGCGCTCGCCAACGGCATGATGGCGCATGCGGACGAGACCGACGATTCGCACAACGCCTCGCGCTCGCATCCGGGCTGCGCTGTCGTTCCGGCGGCGCTCGCGGCCGCTGAGACGCTCGGCACGGACGGAGCGCGCCTGCTCCGCGCCGTGACGCTCGGCTACGACATCGGCACGCGAGTGGTCATGGCGATGGGCGGCGCCGCGTTCAGCTACGGCAGCAGCTTGAGCACGCACAGCATTGCCGGGAATTTCGGTGCCGCCGCGGCCGCGGCCTGCGCGGCGGGCCTCGATGCGCGGCAGATGCGCTGGGTGCTCGACTACGCGGCGCAGCAATCCTCCGGCATCACCGCCTGGCGGCGCGATACCGACCATATCGAAAAGGCGTACGGCATGCCGGCGCGCAACGGCGTCACCTCGGCTCTCGTCGTGCGATCGGGCTGGAACGGTGTCGACGATATTTTCTCCGGCGCCGACAATTTCTTTCTCGCATACGCGCCGAAAGCGCAAGACGAGCGGATCCTCGACGCACTCGGCGAGCGTTACGAGATCTCGCGGACCGACATCAAGAAATGGACCGTGGGTTCACCGATCCAGGCCCCGCTCGATGCGATCGAAAAGATCCGCGGAAAACGGCCGTTCGAAGCCGATCAGGTGCGCAGCGTGACCGTGCGGCTCGCTCCCTCGGTCGCCAAGGTAGTGGACAATCGCGATATCCCCGACATCTGCCTGCAGCACATGATCGCCGTGATGCTGCTCGACAAGACCGTGTCGTTTCATGCCGCCCACGACAAGCCGCGCATGACGGACGGTGCGGTGCTCCGCCAGCGTGCGAAAGTCGCTCTCGTGCACGATGAAGCATTGTCCGAGCTGTTGCCTCTCCGCGTCACGATCGTCGACGTCGAACTGAGCGACGGAACCCGATTGTCGGAGCGGGTCGAGGCCGTGCGCGGCACGCCGCGCAACCCGATGTCGCGGGCCGAAGTGATCGACAAGGCGCGCGATCTGATGGCGCCGGTGCTGGGAGACGAAATCTGCGCGCGCCTCATCGACACGGTGTTCGCCATCGAATCGCTTTCGGACGTTCGCAGCTTGCGACCGCTGCTGCAGCGCAGTTGACATCGGCGCGGCGCGGCAGGCAATTGGCACAGAGATCGCCGGAATTGCACGGAGACATGCATGGAGACCGGTACGCAACGGATGCTCGCCCGCACGGAGGGTCCGGTCGGCTGGATGACGTTCAACAATCCGGCGCGGCACAACGCCGTCTCGGTCGACATGTGGCAGGCGGTGCCGAAAATCCTCGACGCGTTCGGACGCGACGATGCGATCCACGTCGTGGTGCTGTCGGGAGCCGGCGGCAAGGCGTTCGTGTCGGGTGCCGACATCTCCGAATTCGGCGAGCGGCGCAGCTCGCGCGAGGCCGTGCTCGAATACAACAGGATCGCCGATAGAGCGCATCAGGCCATGCTGGCATGCAAGAAGCCGATGATCGCCATGATCCACGGCTACTGCATCGGCGGCGGGCTCGCGGTCGCGTTGGACTGCGATCTGCGCATCGCGTCGGACAATTCCCGGTTCGGGGTGCCGGCCGCAAAGCTCGGGCTCGGCTACGGATTTGCCGGGCTCAAGCGGCTCGCCGACGTGGTCGGCCCCTCGTTCGCCAAGGAGATCTTCTTCACCGCGCGGCAGTTCGACGCGCAGGAAGCGCTGCAAATGGGCCTCGTCAATCGCCTCAAACCCGCGGCCGAGCTCGAAGCTTATGTGCGCGACTATGCGGCGACGATCGCCGGCAATGCGCCGCTCACGCTCGCGGCGGTCAAGTTGTGCGCCGGCGAATACGCCAAGGATCCGCAGGACCGCGATCTCGCCGCCTGTCAGGCCGCGGTCGACGCCTGCTTTGCGTCGGATGATTACGTCGAAGGCCGCACGGCGTTCATGGAAAAGCGCAAGCCCGCGTTCCGCGGGCGCTGAGTGGCGCTCGGATCATCTGGCGCGCCGCAGCCGGCGAAACCCTCTTTGCTTCAGTGGCCGCGCAGCATCGCGAGCGCGTTCTCGCTAGGTCCCGTCTCGATGCAACGCTTCCGGCACGGCAAGGTCGAGATTGCGTTTCTCGACGAAGGCGAGGGCGAGCCGATCGTGCTCGTGCACGGCTTCGCCTCGAACAAAGAAGTCAATTGGGTCTATCCGGCCTGGGTGTCGACCCTCGTGCGCGCGGGCAAACGCGCGATCGCGCTCGACAATCGCGGCCACGGCCAATCGACCAAGCTTTACGATCCTGCCGACTATCACACCGACGGCATGGTCGAAGACGTCGTCGCGCTGCTCGATCGCCTCGGCATTCCCCGTGCCGATCTGCTCGGCTATTCGATGGGCGCCCGCATCTGCGCGTTCCTGGCCGCGCACGATCCCGCGCGGGCGCGCTCGCTCATTCTCGGTGGGCTGGGCCTGCATCTCGTCGAGGGCGTCGGCCTGCCGGAGAAGATCGCGGTTTCCCTCGAAGTGCCGCGCAATGAGGTGACCGATCCGGTCGGCCGGCAGTTCCGCGTGTTCGCGGAGCAGACCAAATCCGACCTCGAGGCACTCGCCGCCTGCATCCGCGGCTCGCGCCAGACGCTTGCGCGCGAGGACGCGCAATCGATCCGGACGCCGACCCTGATTGCGGTCGGAACCAAGGACAGCGTCGCCGGCTCGGCACAGGCGCTTGCCGAAATCATTCCGGGCGCGCAGGCAGTCGATATTCCGGGCCGCGATCACATGCTCGCCGTGGGCGACAAGGTGTTCAAAACGGCCGTGCTGGACTTCCTGCAGCGCCGGCCATAATCGGCGTATGGGCTCTCGGATAGACCAGATTTCCTCCGTGCCGGCGGCGGCTGAATGCGAGACACATCAATTACTTGGATTGGATTCCCGCAATGTCGATTCAGCGCGTTTGCGACCGGAAAATCTCCGGTCACCGCCGTCTAGGCTGGCGGGGATGAACGGCACCGCTTACCTGTGCTAGAAGCTCCGCGAACGGCACGAGGTACCCGCATGGCTCAGCATCAGTTCCGCCGCAAGCTCGACACCGTCGACCCGGTTTGGGAGCGCATCCGCGGCGAAGCCCAGGACGTCACCCGGCACGAGCCGGAGCTTGCGACCTTCATTTACGCCTCGATCCTCCATCACGATTCGCTCGAGACGGCGGTCGTCAACCGCATCGCGCACCGGCTCGATCGGGCGGACGTTTCCGGCGAGCTGATCCGCCAAGCCTATGCGGACGCGCTCGAGGACGAGCCGGCGATTGGCGAGGCGTTCCGGGTGGATCTCGTCGCGACCGTCGATCGCGATCCCGCCGCGCACCGCTACCTCGAGCCGGTGCTGTATTTCAAAGGATTCCATGCCATCCAGACCCATCGCCTCGCGCACTGGCTGTGGAAGCGCAACCGCAAGGATCTCGCCTATTATCTACAGAGCCGCTCTTCCGCGGCGTTCCAGACCGACATCCATCCGGCCGCCCGGATCGGGCGCGGGATTTTCCTCGACCATGCCACCGGGCTCGTCGTCGGCGAGACCGCGGTGATCGAGGACGATGTCTCCATGCTCCACGGCGTGACGCTCGGCGGCACCGGCAAAGAGCACGGCGACCGCCATCCGAAGATCGGCCGCGGCGTCATGATCGGTGCGGGCGCAAAGATTCTCGGCAATATCGAGGTCGGCTGCTGCGCGCGCATCGCCGCGGGCTCGGTCGTCCTGCAATCGGTGCCGTCGCAGAAGACCGTCGCGGGCGTGCCCGCCAAGGTCATCGGCGAAGCCGGTTGCCCGGAGCCCGCGCGCTTCATGGATCAGATTTTCGAGGACTTATGATCGTTCCCCGGGGCCTGGGAGCGGCGGAGCATCGTCATGCTGCGCACCTTCGCGCACGGACGAGATCAAGGAGAACTGCGTGGACGTCCAGGAAATCCGCAAGCTCGATTCCTATCTGAAGAAGCTGTTCGGCAACGCCCGCATCCGCGTGGTGCCGCGGCCCAAGAAGGAGGATTCCGCCGAGGTTTATGTCGGCGAAGAGTTCATCGGCGTGCTGTTCGTCGACGATGAGGACGACGAGCGCTCCTACAATTTTCAGATGGCGATTCTCGCGGCCGATCTGCAAGGGTGACGGTCGGCGGTTGTCCCCGGCGCTATGCCAACGCGTGCCCGTCCCGGCATTTTCTCTTCTGGGCAACGGCAAAGCCACGCCCACCTGGGCGGTAGGTGATCTTTCTTGCCGGTGATTGGCGCAAAACATCCATTGAGGGCACGAAATCCGCGCCAAAATCGGAGGTATTTTTGAAAAAGTTTCGAGCCGTGACAGAGGCTTAACTCGATTCAATTCCCAAAATACATCTTACAAATGAAGCAATTTATTGCTTTCAATCAGAACAAGAATCAATCGTGCAGGCAAGAGGCCAAGCCCAAGTCGGGCCTCAGGAATTCGCCGGCCGCAGCTGCAGGCGGGCGATCAGCTTTTCGATCCCCGCCGAAAGCGGTCGCCACTCGGCAAGCCAATCGCGCGGAAAGCGCACGATCACGTCGGCGCTCTCCCCAAGCCGCCGCTCGAACAGGCAGGTGCCGGGCATTGCGGCCGCGCCCGGCCGCGTACAACGCACGACGAAGCGATCGGGAGCGGCCGGATCGTAGAACAGATCCTCGCCCTGGTACGGCGTGTCATCGCGAAACCGGATCACCAGGAGGCCCTCCGGGCCGGCGTAGCGGCCGAAATCGAAATAGCGGATAGATGCTCTTGAGGCGCTCCGCCGGGCCGAGCGCATCGTCCGGAATGGCGATCGTCACGAACACCCGGTCGATCGGCGGCACCTGTTCGAGCCCGACCGGTTTGGCCGCGGGATCGGGCGGCACCAGTGCGGGCCACAGGAACTCCAGATCGAGCCGGCTCTGCGCGCCGGCACGGCGCTGCCGCGAATGACGGATCGCCGCCGGCGGCACGTTGAACACCACGCCGCCGATGCTGACCGGCAGCGCAGGCGCATCGGGGGCGCTCGCCGCCGGCCAGCGCAGCATCAGCCCGAGCGTGACGCCGAGCACGGCAAGCGAAGCCGCGACCGCCAAAACCGGCACGGCGCGGTCGCCCCAACGACGGGCGATGAAGAACGACCCGGATCGCACGCCGGTGCCCATGAAATCCCCCCGCGAGCTCGCACAAACGAACGAATCGCGCCGACCAGTATGGCGGCTGGGCGGCGGGATGTCAGCGATGCGGCGCGTGCGGCGACCGCCTCGCCAACCCCGCGGGCCCGTGGCAAGGTCCGGCACAGCAGGAGACCGTTGCGAAGCAGATCAACCGACGCGTTTTCCCTCTCCCGCAGGCGGGGAGAGGGAAAACGCGTTTGCCGCCGGCTTCGCAACAATCCCACAGCAGGAGAGCGGCATGCCGATCTATGAGCTCGACGGCCAGGCGCCGGATCTTCCCGAGGAGGGGCGGTATTTCATCGCCGATACCGCGGTCGTGATCGGGCGGGTGCGGCTCGAGGCCGATGTCAGCGTGTGGTTCGGTTCGGTGCTGCGCGGCGACAACGAATGGATCGAGATCGGCGCGCGCTCCAACATCCAGGAAAACTGCACGATGCACACCGACCTTGGCTTTCCGCTCACGGTCGGCCCGGAATGTACGATCGGCCACAACGTCGTGCTGCACGGCTGCGCGATCGGCGCCCACAGCCTGATCGGAATGGGCGCGACGCTGCTCAACGGAGTCAAGATCGGCCGCTATTCGATCGTCGGCGCCGGCGCGCTCGTCACAGAGGGCAAGGAATTCCGCGACCATTCGCTGATCGTCGGCGCGCCGGCCCGCGCAGTGCGCACGATCGACGAGGCCGCGATCCAGCTGATCGACTGGAGCGCCGGCCACTACGTCGAGAACTGGCGCCGCTACGTCGGCGGTTTGAAGCGGCTGCGCTGAGCGCAGCAGCGCGACGCTGCGGAAGTCCGGTAGGGTGGGCACGGCGCGCATCGAGGCAAAGCAACCCGCGCGGACTCGCGCCGATGCGCCGTGCCCACGCGGTCCCGAACGTGGGCAAAATCACCGGCGAGGAATGCGGGAAGTACTTCCGCCGGTCTTGAGTCCTGACGTCATCCGCATCACGTCGATCGAAGTGCTGGATGCCGCCCACCTCGATGAGGATCCGCTTCCATCCGCCGGCTATTCCACTGCGCGCAGTTCGAGCTGGCCGATCAGCTCGGCTCTACGTGCTTCGGCGTCTTGGATGGCGTCCGAAATCTGGTTCACGGTGGCGGTTGTCGAGCCGAACAAGACGATTCCGCCGATGATGGCGCTCACCGCGACGATCGTGGCCGCGGGGGCCGAATCGAGCACGCCCAGAACCGCAGCCAACATCCATGTTGCCCCGATGAGCATCGCGAGCTTCGCCGCCAAGATGAATTTTCGCGATCGTTCCAACGACGCCGAAAGCTCTTCGATGCGCGCTTCGAGATCGGAAATTTCGTCCGTCAGCTCGGGATCTTGCATGCGGGCGCCTCCGGAAAATGCGACGCGCTGTACCCATCCGACGCTTCGAATTCGCCGGGCCCAAAACCGATTACAAAGCTGCGGCAGTTTTTCAACCGGGTCCGCGGTTTGTCGTCTCTTGAAACGCTTAGCGCCCGACTTGGCCGACGTGATATCCCAAACGGTTTTCTACATCACCCGGTTTGTGAAAGCCTCGCTCCATCAGCTTCTTGATCCTCTCCTGCGCGGCAGGCCGCATGATCGAGGCAAAGCACACATCCCACTCCGGCGCGATTTCGTAGTCAGGCGGCAAACTGGCGACGTCGGCGAAGCGCTTGGTCTCGCTGATTGCCCGCTTGTCGAACGATGCGATCCGGGTCGCCAATGCGTCGACAAATTCATCCAGCTCGGCATCCGGCAATGCCCGGTTGACGTATCCGTATCGTTCCGCCAGATCGCCCGGGATATCGTCCGCCCCCAAAAGTACTTCGAGTGCGCGTCCTCGTCCCATCAGACGCGGCAGCCGTGCCATTGGCCCACCGCCGGGCACAATCCCGGCGCCAACTTCGAAGTGTGACAAGATTGCTTTTTCGCGGCTTGCGAAACGCATGTCGCAGGCAAGGGCAAGCTCGCTTCCGACACCGGTCGCGCGTCCCCGGATCGAAGCGATCGACGCAACCGGTGCACGGCTCAGGCGCACGAGCGTATCAGGCAGGGGCTGCAGCCCCGTGGGTCCTGGCGGGAGACCGGTTGTATCCTCAATTTTTGCGAGAAAATCGTAGTGAGTCAAAAAGAAACCCGGAATTGCGCTATCAAAGACCACCACTTTGACGTGCTCGTCGGTTTCCACCGCTGTGATGACCTCGTTGAGCTGTGGAATAGTGTCCGGGCCAAAGATATTGAGGGGCGGGTGATTAATCGTTACGCGCCAGTACGCGGGCGATCGTCGCGTCAGAAGAATCTGTCTAGTCATCGTTGTATCCTTCATTTGTAGCTCTTCTAACTAGTGCAGTGATCGTTGAACTCATTGCGCCCTTGTGGCGAGATTCTCTCACTCACGTGCATTCCTCGACATGCTGCGCGTAGATTCCGAAATGCCGTTGCCCGCTCATCGCAACTGATCATGCGCGGGGCACACTGGAATTTAGTGTCAGCGGCACTCGTTCCTGATGTCATTCGCTTCATGCCGTATCCTCGTAGGAGCGCTGATGCGGAGTAGGTGGGCCCCAAATCCCATCGGCACCAGGTCTCTCCCAATCGGCCTCCTCCAGATAGATCTTCAAAAGCCGTCTCCGACTGGCGTCGCGTCTCAGCTCAGCCACCCTGCTGCGCTCCTCCCCGGATGCCTTGCGCCGCGTAGCCCTTCGCAAAAAATGGTCCACCCTCTCCCCAGATACTTTGAATGCTATGTCCTGGCCATCCAAGTGAAACTGTCCGACAAATCGTTTGGGAGGACCTGAAGCCGCGCGCCGAAACTGATAATCACATGTGCCCTTATGATCTTTGATGTCGCCCGCTTCGCGATCCGGTATCTGACTAACGTGAACGTACTCCAATCTCAGGTTCTCAAAACGGGAGTAGACCGTATAGAATCCACCTGCAAAGTTAAGGTCCATGTCATAATCCTGTCCGGTGACTAGGTATTGTTCCCCGTCAAATGTTATCGTGATGACTGCGAATCCTACTATCTCACCTCGTAAGAAAACAGTATCGATCCACTCGCCTTCGATATGCTGCCTCCGCGTAATCAATCGGCGCACAATCTCTGAGGAATTAATCAGCGCGTCGGCAAATCTCACAAGCGAGAGCAACGCGCCGATCAGTACTGAGCTAAATAGCAACTCGTAATACCGGCGGTCGGCGACAACAAACAGGCTACTGACGTGGCCTATGAACCACTCTTTCGAATTGGCAGCAATGATTGCAATACTGGCTATGAGGTACTTTATCTTGGTCTTGGCGCCCGCAATTTTGGGAACCATACCGGTGGGCCTCCTAACCAGGCTAGATGGCTCGCGGTCACCGGCCAGTGAGCTTGCGGTTCGACTACTCGTGCCCGTCCGGGCTTATGTCGGGCGAGAAGCTGATCGCGAACGTCTCTGGCCCGCTACCGCAGTCGCCTGAGCGCCGAGATGGCGCTGCGGCGCATGAGTCTGCAAGTGGCACGAGCCCCCTTGTGGGTCGCGTCGGTGCGGGTGTGGAGAGTACCACGCCGCGTCGACAAGTGCAGCCGGTTTACCGCGGGCCGGTCAGCTCAACTGCCGATCGCAGGGCTCCGCTCAGGGCTTCGATGCCTCTCCCTCCGTCGTTCCGGGAGTGGGTTTTTGGCACCTGGCGGCCTGCATACGCGGGTCCGTTTAGGTCTGCTTTGAAGGGTAAAAGAGACGGGGCTTCGGGGCCGCTAAACGCCGCTGATGACCCGAAGCGGACATGCCAGCGCTGGCCCCCGTTCCTCCGCTCGCCGGATGAGCCGCCCTCCGTTCCACATCGCAACAGCTGAATGTGCTAGGTTTTGAACTGCAATGGCGTGGTCTTGACGTTCCAGGGAAAGCTAATGAGACGGCGCGATTTCATAACAGTGATTGCAGCATCGGCAGTGTGGCCGCTCGTGGCGCGCGCGCAACAGCCGGGCGGTGCCGGTAATCGGGTTTCTCCGCAGCACGCCGGCCGAACCGTTCGTCCATCTCGGGCCGGCGTTTCGTCAAGGCCTGAATGAAGCTGGGTTTGTCGAAGGGCAGAATGTCGGTCTTCGCCGCCAAGATCGTGTGCTATGCTCACTCGATGCGAAGGCGTCGCAAGTTTGCTGGGGCAGCCGTTATGCTTGAAATCCTGGCTCCGCCGCCGTAATGCGTGGGTAGTAGGACAGCCCCGTCTCAGGGGCTCGGCCGCCCGTAAGTCTCCTCGTAGATCTCACGCACCCGGTCCTCGGTCATGTCCCCGTACAGGCAAATGCCATAGCCATGGACCGCGTCGAACGCCGATGGATGAGCCGAGATTCGTGTTTGATCAAACCGAGTCGCAAGCCGGTGGCCGTCTACGAGAATTTTTGGTGCTTAAGTTCCGGACGGAGCTCGGATATTCGCCCAATCTGTCGTCGCCGAATACCTTCAATGAGAAGGTTCTGCACAAGATGCTGTTCGACCGAAGGCCGATTTTGACGACGTTTGCAGACAAGCTCGCAGTCCGCACCTACGTTGAACAGAGACTCGCCGGCCAGGAGCACCTACCGATGATTTACCGCGTATTCGCTCAAGCGGACGATCTTTACGGCTTCACTTTTCCGTCACGGTTCGTGTTGAAGTCAAATCATGGAAGTGGCTGGAACTATGTTCATTCGGGCGGAAGTTTTAATCGAGTGCGATTGGTTCAACGGTCTCGCCGATGGCTGCAAACGAATTATGGGCAAAACATGGGTGAGTGGTGCTATAACGGCATTCAGCCAAAAGTATTTTGCGAGGAATATTTAGGTTCAGACAACCGCGTTCCGGTGGATTTCAGGTTTTACTGCTTTTCTGGGACGGTGCGGTTCATTACGGTTGTGTTCGACCGCTTTGTTGCACCCAAGCGCAACACTTATGATCGCGACTGGAATCGTCTCGATGTCGACTGGCTCTTTCCGCCAAAGTTTTTGGACCCACCTGGCCCACCCGAGAACTTGGTGCGGATGACCGCTATCGCTGAGCAACTGTCTGATGGCATCGATTTCGTCCGCGTCGATCTGTATGACCTGGGAAATCGAGTCGTATTTGGTGAGTTGACCAATTACCCCGACGCCGGTAGAGCGCGATTTTGCCCTCAGAAATGGGACGCGACGTTTGGGTCTTATTGGCACGTCGCCGACTTTTCGGAATTTCCGCTATGAGCCTGATTTCGGGAGATAACCATTGCCAAGCTTTTTGGCGGTGCCGTTGGTCGCCTTTTGGCACGACTGAGACGTCCTCCGGCGGCCGTTGGAATTCCGCTAACCGCAGCGAAGCGGAAGTCCGCAGATGGCGTCTGAGGACCGGGTTTTGACCATTCCGGAGGCGCCCGGGGGTCCGTTTCGCCTTGTTGAGTACGAATGATCGCGCGAAGCCAAAGTCTTTCAGACGGTACTGCCGACCCGGACAGTAAACCGCAAGCGGCGATATGATGGCTGCCCATCCGCAAAATGCTAGGGAGCCTATCTCATGTCGTCGATTTCCGAAGGTCTTGCCGGTTTCGCCATCGCCGCTGTCCTATCATCGCCAGTCAGCGCGCAAGGCATCGTCTTGCAGAAAAATATAACGCTGGCCTTAGCGCAAACCGTCGCCAATGCAGCGATCGCGCAATGCCGGAGCATGGGATATAAAATCTCGGTAACGGTCGTTGATCGCGAGGGTCTGCCGATCGTCATGATGCGGGACGACGGCGCCGGGTTGAACAAGCCCGAAGGAAGCGACCGCAAAGCCTACACGGCACGCGCCTTCAACCAGCCTTCGGCGGCTTTCGTCAAGAGGTTGGAAGATATGCCGGAGACGGTCGGCTCGCGGCACTATTCGCGGGTTCTGGCACTCGGTGGCGGACTGCCAATCAAAGTGGGCGACGAAATCGTTGGCGCGGTTGGCGTGTCTGGCACACCGGGCAAGGACGACGAGTGCGCACAGGCTGGTATCGACAAGGTTGCCGATCAATTGAATTGAACGCGCAAGAAGGCGCGCTGCGGTCTCACCTGATCCCGAACGACGAGGGGGCCGCGCAAGCGGAAGTGCTTTCGTTTCGACAGCCGTACCGCAGATGTGATCCGAACGCTGTATTGGGGACCTAACGCAGGTTGAGTTCGGTGCTGCCCGATCATTACAGGGCCAGGTCACGAGGCGGGTCCGAACGGATGCGGAACGAATTCCACGGATTTTCCACGGATCGAAGCGCAGTGTTCGCGTCGTGTTCGGTTCTGAGTTGCCGACTACGCGGTAGCTGAATCCCCGTAGCTGTCTAGGCCGTGTACTCATAAAATCCGCCGCGATGTCCGCTTCGCTCCGAAAGCGACCGAAGTATTGCGCTGCAGCGGAACGACGCGATGTGCCGGGAGCGACCGAGTGCGGTGCCTCAAACATTGGCGCTATTCGTCGTTTAGGAAAGAGCTTTCTTCGCCTCCTGCTGAAGTCCATTCATCGCGCTGATGTATGGGATAGGACCATAGCTAATGCGCGCGACGCCAAGCTTGGCGAGACGTTCATTCGATGGCACGCCGTCCATGACCATGACATTCACAGGTAACATGACAGCTTCGCAAAGCTGTCCGATCAGCGAATCTTCCGTCAAGCCGGGGATGAAGAAGCCGGACGCG
Organism: Pseudomonadota bacterium; assembly: GCA_046727735.1. Taxonomy (GTDB): domain Bacteria; phylum Pseudomonadota; class Alphaproteobacteria; order Rhizobiales; family Xanthobacteraceae; genus AP-16. Next base: position 10,962 of record JBKPDF010000100.1, on the reverse strand, counting down.
CCTGCAGCCGCGTAAGCCTTGGCCCGCTCCAGCGCTTCGGCAACAGCTTGGGCTGCGTCCTCACTGTGTTCAAAAAATACGTCCGTGCGCGCGTTGACGAACAAGTCGACGCGCTTCTGCTCTGCCGCTTTGCGGATCGCACCGAGGCGCCGGGCTTGTCGGTCGATAGTATAAAGGCCCGAGCCTTTGACGACCCGATCCTCGAAGTTGATGCCGATCACGCCCAGGTCGATAAGACGCGAAATGTTGTCAGCAAGCTCGATGTCGTCTTCGCTATAGCCGCCCTCGAAATCCATGGTGACAGGGGCATCGACGCTCGCCGCGATACGCCCAACGATCTCCTCGGCGAGTTCGATCGGGATCGCTTCACCGTCTTGGTAGCCCTGCGCCGCCGCGACCGACCAACTGCTTGTCGCGATCGCTTTAGCGCCGGCCTTCAGAACAGACTGTGCGCTACCTGCGTCCCACGCGTTGTAGAGCAGTAACGGGGTGCCTTTGACGTGGAGTTGCGCGAATAGTTTGGCTTTTTCCTCTTGGTTCATTTCCACACTCCTGAGGTGACCACTTGTCGGGCGATCAAACTCGCAAGATTCTCACCACAGCTCGTGCAAGTGCAGGGCTCTACGGCAACATCGATCATCGTCGTTCGTACGCCGGCAGCAACGCCGACAGTCTTGAGCAGCGGCAGCACAGCGGATCAGGCATCGATCCAATTAATAGGACCGAGAAAATCCATCTTGCCGATGTCGACACCATTGTGGCGGAGGATGGCGTACGCTATCGCAACGTGGAAGTAGACGTTCGGGATTGTCATCTGCAAGAGGTAGTCCTTTCCGCCGAGGTGCTTGCCGGGCGCCCATGAAAGGCCAATTTTGCGGTCACTTGCGCCAGCATACTGCGCCTCTCTCACGCCCTCGGCGAAAGCGACAGTCTTCCGGATGCGGGCGCGCGCATCACCGATCGTCTGCTCGTTGTCCTCGTGCTTGGGCGGCACCTGTCCCGAAAGCCAAGCCGCGGCGGCTTTGACGTAGTCGCAAGCGCTTTGGACCTGGTAGATGAAAGGTTTCATGTCCGGTGCAAGGCGATCCGTCATCAGAGTATTGACATCGAACTTCTTGGCCGCCGCATGCTTCTCAGCCTTGTCGAGCCAAGTCTCGATATTTTTCAGCATTTGCGTGCACTGTGAAACAGCTTCGTGGTACATCAGGTCCTTCCTTTCGACACCGGGGATCTGGCCGCATCGACCCATCATGGGATGCCGCGACTCATGTTCGGATGATCACTGACGGCCGGCCATGATGCCGCCGTCGACCGACAGGACCACGCCGGTGATGAAGCTCGCCTGATCGGATGCGAGGAACAATAGCGCTTCCGCTGCGTCTGCCGGCTGACCGTTGCGGCCGAGCGGGTGCACCGCGTTGAAGGTCGGCAGCGCGGCAGCCACCTGCTCAGGAGTCAGGAAGGTATTGAACACCGGCGCCTCGATAATACGGGGCGCGATCGCGTTCACCCGTATCTGGTAAGGCGCGAGCTCGATCGCGAGGTTCTTGGTCAGCGCATGCACACCGGCTTTCGCAGCCGAATACGGAGCGGAAGGAGTCGCTCCGATCGCCTGGAGGCCCCACATGGAACCTGTCTGCACAATCGCGCCGCCACGCCCAAAGTCCTTCATGGCTTTCGCGGCGGCTTGCGCGGCGAAGAATTTGCCTTTGAGGATCACGTCGACAAAGCGGTCATACTCAACCTCATCGACCTGCAGAAACGGCTTCGGCGCGAACATGCCGGCGTTGTTGAACAGCACGTCGAGCCGACCGAACCGATCGATCGCAGTGTTCACGACGGCTGGCTCCGGTGGCCGGCAAGGCAATGTCGCCAACATGTACGGCGGCACGCTTGCTCGTCGGGTCGATAGCGCGCGCGCCCGCCTCGGCCTTGGCACGATCGCGACCATTAATGACAACTAGGCCGCTCTCGGCGACGAACCGCGTCGCGACCTCTTTGCCAATCCCCGAAGCTCCTCCGGTGAGACGCCGACGGCGCTGCCAATCTCAGCCAACGTGCATCGGCAATTGGTGACATGAGCTCTGCAGCAAAAATCCGGTATCGAAGGTCTGCGAGTTTGATCATCTTTGGGGCGCTGCCTGCGCCCTAGCCGCGAAGTACGCCTCAATAGGTCCACGAACGGCTTCCGCCGCGGGATTTTGGTCGAACTTTTGTGTGGCGGAATGAATGGTGTGCCAGGGGTAGGCGCTTGAAACCCATACTTCGCAGGTCGGATGGAATTTAGAAGGATCGTCAAGGCTCGCGGCCTGCAAAAATTCAATAAGAGGCGTCTCAGGCCTGCGAATCGATACCGGCGATCCGCACTCCCTACAGAAGCCTCGCCGCATCGTTCTGCCGCTATCTGCTTTGAGGGAATGGTATTTGAGTTCGCTCCCGCTGAATTTTAATCGATCACTCGGCACGGCAAGCACTGCCGCGAAGGCGCTTCCACTCGCTCGCTGGCAATCTCGACAGTGACAGATAAGCTGAACTATTGGCTGTTCGCTGCACTCATATCGAATGCGTCCGCAAGCACATCCTCCGGCAAAGGCACTCATGATGCCCCCTCCTTGCAATAACGGCGAGACGTTGCGCGCGGAGAAGACCGGAAGGAGAGTGCCGGCTCTACCATAATCTTTAGCGATCTTACGTTCGGCGGTCGGCCAACTTCAGGAAAGTCGAGAGGAGTGTTGAAACGCCAAGGGCGTAAGGCCGTAAGCCTGCTTAAATGCGGTACTGAAATGGCTGTAGCTTGAAAAACCGAGGTCGAGCGCCAAGCCCGTCAAATCGGAACAATCATCAAGCAGGTCAAGCGCCCGGGCGAGCCGCAATTGGAGTTGATAACGGTAAAGCGGCAGACCCTCGACTTGCCGGAACATCTGAGTGAGATAGACCGGCGAGACGCCGACGGCGCTGCCAATCTCAGCCAACGTCCATCGGCGTCCAAGATCTGAAGAAAGCACAAGTTTAGCGCGGTCCACCAGTTTTTGCCGCCCTACGCTGCCGGATGCGGCGTACGATGTGCGCTTCCCCAGGGCGCGGCTTACCAACGAAAGGATCAAATCCTCCGCTTCAAGAGTCTCGGTTATCCCGCGGGCGAGACGATGACGCACAAGTGCCGCGAGCAACTGTGCTCGCGCATCGATGCGCATACGAGGTCGGTTGAAAAGGGTTCGATCTTTGGTTTGGAGGAAGTCGGCAGGCACGAGCTCTAACAGCGTCTGTTCATCGATTCCGATCGACAGACTCGCATCGCCGCCTTCAATAGGATGGCTGACTCGATAAGGTTCACTTTCATTAAAGAACACCACCTGATTCGCTTCCGCGACTGTCTCGGCCTGACCCATATGATGGACGAAGATGCCGCGATAAGGAAACACGAGGTGCGTTGTGGTGAGGCACTCCTCGTCACTTTTGTGCCTGCAAGTGCCTGAGCACAAAACGTCCCACACCGCCACGGTGTAGGTCGCCAGAAGTGGGTGAGAGTTGATTTCAGCCATTGTTCAACTTTCGCCCTGGCCCTGCCGAGCTCAGTAGCTTTGGTTGCCGACCGCCGGCTCTTCGCCGGCTACTCTGAATCGCGAATCGCCGATCGAGCGACATCCGCGGGATGCTACGAACGGAAATTGAAGCGATGTCGCTGGTTTAATCCTCCGCACACACGCTGAGATCGGCGTGTCGGCGACTTCATCGTTCCATATCTGCTCGTAGATAAGGCGTGGGGTCGGTAGGTTCAACTCGTCAAACGTCTCATCCAGGCGTTCTAAAACAAAATCAGCCTCGAAAACAGTCGAAATGGGTCCATTTTCGACCGATCCGACCGGTTTTGCCTGCCGATTCCTGTCCGCTTCGCCCTGAAAGCGGACCTGACACTGGGGATAGAAGGCGCGTTGAGCTTGGCCGCACGCCTGTGATTCAAGCTCCCAAACTGGGGAGTTTCGAATCATGCGCTATGAGCTTACCGACCACGAATGGGCCGCCATGAAGCCCATGCTGCCGAACAAGCCGCGTGGCGTAGCACGGGTGAACGACCGCCGTGTTCTCAACGGCATCTTTTGGGTGTTGCGATCCGGGGCGCCTTGGCGGGACCTGCCGCACGGTTTTGGTCCCTATACCACCTGCTACAATCGCTTCGTTCGCTGGCGGCGGGCAGGCGTCTGGAGGCGGATTATGAATGCGCTAGCAGGCGCCCATGACGCTGCGGTGCAGATGATCGACACGTCTATCGTCCGCGTGCATCAGCACGGCGCCTGCATCACTCGGAATAGAAGACAGTCAATGGGCCGGTCACGAGGCGGGTTGACCAGCAAGATTCATGGGTCGTGGATACCAACGGGCTTCCGGTGCGGCTCGCGCTGACAGCCGGTGAGGCGCACGACAATCGACTTGCAGGCAGTCTTCTGTCTCGGCTGAAAAGGGAATCAATGTTGCTGGCGGACCGAGGCTATGACGCCGATTGGATCAGAGCACTCGTCACAAAGCGGCACGCTTGGGCCAATATACCGCCGAGAAGCAATCGCAACGAGCCGATCTGCTTCAGCCCGCATCTCTACCGAGCCCGCAACCTGGTTGAACGGTTCTTCAATAAGATCAAACAGTGTCGGCGGGTCGCGACGCGCTATGATAAGCTCGCCGCGAACTATCTGGCCTTCGTACAACTCGCATCAATACGGCTGTGGCTGCGCGTTAATGAGTCCACGCCCTAGTTTTCTGAGTTTTGCAAAGAGTGCGGCCGGCCCTGGGGGAGGCCGGCCGCGCGCGGACCCGATCTGGGGACGGGGAGGGGTGGGGACGTGACCGGATCCGCGGAGCTCGTTCCTTTTCGAATCAGCGCGACGTCGCCGTCGCGGTGGACGGGCGCGGGTCGCCGAGCGAGACCCACAGATTGGGATCGGACTGCGATTGCCGCTTGACGAAGCGGTAGGCCGACTCCGACCACAGCACGATCGCCTCGTTCTGATTGTCGAGCACGAAATCGCCGCGGTCGGTCTTGACCGTGAGCACTGCGTGGCCGTCGCCGTTGTGCTCGCGCACCACCGTGATCAGCAGTGCCGAGCGCGGCCAGCCGGCGTCCATCAGCATGCGGCGCTTGAGCAGGACGTAGTCCTCGCAATCGCCGTAGCCGTCGTCCGGGTACGCCCATTTCTCGACGACCCCGTAATGGTCGAGGTCGGTCATCGGCTTGATGGTGGTGTTGACCGTCTGGTTGACGCGCACGAGCTCGCGCCACAGCCGCGGCGTGAGCAGCACGCTGCGCGGCTCGCTCGGCAAGACATCGCATTCGCTCGCGTGCTCGGCGCAGAACTCGACCCATCCGATCGGCGGGCGCGTGACCTCGCCGATCGACGCGTAGAGCAGCTGCTCCTGCGCCGCGCCGGGCCGCGGCCCGGCGAGGATCGCGAATGCCGCAATCCAGCTCAGGCGTACGATCGCCCGCCAACAGCCTTGCATGATGGACCCCTCCCGGTTCGTTGGGGCCCTGTCTCGCACAAAGCATTTGCATCGCCGCTAAGTTGATCGCGACATTTTTAGATATTCGGCGGCAGCAAATATTTGAGATGCCGCTAACGCGATCGATAAAATTGAAGCGATCGACGCGCCGAAATATTCGCCGCCGCCGGCGAGGCGCCGGAATGACAGGTTTGAATCGATAGGCAAGAACCTCGCCGCGGCTGCCGCGCGGAAATTTCACGGGCTGGCGACGTTCTCTTCCAAGAAATCCGGGTGCTGCAGGCGCGTGAACTCGACGGCGAAACCGCCCTCGACGTGGCGAACGACGCGGCCCGGCGTCTTGCCGAGCGTGACGAGCGCGCCGATCGGCGGCACTGTCGCGGTCTCGACCGCGGCGCCGGACAGCGACAGGTCGACGATCTGGCACGTCACCGACGTGCCGTTCGGCATCGTCACGACCGAGCGCGGATTGCGGGACACCTTGCGCTCCTGCTGGCGATCGTCCGGCGGTTCGAGAATGTGCCGGTTGGCGAGCCAGGTGAGCTGGGCCGCGAGCTTGTCGCGCTTGCGTGCCGTCGCCGAGATCGACATGGCGAAGCCGGTCGGCGACACCCGCGTGATGGTGCCCTCGATGCGGCCGAGATGGTCGATATAGGCGACGATGCGCTGGCCGGGCTCGCCGGTCACCGGCGCCTCGACGGCGATGTCGCCGGGCGACATGTCGACCACCTGGCAGGGGAATTCCCGCCGATCCGCGAGCATGTAGCGCCCCAGCAGATTGACGCGCACGCGCTGGAACCGGCGTCGCTCGTCATTGAGCGGGAGGACGTCGAGAAGCTTCTGCACGGATCGGACGCCTGGTTGGCCGGTCCGCCGAGTTTATGCCGACGTGGTTAAGGGGCCGTTAGCTTTCGCCGATTCGGTTGCGCGATCAGCGGCCTCGGCTGGCCGGGAGGGCCCGCCGTCATGGCCGACGAAGGGGCGCGATCCCGATACGAGACGCCGCAGGCGCCGCGCCTCGGCGGCGCCGACGTGCCGCCACGCGCGAAGCTCGAGGTGATCGAGTCCCGGCCGAGGACGCGTGCCTGGGCCGATGCGCAGCGCCGAGCTCGCTGTCGGCGCTGCTTGCCGGTGCGAGGTCTGCGGCCTATCTGAGCGCGGGGCGCAACCGACGGACGGTGGTTTTTGCAATCTCATTCCGAACCGGTGTTCAACGTACCGGGCGTGGTCGCGACGACGGTCGCGGTGCTCGCTCTGGTGCAAGCCGTCCAAGACTTTCTGCTGCCGGAATCGGCCGGCAACGTCCTCTTGGCATGGTTCGCCTTCATCCCGGCCCGCTACGATCCCGGCCCGCTCGGCGATGCAGCGTATCCGGGCGGCCTTGCGGCCGACGCGTGGACGTTCCTCACCTATGCGCTCCTGCACGGAAGCTGGCTGCACGTCGGCCTGAACGCGGTTTGGCTGCTCGCGTTCGGAACGCCGATTGCCCGCAGGTTCGGCACCCTCCGGTTCCTGATGTTCTTTGCGGTAACGGCGGCCGCCGGAGCGCTCGCCCATCTCCTCACCCATCCGGGGGAACCGGCGCCGATGGTCGGAGCTTCGGCGGCGATTTCGGGATTCATGGCTGGCGCGATCCGTTTCGTGTTCCAGCCGGGCGGTCCGCTCGACCTCTGGGGCTCTCGCGAGGGAACGCCCGATCGAGTGCCGGCCGCGCCGCTCTCGGCCGCGTTGCGCGATCCCAGGATCCTGGCGTTCCTCGCCGTCTGGTTCGGCCTCAACCTGCTGTTCGGGATTTCTTCGCTGCCGCTGCTCGATGGCGGGCAGCCGGTCGCCTGGCAAGCGCATTTGGGAGGTTTTTTGGCCGGCCTGTTCGCGTTTGCCGCCTTCGACCCGATCGGCGCCCAGCAAACGAACGATGGCGGAACGCAGCCTTTTTCCTCGGAAAACGGGAGCGGGCAGAATTGATCGGCATGGCCCGGAACGGGCTTGTCGATCGCCGCGTTGCGTCCGATCATGAGGGCAGGCGGCTGGTATCGAACGGTCGCAGGTTCGTAACGCGCGCACGCGGGCGACGCACGATCCTGTACCTTCGTTGGCCGTCCGCCGCAGGGAGGCTGCCCATGACGGTCAAAGCCATTTTGTCCCGCAAAGGAAACGACGTCTTCACGATCGAACCGAGTGTCACGCTCTCGGGCGCCGTGAAGACGCTCGCCGAGCATCGCATCGGTGCCGTCGTGGTCGTCGGCCCCGATGCGCAGGTCGCTGGCATCCTGTCCGAACGCGACATCGTGCGCGCGCTCGCCCAGCGCGGGCCGGGGGCGCTGGAGGAGCCGGTCGCAGAAGTGATGACGCGCAAAGTCGTCACCTGCGCGGAGTCCGACACCGTCGCCGCGCTGATGGAACGCATGACCAAGGGAAAATTCCGGCACCTGCCGGTCATCGACCGCGGTAGATTGGCCGGCCTCGTCTCCATCGGCGACATCGTCAAGTTCAGGGTGGAAGAGATGGAGCACGAGTCGAACGCGCTGAAAGAATACATCCTCACCGCGTGACATCGCGAGGCGTGGCGCTCGCCTGGGCAGCGAAACGGCAGCCGGCCTCAGGCGGAAGCGAGCGCGGCGATCGCTTCGGTGAGCGGCTCGAGCGCGCGCTCGGCGGCCTCGGCACCCAGCTCGATCGCTTCCTGGGCGCGGTGAAATTCGAACAAGCCGATGCGGCCGAGCTGTGGATTGATCATCACGTCGGCCGGATCGCCGGCGAGCCGCGAGCGCGCGATCCGATCCTGCATCACGTTGAAAGCCTCGATCATCACCGTGGAGATGCCGGGCCGCCCCGGCCCGCCGAGGTACTGGCGTTTGACGATCTGCTCGGCACCGAACAGGCTGCGCAAGCCGCGGTAGCGGCGGATCGCGGGCTGCAGCGGCTGGTCGGCGACGTCGGACCCGTGGCTCGAAATCGTCATGCCGCGCCCGAACAGGTCGGCATTGAGGTTGACGGCGACGACGAGGCGCGCGCCGAGCGCCCGCGCCGCCGCGACCGGCACGGGATTGACCAGCGTGCCGTCCACGAGCCATCGCCCGCCGATCTGCACCGGGGAAAAAATCCCGGGCAGCGCGTAGGACGCGCGCAACGCGTCGGCCAACCGGCCCCTGGTGAGCCAGATCTCGTGACCGGTGCCGATCTCGGTGGCGATCGCCGCAAACCGCACCGGCAGGTCGTCGATCGCGAGCTTGCCGAGCGCGCGCTCGAGCCGGTCCGCCAGGCGTCGCCCCCAGATGAGTCCGGACCCGGACAAGTTGATGTCGAGATAGCTCAGGATGCTGCGCGAGGTCAGGCTGCGGCCCCATTGCTCGAAGCCGTCGAGCTGGCCGGCCGCGTAGCAGCCGCCGGCGACGGCGCCGATCGAGGTGCCGGCGATCACGTCCGGCGCCAGTCCCTTGCTCACCAGGGTGCGGATCACGCCGATGTGAGCAAACCCGCGCGCCGCGCCGCCGCCGAGCGCGAGCCCGATCGTCGGCCGCCGCGGCGGGAGCGCATCCGGATCCGCGGTCTCGGCTCGGTCCCCGTTCTTGCGACCGGTCAAAAAATCCAGCAAGGCAGCCGACCTTTGTTAAGCGCCTGAATCATGACCTTCAGCCCGGAATCATGAAGCCCGCGCGCCTCTTTGACAAGCGCGACGGGCTCTCATGGTGAAGTTCGCAGATGAACTGTACGCGATGTCACGACGATGGCGGGATGCCATCGGCCGCGGCCACTTCGCCTGCTCGGCGCGCATAAAACAACGTTCGTGCTTGTACAACGTTCCGTCGGGCCCGGGGGTCGAACCCGAACCGATCCCGCGAAACGGCCGAGCGCGACGCCGCGGCTGCCTTTCGACCACCTGCGACTCGGCGCGCGCGACCGGCTCGGATATGCGCGGCCGCGTCATGCGGAACACGCCGTCGACCACGGAATACTCGTCGTAACCGCAGCGCGCGATCGGCCGCATCGCCGCGGTATCGAGGCGGCCGCCGACAAGGAAACGGTCGTCGATGTGCACGCCCAGCACCTGACCGAACACCACATGCCGGTCGATGTCCCTGCCGCCGACGTCACGGAGCGAGACGGTCTGCAGCACTCGGCACTCCATCGCGCACGGGGCTTCGGAGACCCGCGGCGGCCGCACCAGCCGGCAGGGCGCCGGTGTGAGGCCGGCCGCGCGGAGTTCATCGACGCCGCGCGGAAACGGAGCCGACGTGACGTTCATCGCGGCCCGCAAGTCCCAAGTCGCGATGTCGCAGACGAATTCTCCGGTCTCCTCGATGAATGTCACGGAGTCTTTGCGCCCCTCGCTCGAGAAGCAGACCACCGGCGGGCGGCTCGAGACGCCGTTGAAATACGAATAGGGTGCGAGATTGACCGCGCCGGTGCGGCTGATCGAGCTGATCCAGCCGATCGGACGCGGTGCGACGATGGCCATGAACGGATCGTGCGGCAGGCCGTGATCGTTGGCGTCGGTCGTGTAGAACATGCGCTTCCTTCAGGATCGGTAGGAGGTGACGATCTCCGCAAGCGCGGGACGTCGCCGTTCCTCCGGAGGCCGCATCGGCGTCCCGATGTGCACGAACCCGGCGATGCGCTCGTGCTCGGCGATCTCCAGCGCCGCGAGTACACGCCGATCATAAGCGTACCATTCGGTGATCCAGCTCGCCGCATAGCCGAGCGCGTAGACGCCGTTGACGAGATTCATCGCGGCCGCTCCCGCGGAAAGCACTTGCTCCCATTCGGGAATCTTCACGTGCGGCGCGGCGCGGCTGATCACCGCGATCACGAGCGGAGCCCGAGCAAGGCGCACGCGCTCAAACGCGATCTCCTCGGGCTTGGCGTCCGGGTGATCGGCTTGAAAGGTTGCGGCGATTGCCTCGCCTGCCTTGAGCCTTGCGTCCCCGGCAAAAACGATGAAGCGCCACGGCGCAAGCTTGCCGTGGTCGGGCACGCGGGAAGCGATGCCGAGCAAGGTGTCGAGTTCGGCCGCGGTCGGTCCGGGGGGCGCAAGATCGGCCGGCTTCACCGAGCGTCGCGTCCTGAGCAGATCGAGGGCTTCCGCCATCTTGGTTCCGATGCGGGATGCGCGCGCGGCGCGTGGAGGCGTTGCGGCTTCGCTTCAGCAACAACGAACCTGCCGCCGCGCGACCGCCGCTGCCGGAATGCGGGTGCGCGTATCACAGGGGTTGCGCGCTGACAAACCGGCCTGCGGCTTGAAAATGCCAACATTGCAACGATAAACCGGGAACATGGGCGTGCGGGGACAGGGGACGGCCGGCCGCTGCTGCCGGCGGGCAGCGCTCGCTGCTGCGGCCGGGCTGATCGCGCAGCAAGCGCACGCGCAATCGGCGGACCCGGCGTTCACGCCGCCGCGACCGCCCGCACCAATCGGCTCCACGGCACCGGCGCCGGCGGTGCCTGCGACGCCTCCGGGCACGCCGACCG